>JAQXEH010000060.1 GCA_029250925.1 Hellea sp.
ATCTCTTTGATGTCAATTTTCTTTTTCCTACTCTTTTCTTCAACAAGTTTAGTTCTTGCCCCAGCCTCATCAATTATATCGATTGCCTTATCTGGCAATTTTCTGTCAGTTATGTGACGGACTGAGAGGTCCACCGAAGCCTTAATTGCTGCATTAGTGTATTTAATATCATGAAACTTTTCAAAATAAGACTTTAATCCCATAAGTATTTTTACCGCATCATCAGAGGATGGTTCGGAAACGTCAATTTTCAAGAAACGTCGTGATAGAGCTCTGTCTTTTTCAAAGTGCTGTCTATATTCTTTATAAGTTGTGGAACCCATGCAGCGTAATTTTCCAGATTGCAGAGCTGGTTTGAGAAGATTGGATGCATCCATTGCTCCACCACTTGTGGCCCCAGCGCCAATAATTGTATGTATTTCATCAATAAACAGAACTGCGTCATCAATTTCTTGAAGCTTTTTCATTACTAGCTTTAGCCGTTCTTCAAAGTCACCTCGGTATCTTGTGCCAGCAAGTAATGCCCCCATGTCGAGAGAGTAAATAGTAGCATTTTTGAGTATATTTGGAACTTTATTATTCACTATCCTTCTTGCTATGCCTTCTGCAATAGCAGTTTTTCCTACACCAGGGTCTCCAACTAAGAGTGGGTTGTTCTTTCTTCTGCGAGAAAGAACCATTATACACCTCTCAACTTCATCATCTCTTCCTATGAGGGGGTCTATATCTCCGTCAGATGCTTTTTGATTTAAATTGACTGTATATTCTTGTAGAGGGTCTTTTTGTTTTGTTTCATCTTCTTCGTTATCCTCAGCACCTCCGGTTGACTTTTTGGGAACAGAATCACCAGACTTTGAGATGCCGTGACTAATATAATTAACCACATCATAGCGTGTCATATCCCTTTCTTGAAGAAAGTATACAGCATGGCTTTCCCTTTCGGCAAAAAGTGCGACCAAAGCATTGGCACCCGTAACTTCTTCTCTACCTGATGACTGAACATGAATTACTGCTCGCTGAATAACTCTATGAAAACCCGCTGTTGGTCTTGCCTCTTCAAAGTCCTCGATGCGAAGAGAAGATAAGTCTTCATCCAGATAATTTTTGACATCAGCTCTGAGGGGTTCAATGTCAACATCACAGGCGGTGATTACAGCAATTGCATCCTTATCCTCCAGAAGAGCCAGCAGTAAATGCTCTAAGGTAGCGAGCTCGTGTTTTCTATCCGTGGCTAGGGTTAGTGCCCGGTGAATTGTCTCTTCTAATATTGAAGAAAATGAAGCCATGTTAGAACCTTTTACCTTTTGTTATTTTTATTTATGCTTTTTCAAGTCTGCATTGTAATGGATGTTGATCTCTTTTTGCAGCATCCATAACCTGCGCAACCTTTGTTTCCGCAATCTCATATGTATATACGCCACACGTGCCCATGCCGTTTTGATGAACGTTAAGCATTATTTTAGTTGCTTCTTCTTGTGTTTTTAAAAATATACCCATTAGTATGGAAACAACAAACTCCATGGGCGTGTAATCATCATTAAGAATTAATACTCTGAACATTGATGGTTTTTTTGTTTTTGGCCGTGACTTCGTAGTGATACCTTGCTCGGGTGCTTGATCTTTGTCTTCGTCCGAACTGTTTGCGATTAAATGTTTCGATTTTCTCATAGTGTTAATTTAGTGATACATATAACTAATTTAAAGGCCAACTAAGTGACATTAACAATATTTGTTGTGAATTTCTTAATAATGTTGTTATTATTTATGCTTAAACTTTTCATAATTCATATTTTAGAGGCTAACTTAATATGAAATTTAATGATCGGCAGCCTAATGAATAATGATTCCAAAGTACAACTAAAAGTAGAAAAACCATTTTGGCGCGTTAAGAGAATGAAAGATATGAATAAGCGGGAATGGGAGAGCCTTTGTGATAATTGCGGAAAGTGTTGTTGTATTAGATTGGAGGATGAGGAAACTGGCGATATTTATATAACTGACGTTGCGTGTAAACTTTTTGATGCCGAGGCTTGTAAGTGTACATCTTACGAAAGCCGCAGTGAAAAGGTTCCAGATTGCGTGACGTTAACAAAAGATAATATTGATAAACTTCATTGGATGCCAAAAACATGTGCTTACAGATTAATTTCCGAAGGAAAGGAGCTGCCTTATTACCATCATCTTGTTAGTGGTTCATCTTCTACAATTCATGATGAAGGTATGAGTGTAAAAAATGCAGTAGTCAGCGAAACTGATGTTTCTGAAGATGAGCAAATAAAAAGAATTGTTATTTGGCCTGGAGAGCCCTCCGCATAAAAACTCAGTTTCGATATAATTAACGTTTATTTTTTAATAAATAATTAGGCATAAAACGCCGCATTAAAAAGTCTATAAATTTGATTAAAAATATTGTAATTTAATAATTGCATTCGTTGTGGCTCCTGACTAGGTTCCGCGAAATCAGCTGCTTCTTTATTTCTAATGCAGCATTAATTGATAAAGAGGACATTGATGTCTGAGTTTTTATTGGAATATCTGCCGGTAGTCATGTTACTGGCTGTAGCAGTTATTTTTTCCCTTGCTTTGTTGATAGCACCCGCAGTCATTGCTCCGAAGCAACCTGATACGGAAAAATTATCTACATACGAATGCGGCTTCAATGCTTTTGATGATAGCCGAATGAAGTTTGATGTTCGTTTCTACTTAGTGGCCATACTCTTCATTATTTTTGATATAGAGGTGGCTTTTCTTTTTCCTTATGCCGTAAGTCTAGATCAGGTAGGTTTTTGGGGTTGGGCTGTTGTAATGATTTTTTTAGCCGAGCTTGCCGTAGGCCTTGCCTATGCATGGAAGCTAGGTGCGTTGGATTGGGAGTAAATCCATGAGTAACTCATTAAAGCCTTCAGGTTCTTCTGCTATCGATCTGGGTACTCCTGCCTATGATCCAAAAAAACATGATCCATTTTTTGACGGTATGAAAAATCAATTAGCTGATCGAGGTTTTGTTACTGCCGCATCAGATGATCTTATCACTTGGGCGAGAACTGGATCCTTGATGTGGATGACTTTTGGATTGGCTTGCTGTGCTGTTGAGATGATGCAGGCATCAATGCCCAGGTATGATCTTGAGAGGTTTGGCTTTGCACCGCGTGCATCTCCAAGGCAGTCAGATGTTATGATAGTTGCAGGCACCTTAACTAACAAGATGGCACCAGCCCTAAGAAAAGTTTACGATCAGATGCCAAATCCCAGATACGTTATTTCTATGGGCTCTTGTGCTAATGGCGGTGGTTATTATCATTACTCATATGCAGTAGTGCGTGGATGTGATCGTATTGTGCCTGTTGATATTTATGTTCCAGGGTGCCCGCCTACAGCAGAGGCTCTGGTATATGGCATACTTCAATTACAGAAGAAAATTCGTCGTGAAGGAAATATCGAGAGATAATATATGGAAGACCTAAAAGAACATATAGCGACGCACCTCAAAGAATCAGTTAATTCACTAGATATCAAGAATGAAGAGCTTGTTATTTTTGCTCGCAGAGCTGAAATACATAACATCATTTCATTTTTGAAAGATGACCCTTTATGCAAATTTTCAACCTTAATTGATCTTTGCGGAGTAGATTATCCTGGAAGGGAAAGGAGGTTTGAGGTAGTTTATCATTTGCTTTCTATGTCTCATAATACACGGGTGCGCATAAAAGTCAGAACAAACGAAACTGAACCTGTACATAGCATCTCTAGTATTTTTCCAAATGCTAATTGGTATGAACGAGAGGCTTTTGATATGTTTGGTATACTATTTGATGAACACCCTGATTTAAGAAGGATACTAACTGATTATGGTTTTGAGGGGTACCCACTTAGAAAAGACTTCCCTCTGTCAGGATTTGTAGAAGTTCGATATGATGAAGA
>JAQXEH010000027.1 GCA_029250925.1 Hellea sp.
GAAATTCCTCGCATTGTAGTTGTACCCTTAGCATAGGCTGCGGCAACAGCTAATATAGGGTATTCGTCTATCATTGAGGGTGCTCGTTCTTCCGGAACAATGACACCATTGAGTTGGGAGTATTTGACATGTATGTCTGCAATAATTTCGCCTCCAGAGGTTCGGTAATTATCAGCTCTTAGATAAGCCCCCATTTCAATTAATGTTGTAAATAAGCCCGTCCTAGTGGGGTTCATCATTACATTTTGCACTAATATATCTGATCCAGGGGTTATAATAGCTGCAATAATTGGGAATGCAGCTGAGGATGGGTCACCTGGAATGCTAATATCAGTTCCTTTCAGAGTAACGGGACCCTTAATACTAACTTTTTGGCCCTGGCCTTGGGTTTCAACATTTATGGTTGCACCAAACGCTTTAAGCATATTTTCACTATGATCACGTGATAGTGTATGTTCTGTAATTGAAGTTACTCCAGTTGTGTTAATCCCAGCCAATAGTATGGCTGATTTAACCTGTGCGCTAGCGTGAGGAGAAACATAATCTATTGCTTTGAGGTTTCCGGACGAAATAATTGTGGCAGGAAGTGTTTCGCCTTCATCGCAATTGTACTCGATTCCCATTTGCTCAAGCGGATTTAAAACTCTTGCCATAGGCCTCGAAGACAATGAAGTGTCTCCTTTAAATGTAGCGGATATATTATAACCAGAGATAGCTCCCATTAATAGACGAACTCCTGTTCCCGCATTTCCGCAATCAATTGGCTCTGATGGAGATACTAATCCTGCCTCACCGCATCCCTGTATAACCCACTTACCTTTTTTAAGTCTCTCCACGCCAGCTCCTAGCTTATTCATTGCTTCAGCTGTAGCCATTATATCAGCCCCCTCGAGTAAGCCTGTGATATTCGTTTCACCATCCGCCATCGCACCTAATATTAGAGAGCGATGTGAAATTGATTTGTCTCCAGGTGCAAAAATTTTACCTTTTAATGGTCCCATTTTATACGAGGTTGTGGGCATGTAATTCATTTCTATCTTTATTGTCTGTTGACTCACCGTTATGAGACGGTAATACGCGCTTTTAGCGTTCAAAAAAATTGGCGCAAGTGACATATGTCACATTAATAGTAATTATATGGGGTCACCTATGGCAAAGAAAGCAGAACTTGGAGAAAAACGCATTTGTCCAGAATGCGGAGCTAAATTTTATGATTTAACAAGAAATCCTGCTACTTGTCCCATGTGTCAGCACAGCTTTGACCCTGCAGAGCTAGAGCCACAAGAAATTGCCCCATTAGCTCCAGAGAGTGAAGATGAAGAAGCACCTGTAGTAGATGAAGAAGATATTGATGAAGAAGAAGAGGCAGCGAAAGAGTTAGAACTTGACGGCGACGATGTAGCTGTAATTGGTGGTTCCTCTGGACATGACGATGATAAGCCAGAATTTGACGGTTTCTCAACTGATGAAGATGAAGATGAGGACGCTGCACTCGTTGACGATGATGATGATAATGTTCTTCCTCCACCTGATGATAGCGATGACGATGACGACGTTGAAGAAGTAGAAATATAGATTACCCAAAAGGGGCCTTAGCTCAGCTGGTAGAGCGCTTCGCTGGCAGCGAAGAGGTCAGGGGTTCGACTCCCCTAGGCTCCACCAAACTAACCCAAGGCTTGACAAAATCACTACAATATTATTTTAATTGTAGGTATGCGAACCATATACTCTTCAGTTCTCAGTTCTGTGTTCATCATCTCATGTGGAGGTAGTTATGAAGCTCCGCCGCCTGTAGTTTCCTCACCCCCAGCTCCTGAAACATCATCAACAGCTTTGTATGGTTATGCCATAGATGGGTATATTTCAGGTGCTAATATATTTGTTGATCAAAACTTTAATTTTACGCAAGATGATAACGAATTTACTGCAGTCACTGATACTGATGGTTCTTTTGTTATTGAAACTGATGATGAAGATATTTTAGCTTGTTTGCAAAAAAGGCCTATTGTTGCAGATGTCCCAGTTGGAGCAGAGGATTCAACTTTGGGAACTGTGACAGAAGCTTACCAGATGATCCTACCGTCAATTGAAGATGCAGGTATAGATACGATTGTAATTTCTCCTTTTACCTCTCTTTTTGCTGAAGCGATCATCACAGCAAAGAATAATTCAGATTTAACTGAAGATCTTACAGTAGAGCAGGGGTGTCAGAGTGAAGGCGATGCTGTGGCATCTTTGGTGACTGCGAGAATTGATGATCTCAAAAATTCAATAGAAACAAATTTTGGCGTCACATATGCAGAACTGCTCAGTGATTTTATTGCAGACGAGACTAACGATAACGTAACAGAAGAGGTTGCTCAAAACATTGCAAAGCTTCTGCCGTATCTTCAAATAATAGATAACCAAGTTTCAGAAGATTTATCAGAGACGTTTGATAAAGAGATTAGAGCAAATGTTTCCTTAGCAGAAGAATCTTTAGCCATTATTTTTAGCGGCGAAGATTATGAAAAACTTCCTTTAAATTTTTATAGCAGTTATAATACAGAGCCTAATTCGGATGGCTGGTTTAGAAATGAAAGTATCGAAGCAAGTGGGTCATTCATCTCCAAGGATGGAATACTATCTAGGGAAGATTGCAGCGATACTGACACCGCTCTATGCGATTTAAGTGAACTTACACTAAAAAATATAGCAAACACATCAACCCTCTATAGAAAAAATTCATCATTTAGTAAAAACACTCCAATAGATTTTAATGATCTAGGCATTACTGATGGAAACCTTAGTGTTGGGGCAACATTATCAAATGCTTGGCGAGATGGTTCGGTAGGTTGGAATACTTCTGGGGCGAGACAAAGAGAATGCCAAAAAGCTGAAGATATTCAATTTAGTAATTCAGTTTCATCTGAAGTTAGTACAAACTTTCATTATAACAATTACTCTCAAGGATTTGAAAAAGCTGATTGTGA
>JAQXEH010000030.1 GCA_029250925.1 Hellea sp.
AAAAAAATATAAATATCATTAATCGTTTCATACTTATCGTTAACAACGATTTCTAAATCTCGCAAAGGTTTATCCACAAACATGTAATGTTAAAATCATATCACACTTGACTCATGTTCACTTTTTGTTCTTATTTATTTATTCATCTTAATGAGTGAATAGACAGTGCGTAAACCCAAAACAATAGAATGGCTCTACCTAGACTTCGATGGATTTTTTGCCAGCGTAGAACAACAGGCACGCCCCGCACTGCGGGGAAAACCGGTTGGGATAGTGCCCTTTAGCGGCACGGCTCATACATGTATTATTGCTTGCTCTAAAGAAGCAAAAGCTCGCGGTATAAAAAATGTAATGAATGTCAGTGATGCAAAACGTTTATGTCCCGAATTGATTTTACAACCGCAGACCCCCGACCTGTATCGAAGAGCGCACAATGCACTATTAGCTGAAATTAACAGTATAATTCCAATATCAGCCGTTAAATCAATAGATGAACTTTGCTGTAAACTTGATAAAAAAGATATCAAAAATCCTTATAAAACGGCGATGGATATAAAAATAGCATTAGCTCAGGGTGTCGGCAAATATATTACATGCTCAATAGGTTTCGCAGCTAACCGCCATTTAGCAAAAATTGCTTGCAAAATGGACAAGCCTAACGGGGTTACCGTTTGGCATCCAAACCAAATGCCTGCACCATTATTAAATTTACCATTCGACGACATACCCGGCATAGGAAGCCGTATGGAGCAGAGGCTTTTTAAAGCAGGCATATATTCAATCAAAAAATTGATGGATACCGAACCAAAACAAATGCGTAAGTTATGGCGAAATGTTACAGGGGAAAGGTTATGGTACGCCCTCCACGGTTACGAAATACAAGCAACTAAATCAGAAAGAAGTATGTATGGGCATGGCAGGGTGTTACCGCCTAAATTGCGTAATTTTATTGACGCAAAAAATTGTTCCCGGCTTTTGCTAATAAAGGCTGCACGGCGTATGCGAAGGGCAAATTTTAACGCTGGAATACTTTACATCTGGATGGGCCTAACTAAAGGCTATAAAAAAGGTAACTATAGCTGGTCGTCCAGTCACAAACTCTACGCAGCCAATGATGATCAAGCCTGTTTGAAAGCATTAGATACTTTATGGGAAAAAGCAAAAATACAAGTGCCCTCATCGATGAAAATAATGCGTGTTGGCGTTACACTTGCTGATCTCACACAGGCAGACAACAGACAACTAGATATTTTTGTTGACGATGATTCTGAAAGACAAAAATGGAAAAAAGTAACCACTGCAGTAGATAGTTTAAATTCACGTTATGGAAAGTCTCTGGTAACTATGGGGCCCTGGGAATTACCAGCAGGCGGGAATCTTGGAGGGAAAATTAGTTTCACCCGAATACCCCGTGCAGAGGATTTCTGGTGAGTTGGAAGAAAAAAATTCAGCTTCTCGATATGAAAAGTGATGACCCTATAGAAGCTCGCTGCTCCCAATGTAACTATGTTTGGTACGAGCGGGCTTCATACCATTTGCATAAATCATATATGCGCCAATTATTCTTAGACGAATTTGAAGAAAAATTAAAATGTAAGCAATGGGCATGCAAAGGGAAAATAAAAATAGCACTTACAAACGAAGCAGAAACTGAAGGATTTCAAGGTGGCCTAGCATAGATAATCAAGCAACACTCGACATCAAAATAAAATAGATTAAACAACGCATATGTCATCACATTTTGATATCATCATTATTGGCGCAGGAGCCGCGGGCTTAATGTGCGGAGCAACCGCAGGAGAACGCGGAAAGTCTGTTCTAATAATTGATCATGCGAATAAACCTGCAGAGAAAATACGTATCTCTGGGGGTGGGCGCTGTAATTTTACGAACATTTACTGTAATCCCAAAAATTTTATATCTGAGAATGAGCATTTTGCGAAATCAGCACTCTCACGTTACAGCCCAGAAGATTTTATCCAATTGGTTAAAAAATATAATATTGATTTTCATGAAAAAACAAAAGGACAACTATTTTGCGATGGAAGAAGTCAACAAATCATTGATATGCTTATTAATGAGTGTGACAATTATAATAACGAAATCAGACTTTCGACGGAAGTGAATGGCATAGAAAAGTTTAATAATTGCTATGCAATCACAACTCCAAATCAAACACTTACAGCAGATAAAGTCGTAATCGCATGCGGAGGACCATCAATTCCCAAAATGGGAGCAAGTAGCTTTGGGTATAAAATAGCTAAAAGCTTTGGTCTCAATATTATAAACCCTGAACCCGCACTAGTTCCTCTCACTTTTACAGATTCACTTAAAGAGCCACTGAAAACTTTAGCTGGGGTAAGCGCCGGTAGCCGTGTGGAAAATGAAAGCATTTCATTCGATGAAGCGCTTCTTTTTACACACAGGGGTTTATCTGGACCCGCTATATTGCAAATTAGTTCTTATTGGACTGCAGGTAGTCACATAAATATAAACTTAGCCCCAGAAACAGATATATTAAAGGAGCTCAAATTAGCTCGGGAAACATCACCGCGGCAGAGCCCTAAAGTATGGCTTTCACAATACTTACCCTCACGGTTAGCGGAATACATAACGAGCTATATCAAACAAATTAGGTTAGCCGATATGAATGATAAAGCACTGATAAATTTAGCATTAATGGTTAATAAATGGCACGTAAAACCGGCTGGAACAGAAGGTTTCCGTACGGCAGAGGTTACAAAAGGCGGTGTAGACACTAAAGAATTATCATCGAAAACTATGGAGGCCAAAAATGTACCAGGACTATATTTTATTGGTGAGGTAGTAGATGTAACAGGGCACCTTGGAGGCCATAATTTTCAATGGGCTTGGGCAAGTGGATATGTTTGCGGAAAAGAAATATGATTAAGTATTTTAAAACAGAAAATTATGATTAAAAAAGAACTATGAAGTCTATCGATTTAAATGCAGACCTTGGAGAAGCCGATAATCCCGGGTGGGCAAATGATGAAATAGAAATGTTACAGTACATCAGTTCGGCTAATATTGCATGCGGTGGACATGCAGGCTCAGATGAATCTATGAGTCGAATGATCTTAGGCGCTCAAAAGCATAATGTAGTAATCGGCGCCCACCCCTCCTATCCTGATAGAGAATTCTTTGGGCGAAAATCTTTTAAAATTGGCAGGGATATTGGAGCACAGGAACTTAAATTGACATTGGTAAGTCAAATATCAAAGTTAATTAATTTAGCAGAATCTGCTAATGAACGAGTGAGATATGTAAAACCGCATGGAGCATTGTACAACGATGCAATGAAAGACACAGAAAAAGCAGATATAATTGCACGAGCAATTTCTAGCTTTAAGCAAAACCTTATTTTTTTAGGAGGTCCAAACTCAGAAATGAAAATTGCAGCAAAAAAATATGGCCTTAAATATGTGTCTGAGGGGTTTGCAGATAGACGCTATACTGAAGATGGGCACCTGCAGAGTCGTAATATAAAAGGCTCGGTCATTGAAAAACAAAATGAACGAATTTCACAAGCAAGGAACATAGTATTAAATCAATCTGTTATAACTGCATCAGGGAAAAAAATGCCAATTAAAGTTGATACAATATGCCTTCATGGTGATAGCCCAGGCGCGTTAAGAACAGCAAAAAAAATAAGAAATCAATTAGAGAAATCTGGTATTAAAATTATGGCTTTCGCAAATGTCTAGTGATGAACTAACCCCAGATATCATAGAATATGGAGATAGCGCTTTACTTGTACAGTTTAAAGCCAATAGTTTTTCTCTCGAAATAAACAATCGTATCCATCAGCTCTCTAAGACTCTATCTTTAAAGCCCGACTGGCAAGAACTTGTGCTAGGGTACGACAGTCTTCTGTGTTGTTTCGATATGACCCGTATATCAATAGAAAAGGCAAAAAAAAAGATAGCAGCCGCAATTAAAAAGACAGAATCAATAGAAATAACAGAGAGTAAAGTAATAGAGGTGCCTGTAGTATATGGAGGGAAATATGGTCCAGACATGGCCGCCATAAAGAAATCAAGCGGTCTTAATCAGTCGCAAATCATAGAAATTCATAGCGCCCAGCCTTATAGAGTTTGTATGATGGGTTTTATACCTGGATTCTGCTTTCTCTCAGAAATACCAAGCTCTCTTAAACATCCACGTCATAAGTCTCCGAGATCTTTTGTACCTGCCGGGTCAGTTGGTATTGCAGACTGGCAAACAGGTATTTATGGTCTCGATAGTCCAGGTGGTTGGCAAATTATAGGTAGAACCCCACATAAAATGTTTGATAAAAACCGCGAAAAACCCTTCCTTTTAGGGGCAGGAGATAAAATAAAGTTTATTCCATCATCTAAAGCTATTTTCTCATGATTGAAGTACTCAGTGGCGGCACGCAAACTACTTTGCAGGATGCTGGAAGGCCAGGTATGCGGCACCTAGGAGTTCCTTCGAGTGGAGCTGCTGATAAACTGTGTTTCGCTTTAGCTAATTGGATGGCAGGTAATCGCTGGGATGCTTTAGCAATGGAATGTACCCTAGGGGGCCTTCATATTAAGTTTCAATCTTCAAATACGGTAGCCATTGCTGGAGCTGAAATGTGGGCGCAAGTAAATGGACAAAACGTTACCAACTTTTCTGCCTTTGGCGTTGAAAAAGGTGATATTCTTACGCTTAGCTTTGCCAGGGATGGCTGTAGGTCATATATAGCCATCGCTGGGGGTTTGAAAGCACCAAAGTTTATGAATAGTTCCTCGACATATCTACCCGCTAAAATAGGAGGACTTAACGGCTGCGCTCTTAAAGCAGGAGATCAATTAATATCAAGCAACCGCCCTAGAAGTGCAAAACGTAAAATACCACATGGATTTACTCCAAGGTTATCAAGGCATATTGTTTTGCGATCGCTTCCAGCGCCTGAATGGAAAATGTTAGATAAACCTAGCCAGAGGCACTTATTCGTTAGTCCCTTTCACGCTACTAACTCAACAGACAGAATGGGTTCTCGTTTAAAAGGAGATAAAATAACCACAGAAGTGCCAATCTCAATGACAAGCTCCCCTTTACTTCCTGGAACACTACAAATTTCTACCAATGGAGAGCCCATTTTGATGCTTGCTGATGGTCACTGTACCGGAGGTTATCCAAGAGCACTTCAAGTTATACAAGCAGATAAATGGCTCTTAGGGCAAATAGCACCAGGAACTCAAATTAGCTTTCGACGTTGCTTTCAGGAGCATTCAAAAAAAATCCTGAAGGCACGTAATAGTTTTTATGGTGGACTCATTGAAGGGTTTGCCTTTTAGGCAATGAGTGCTTAAGCGCTAAATATGGAAAACTCTGATTCATATATTTTTTTGGATGATCAAATAACCCAAAAAACTAGATTTTACACAGACCCAATTGATATTATTACTATATATGACTCCAATTCAATACGTTTAGCCATGCAGAAACTTCTTCATTATCATGGTAACGGTTACCATTTAGCAGGCTACCTCTCCTATGAATTAGGCATGCACTTGGAGTCAAAATTAAATGTTTTGGGATCAGAAATATCTGATGAACCATTAATGCATTTTGGAGTATTCAACTCATTTTCAGAACACGCGCCTATCGATTGTCTATACACCTCTGAAAATATCGATTTAAACTTAAAGCCTAGCTGGACAGAAGCAGAATATAAAAAGAAATTTGAAAGAACAATGACGTATATCCGTCAGGGTGATGCCTATCAGGTGAACTTAACATTTCCAATGAGAGCAACATTTAAAAGATCCGCTAGAACTCTTTATTCTGCATTTAGATCGCGTCAAAAGGGTAGTTACGGGGGTATTATTTCTTTAACTGGTGGCCCCGAAATTATATCACATTCTCCTGAACTATTTTTTTCAAAATTTGGAAAAAAAATGACAATGCGTCCAATGAAGGGAACTCGGCCTCGTGCTGAAACTGCTGAAGCTGATAACAAATTGAAAAGAAATATGAAGCTTGATGAAAAATCTCAGGCTGAAAACTTGATGATTGTTGACTTATTACGTAATGACCTTTCCCGTATCTCTGACACAGGGTCAGTCAAAGTTCCTGAGTTATTTAGTCTCGAGACCTACCCGACACTTCACCAAATGACATCACAAGTGACCTCTAAACTAAAAGATAGTCAAAATTTTATTGACATATTCAAGGGTTTATTTCCATGCGGATCAGTAACCGGCGCGCCTAAAATCAGAGCTATGGAAATAATTAAAGAATTAGAAGAGTCTGACCGCGGCGCCTACTGTGGCAGCATTGGCTATATTGATCCTGAAGGTACGGCCTGTTTTAATGTTGGCATCAGAACAATTATTTTAAAAGAAGGTGAATTGAGATATAATGTTGGAAGCGGCCTAGTTATGGACAGTGATGCTTCGGATGAATACGCAGAATGCATATTAAAGGCAGATGTACTAAAAAAACAAAATAGCGAAATACTCGAGACTTTTTTATGGCAACCAAGGACAGGGGTCAAAAACTTCAGTCAACATAAAAAAAGGTTAATAAAAACAGCAAATGAGCTTAAATATCCCTTTAAGGAGGTTCATTTTCAGAACGCAATCAAGAGTATAATTTCTGTTGATAAACCTCAGCGTGTAAGGCTTGCGTTAAATAATCTTGGTGAATTTAATATACAGCAAAGCGATTATGAACCATACCAGATTAATTCAGAAGTAACATTTTCTTTATCTAAATATCCGTTGTCAGACAAAGTTCAGGTTACCAGGCATAAAGTTTCAGATCGTAACTTTTATGATGGAGAAAGAAATCGTATAAGAAAACTTACAGAAGCAGATGAAGTTATTTTTCTCAATAACAAAAATGAGATTTGCGAAGGTTCATATACATCTATTTTTATAAAGAAAAATGGAGTCCTAGTAACCCCGCCTCTGAGTTCAGGCTTGCTTCCCGGTATACTACGAGCAGACCTGTTGGAGAAAAAACAAGCTATTGAGAGAAAACTTACTATAACTGACATTATTGAAGCCAAAGAAGTGTTTCTCGGGAATTCTTTGCGAGGTCTTATGAAAGCCAAGCTTTTAGATATAAGTCCTTTATAATTTTGAAGAAATTATTCTAAATAAGCTTCTTTTATAGCTGATATTTCTTCTTCGCTAACATCAAGTTCTTCTCGTATATATTTATTCATATTTATTATCGTATCGAAGGAACTCTCAAGATAGGCCTCTTCAACTCCAAACATAGGTCGTATAGCTTCAGGGTCAATTTCACGGCCATACCTAGCAGTAAACATCTTGGCAGCAGGTAGTAAATAGCTGTCAATATCGACAGCCTCCATAGTTAGCATATAATCAGACATTTGTATGGCTTTATCTACACCTAAGCATCCGAGTATAATACTGCACAGCGATCCAGTTCTATCCTTTCCGGCTGCACAATGCACTAATACAGGCTGTCCAGTATTAGCCATATAACGCAATGTATCTCCGAAAATTTTTTTAAATCCTAGGTCAAGCGGCCGTTGTCCATAAGATCTAATCATATAATCTCTAGCATCTTTTGGAGTATGCAATTCATCTTTCATAAAAGCTTCATGCGGAGCAATTGCTGCACGATTGTCTTCACTAATACTAGTATAAAGTAATCTTCGCGGGTTTTGTGTAGCTGGCCAGTTTGTGGGCTGGCGATCACGTTCAGTTTTATGCCGCAGGTCAACTATTAAACCTACATCAAACTCTGCCAAACTTTTCTGGTCAGTTTCAGTTACATTGTTAAAATGTGCCGAACGGAAGAGCTTATTAGCCTTTACTATTTTACCTGTTTTATTCTTGTAACCACCAAAATCACGGAAGTTAAAAACTTTTTCAAAACTTTTTATGCGGTCTTTCATAAGACTTCTATATCATATGAAAATTCTGTTGAAACAAGAAAGGTAAACAAAAACAATACTACTATTAAAACTAACTAATTAAACTTTCTAGCGGTTTACGTTTTTGTATCTCTTCAAACTTACCCCAAACTCCATCATCGCCATGCCATATACCCTCTGTGGCACCTTTAGAATATTCTGTTGCTCGTGCTTCAAAGAAATTAGCATGCTCCACACCATTCAATATTTCTGTTAACCAAGGCAAGGGATGGTGCTTGATACCATAAACTTTTGGCAAACCTAATTGCCCTAGGCGCCAATCAGCTATGTATCGAATATACCTTTTAATATCTTCAGACGTCATGCCCTCCACAGGACCCATAGCAAAAGCTAAATCAATAAATTTATCTTCAAGCTTAACAACAGTCTTACAGCAATCGACAATGTCGTCCTTCACTGCTTGTGTTAGAGCTCCTGTCTCATTTGCAAAAGTATGGAACATTTTTATCATACCTTCACAGTGCAAACTTTCATCACGAATAGACCAAGTTACAATTTGACCCATACCTTTCATTTTATTAAGTCTTGGAAAGTTCATTAACATCGCAAATGAAGCAAACAATTGCAGACCTTCAGTAAAACCTCCAAAAACAGCCATTGAGGTTAATATGTCTCTTTCACTGCCTACTCCGAATTTTCCTAGATAGTCATGCTTTGCAGCCATCTCTTCATATTCCATAAAAGCACCAAACTCTGAGTCAGGCATCCCAATAGTTTCTAGCAACAAGGCATAAGCGGCAACATGGATTGTTTCCATATTAGAGAAAGCAGCCAGCATCATTCTAACTTCTACGGGCTTAAACAATGGCATGTAATTTTCCATGTAATTACCACCAACTTCTACATCAGACTGGGTAAAGAAACGAAAAATCTGTGTTAACAAGTTTCTTTCATTATCATTTAAATTTGTAGCCCA
Organism: Hellea sp.; assembly: GCA_029250925.1. GTDB lineage: Bacteria > Pseudomonadota > Alphaproteobacteria > Caulobacterales > Maricaulaceae > Hellea. Next base: position 8,862 of record JAQXEH010000030.1, read on the forward strand.
ATCCTTACAATCTTCGCCTAACGGCACTTCTTCGGGCATCCAATGTACTTGTTGCTGTTTTTTCCAAAACTCATAGGCCCACGGATAACGAAAAGGCTTATAACTATGACTTGGAATTAATAGTCCTGATTTTGAATTTGTTATAAAGTCTAGTTTTCCCATCTTATTTCCTCTTGAAGCCCAATTCGGCAAACTAATTAGTAATTTTACAAATTAAACCACATATAGGTTACTGATTTGCTAACGTAACAATATGTAGTGTCTAAATTTGTGCAAGTGATTTTTTTAAATTATTGATTTTTTTTTGAAATCTAAATCACTTAATACTTTTTACGTCTATTTTTTTTGTTTCCATACCTCATTCCACCCAAAACTTCGGCAAAGTTTGGCATATTGTTTAACTTTTCAATAACTTTGAACTTAGACTTCTCGAAGCTCATGACATTTGAGATCCGTGCATCAAGAAATAACTTTGTTTTTTCTTTATTTTGGTCACTGTCACTAATCCAAACCGTTATTGTTGAACCCAGAACTCCAGAGAGTATAGTTCTTTTAGTGTAGTAATTATAATCAGTACTTCTATCACCTATTGCCCTCCAAATTGAGTCTGCAAATGACCACAAATAACTTGGGCCCTGTACAGCTGCATCAGGAAGAGAGAGTCTATTGACAGCACGCCGCATAGCTTCCTCATTCGGTCCTATGGCTTCTAAAACTGATAAAACACCAAATGTCACCTTTTCTCTAATTTTCATTTCTGGTTTATTCAGAGCCTCTATATTCGACTCAATAAACTCATTAATCTGATCATGCCAGAATCGTATCACTTCAAGTGCTCCTTCTGGAAAATACAACTCTTCAGATCCCTTAGGTAAATTTATTGACTTGATAGATGCGCGAAGGCTTTTCTGATTCCATCCATCGAAAACAACAAGTGGCAGCATAGCCTGGAGGATATCTAATCTAACTTTTCTACTCATGCTTACCATAGTGAGTATCTATAATAGAATAAAATTAAAATGTCTTGCGACGTAATATCTTATTCTTGATCCAATTAAGAGAACCCTTCACACCTGAACCAGAAAGTACACCAAACCGGAAAATCCTTTCAGCTAAAAGGATAACACCAAAGGCAGTTAGCGCTAAAATAGAAGAAGACAGTATTAATTCCCATAATGGTGGATCAGATGGCAAACGTAGAATAGCTGCAAATGGAGCGGAAAGCGGAAACCAACTTAAAAAGGCTAATAATGAGCTATCAGGTGAGTCTAATCCCAATGGAATAATAAACATGCACGCTGTAAGCAACAGAGTGACGGGTGTGGTAAGAGTTTGTGCATCTTGCATGGACTCTGCTAATGCACCCATGGCGATGAAAAAGGCTCCATAGAATATGTAACCCAAGATAAGAAATATTATAAAAAAAGATACCATCTTCAAAGTAAATGTTTTCTGAATAGCTTCAGTTATATTTGGTCCACCAAGTCCCAAAAGAATTGACGAAAAAATTCCAGCTAGCCCTAATATTATGTAGGGTAACATTGATGTAAAAGTTAGCGCCGCAACACCCAGAAGTTTCCCTAAAATGATTTCAGAAAACCTGGCTGAAGCAAGCATCATTTCCATAAGTTTATTGAGCTTTTCTTCCAGCATGGATGTCAAAAGCATATAGGAGCCTGAAAAAATTGTAAGCCAGAGAATGATGGTTAGGACTGCTGCGAAAATAAAAGGCAATCTATCGGCGCCCGTTATAGCTTGGTCATCCAAGTCACCTGTATCAACTTTAGAGGGGTCGAAAATATTTGCCTTCAAAGATTTGTTTTTTAACTTCTGGTAATCTTCGAATGACAACCCCGCAGCTTTTAAGTAATCATTTTGGGCTTTGGTAGAAAAAAAATCATCTACAATATTTATAACAGGAGGGTTATTAAAGTTGGTTGACCAATAATCAGTGATTAATTCTGGATTATAATAGATATGCAGAAATCCGCTAAGTTTAACTTTCTTGCCATCAAGGAATATATCTTTTTTTCCGCTTGCATATTCTTTCAGTTCTTGAAGGTTATTTGAAGGAGGGTCTACGAAGATAGTCTTACCCATCAATTTATTATAATTTGTATTACCTGGAATAATTTCGTTAAGATATTCAGATCCTGCTTTAAAATCTTTAGTGATCAAAATGCTTTCAAGTTCAACCATCTGCTCATCAGATATCATCGGTTTTATTGAAGATAAGAATTTTTTTCTATTATCTCTATGGTAAGTAGCAATTATTTTTTCTTTATAGTCACCCGTTTCATCATAGATAGCTTCGTATCTCACTGGGGATAGATCAATATCGGATATCGCTATCAAAACAGTTACGCCCCCTATTATTACAGGCATAAAAAATGACAGCCAAAACCCCCAAGTTTTTATGTAACCAAAGTAATCACGCTTTGCTATCAATAGAGTTCTACGAATATTTACATTAAAAATACTCATGAGCTAAAATCCGTATCAGTAAGTTTATCGGTTCCCACCATAGCCACAAAAGCTTCATGGAGTGATGCCTTTATAGGCTCAAAACGGCTTAGTTCTATTTTTTTTGAAACACATCGCTCTAATACATCCTGATTTTGGGCATTATCATTTAGTATTAAATCATACGCACCATCTGAACGCTTTTGTAAAAATTTAGTCATACCAGAGAGTGTCTCAACAAATTTATCTGACTTTGTACCAATCACTATTCGTCGAGGGGCCTTAGATAATGCCTCCTGAGTAGTTCCATCAAATATTTTTCTACCACCCGCCATCAATATTATGCGATCACACAATCTTTCGGCATGCTCCATTACATGAGTTGAAAAAATGACTGTACTATCTCTCTTGGCTATTTCTTTAACTATCTTTTCAAGCACTTGCTGGTTTACTGGGTCTAAACCTGAAAAAGGTTCATCTAAAATATAAAACTCAGGATTGTGAGCCATAACAGATAAAAGCTGAACTTTTTGAGCCATACCTTTTGACATATCTTTATTCTTTTTTTTCTTCGCGTCGGAGAGACCATATTTTTCAAGAAGTATATCTGCAGTTTTATAAGCCTCTTTGCGCTTAACTCCGTTCAATTGCGCCATGAGTGCTATACTATCAATAGCAGTTTGCTTTTTATATAATCCCCTTTCCTCTGGTAAAAAGCCAATTTTACCAAAGTTGGTTTCAGAACCGGGGGTTTCTCCGAGAGTTTTAATTGTTCCTAAGTCAGGTTTAATTAAGCCAAGGGCCATTCTGAGTGTAGTTGTTTTTCCTGCCCCATTGGGACCAAGAAAACCAATAATCTCACCTGGATTTATAGTAAAACTGACATCCTCAACAGCTAATTTACCGCCAAATCTCTTGCTTACTCTATCAATGTACAAAGGCGTTTTAAACATAATACGATCTGTTTTAAATAAGTAATATTAAATAGTAACATCAAACTTAAACAAAATTATAATGACTTAATAACCTCTTCAACAAGTTTTTTAGCATCTGATAACAGCATCATAGTTTTATCCTCATAGAATAAATCATTATCAATGCCTGCGTAACCTGGTGATAGTGAACGTTTAACAAATAAAACTGTGGAAGCTTTATCAACATCTAGAATAGGCATTCCAGCAATTGGACTTGATGGGTCAGTTTTAGCTGCGGGGTTTGTAACATCATTTGCACCGATTACAAAAGCAACGTCAGCATTTGAAAACTCCGAGTTTATATCTTCTAATTCAAAAACTTCATCATAAGGAACATTTGCTTCAGCTAATAAAACATTCATATGCCCTGGCATTCTTCCGGCGACTGGATGGATTGCGTAGACAACATCAACCCCCTCCTCTTTTAACTTATCAGCCATTTCACGCACAGCATGCTGTGCCTGAGCAACTGCTAGTCCGTAACCTGGTACAATAATAACTTTTGAAGCATTTTTCATAATGAATGCTGCATCCTCGGCAGATCCACGTTTGACAGGTCTTTGCTCTTTATCTCCATCAGACGCGCTTGCGCCATCAGCCCCAAAACCACCTAAAATGACAGATACAAAACTTCTATTCATAGCCTTGCACATTATATATGATAGGATTGCACCTGAAGACCCAACAAGTGCGCCAGTTATAATGAGCGCTAAGTTACCCAAAGTGAAACCCAAAGCAGCAGCTGCCCAGCCTGAGTATGAGTTTAGCATTGAAACAACCACTGGCATATCAGCACCGCCGATAGGAATAATTAATAGAAAACCGATTGCAAAAGTTAAGGCTAATAATACCCAAATAAAGCTGGGGTTATTACCACCAGTCTTCATTAGCATGACAACAGTAGCAACAATACAAACCAGTAGAGCGCCATTAATGAGATGCCTAAAAGGAAGTAAAATTGGAGCACCAGACATATTACCATTCAACTTAGCAAAGGCTATCACAGAACCTGAAAAGGTAATTGCACCGATGGCAGCACCTAAGCCTAACTCTAAAAGGCTTGCTGGTTTTATACCATTATCTGAAAGTATACCGAAGCTTTCTGGACTGAAGAAAGCTGCTATAGCAACTAACACAGCAGCCAAGCCAACTAATGAATGAAAAGCAGCAACGAGCTGGGGCATATCTGTCATTGGTATTTTTTTCGCGATAACAGCACCTAATAATCCGCCAATAGCCATTGCAGTAAAGGCAAAAAGTAAGCTCTGACCCCAAAGTCCAGCTGATAATGCAGTTGTTATTATAGCAATGGCAATACCAAGCATTCCAAAAACATTACCCTTCCTGGAAGACTCAGGAGATGATAAGCCTCGCAAGGCCAGTATAAAAAGCACAGCAGATAACGTGTAAAGTATGGCGGCTACATCAACAGAAATAGAAATACGCATAATTATTTACTCTTTTTCTTATACATTGCCAGCATTCTTTGAGTCACAAGAAAGCCTCCAAAAATATTAATTGCACATAATAATACAGCCAGAGATCCTGTCCATGTCGATATAGATGAACCACCGTCTATACCTGCAACAACTGCGATAAGAGCTCCGACTATTATGACTGATGAGATAGCATTAGTCACTGCCATTAGAGGTGTGTGAAGAGCAGGTGTTACAGACCAAACTACATAATAACCTACGGCTATTGCTAATACAAAAATTGTTAATTGAAAGATTATTGGGGAAACAGCTATGCCTCCTGCAGCAATAGTAGATATTATCATAATTTAACCTTTCAATCTTTCGTGGATTACTTTCCCATCGCGTGTCAAAGCGCAGCCCTGTATTATCTCATCGTTCCAATCTGGCGCATAAGATCCGTCTTCAGCTGTGACTAGGGGAATGAAGTTCTTTAAGTTTTTAGCAAACATCGCCGAAGCATCCGAAGCCAAACGGCTAGGCCAATTCAAAAGCCCAACTATTTTAACACCATTTTTAGTTTCAACAATTTTTCCTGCCACCGCTCCCTCAACGTTACCACCGCGCTCGGCTGCTAAATCCACTAAAACAGAACCAGGCCTCATATTAGCGATCATTGATTTAGTTACGAGAATAGGCGCTGCCCTTCCGGGTATCAGTGCTGTTGTTATAACAATATCCTGTTTAGCTATATGACTAGCAGTCAGCTCAGCTTGTAACTTTTGATATTCAGGCGACATCTGCTTGGCGTAGCCGCCAGCTGTTTCTGCTGCTTTAAACTCTTCATTTTCAACAGCAATAAATTTTGCCCCAAGAGAAGCTACTTGCTCTTTAGTTGCAGGCCTTACATCCGTTGCGGTTGTAACAGCTCCCAACCTTCTGGCTGTTGCTATGGCTTGTAACCCAGCCACTCCAACACCCATTATAAAACACTTAGCCGGCGCTATTGTGCCTGCAGCCGTCATCATCATAGGCATTGCTCGGCCATATATACTGGCACCTTCAACAACAGCTCTATAACCTGATAAGTTAGATTGAGATGATAAAACGTCCATACTCTGAGCTCTAGAAATGCGCGGGATATACTCTAGGGCAAAAGCGGTTACATTAGCTTTCGCACAAGCCTCAGCATACTTTGGGTTATCAGTCGGACTCATTAAGCCTGTAATTCCTGAACCACTCTTCAATCCTGCTACAAACTTTGCATCTTTGCCTGTAATTGATAACACAAGATCCGCATCCTTACAGGCGACCTTGTTTGAAGAAGATATTATTGCACCAGCTGACTTATAATCCGCATCATAATGATTGGCCAATTTTCCTGCACCTTTAACGACTGTTACTTTATGACCACTAGCAACATAATTTTTTACTATATCTGGTGTTGCCCCAACGCGTGCTTCCGCGTTGTCGCCAAATTTATCGTCAGTATCATTTAAAATAGTAATGTTCAATTTTAGAGACCTTTTCTACTAATTAATTATTACATAAACCATAAACTAGAAATTATGATCTGTTTGCGAGTTCTTCAGAAAATTATCCGTGTAATGATGCTAACATAGCACTAGCCATAGCCAAAGGAACTGCAGAAATAAATACTCCAGCGTACCAGGCTCCTTTAAGCTTCAATGCTAAACCTAGTATAATACCCAATACCAAGGTCACAATAAGTGCAGAAGTCCAACCCATAGATACTCCAAAAACTAAAGTAGGAAAAATAACTATAAGCGCTAAAGCCGCACCGCCATATACAGTTGTGCCCATAAAACCACCAAAGGTCTTTTTATGCCCATCAACACCCATGGTTCCCTTAACATAGTTTTTTTCATCTTCTGCCATCTCAAAATCCTCTAATACAGGCTTAATTTGATGTTCACTAACACGAGCTCGAACCGCCTTCAATAGGCTTAATCCCTATTAAAAAGGATAAAAATATTGAAACTAATCAGTATTACTAACAATTCTTAGAAATGGCTTATTACTTGTAGGACTATATTCTGGAATATAGGTTTCTGAGGGTTTAGATACCTCGGTAGGCATGTCCTCATACAAATCTCGGACGTTGGGTTTGTATGGTTTTTTACTACCAGCCTTTGTTTTTGAAGTAGAGAATGAAGAATACTTCTTCTTGGTACTCTTGCAACCAGAGATTATTTCATCAGTATCAGGTTTAGGATTTTTTAAATTTTTAACTTTTTTATTCATTGCAGACAAAACTCGTTTTTGTGCGAAACTTAAAGCCTCAGATAAATTACCTTTTTCAGAATTATAAAATGCGGAACCAAATTTATCCAACCGGTCTAATACACTTTCTCCGAATTCATCTTCGAAATCCGATATTTCGCCCAGATCAGACAAATCTTTATGGAGCCTTGATAACTTAGATTTTGCTTTACGAGCTGACCTTTTACGAGCCTTTTCAAGCTTTGCCTTTAACTTTTCGGCCTCGGTATCCTTCACTAGGATTTGATCCTGCCATTGTTTTTTGTCATATTCAGTACTCATGTATTAGACGTATAACACAATAAGAACAAAATGTGAACACTAATCTTCTACAGCACTCATATAAATATCAAGAAGTGCTTCTTGCTCAGCACGCTCTGATGCCTCTTGCTTTCTTAAAGCTATCACTTTCCGCATAACTTTAGTGTCCAGCCCAAAAGTCTTCACTTCAGCATAAACCTCTCGTATGTCAGCAGTGAGCTCCGTTTTCTCAATTTCGAGTCTCTCAATTCTTGCAACAAATTGCTTTAATTTTTCGCGTGTAGCTTCGCCAAAATTATCGGAACGATCTGAGTCTGACAACATGTATACATCTCCTTATAAGTAAGTACTTGCCACTACTAAAATTCTTTAAAAAAATTAACCAGCCACGCAAAACTATTAGTTGTGGATGGATTAAAAAAATCCAATAAGGGATTTATATTAACAACGGTGAAATCGCCGCAGTTCTTTTACACGTAATGACACTATGATGTACAATTAAACACCAATCGGGAACTATACATGATTATTTTATGGACACTTACAGCTTTGGCTTTTGGCTTAGTATTTCTTTCTCTAATAATGGGCGCGAAAAATATGGGCGGAAAAACAGAGGAAGCTCGGCAGAGATCTAACATATGGATGCGTCGCAGAGTTACCGGCCAAGCATTAGCTGTTGGTTTACTGCTTCTAACCGTTTATATCCAAACAAAAAGTCAGGGTGGATAAATTGGTTAAATTAAACAAAATCTATACCAAAACAGGTGATGATGGCTCTACAGGATTAGTCAATGGCGAAAGAGTACCAAAGAGCAACCTACGGGTTAGAGCATTTGGTGATGTAGATGAGACTAACAGTGTTATAGGTATTGCTAGGCTACATCTTGATAATACAAAAATAGATAAAATGCTATCCCGAATACAAAATGACTTGTTTGACCTTGGAGCAGATTTAGCAACACCAATTACGTCCGAAGATAATAAAATAGATTTGAGAATAAACGCATCTCAAACACTCCGACTTGAAAAAGAAATGGACAAGTTAAATTTAGACCTACTTCCGCTTTCCAGTTTTATTCTGCCAGGCGGGGCGGCTCCCTCGGCATATCTTCATCAAGCCAGAACAGTTTGTCGACGTGCCGAAAGAATTTGCGTTGCTTTAGAGTCAGAACAAACTTTAAATAAAAATGCTCTAATCTACCTCAATCGTCTTTCTGACTTCTTATTTATTGCTGCAAGGTGGTGCAACAATCAGGGCCAAACTGATGTCCTGTGGGTGCCTGGTGGCAATAGTAGCTAGGGCCTAACCTTATGACCACTATGAAAACTTAGCCCACTAACTTTCTTACAGCCTCACCGATTTCTTGAATGGTGTTTTTACCAAAAAAGAAATCTATAAAAACACCATTTTCATCCATGAAGTACATAATATCTGAGTGGTCCACCGTATAATCAACCTTACTATCGGAGAGAGAAACTCTCTGTGAATAAACTTTATAGGCTAACTTAGCTTTATCTACCTGCTCTTTAGACCCAGTAAGCCCATTTAATCCTTTAGGAAAACCATCTGACTCTACATAAAGCTTTAGACTTTCAGAAGTATCTCGCTCAGGGTCAACACTAATAAACAAATAGTTTATTAAATCTCCATCAGGATCTAACTCTTCCTGAACCGAACCCATTTTTTGTAAAGCAGTAGGGCAAATATCTGGGCAATAAGAAAATCCAAAATATATCAGCTGGGGCTTTCCTAAAAAGTCATTTTCTGTGACCAATAAATTATCCTGATTGATGAGATTAAATGGACCGCCGATTTCAGCTGAACCTGAGATAACATTTTTACCCGACTTAGCTGCTTGCTCGCTACACCCGAATAATAAAATAGGTAATGAAAAAATTAAGATTATCAGGGCTTTCATAAACCAAACTCCACCACTATAGTTGCAAAATGAACAACCCTAAAGTGGATAGCAATATCAATAACGTCAAGTCAATTACTGACGCAGATAGCATTGGGGCAACAAAGAAAAAAACAGTGAACTCATCCGGGCGGTTGCGACGGAATACCTTGGTCATTTTGAGGTGGGGTGCAGTAATTGGGCAATCTGCAGCATTATTCTTGGTTTCTGCTGTATTAGGTTTTTCTTTTCCTGTGGGACCTTGCTTAGCTATAATTGGATTAAGCATATTTGTGAATATTGTAGTCACGGCCTCTTATGAACTTGATAGGCGGGTAGGTGACAAAGAAGCTGGGCTGCAACTGGGATTTGACTTACTTCAGTTGGCTGCACTTTTATGGTTAACAGGTGGCATAGTAAATCCTTTTGCACTATTGTTTCTAGCTCCAATTGTTACCAGCGCAACAACGTTAAACACTAAAGTGATTTTTAGTCTTGGTTTCTTAGCCACCGCTCTTTCATTTTTCTTGATATATAATAGCCAGCCATTGCCATGGTCTCCTGCAGGAAGTTTTGATTTGCCGCTAATATACAAATGGGGGGCATGGAGCGCTATTTTGGTAGGATCAACTTTTACATCACTTTATGCTTGGCAAGCAACGAAGGAGAGTCAAGCAATGTCTGATGCTCTCGCAGCCACTGAAGCAGTTTTAGCGCATGAACAAAAATTATCTGCTCTAGGAGGAATGGCCGCTGCAGCGGCTCATGAGTTGGGGACTCCCTTGGCTACTATTCAAGTTATCGCGAAAGAAATGACACGTGAATTAAACCCCGAGACACCACTTGGTGAAGATGCAGCATTGATGTTATCACAAGCTCAGCGTTGCCGAGAAATACTCACTCAACTGTCTCAAAGAGGGGATGAAGGAGATGTCTTTCACGATATTTTATCAATTGAAGACTTACTTGAAGAAGCCGCCGAGCCATACATAACATTTGGTAAAGATATAGTCATAGATGTGTCAGGTGTAGGCGAAGAACCTACTTTAAAACGGCAAGCTGAACTACTCTACGGACTCAAAAACTTTATAGAAAATGCTGTTGATTTCGCAGACACAACAGTTAGCCTGAATGGTATCTGGAACCAGAACACATTAACCATAACCATTGATGACGACGGGAAAGGTTTTGACTCCTCAATAACTAGAAGGCTTGGACAGCCATATGTCAGCCGCCGTCAAAACCAAAAAAACTCAGAAGGGTTAGCAGGGGGATTAGGGTTAGGAGTATTTATCGCAACCACGCTAATAGAGAGAACTAGCGGAAAGGTAAATTTTGGCACATCGCCTGAGGGAGGCGCCCAAGTAAAGTTAGTTTGGCAAATATCTAAATTAGATTTACACTCTTAATGTAAACTTAATACGATGCAAAGCCGTACTATAGTTAAGGACAGAAAATGACAGATTATAATATACCCGAAGACAACACACTTTTAATACTTGATGACGACGGCCCGTTTCGTAACAGACTAGGCCGAGCTTTAGAGCATCGTGGGTTTTCAGTATCACTAGTAGAAAATGTAGCCGAAGCTAAAGCCGTGGTAACAGCTAACCCGCCTGCATTTGCGGTGTTAGATATGCGTTTAGAAGATGGCAATGGGTTAGATGTTATAGATAAAATTCATGAAATTAGGCCTGATTGTAAAATGGTTATGCTAACAGGTTATGGAAACCTCGCAACAGCAGTTTCGGCGGTCAAAAGAGGCGCTATCGACTACCTAGCTAAACCAGCTGATGCCGATGATGTTTGTAAAGCTTTACTCGCAAACCAAGGGGAAGCACCTGCACCGCCTGAGAATCCTATGTCGGCTGATAGGGTTAGATGGGAGCACATCCAAAGAGTATATGAATTATGCGGAAAAAACGTCTCAGAAACTGCAAGACGGTTAAATATGCACAGAAGAACTCTTCAAAGAATACTAGCCAAACGGGCGCCAAGATAATCTCCCGCTGAATGATTTTTAGACTAGAATAATTCAGAAAATAAAATATATCATACCCAAGATCTAACGTTGATGAAGGTTTTAAAAACCTTTACCTCGAACATCTTAGGGGAAAATATGTTAAAACTATCTGTGAGCTCAATTTGCATATTAAGCATGATAGCCTGTACTCCATCTACACAAGAAACAATTAATAACACCCCTGAGAACTCACAAATTAAAAAAGCAACTCAGACTAAAAACTATAATCCGAATAAAAACGTGTATTTTGGGGATCTTCATATACACACGAAAAATAGCTTTGATGCCTACATATTTAACGTGCGGTCAACACCTGATGATGTCTATCGTTTTGCCAAAGGTGAAACATTAGTTCACCCCTCCGGGTTTGAAATGACAATAGGGGGAGAGCCTCTCGACTTTGTATCAGCAACAGACCACGGAGCCTATATGGGTATATTACCGGAGATGAATAATCCCGATAGCCCTTTGTCAAAACTAGATATGGCTAAAGAAATGTTTGGAACTGACCCTGAGTTAATAGTCAGGGCTTTTAATAAAATTGGAGATACTGTCAGATCTGGCATTCCCTTCCCATTGGTTTACGATAAGAAAATCATTCAAGACACATGGCAAAGAACAGTAAGCACAGCAAACAAACATTATGAGCCTGGGAAGCTTACAACTTTTTCGGGATATGAATATACTTCTGTTGATGGAAAAGGCCGAGAACAAGATGGATTTGCAGGTGGAAATTTACATCGAAATGTAATTTTTGAAAATATGGCCTCAGATCGAGTTTTTTCAACATTAGATTCTACTAACCCTGAGGATTTATGGGACTGGATGGATAGTGAAAGAAATAAAGGCCGCGATGTAATAGCAATTCCACACAATTCAAATGTGTCAGACGGAAAAATGTTTTCTACAAAAACATATAACGGAGATGATCTCGATCTATCATATGCAGAGCAACGAATAAAAAATGAACCAATAGTCGAAATTACTCAAGTAAAAGGTACATCTGAAACCCACCCTTTGTTATCTCCTAATGATGAATGGGCGAATTTTGAAATCTATGAAAAACTATTGGCGTCTCAAGTTACATCAAAAATCAATGGGAGTTACGTGCGTGATGCATTAGCAACAGGATTATCGATCTCAAAAAAAACTGGCTCTAATCCTTTTAAATTCGGGGTAATAGGTAGCTCAGACAGCCATGTAGCAGGCGGATCATATGATGAAAAAGATTATTGGTCAAAAGTTGGAATACTTGACTCATCACCGGAGAAACGGGGGTCAATACCTCCTAATGGGTCTAAATCTTGGGAGGGGATAGAACAAAGCGAAAGATCTAAAAATTGGTACTCAAAATGGGGAGCCTCAGGTCTTGCAGCCATCTGGGCTGAAGAAAACACTCGAGAGTCTTTGTTTTCTGGGATGCGCAACAAAGAGACTTACGCCACCACAGGTCCACGAATAAAATTAAGAGTATTTGCTGGTTATGATTATGATGCTAGTATTTTAAATGACCCTAATATGGTACAAAAAGCTTATAAGTTAGGTGTACCAATGGGTGGTGAATTAAGACCCTCCAATCATGCGCCAAGTTTTATAGTCTGGGCAATGCGAGATCCGCGCAACGCTCCATTACAAAGAATTCAAATAATTAAGGTTTGGAATGAAAATGGAGATAACAAAGAAAAAATTTATGACATTATATGTGCCGATGAGTTAACTCCAGATGCAAAAACAAATTATTGTCCAGATAATGGCTCAACAGTTAATTTAAAGGACTGTTCTGTATCGACTGATAAAGGCGCTCCAGAACTTAAAGTATTGTGGACGGACCCACAATTTAATTCCGAAGATGACGCAGCCTATTACATAAGGGTACTTGAAAACCCTACTTGCCGGTGGAGTACATGGGATGCAATAAAAGCAGGAGTAAGTCCCTCACCTAATTTACCACCAACAATACAAGAGCGTGCCTATGGTTCAGCTATTTGGTACAATAGCAAAAAAAGTTGACATGAATAAATATTTTAAAGACCCACTCATTCATTTCGTAATATTAGGAATATTAGTTTTTTTTAGTCACTCAATTTGGCAAAGGAATATTACCAAATCTGATTATACTATAAATGTTACTGAAGAGGAGATGGCCCGGCAAGCTAAAATATTCTCAGGGGAAAATAGACGCGAACCTACCAATGACGACATAAAAGCTCTTCTTTATTCCTATATTGAAGAGAGAGCTTTAATGCGTGAGGCTGAAAGGTTAGGATTAGGTGAGGATGATACAATTATCAGACGGCGGCTTGCACAAAAAATGCGTTTTATCATTGAAGACATAGATACTCTTCGAAATCCGGGGAGCGAAGAGTTAGAGGCATGGTACTCTAATAATATATCAAGATTTATTTCTCCTGAAAAAAGAAGCTTTACGCATATTTACATAAGCCCAGAAGCAAACGGTGGTGATACAACAAAAATTGCTAGTGAAATATTAACAAAAATTATATCCAAACCAGAAAATTGGGAGAAATTAGGTGATCCCTTTATCCTCGAAAGAAGTTTTAAATTATCAAGTTTGAATGAGGTAAATAGAAATTTTGGAAATCGTTTCTCAAAATCAGTATTTTCAATGCCTGATAAAGAGTGGGTGGGACCAATAGAAAGTGCTTATGGACTTCACATAGTAAAGGTCGACAATATTGTATCTGAAATAATCCCTCAATTTAAAGATATTGAAAATGCTGTACTATCTCAATGGAAGGAAGAAGAAAGACGTAGAATAAATAAAGACGCTTTAGCAAAAATTATTGATAAATATAAAATAAACATAATAAATGACAAAACAAAGTAATGTCGCGTTTAATATTAATTTTGAACTTCTGGGTTTTACTTTTTAGCTCTGCAACTGCGCACGAAGTAAGACCAGCATATCTAAGCATTACAGAAGACTATATAGCTGAGTTTGCAGTTATTTGGAAGCAACCAATACTTGACGGGAAAAGATTGCGTATCGAACCCATATTTCCAGAAATTTGTACAAAATCAAACTCTAAAAGAAGTATTGAAAACTCGACGATAATTGAAAAATTCAACCTTAAGTGCGAGCTAATCAAAGGAGAGATTGTAATTTCAGGTCTAGAACAAACTATGACAGATGTTATAATAAAAATAGACTATTTATCAGGTAAAAGAAATACTTCTTTAGTGAAACCGAATGACCCTAAATTTATTTTAGGTGCGAAAACATCAACCATAGGTAATAATTACTTATCGATAGGTATAGATCATATTCTCAAAGGCTGGGACCACCTTCTTTTTATAATTGGACTTGTCTTACTAATTAATAGAAAACAAATACTGGGGGTAGCAACTGCATTTACTGTAGCGCATAGTTTAACACTCGGTTTGGCAGCTTTCAGCATAATAAATTTACCCTCGCAGCCTGTGGAAATATTAATAGCAATGAGTATAGTCTTACTTGGCATTGAGATAATGCGAAAAAAAAGCGGCGCTACTAGCATTTCAAGCAAACATCCTTACTACATTGCACTTTTAATTGGACTCATCCATGGTTGCGGCTTTGCTGGCGCTTTAGCTGATATAGGTCTGCCAAAGGGTATGGAACTATTTTCCCTATTACTTTTTAACCTAGGAGTAGAATTAGGGCAATTCGCTGTAATAGGCTTAACAATTCTCGCTCTAACTATTTTAACAAGAGTTAGTATTGACCTTCGCAAGATGACTGAAGTTATATTGACCTATGGCATATCATCCATTGGTGTATTTTGGATTATAGAGCGAGCGTCAAATTACATTATATAGATATTGTTTGAGGTTTATTTCTGTTGAAGCAAATAACTTATTAATGATTTTGCTTCGGAAGAACTCCAATCTGCTTCCCCTGGAAGCCTCGCAACCTCTCTACCATCAACATCATATAATACACTTGTTGGTAACCCTGGTAAACGAAGTTTTCCACTGATAGAATATGTAGTATCATGCCACGGGGTCAGTGCTGAAATCCCATTTTCTTCAAACCATAGTTTTGCATCATTTGCTGTACGGTCCATGCTGATAGTAATCACCTCAAAATTTTCATCCCCCATAGCCATTTGAAGGCGATCTAAGGTCGGCATTTCTGCAATACATGGAGCACACCAAGTTGCCCATACATTCAACAGTATTATCTTACCTTCGTAATCTGACAACTTCATTTGCGTGCCATTAATTGTTGCAAAATTCATTCTAGGCCGATCAGGCGGGGCATCTAGGACAGATAATCTCTTTAATGTGCCTTTGGAAAATAAATCTATGCCAACTTTAGGCTGGCTACAGGATTGTACAATCACTAATAATATGGCTAATAGCCCTAATACAATCATAAGCCTTATTGTGTTAGTGATGTTAATGAGAGAAGATACAGACATGGATAAACTATTTAACAACAAAAATAATAAAGGCCAGAAGATGTGGGGAGGACGTTTCAGCGCATCTCCAAGTGAAATTATGCAAGAAATTAATGTATCAATTGATTTTGATAAAAGATTAGCATTGCAGGATATTAAAGGTTCTCTAGCTCATTCAAGCATGCTTGAGGCACAAGGAATAATCACAAAAGAAGATATGTTGCAGATACATAAAGGTCTTAAACAGATTGAAGAAGAAATACTAAACTTAACGTTTCCTTTCTCTCCAGAATTTGAAGACATACACTTAAATATTGAAAACAGACTTAGAGAAATAATTGGAGAAGCAGCCGGAAGGCTTCATACAGCTCGCTCAAGAAATGACCAAGTAGCAACTGACTTCCGTCTTTGGGTACGAGACAGTTTAGATAGTTTTGAAATTCAACTTTTAGAATTAATGAGAGCATTACTTCAGAAAGCTTCTGAAAATACTAATACTATAATGCCCGGCTTTACACATTTACAGTCTGCGCAACCAGTAACATTTGGACATCATATGCTCGCATATCTAGAAATGTTCAACCGTGATAAATCTAGATTTCATGATTGCCGAAAGAGGTTAAATGAGTGTCCGTTGGGGGCCGCCGCGTTGGCAGGAACACCATTTCCTATAGATCGTGACTTCACTTCAAATGCTTTAGGCTTTTCTAAACCCATGGCTAATTCTTTGGACGCAGTGTCAGCACGTGATTTTGCATTAGAAGCTTTATCTGCCGCGACTATTTGCGCAACTCACCTATCAAGACTTTCTGAAGAGTTAGTAATTTGGATGAGTGCCCAATTTCAGTTTATTACTTTAACAGACTCATATACGACGGGCAGCTCAATCATGCCTCAAAAACGCAATCCAGACGCAGCTGAATTAATACGAGCCAAAGTCGGTAGAATATCCGGATCACTCATTGCGCTAACTATGGTAATGAAAGGTTTGCCGCTAGCCTATTCAAAAGATATGCAAGAGGACAAAGAGCCAGTTTTCGATGCTTTTGACTCTCTTGATTTGGGGTTAAAAGCAATGACAGGTATGATTAAGGATATGCAGCCTAATAAGGAAATTCTGCAGGCTGCTGCAGGGAATGCATTTTCAACAGCCACTGATTTAGCAGATTGGCTTGTGAGAAAGTTAAATATGCCTTTTCGAAATGCCCACCACGTTACCGGAAAAATTGTTGCTCTCGCAGAACAAAAAGGTGTGACGCTGAGCGAACTAACACTCGATGAATATATAAAAATAGAACCTAAAATAACGAAAGATATTTATTCAGTATTATCTCCATTATCTTCAGCAAAAAGCAGAGTTAGCTATGGAGGCACTGCGCCAGCTGAAGTAGAGAAACAAGTAGCTATCTGGAGTAAAATTTTATCTTAAGAATTTAAATTTTTGTTTTGTAAACTTATTAATCTTTCGGGGAGTTCAGTCATTATAAATGCTCTTTGGGCATCACTATATCTTGCCCAAAGAGCTATCTCATCTCTGGAGCGACCACAGCCTTTACAAAGACTGGTTTCTAAATCCAAATTACATATAAGTTTGCATGGAGAGATAATATTAGTAAATCTCATTTGTTTTATTCATCCTAATAATTAACATTTTCCCTCCGAAAAGGATGCGAGAGTTTCCAAATCTGGTATAGGGTATAACATATAGGCTCCCCCTTTTATATTTATACCTTTGGCGTCAACAGCATTAAGATCTTTAAATTTAATTACCTTATCCCCACAATAATTTTCAGTCGCTATGGGTATTTTATTATTATCACTATTTACAGCTTCAAAATAAATACTGTCTTGCTCATCAATTGCAGAAACTAATAAATGCGTAAATTTCGGTATAAAAATCTTAGCTGGTCCAGGAACCATTTTTTTAAATAAAAAGCGAGCGTCTTTAAGGCCATCTTCTAAAGTGATGGAGGTGTGGTAACCATTATTTTCAATAAACCTAACATCGGAGTCCATATCAAATTCTAAAGTTTCTCCATTTTTAAGGGTACCAGCTCGAATAGGGTCGTAAGCACATAAATCCGAACCATTTTCTGCCTGAATTATTCTTTCGATATTTACAACCTTTCCTTCTCGAGAAAAATTCAAATTAAACTCATTATCTTCATGCTTAACATATACTCTTTCCGGTAACGACCCTTCATCTTTTATTCTTAAATATGCTTCAAAAAACATATTAACAGTATCAATTTTAGATGTTTTTAAATTTTCAAATTTGCGTGCGAAATCAGAAATTCCTGAAATAGGGAAACAAGTGAGTTCACCTCTTAGCTCTTTTGCCTCTGTTTCAGAACTTGCATATGACATTTCAAATGGAATAAGTAGTAAGACCACAACAATTAAATATTTCATATTTTTCCTGCTTTTCTTAATTTATTAAATCTCTTTAAATATTTTATACTCACAATTGGCTTAATGTCATATGATTCTGCATTAATAATTAGTCCCTCAGCCTTAATAGTTCTTAATTCTCTGAGTGAGACAAGGAATAGCCCATCATAAAATGTGGGTTTTATTTTAGAAAGGCCACTGCTTGTTTTAGCAAAGATAGGCGGCCCTCCGGCCAGAAAATTCTTGTGGTGGATAGCGAAGTGGTCTGTATTGGGCATAAAAACTTTAAAGGGACTTAAGATCATTTCTCTGTAAAATCTTTTGCCATCTCTCGCACCCTTTTCCAATTCTGCAATATCGTGATACCCTGAATTATTTATAAAAAATGGTGAAAGCCCCATTTCAAAATACAACCCCTCATCATATTTTGGCCTTTTGGAACGGTGCGGATCCAGAATACAGGCTTCACTTTTTGGGTATTTATATGTTTTAGTTAAGAATGTAGGCGTGGCGCCATTAGTTTTGTCAACAGGTACATCGATTATTTTATTGTCGAACCGTAAGAAAAACTGCTCTGGGAAGCTACCGCCATCTTTTATTATAAATTTTGGGTTAACATTAATATCTATAACATTTTTATATTTAGCATCCAGTGCCTCTAAATTATCTAGTATTTTATGTATTTTTTTAATAGGATAACAAAATAATGCACCCCGCATATTATCTTCTGCTAATGATAAACTTGGCATTAGCATTATAATAAAGGTTATAAATAAGGTAAATCTTATCTTCACAATCCTTATTAAGGTTACCTGGAGTACAGTTAAAGTTATCATATAAAATGTTCATATTTAAAGTTAAATATTATTAATTTTATATATATAGTGACTCGACCTTTTCTTTGCACTCAACTAAAGAATTAGTATCTATGAAAAACAAAATAACAATACACCATAAATTGAATTTTTTTCTTATCACGAGTTCTTTAATGTTCCTATCTGCCTGCGGAATACGTGGGGAATTAAAAACACCTCCCCCCATTTGGAATAATACCTCATTGATTTTTGAGTTTAAAGGAACAGATAATAAGTCTATATTTGACGCGACTAAAGACAGTACAAAACCAATTCAGTCAAACAGCTAAAATGCGCCATTTCACTTTCATAAATAAAGAAATGCACGCCGAAAACGTGCCTTTAAAAGAAATTGCCAGGGTAGTTGGCACACCGTGTTATGTTTATTCCTCTGCAACTTTTGAAAGGCACTTCAGTGTTTTTAAAGATAGTGTTAGTGATATTGATGCCTTGATTGCATATTCAGTAAAAGCAAATTCGAACATCGGTATATTAGCAACACTTTCTAAACTTGGCGCTGGCGCAGATGTAGTGAGCGGTGGTGAATTACAAAGAGCACTGACTTCAGGTATTCCTGCTAATAAAATTGTGTTCTCAGGTGTTGGCAAAACCAAAGATGAGATAGAGGCAGCTGCCAAGGCAAAGATAAAGATTTTTAATGTTGAAAGTATACCTGAGCTATATGCTATCAATGATATAGCCGCCCAAATGAATTATCAGGCTCCAATTGCATTTAGAGTAAATCCGGACGTTTCAGCAGGAGGGCATGAAAAAATAAGTACGGGCAAAAAAGAGGATAAATTTGGGATCGCATGGAGTAAAGCTGAGCACGCTTACGCAGTGGCCGAAACCTGCAGCAATATAGAAGTAGTTGGAATAGATGTTCATATTGGAAGTCAAATTGACCATTTAGAGCCTTTTGAAAAAGCAATTATAAAGGTTGGTAACCTCATCAAGAAACTACGCTCTAATGGCCATAACATTCGAAGCTTTGATATTGGAGGTGGTCTCGGAATACCTTATGGGGATAAATCCATTGCGCCCCCAAATCCTGCAAACTATGGGGCGATGGTAAAACGGCTCACGCAAGAAATGAATGTAGAA
Source organism: Hellea sp. (assembly GCA_029250925.1). Taxonomy (GTDB): domain Bacteria; phylum Pseudomonadota; class Alphaproteobacteria; order Caulobacterales; family Maricaulaceae; genus Hellea. The sequence continues at coordinate 28,931 of JAQXEH010000030.1, forward strand.
ATGATCTTCGAGCCTGGAAGAATGATATCTGGGAATGCTGGTATATTATTGTCTAAGGTACTTTACGTAAAGAAAGGAGAAGACCGTAATTTTTTAATTATTGATGCAGCAATGAATGATCTACTCAGGCCCGCCTTATATGATGCATTTCATGAAATAGAACCGGTGAGAAAAAAACCTGAGAATTATCAAATAGAAAAGTATGATGTTGTAGGTCCAATTTGCGAAAGCAGTGATACTTTCACAAAATCACGGGAACTTCCAACAATCGAGCAGGGAGAACTTATAGTTATGCATACAGCAGGAGCATATGGTGCTTCACAGTCAAGTCAATATAACACTAGGCCACTAGTTCCAGAAGTCCTTGTGAAAGGTAATAAGTATGAAATTGTAAGGAAACGCCCTGCAATCAAAGATATTTTAAAATCCGAAAACATACCTACTTGGCTTATTTAAAATATTATATAAATCAATTCTTGTGGGCATGTAACATTAGACCTACAGTTTTCAACGTTAAATATTAGTTAGTTACAGAGTCTGTGTTTAAAAAAAAGAAACCTAAGTTAAAGATTGCGTTGAAAAACGAAGTAGTTCGCTTTGAAAGGTTGGGCATGCGCTATGGAAGAGGTCCAGAAATTCTATCAGATGTGGATATGTGCCTGCAAAATGGGAGTTTTACTTTCTTAACAGGCCCGTCAGGAGCAGGTAAGTCAACATTATTGAAATTATGTTATTTAGAGTTAAAACAATCACGAGGTTTAATAAGCTTGTTTGGAACTGATATTTCTAAAATGTCACGAAAAGCTAAACATTCCACAAGGAAAAAAATTGGAGTTATATTACAGGATTTTCGATTAATAGATCATTTAACCATCTTTGAAAATGTAGCATTACCGCTGCGTGTTTCAGGGGAGAAAAAAAGTAACTACACAAAAGATGTAAGCGAATTACTTCAGTGGGTTGGGTTAGGCGCACGGATGGATGCACTGCCGAAAACACTATCAGGCGGCGAGAAACAAAGGGCTGCGATTGCAAGAGCTGTTATATCTAAACCAGATTTAATTATTGCGGATGAGCCCACCGGAAATGTTGATGAAGTAATGAGTAAAAGACTACTCAGCCTTTTTACTGAAATGAACCGCTCCGGAACAACTGTGCTAATAGCAACACATAATAAAAAGCTCATCAAGGGTGTAAAGGCTAATATTCTTCATATAGAGAATGGCATATTGATTGATACTAGTTTTGAGCCGAGCACTTAAATGCAAGATAATACTGTAAAGAATTTAACTTCTAACCCATTACTTGATCCTAAAGGTAATGATGCAGGATCATTACTATTTGTATTATCCATTGTTGCATACCTAGCAACGATCACTTTAATGTTTTCTCTTTCTATGAACCGTATTAGCGCTTCATGGAATACATCCTTAAAAAATACTGCTACTGTCCAAATTTTAGTTGATAATCCAAGGCTAATTGAAACGCAGGTGGATATTACACTAAAAAACTTAAAAGAAAATTATCCAAATTCTGAAGTAACTGCAGTGGACAAAAAAAAATCCCTAGATATGCTTAAACCTTGGCTTGGAAATTCTGTTCTTCCTGATGATTTACCTATTCCAGCTTTAATATCCATTAAGTTTGCAAAAGAAGATAACAAAGACCTAGCTTATCTTACACCTGACCTTAAAGCAGAAGGTGTCATTATTGAAATTGACGATCATACACGGTGGTCTGAACAAGTAAAAAGGTCAGCTACTGCTCTCAAAGTCGCTTCATCAGCACTGCTTATATTAATTTTTAGTATAGCTATTCTCATCACTAATTATGCCACAAAATCAGCACTTTTAGCGCAAAAAAAAATAATAAATATTTTACTACAAGTTGGTGCCAAAAATATTTTCATCACAAAATTATTTATAAAACAAGCAGGTGTTAGAGGTTTAGTGAGCGGGTTTTATGGGGTTAGCTTAGGCTGTGTCACGATAATTTTAATATCCACAGATCGTATTAAAGAAATTTTTATTATTGCACCGCCAAGCTTCCATTGGCCTGATTTAATATACCTTTTAACATTTATTATAGGCTTTAGCTTAAATTGTTCTATATCCGCAGGATTAACATCTACAAACATCTTATCAAAGAAATATCGACGAAAATAAATAAACTATACCTTGGGTAAATACTAAATCATACTTAATCTACCTGTTACTATAAATATTGTTAGAATAATGAAATTACTTAAAGTCGTCACTATATCGATCATCATCTACTTTGTAGGTTTTCTTTTTTTTATTAAAAAAATTAACAATTTTAGTACACCAAATCCCATCCCAAAAGCTGACGGAATAGTTGTTTGGACGGGAAAAGGAGGGGGGAGACTTGAGGCAGGAGCACGTTTGCTATTGAAGAAGAAAGGGGAACGTCTGCTTATATCAGGGGTAAACTCTGAAATATCACTTGATGAAATTAAAGAAATAGTAGCCATTCCTGAAAAATTTTCAGATTGCTGTTTGGACTTAGACTACGAAGCAAAAAATACAATCGGTAATGCATACGAAACAACAGTGTGGGCCAAAGCATTAGGATTTAAACATGTAATATTAGTTACATCTGCCTACCACATGCCGAGAGCTAAAATAGAAATGGGAGCAGCCACAAGTCAAATTAAAATAACTCCGTTTCCAGTTTTGAACCAAACTGAAGGCAAATGGTATCTAGATAGTAATGGGCTAAAACGTCTTCTTCAGGAATACACTAAACTTTTAATAAGCTATTTAAAGTACGTAACAATAGAACCGGACAAGAAAAAAATATTATTGAATAACAATATGCCTTAATCATCTCTTCCAAAATTAGGCTCTGGACTATCTTGCCCGGCGTCCACTATTCGACGACGAATATCACGTGTTTTCGCAAAGTGCTCCAATAAAGCATCGCCATCCTTCCACCTAATAGCTCTTTTAAGGGCCGACAAGTCTTCTATAAAACGATCTACAACCTCTAATGTTGCATCCCTGTTAGCAAGGAAAATATCACGCCACATAACTGGGTCAGATGAGGCTATACGTGTAAAGTCGCGAAAACCTCCTGCAGAGAACTTAACCACTTCATTATTCGTTACCTTCTCCATATCAACTGCTGTACCAACCAGAGCATATGCAATTAAATGAGGCACGTGAGATGTAGCAGCTAGTACAATATCATGCCTAACGCTATCCATAACTACTACTTGAGAGCCGATTCCTTCCCAAAACAGCTTAACAGTCTCTACTGCTAATTCATCGGCATCATCAGGGGTTAGTACGCACCAACGATCCTTAAAAAGCTCAGCAAATCCTGCTTCAGGCCCGCTGTACTCTGTTCCTGCTATCGGGTGACCGGGAACAAAATGAATTTCACTATTCATAAGCGGGGCTATTTTATTAATTATATCTCCTTTTATTGAAGCTACATCAGTTAATATCGACCCTTTTTTCATAACTGGCACTATTCTTTCTGCAACTGCAGCCATTACACCAGGTGGAACACAAAGAATAATTAAGTCAGCTTCTGAGGCATAAAATTCAGGAGAATTCTCGGATACGCCATCAGCAAAGCCCAGCCTCTCAATTGACCTGCAAACAGCATACGATTTATCCGATATATAAACTTTATCAACGCTTCCAATCGTCTTAGCTGCCCGTGCAATAGATGATCCAATTAAACCACCGCCTATAATTAGTAATTTATCAATACTCATCAAGACCTACCAATCGGCAATGGTATACATCCAATTATTTTGGTTCCTTCAGGCGATTGAGTTTTAAATCCGTCTATACTTAGTAGAGCTTGTGTTTCTGTTTCTGCCCGGATTATCGCTCCTGGTATTTTCATCTCTTTATTACTAATCAGCAATGTTTGATCAGATCCAGATGGCTGTATACTTGCCGTTGATACAGCTACAGCTAGAGGCCAACAGTCAGCGCCTGTCCTTGGTAAGCCCGCTAAAATATGCATATCAGGCATCGCACCACTTACACCCAAAGATGACCACCAAGAATTCATCCCGCCTGGTGATGGCAAAATCGCTACACCTTCATCATCAGCGTATGCCGCAGCTAAGGCAGAGCTTGCAGTAGGGTAAGAAATAGTAGGTATTGCTGCACCAAAACGATCTCTTACCAAAGTCCAGACATCCAAAGCACCGCCCTCTAAGGCAATATGAAGCTTCATAGGACCTTGCAACGCAATAGAGGCACTCATTAATTCAGCCCAGATCCTCGACACAAGTGCAGCTGGAATATTTTCAGTATCCTCTGCTAATTCTCTCACATGTGAATCTTCTCTTGATGGACGCCACAGCTGTACGCCGGCCTTAACCTCTCTGACTGAAGCAGCCAATTTAAGGCGGTCCGCGATCAGAGAAAGTAAAGCATTGTCAACTCTATCTATCTCCGCTCGGACATTTTCAATTGTTATCAATGGTTTTTCAGACATGTTCTCTTTGTTCAATTATAGTTTTATTTGCAAGCGGGTTACTACTAAGTACATTTTTTATTCTTATTGTCTCAGGCATTCCATGCGGTTCCGCATAAAGACGCTTAATAGCTTCTACAAGAACAAGTCTAGAGAAATATGGAAATATAGTCTCACATATTTTTTCAAGTAAGTGTGGATATCTGTTTTTTCTTGATACTTTTCTATAGGGAAAATATATACATCCTGTAAAAAAAGTTATTTGAAAACCTGACTTTATTACAGATTTTTTAAATTTTTTTCTAGTAAATGACCTCTCCTCACTGAAAGGGCCCATATTTCTTATCCAATCCCCTAAACGGCTGGAAGAAATAATAATAATTTTCCCTTCTGGCTTTAATACACGCCAGAACTCTTTTAACAGTAAGTCAAAATTTGATGAATCTCCGGTGCCATGGATACAAAGAATTTTATCAAATCGGGAGTCTGAAAATGGTAAAGATAAATTTTCGGTAATACATGACGTTCCATGCATATCTTCATGTTCAATTTTAGTGAGGTTTTTTTCTGGTAATGTTAGGATAATCCTATTTGCAGTTTTTTTGTAAGAACTAAGATATTTCTCACAGAAACCATATCCCAAAACGTCTTGTCCGGGGAGATCAGGCCATCTTGAATTTATTTTTCTCAATAAGATGTCACTTAGAAGAGTACTTGATGGTGATCTATAAAACACATCTAACTTATTAAGGGTTGGCCGCATTACATTATCTTAGCTAGAGTTTAAAAAAACTAAACAAAAAAATATCAGCGACGCTTAGCTAATAATTTAAATTAAAATGTCTATTCACCTGAAGATTGCAAAAAAGCACTAAGTAAAGTTAGTCTGGACACAACATCCATAAGACACATTAAGACTATAAGAAAAAATACAGATGTAGCAAAAGCTGGAAAAATAAGAAATTCGACAATGCTAACTACAAGTATAAATATTGATGAGGCGTGGCTCATAACATTTATACTGCTTATTGATCTTGATTTCATGAATTCAATGAAAAGCATTATTACAGCGCAACATATCAATGCATGACCCGGTGTAATATTCCAAGTAGCATTTAAACTGACGGGAATAGTTAAAAAATCAGTGTCTAACCTTAGCCTAATGGCCTCAACAGAAGAAAAGGCGAGACCACCCAAAGCTAAAATATTATAAATAACTACAGGAACAGCCATCCATGGAAATAATCTCAAAAAACTCAAACCAACCTCTTAATATTTTATAGCATTGAGATTCTTATCATATAAGTTTTTTAACAAATAACAATTAGTAAAGCTTTTGCTTTAAAATTCGTTAAGTCCGCCATGCCTACGATGACGTTTGCTAAGCCAAATTACACCCAGTAAATCAGCAAGGGAAACTATTAACCTTCCCCAGTTGGTATATTTTGAACTACCAAATTTTCTATCCCTATGATTTACCGAACAGAATTCAATTTTAAAACCGGATCGTAGTACTAAAGCAGGAATATAACGGTGCATATGATCAAAAAATGGTAAATCCAAATAAACAGATCTTTTAAAGACTTTTATGCCGCAACCAGTATCATTAGCTTCATCTTTAAGGAGTCTTTTTCGTATTTTATTCCCTAAGACAGATGCTATCTTTTTAGCATTACTGTCTAATCTTTTCATTCTTTGGCCTCCAACAAGGGCTAAACCCTCAGGAGCCGCAGCTCTAGTTAATTGATTATATAGCTTTAGGATGTCTTTCGGATCATTCTGACCATCACCATCTAAAGTTGCTATATATACACTCTCTGCCATCTTCACTCCCGAAAGAATGGCACGAGATTGGCCTGCATTATAATTGTGCGATAAACCCCTTATTTCTGGATAATCTTTTTTTAACTCTGTAATTTTTTCTTTTGTATTATCGGTGCTAGCATCGTCAACAAAAATAACCTCATATTTTAAGCCATTTAGGGAAGTGTGGATTTCATGCGTAAGATTAGAAATATTTTCGCTCTCATTGAATACTGGAATTACTATCGATATGGCAGGTAACATTTTCATGGACTTAATTTGACATGTGAAAGGCTTTCAAGCAAGTTTCTCTTTAAAATACTTCTCCACTTATTAATGGCAAATAATGATAATAACGCTACAAAAAAAGCATCAGTTAAAGAGCATAATAGCATTAATTATTCTTTGCTTATTTATGTTTCTTCCGGGTATTGCAAGTTTGCCAGTTATAGACCGTGATGAAGCACGTTTTGCTCAGGCAAGTGTTCAGATGGCAGAAACTGGCGATTTGATGGATATTAAGTTTCAAGATCAAACTCGCTATAAAAAACCATCCGGTATTTATTGGTTGCAAACAATTTCAATAAAATTACTAACAAACGGTTCTGAACGTAAAATTTGGGTTCAAAGAGTACCCTCTGTCATAGGTGGAATAATAGCAGTTCTTGCTACCTATTGGTCAACTACAACTTTATTGAATAGTAAAGCAGGATTTATAGCCGCATCAATGCTGGCGCTTTCATGTTTAATGGTTTTTGAGTCTCATGTTGCAAAAACTGATGCATTCTTAGTTGGCTTATCCGCTCTCAGTTTTGGTTCACTTATTTCATTAAGGCAAAATGGAACAAACCTTTCATGTTGGGTCCTATGGGTGTCATTAGGTTTAAGTATTCTAATAAAGGGACCTATAGTGATAATAATTACTTCCTTAACAATCATCAGTCTTACCGTCTGGGAAAATAACAATGAATGGATAAGGGGAATTATAAAACCATTTCCTATTACGGTTTTCGTATTAATATGGGTGCCTTGGGCAATACTCATGTGGCTAAATACAGATGGTGAATTCTATACCGCAAGTTTAAATAATGATTTTGGCGCTAAACTCTTTAAATCGCAAGAAAGCCACTCAGGCCCTATCGGCTATTACTTTTTAAGTATTTGGTTAACTCTTTGGCCTACATGTTTGGTTATTTTACCTGCAATCGGCTTTACAATAAAAGTTCTAAATAATAATGAAATTTTCGATGCACAAATATCTAAATCTGTACGCTTCTGTATAGCAGCTATAATACCTTATTGGTTTTTAATTGAAGTTATTCCAACGAAACTTATGCATTATGCTTTGCCAGTATTTCCAGCCATTTGCTCTCTATCAGCAATAGCTATTACGCACCCCTTAATGAAAACAGGTTTTTTTAAATTACGAAAAATTAATATTATAATTTTTTTATTAATAGGCTTTACGATAACTCTACTTATCACAGCTGGTCAGTTGATTTATATTGCTCAAGACAAAAAATATGTTTTTTTTATAATTACTATTGGCGTCAGCATAGTTTGTCTCATTACCTATTCTGCTGTATCAATGTGGAAAGTAAGATTTAGTTCTAGTTTAATAACTGCCTCTATAGCTACAATCTTATTATCCTTTATGACTTACAAAGTAACTCTTCCTAGCTTATCTATATTGAGAGTATCTGACCAAATCGCGGTTAAATTTGAAAAAAATAGAATATTACTTCCACGCCATGGTGGACCTCCTGTTATTTCTCCACATTTCAAAGAACCTAGCCTTGTATATAATTTAGGGCAGGAAATTAATATTTCAGGTAAAATTGATATTGAAAAAATTAATAACACGCCAAAGCAACAAGTATTTATTCTTGATTATAAAAACAACTCTTCCTTAAAACTAGAAACAATAATAATTGCTAAAGCAAAAAAAGATAATTTTTGTACTAAATTAATACCTGTTGGGATGGGCTATAATTATTCTAAAGGCAGACCAGTCGATATAAAAATATTGTATAACTCCAAGTGCAATAAAAATAATTTCAATGAGTTTTAGTAAGTCTTTGTATTTGAAGAAAAAGCAGCTTTGCATAAAAAATAAAGAGCCATAAAAGGTAATGATATATAAATAAGAATAATCTCTAACTTATACTTTCTGTGCTTAATGAAATACTTTTTAAACCCCTTAAGTTTCTCCAACTCAACTTTTATTTTTTTTATATCACTAGTGGCTCCATAATGCATTGCTGTTGCATTAGGAAGAAAATATACATGTCCTCCCTTTTTAATAGCCCGCTTGCATATATCTAAATCTTCTACGTGAAGGAAAAAATCTTCGTCAAAGCCGTTAATAATTTGGAAAGAAGGCTTATCAATCATCAATAATGCACCGCTAACCGCTGAGCAGGGGATAGCACTACTAGGTAACGGGTTATTTTCCTGGTGTATAGTTTTTTTTCCTAAATGCAGAACCGTCAATAATGAAGAAAATAACGTTAGTTCTCCTCTTCTTGAGCCTCTTTGTTCTTCGCCTCTTGAGTTGACTAACATGCCGCCTGTTATCCATGGCCTTTTTAGATTTTTACCTAAATTCATTAATTTCGTTGCTGAGTTTTTAGTAATTAAGGCATCAGGATTTAAAAATAAGAGATAATTACCAGAAGCAATTTTTGCTCCATAATTACAGCCTCTAGAAAACCCAATATTCCCATGACCCGTTTTTATCTTTATATGACCGTAAGACTTCACTAATGAAAAAAGCTTTTCCCTTACTTGTTCGGGGTTGCCGTTATCAATTATTATAAGCTCAGAAATTTGCGTGTCCAATATGACATGATTTATAGCTTTAAACAAAGCCGCACCAGTCATATATGATACCATTATAACACTTATTGAAGATGCGTTAATATCATTGAACTCAACTTCGTTAGTCATAAATTTCATCCTCCCAAATTTTATGTTGGCATATTTACATATGTAATATGAGTCATTGTTGCGTAGCAAATTAAAAGTTATTAATGTCGCATTTGTCTGATGAATTAACCAACTTAGTAATACCTAATGCCAAAAAGACAGCCGACCACCACCATAATTGCCAAGCACCAATTGTTAACGATGAAATTGTGAGCGATGCCACAATTACTCCACTATAGGCAGAAGATGATTTTGAATTATTTGTAATTTTTTTTAGAGGCTTAATCAGAGATAGTAAAAGGATTGAAGCAAGGACAGCTCCAACTAAACCAGTTTCAGTCCATATTTGAACACCTAAATTATGGGGGTGCAGAGAAAGCAAAGATAGGTTTCTTCCATCCTTAGCAATAAATGAATCATTAAATGTTCGAGATGCGTCAAACCCAGCTCCTACAAAAGGGTGTTCAGAGATTATATTCCAACAGTAACCCCACATACGAAAACGATGATCCCAAGACATTGGAAGATCAGTTAAACCTGGCTCTGTAATTAAAAAAGAAAAATAAGCCAATACCGGTGCAAGTATTATAGTTAAAATAGAAATAAATATAAAAAATCTTGGTGCGAATCTAGGGTAAATATAGCCTAGCCCCATCGATAATAAAACAGCTATAACAGAGAAAGTTCCAATGGCTAAATGGTTTAATATAGATGCAAATATAATTAAAGATACGATTATCACCGATACAGTTAACGATATATACTTGGGATAACGACTAAAAATAAACACCAAAATAGGACTTAGCAATAAAACTAAAAATATAATGGCATGACCCAAATTCATCTCAGTTTGCACTAATCGGTACAACCGATCTTCTGATGTGTACAATGTTTCAATAGCCATAGTTATTGAATATTGAGTTTTTATATCGAGAAATAAAACTATCACTTCTAATAAACTCATAATCAGAATAAGGCTTATAAGTTTTTTAGAATTCTTTTTTGAGACTAAGTCAAACAAGTATACTGACCAATATAGAGCAATACTCATTATCAATAATTTATTGTAATTTGTAATAAAAATATCTGGTTCGTATGGACTCCAGTTTGCAGATAAACATAAATATGAAGTAAATACTATCAAAGCTTGCTGCACCCTGGTAAATATATATCGCCTTGACAGCAAACAAAATACTAAACCAGCCAAACCCATTAAAAAAACAAGTGGGACAAACCCTAACCCGCCAGCGTGCGCAATAATTGGCGTTAATACCAAAACTAATACCAGCAAATTGTAGGCAAATTTTTCTATGCTCAGTGCCATAGGGTTTATTTACATCAACGCATATCAGGTGGCAATGCTTCGATAGGAAGGTTTTTTAAAGCATCTTTTAAATCAATAATTTCTACTTGCCGTGTACCTAAACGGCGTAATGCTAATTTATTGTTTTCCGCCTCTTTCATGCCAACTACTGCAATGATAGGTACTTTTTTATCTGCGCTATGTTCGCGTATTTTATAGTTTATTTTTTCATTTCTTAAATCAGTTTCAACCCTAAGTCCCTTTGAGCCAAGCATCTCCGCTACATTCTTTGCAAATTCATCTGCACCCGAGGTTACAGTTGCTACAACAATCTGAACTGGGCTTAGCCAAAGTGGGAACTTACCTGAGTAATTTTCAATTAAAATTCCGAGGAACCGCTCCATAGAGCCAAGAATTGCACGATGCAACATCACAGGGCGATGACGTTTATCATCCTCACCGATATAGCTGGCTTGCAAACGATCAGGCAAAACAAAATCTACTTGCAAAGTACCGCACTGCCAATCTCGTCCAATTGCATCCCTTAAGATAAATTCAAGTTTTGGGCCGTAAAAGGCTCCTTCCCCTGGATTTAATTCAACCTCCAAACCTACTGCTTTAACTGAGTCCATAAGAGCTTTTTCAGATTTATCCCATGTTGTGTCATCACCTGCCCTCACTTCTGGGCGGTCAGAAAATTTTACTTTTAAATCAGTAAATCCAAAGTCTTTGTAAATACGACTTAAAAGGTCAATAAAAGCACCCGTTTCTTGTGAAATTTGGTTCTCTGTACAAAAAATATGAGCGTCATCCTGTGTGAAACCACGAACACGCATTATTCCATGAAGCGCACCTGTAGGTTCGTTTCTATGGCAGCAACCAAATTCCGCCATTCTAAGAGGCAGGTCTCTATAAGATTTCATACCTTGGTTGAATACTTGAACGTGCGCGGGGCAATTCATAGGTTTTAAAGCATGCACCTCATCATGAGCTCCGTGGCTTACTTCGCTTACAAACATATTCTCTCGGAATTTATCCCAGTGGCCACTTTTTTGCCAAAGTTTATTATTTATTAGTAAAGGAGTTTTGACTTCAAGGTAGTTAGCCTTTTTCAACTGGCGACGGACATAGCTTTCAACTTCCCGCCAAAGGGTTGCTCCTTTATCATGCCAAAATACCATTCCCTGGGCTTCAGGTTGCATATGAAATAATTCGAGTTGCTTTCCTAACTTACGGTGATCCCTAGCCTCTGCCTCAGCTAACATATGCAAATGGGCTTCGAGGTCTTCTTGATTCGCCCATGCAGTACCATAAATTCTCTGAAGTTGAGCTTTATTGGAGTCTCCACGCCAATAGGCTCCAGCTACCTTCATTAGTTTAAAAGCTTTCCCAATTTTACCAGTGCTGGGGAGATGAGGGCCTCTACATAAATCAAACCATTTACCTTGTTTATACAAAGTAATAGTTTCTGCCTCGGGTAAGTCTTCAATTAACTCAGCCTTAAAACTTTCACCCAATTCCCTAAAAATTTTAATTGCTTCCTCGCGTGCGACTTCAATGCGTTCAAATTTATCATTTCGATCGATGATAAATATCATTTTTTTCTCTATCGCGGCAAAATCATCATCACTAAAAGGCTCATCTCGAGCAAAATCGTAGTAAAACCCATTTTCAATTACAGGACCAATAGTTACCTGTGTTCCTGGAAAAAGCTCTTGTACCGCTTCCGCCAAAACATGTGCAGCATCATGGCGGATTAACTCCAACCCTTCTGGATCATTCTTAGTTACTAATTCCAAACCTGCATTTCTATCAATCGAATAAGAGGCATCAACTAATATACCATCAATTTTGGCTGCAAGTACTTTTTTACTCAAACTTTTAGAGAGAGATCTTGCAACATCCATTGCAGTGATGCCTTTAGCATAGTCACGAGTGTTTCCATCTGGAAATGTCACAGTTATATTGTTTGTTGACACGTGTTCTATCCTCATAGCAGCTGCGCATAAAATTATACGCAGAAAATACTTACCTATAAACTAATATAGAAAATTAATCATCATTAGTCTTGCGCCAAATACCATATTTCCATGGAGCCCAAAAATGTCGTTTTTTAATTATTTTGGGAACGTTATCAACCCCACTTGTGCCAAACCAATGACAACGCGATAAACGTGCCAATGTTTGCCACCCTCCTATCCATGCCCCATGACGCTTAATTGCTTCCCTCGAATATTCAGAACAAGAAGGACTGTGACGGCATTTGATACCAAAAAAAGTAATAATAGGTGACAAAAAATATTTATAAAAAAGCAAAAGTGATAACATAATATTTTTAAAAAAATACTTCATTGAAAATCCATAACTATCAAAAATTATTCTAAATTGGTATTTTCGAGCGCTTCAACTGCAGCATTGAATGCTAAAAGTGTAGAGGCATGCCTGGCAGGATACTCTGAAACACCCTTGAGTAACTCCAACTCAGAAAAACGAGGAGGAAAACATGCATCTGATCCGTTAAGCATCAAAACAAGGGAGTTTCTAGCGGCAACTACTTCTTTAAATTCTGCATTGATAATATTTTTATATAATATTGCTGCCGAACTTTGCCCCAAAGCACAAGCTTGCACTCTCAAGGCAATTGACTTTACTCTTCGGTCATCAACTTTAAGATCAATCTCTAACCATGATCCGCATAGTTTGGAAACTTTCCGTGCGAAACAATCTGGCTTATTTAATCTTTCATTTTTCAAATTAGCAGATAATTTGAGAATATCCGTATTGTATATATTATCAAGCATATGCTCATATAGCTTAGGTAAATAATTTAATAAACCGCTTAAGCTAGAATTAATAATATTGGGTTAGTAGAAATTAAATGATTAAATACAAAGACATTAAATCAGCGGAAGCACTGTTAATTTTCCTAAGACACCTATCAGCTGAAAGGCGACTTTCAATTAAAACAGTTGAAGCATATAGAAATGATATAACTGCTTTTCAACTCTTTATCACTAATCACTTGGGACATGAATTATACATTAGTAGTCTTGTTAAATTAAAATCTACTGACTTTAGGTCTTTTTTATCATTTCAACAACGAAAAGTTAAACCACTCTCAGGAACTTCTATACAGCGCCAATTATCAGCAATTAGAGGTTATTATAAATATCTAGAACGACGTTGGGGTGTCAAAAATGAGGCCTTAAGGTTAATCAAGGGACCAAAAGTAAATCATACAATACCAAAGCCCCTGAGTATTTCTGGTTCCATTGACCTTATTTCAACTAGCAGTAATTATAATTATAAACCTTGGATTGAGGCACGTAATACAGCTGTGTTAACACTCTGCTATGGTGCGGGTTTACGAATATCTGAGGCAGTTAGTTTAACCTACAGCGAAACCCCATTGGGGAACACCTTAAAACTTAGAGGAAAAGGAGGAAAGGACCGCATAGTTCCAATTCTGCCAATAGTTAAGAAAGCTCTAAATGATTACTTAGTCCTCTTACCCTATAAACTAAATAAAGAAGATCAGGTTTTTAGGGGTCTGCGAGGCGGAGTATTGAGAGCTGAAATAATTCAAAAGGAAGTAAGAGCTTTAAGGGAAATATTGGGACTTCCAGAAACAGCAACACCACACTCACTTAGGCACAGTTTTGCAACGCACTTATTGGAAGCTGGGGGAGATCTGAGAACAATTCAAAAGCTGCTTGGTCATTCAAGCCTATCTACCACACAGAGGTACACAGAAGTTAATAGTTCGGTTTTAAAAAATGTCCACAAAAATGCTCACCCAAGAGCTTAATAGCTTCCATCTTAATTTCTCAAAAAATAATCATAAGCAATATTTTTTGTTTCATCAGTCATTGGATAACCTATGTTAGATAGACTAGTCTCCAAATTATCAAACTGATGCCCCTCAACTTTGAAGCCGCAAAGCACATGCCCAGTAGACGCTCCGTGGTTTCTGTAGTGAAAAAGAGAGATATCCCAGTCATTATTTAAACTCGTCAAAAAATTTATTAATGCGCCAGGTCTTTCTGGAAAATCAAAACGATAGATTTTTTCAACAAAGTTTTTAGCAGGCCTACCCCCTACCATGTGCCGTAAATGACGCTTAGACAATCTATCATTAGATAAATCAACAATGTTAATATCATTTTCTTCCATAGAATAAATTATACTACGGTGTTCATCAGAGGACTGCGTTTTAACTCCCACGAATATTCTTGCTATTCTATCAGATGAATACCTGTAATTAAATTCAGTTATATCGCGTTTGTCTAAGGTTTTAACAAATTCAAGAAATGCTCCCTTTTTCTCAGGAATCTCAGCTGCAAACAGCATCTCTTGACCAGACCCAAGTTCCGCCTGCTCAACTATGTTTCCAATTCTATCAAAGTTTACATTAGCACCAGATATTGTAGCTACAGATATTCCCTTTGGAGCAGTGCCTAAACTGACTTGCTTAAGAAAACCTGCTAATGCTAAGGCACCGGCCGGTTCGACTAAAGTTCGAGTCACCTCATAAATATCTTTCACTGCTGAACAGATCTCAGCATTCGTTACTGTTATACACTCGTCAACAACTCTCTGACATATCTCAAATGTATTAAATCCAACAGTTTTGACTGCAACCCCATCAGCAAAACCATCTACCTTATCAAGCTTCACAGGACGCCCTGAATTTAAAGATGTTTGAAGTGTTGCTGCACCCTCAGGTTCAACAGCAATTATTTTTATATTAGGAGACACAGATTTTACCCATGTACCAATCCCTGAAATTAAGCCACCGCCGCCAGTACACACATAAATCGCATCAGGAGTATGGTCCATTTGCTCTAAGATTTCTTTTCCAACGGTGCCCTGACCAGCTATAACGTCTAACTCATCAAATGGGTGAATAAATATGGCCCCCGTTTCTTGGGAGTATTTTAAGGCTGCCTTACAAGATTCATCATAATTTTCCCCTATTAAACGTATCTCAGCACCTGCTGCACGCACAGCATTAATTTTTATTTTTGGAGTAGTTATTGGCATAAATATAACTGCTTTAGTTTGATAATATTTGGCTGCAGATGCCATTCCTTGGGCATGATTTCCTGCACTGGCAGCGCAGACACCTTTTAACTTTTCAGTATCGCTCAAATTTGATATTCTATTTGCTGCACCACGAATTTTAAAGCTAAAAACATCCTGTAAATCTTCTCTTTTTAACCATATTTCGCTACCGGACTCATGACTCAGTTTCTCTGCCAATTGACAAGGTGTTCGTTTTGCTAGGTTATATATTTTAGCATTACCAATACGTTCTTTTAGGTCTTTAAGGTTAATTTTGGACATATTTTGCTATCCAAGAACCTACTTGCTGAGTAGACAGGGGACCGCCGAGGTCAGCAGTTGTTTGATTCTCAGTCAAAGCTAATTTCACTGCGCTCTCTATAGATGAGGCCTCAGTATCCATATCAAAAGAAAGGCGAAGCATCCATGCGGCCGACAAAATCATAGCCAGAGGGTTTGCCTTATTTTGACCGGAAATATCAGGGGCACTACCGTGAATAGGCTCATACATCCCAACATTTCCGTCAGAAATAGAGGCTGAAGGAATAACACCCATGGAGCCTGTAAGCACAGACGCTTCATCCGTTAGTATATCACCGAACATATTTTCAGTTAAAATAACGTCAAAGTTTTGAGAATCAGTAAGCATATGCATAGTCATTGCATCAATAAGTAAATGCTCAACTTTAACATCATTATATCTTTCAGAAACTTCCGTCACAGTCTCTCTCCACAATCGCGATGTTTCGAGAACATTAGATTTATCAACAGAAGTAACTTTCTTTTTACGCTGCCTTGCCAAATCAAAGGCTTTTATAGTTATGCGTTCAATTTCTTTCTTTGAATACCGGCATTCGTCAAAAGCACCTGAACTATCGCGTCCTTTTTTACCAAAATATATCCCGCCTGTCAGTTCACGCATGACTATGAAGTCAGTTCCTACTATTCTTTCATGTTTCAGAGGAGACCTACTTATTAATTCATCGTATGGTTTGCAAGGGCGGATATTGGCATATAAATTTAGTTTTTTTCTTAAAGGTAATAATGAACCTAATTCTGGGCGCTCAGCTCCTTTCAGGTGATCCCATTTAGGACCCCCAACAGCGCCGAGTAAAATAGCGCCTGTTCGCTTGCAAGACTCAAAGGTTTCTGCAGGTAGAGGTTTTCCTAACACATCAATAGCCGCACCCCCGATGAGATGTTGCTCTATTTCTAAATTATGACCAAATTTACTAGAGACCGCCTTCAAAACATTGATAGCGGCACCTCCTACTTCAGGCCCTATTCCATCTCCTGGAAGATATGTAAAATTTATTTTTGCCATACAATACTATCTGTTTTCATATTCAGAAATTTGGTTATTTTGTTCAAGTAAATAACCCATTTCATCAAGCCCTTCGAGAAGGCAATAACGGGAAAAACTATCTATAACAAAAGAGTGAGACCCCATTCCACTTGGAAGCTCAAGTAAGCAAGACTCAAGATTTACAGTTACATACACTCCTGAATGCTCGATAAGCCATTGATGAACCTCTTTATTTATAGTGACAGGTAGTAAACCATTTTTAAGAGAATTACTTTTGAAAATATCGGCAATACTTGAACTAATTACTACTCGAAATCCATAGTCAGTAAGGCCCCAAGGAGCATGTTCACGAGATGAACCGCAACCAAAATTATCTCCTGCAACAAGTATTTTGCATGCCTTGCCACTCTCAGAGTTTAACTCATGATCAGTTAAAGTTCCAGAATTAGTATATCGCAAGTTAGAAAAAACATGTTCTCCCAATCCATTCCTCGTTGTCATTGATAAAAATTTAGCTGGCATTATCTGATCCGTATCAATATTGGCTGATGGCAAGACTAATGTCCTTGAGGAAACTAATTTAAATGGTTCTATGGTCATTTATTTTTCTTTAAATTTCGAGGGTCCTCAATTACGCCTGCTATAGCTGTTGAAGCAGCTGTTTCGGGTGATGCCAATATAGTACGCACACCAGGGCCTTGGCGCCCCATAAAGTTACGGTTAGACGTTGAAACTATAAGTTCTCCGGGCAAACCTATGTCACCGTTCATACCCAAGCACATTGAGCATCCAGGTTCACGCCAGTCAGCACCTGCATCTTTAAATATTTTATCTAAACCTTCTTTCTCAGCAATGGCTTTTACTTGAGCGCTTCCGGGTACAACTAAAGCTTTCACATGCGGCGCTATTTTCTTTTTTTTAAAAATGCTTGCTGCTGCTCTGAGGTCGTCCATACGGGAGTTAGTGCAAGAACCTATAAAAACCTTATCAACCTTTATACCCAGCATTTTATCACCCTCTGTAATTTGCATATAATTGAGTGAAGCTTGTTCTGCTAGGTTATTAGATTTCGGAACAATGGAGTCTATCGGGATACCCATCCCCGGGTGAGTGCCATATGTAACCATTGGCTTTATTGAGGCAGCCTTAATATTAACTTCTTTATCAAAAAAAGCACCTTCATCTGTAGATAGAGACAGCCATTCAGCACAACTATCCTCATAGTTCCTAGGGGTATATTTACGACCTCTAAGGAATTCAAAGGTCACTTCATCGGGTGCAATCATACCACAGCGCGCCCCAGCTTCAATCGACATATTACAAACGGTCATTCGACCGTCCATACTCATATCTTCGAAAACATTTCCACGGTACTCTATAGCATAACCAGTTCCGCCACCAATTCCTATCAATGAAATTATATGTAGAATTACATCCTTTGGAGTAACTCCTTGGTTGAGCTTTCCATTAACATTTACTGCCATAGTTTTAGGTTTTCTCATCAAAATACATTGATTTGCAAGAACGTGCCCTACCTGAGTAGTCCCAATGCCAAATGCAATTGCGCCAAAAGCTCCATGAGTTGAAGTATGGCTATCACCACATACAATAGTAGCACCAGGATGAGTGGCTCCAAGCTCAGGACCCATAACATGAACAATGCCGCGGTATTTACTATCCCAACCATGCGTCTCGATATCAAATTTTTTTGTATTACGCAGTAATGTTTCTACTTGTGTACGAGCTTCATCCGAAATGTAAGGCCGCGAACCATCTTTATTTAAAAGAGTTGGCGTAGAGTGGTCAATAGTCGCTAAGGTTAAATCAGGCCTTCTAACGCGCAGCCCCCTATCTTCCAATAAAGTAAATGCCTGAGGAGAGGTAACCTCATGAATAAGGTGCAAATCTATAAAGATTGTAGCAGGGTGTGTTTCTGTCTCAGAAACAACAACGTGCTTTTCCCAAACTTTATCAAAAAGTGTTTTTCTCATATCAGTGCTGTGCCGCTATCGAAGCTTGACGCACGGCCCTCCGTTCGATCCTGTTGATAACATCAAGATAAGCCTTAGCTCCAGCAAGAACCGTGTCAGTACTTGCTCCTCGACCTTGATAGTTTTCAAATTTAGTTGATACACTAACTGATGCTTCAGCCATTGCATCTTTACCCTCAGAGACAGATTGAACTGTAAAGCTTTCAAGATGTAATGGATGCCCAGTTATTTCCGATATTGCTAGAAAAACAGCATTTACTGGTCCTGCAGCTTGGATAACTGTCTCCTCTAAGTTACCGCTTTCGTGTAACAACTTAACCTTGGCACTTGGAGTGTTGTTATTATCAGAACCGGCTGAAACAGATAGGCTTTCCAACTTCCAAGGCCCTTGGGTTCCCACTGCCTCGCCGAGTATTAAAGCTTCTAAATCGGCATCAAAAACTTCTTTTTTTGAATCTGCTAGTTCCTTAAATGCTACAAAAACAGACTTTAGTTGGTTATCTGACAGATCGAAACCAATCTTTTCAGCGCGGCTTTTTAGAGCAGCTCTTCCTGAATGCTTGCCTAGAACTAAGTTATCAGTTGAAACACCTACATCCTCAGGTTTCATGATTTCATAAGTCTCACGGTTAGCTAAGACGCCATGTTGATGGATACCACTTTCATGAGCAAATGCATTTTTTCCAACTATTGCTTTATTACGGGGTACAGGGTTTCCAGTTAACGTAGCAAGTAACTTTGAAGCGCCGTATATACCCTCAGTTTTAATATCGGTAGAAAGCCCATAAAAATCCTTGCGGGTATTTAGAGCCATAACAACCTCCTCGGTAGCACAATTTCCAGCTCTTTCACCAATACCGTTAAGAGCGCATTCTACCTGCCTCGCCCCACCTCTGATGGCAGCAAGGGAATTTGCAACGGCCAAGCCAAGGTCATCATGACAGTGTGCTGAAAATATAGTCTCATCACAACCTTCAATCTGACTTGTAAGAAATTCAAATAATTTCTGTATCTCCTCAGGAGTTGTATATCCTACAGTGTCAGGAATATTAATTGTTGTAGCTCCTGCCTTTATTGCAGCCTCAACAACTCTTTTAAGATAGTCTTTTTCAGTCCTAATGGCATCTTCACATGAAAATTCAACATCATCAGTAAAATTTCTTGCTAGCTTTATGCCTGCGGTTGCACGATTAAGGATTTCATCTTTGGACATTTTTAATTTATACTCTCGGTGCAAAGGTGAAGTGGCAATAAAGGTATGAATTCGACCTGAGTTAGCCAGCTTAATTGCTTTCCCGCTCGAGCGAATATCGTTTTCATTACACCGCGCCAAAGAACAAATTGTGCTATTTTTAATATTTTCAGCTATTGTCTTTATTGCCTCGAAATCACCGGGCGATGCAGCAGCAAACCCAGCCTCAATTACATTAACACCCAGACTCTCCAATGCATGAGCCATTGCAAGTTTCTGTCCCGAAGACATTGAAAAGCCTGGCGCTTGTTCCCCATCTCTTAGGGTCGTATCAAAAATTATAACTTTATTTTTACTCGTCATTGTGAATTCTCTAAATATTATCTATCTATAAGCTTCTAAGCTCTTTCAGCATGCTTTCGTCTTCCTACTTTCTCAGCGCTGACCACATTATAGAGCCGTTCTAATTGTTTACATAATGTATCAAGATTACTTGGACCGCCCGTATCTTCAATATGAACCAATAAATCAAAATCACCATCGACACGCTGAGTGCAATGCACATCTCTATAATCATATCCACGGCGTTCAATAGTTCCCAATGCCCTAATTAAGGTTCCGCTAACATCATGCAGTACAATTTTAAGTTTACCTTGAACACCAGAGGGTTCAAATGTCTTATTTCTCTGTAATTCTACCATTACATTTCCTAACGTTCCATCATATCCGCATTACTTCGACCTGGTGGTACAAGCGGCCAAACATTTTCATATGTATCTATTTTTACATGCATCAATATTGGCCCTGTTGCAGAAAGTAATCGTTCAATGCCATCATCAACTTCATCACCTTTTGTGATGGTGAAGGCTTCAATCTGGAAAGCTTTTGCAACCATCGCAAAATCAGGGTTATCATCTAAATTCACTTCTGAATAATTTTTTTCAAAGAAAACCTCTTGCCATTGACGAACCATACCAAGGGCTGAGTTATCCAATAATACAATCTTTAAGGGTATATCATATCTAAATAGGGTGGCTAATTCTTGTATGTTCATCATTATCGAACCATCACCAGATACTGTGATTACAGTTCGGTTTGGAGCACCTAACTTTGCCCCAAGACCGGCTGGCAAACCAAAACCCATCGTTCCCAGGCCGCCAGATGTAATATGATCTTTTGGATTATCAAAATAGCAATGCTGAGCTACCCACATCTGATGTTGTCCAACATCGCATGTAATTATCGCGCTACCCTCCACACGTCTTGAAAGATCATGAAGTAACTTAGGGGCATAAACACCTCCTGTTTTCATGTTTCCTATTGGGGACTTGTAATCCCATTCATATTCTTCCCGACGTGAAAAACAAAGACGTCTCCAATCCTCACATTTTGCTTCCCCCGGATTTAATGCTTCCAAATTCTTTTTCAACGAACCATCGAGAAATACATCAGTTTTTCTTAGTTTATTTATCTCTGCTATATCTATATCCATATGAATAACTTTAGCATTTGGAGCAAAGGTGTCTAACTTACCAGTTGCTCGGTCATCGAATCTAGCTCCGGCTACGATTAGCAAATCGCACTCTTGGACTGCATAATTTGCTGCTTTTAAGCCATGCATACCTAACATACCTAAAAACTGAGGGTGGTCTGTGGGCAGTGAACCAAGCCCTTTTAAGGTCGAAACTACAGGAATTTGTGTTCGGTTAACAAGATCTCGCAACTCCTTGACGCCGTCACCCTGAGCGATACCGCCACCTATATAAAAAAGTGGTTTCTTTGAGTCTTTAATTAGATCTTCAGCTTTTGATATGTAATCACTTTGGCCCATTTCTGGCTTTACTTTTGGATAAGGCCGCCATTTGTGTCGCTCTGTTGTGAGTGCATTAGCGACATCTTTTGGCAAGTCTATTAAGACCGGCCCTGGTCTGCCTTCAGCTGCTATAAAATAAGCTTCTGCTACCATACCAGGAATATCCGCTGGATCACGGGCAATATAACTATGCTTAACAATTGGTAACGTAATACCGAAGATATCAACTTCTTGAAAAGCATCTGTGCCCATCAGATCAGAAGTAACTTGTCCTGTTACAAACACAACAGGAACAGAGTCTAAATATGCATCAGCAATTGCTGTTACCAAATTAGTGGCACCTGGGCCAGATGTAGCAAATGCTGTTCCCGTTTTTCCAGTAGCTCTGGCGTATCCGATTGCAGCCATTCCACAACCTTGCTCGTGACGACACAATATGTGACGCAAAGAGCCTACCTTAGGCAAAACATCATAAACTGGCATAATAGCACCCCCAGGGTAACCAAAAATAGTATCTACACCTTGTGCAGCTATTGACTCTAACAATAAAAGAGCACCCGACTTTGGCTCGCGGTTAGCCAGTATTTTCGTTTGCTGATGTTCAAATTGAGTTGCTGTGGTCATTTTTTTGCCTAGTCCTTTAGCTTAATGAAGATTAATTTACATCCTTATCTATAATTTTATTAGCGGCTATCCATGGCATCATTTCACGTAACTTGCTACCTGTCTGTTCGATCGGGTGGGCTTCCATATTACGACGCCTAGCTGTCATTGATGGATAACCTAGAGCTCCCTCCTGAATAAATGATTTAGCATAATCTCCATTTTGAATATTTTTTAAGGCTCTTCTCATAGCCTCTCTGGAACTGTCATTCACGACTGCTTCACCAGTTACATATTCTCCATATTCAGCATTATTTGATATGGAATAATTCATGTTTGCTATGCCTCCCTCATAAATAAGGTCGACTATTAATTTGGTCTCATGAAGACACTCAAAGTAAGCAAGCTCAGGCGGGTAGCCAGCTTCAGTTAGTGTTTCAAAACCCATTTTTATTAACTCAACAACACCGCCACACAGTACAGCTTGCTCACCAAAAAGATCTGTTTCTGTTTCATCCTTGAATGTAGTATGGATAATCGCAGTACGTCCGCCCCCTACAGCTGATGCGTAGGATTTAGCTAATTCAAGAGCGTGGCCACCATTTGCATCTTGCGCAATTGCAATTAAATCTGGTATTCCCCGACCATTAATAAATTCATTTCTTACAGTATGTCCAGGGGCTTTAGGAGCAATCATGACGACATCAAGATCTTTTCTTGGTGATATTTGACCATAGTGAATTGCAAAACCGTGGCCAAACGCTAGTGCAGCGCCTTCCTTTATATTTGGCTCTATATCTTCACGGTATATTTTAGCCTGTAATTCATCAGGCGTAAGCACCATCACTACATCTGCCCCCTTAACTGCATCTGAAGTAGCCAGAGAATTAAGGCCATCGGCTTTTACCTTTTTGTTTGTACGACTGTCTGAACGCAATCCCACCACAACTTGAACTCCTGAATCCTTTAAATTTAAGGCATGTGCACGGCCTTGGGATCCATAACCAAGTATTGCTACTTTCTTATTTTTGATGATCGAGAGATCACAATCTTTATCGTAATAAATATCTAGAGATGACATAATTTTATTCCTTAGTTTTCAAATGGGAAGGATGTAACAGCACCTTTAGATGCTGAGCCTACAAGTTTAGCAAATTTAGCATAAGCACCAGTGGTATATTTTGGTTTAGGGGGTGCCCAATCAGATACACGTGATTTTAAATCAGCATCAATATTTATTGTTCTAGCCTCAACATCGATAGTGATTATATCTCCATCTTTAACAAAAGCCAGAGGACCGCCTTTTGCAGCTTCGGGAGCAACATGTCCAATAACAAAGCCGTATGAGGCGCCTGAAAAACGGCCATCAGTTATGAGCGCAACATGGTCGGCCAAATTTTGGCCCACTAGTGCTGCAGTAACCCCTAACATTTCTCTCATTCCTGGGCCACCGCAAGGACCTTCATTTCTTATTATAACAACATCACCTTTTTTAATTCCATTATTTTGTACTTCTTTAAAACAGTCCTCTTCACTTTCAAACACACGCGCGCTCCCCTGAAAATAAAGTGCTCCGTGACCAGCTAATTTTACAACACAGCCCTCCGGAGCGAGGTCTCCATATAATATTCCATACCCTCCACGGGACTTCACTGGATCTGAGAAGTGCCTAACCACTTTTTGATCAGTAAGTTCTTTACAATCTTTAATTTCTGTAAAAAGAGACTTTCCAGTGACAGTAGGTTGATCATAAATTCTTCCATCATCTACTAAGCGTTTGCCAATTAGCGCTGAACCACCAGCTGCATAGAGGTCATATGCCATATATTTACCTCCAGGCTTCAGGTCCCCTATGACTGGAGTCGATCTAGAAATTTCATCAAACACGTCAATATCAAAATCCCTTATACCAGCTTCCGATGCTATGGCTAATAAATGCAAAATAGCATTGGTGGAAGCTGCTGTTGCGGATAAAGCGATTGCTGCATTTTTCAAGGATTTTTGAGTAATCATATCGCGCGGTAATCTATTTTTCATAACACAGTCTACCACAGTTTGCCCTGCTATATATGCGCTAGTATTTTTATTATCATTTATTGCGGGTATGTCATTAGCACCCATCGGTGATAAACCAAGAAATGTCATAGCCATAGCCATAGAGTTTGCCGTAAATTGACCTCCACACGCCCCTGCACCAGGGCAAGCAGCCTTTTCTATTTCCTTTAACTCTGCCTCGTCTATAATTCCAGCCGCACAGGCACCCACGGCTTCAAAAACATCCTGAACGGATAGATCTTTACCTCTGTGATTTCCCGGCATTATTGACCCGCCATATAACACTACACCAGGTATATTCATTCTAGCTAAAGCCATTCCTGCTGCAGGAATTGTTTTATCACAAGCAACCAAAATTATTACACCATCTAAAGAATGACCCTTTACGGCTAATTCAATTGAATCAGCTATTACCTCACGGGACATTAATGAAGCACGCATGCCTTCACTGCCCATTGTTATTCCATCAGAAACAGCAATAGAATTGAAGTCAACAGGTGTACCCCCTGCAGCGCGAATTCCAGCACGAACAGGCACGGCTAACTTGTCTAAATCCATGTTACACGGACCCATATTGGTCCAAGTATTGAAAACAGCTACAATCGGGCCCTCGAAATTTTTATCATCCATACCAGTAGCACGCAGCATTGCTCTAGCAGCAGCTCTACTCGGGCCATCAACTATAGCATTACTTTTTTTATCAAACACACATAATCTCCCTAAGCATAAAAAAACCCGCTCGGTTAGGAGCGGGTGAATTAGGCTTATAACTCTTACCTAAATCCCGCTTTTTTTAATGCTAATGAGCAGTACTTCTAAACTAAGGACGCCACCAATAAAAAGTTCTAATAGACGTCGTGCCCCAACACCCTTGTCTTTTTTACAATATTCCTGAGTTATAATCATACTATTATACCATTACCAAATTATGAGTATAAATATTCTAAAGAAACACCTTAAGCAACACAAATATTTACCCTAAAATAGTTTATTTTTTGACATAAAACATAAATTTATGCCTCATATAGGCTAAATTAGGGCAAATGATGCCGATAAGTCCTGAATTATATCTTCAGAACTTTCAAGGCCGATAGAAATTCTAAGTAAATTTTCTTTTATTCCGGCATCACGTCTTAATGTTTCAGACATCCCCCCGT
Organism: Hellea sp.; assembly: GCA_029250925.1. GTDB lineage: Bacteria > Pseudomonadota > Alphaproteobacteria > Caulobacterales > Maricaulaceae > Hellea. The sequence goes on from JAQXEH010000030.1 coordinate 54,607, forward strand.
GGGTCATCGTTGGCGGATAAGAAATTAAACTCTCAACACCCCCAAGGCTTGGAGCCAATTGAAATATCTTCAGATTTTCTATAACACTCTTAGCTGAGTTAAACCCTCCAATAACTTCAAACGAAATCATTGCGCCTGGCCCGCTTTGCTGTTTTTTACATAAATTATAACCGGGGTCTGAGGGTAAACCAGGGTAGTAGACTTTAGAAATCTTAGGGTGATTGTAAAGAAATTGCGCCACCTTCATTGCGCTTGACTCTTGGGCATCCATTCTTGCGTGTAATGTGCGCATTCCGCGTAAGGTCATGAAGCTATCAAAGGGAGATCCCGTAATACCTAAGCAGTTTGCCCACCATGCTAATTGATTACCATGATCTTCTTTTTTTGATATAATGGCACCGCCAACAACATCACTATGTCCATTTAAGTACTTGGTAGTGGAATGAATAGAAAAATCTGCGCCCAAGTCTAGTGGCCTTTGCCGAACAGGAGATAAAAATGTATTATCGACAGCTACCAGCGCACCAACAGATTTAGCTAACTTACTAATTTCTTGAATATCAACTAGTCTCATCAATGGGTTTGATGGTGACTCTAACATAACAAGAGCGGGTTTCTCTTTAAAAGCTTCACTAACTTCCTTTACATCTAAAAAGTCTATGAATTTAACTTTTAATCGCCCTTGCTCTGCTCGGTTACTTAAAAGCCGGTGCGTTCCTGCATAACAATCATTAGGTGCGAAGATCAATGCGTCAGCATTAAATAGGTTTGTCACCAAGTCAATTGCAGACATGCCGGAAGATGTGACAACGCACGAGGATCCATTTTCTAATAATGTTAGTGTTTCAGCTAGTTCATCTCGGTTGGGATTTGCTGTTCGGCCATAATCGTATTTGCCTTTCTGAGTTATTGTATCAAAGCAATATGTGGAACTAAGATATATAGGCGGACTCACTGATTTGTAAGCGGGGTCATCGCCCATTCCTGCCTGTACCAATGATGTACGCTTTGAAGTCATATCTTCGCCCATGTAAAATACAGAATTTTATTAACCCAAACTTTGACAGAATTTCAATAGGCGAGGTGCCATTGCATCATATTCTTTCAAAAATGCATCATGGCCATAAAGAGATGTAAAAGTAAACAGCTCAGATACCCCCCCCAAACGATCGCGCAATTCTCTAACATTAGCTAAAGGAGAGAGTTGGTCCGATGTTGCTGACATGAGTAAAGCAGGGGTTGTTATTAATTCAGGTTCTATATTATGCAAGTCAATGGATTCTGATAAAGCTAGAAATCGTTCTGCATCCATGAGGTCCGCGAATGCGTCGCCGCGTGAACCTAAATATTCACATATGTCAAACTTTGATGGAAATCTTTGTGTTTCACTGAGGTTGAACCTATTATCAAATTCCTCTGCCGTGCGATAAGTAGTCATCGCTAGTTCACGAGCAAGTTTCATTCCTTTCGCAGGTGCACCTGCCTCTAGTCCGAGCATAACAGCGCGCCTCTGTATGCCCCGCCACGCGACTCCTATGGGATAAGGTTTATGTGCAGCACCTATTATACAAATATTATCAACCATATTTGGAAAATCATGGGCAAACGCAAGAGCGGTCATACCCCCATATGAAGATCCAATTATAGCGCTTACATTACTAATCTTATTAAATAGTAGCAATTCCTTTAATCGAGTGGCTTGGTCATGAGTAGTTATAGACTTAGGTCGACTTTCACTTTCAATAGAAGGAGCAAAATCAAGGCCTATGACTGCAAACTTATTCAGATCAATCGGGCCGCCATGCCTCACTAAAGTCGACCACCAACCCCTGTTAAGTCTACCGCCATCCGCAACAAACCTAGAAGCAGAGATACCGCCCATTATGACAATTACCGGACCATCCTCATTTCCATAAACACGCCCCATAACTTCGTCATTTTTTATGACACATCCGCGCTGCAAGGTATTATCGCCTAACTTAACTCTTATATCTCGCGGCATCGCCACTACTCCGATTTTAATGCCAATGTGCGGAGAAAGATTTCAAGCCCTTAGCCAGTAACATCTTCCGGAATTATCCGCAGGAATTGGCACCGTCTGTATAAACAAGGTTGCCCCGACTTTCTAAGGGCCTGTCCCTCGGTCGGTCTTGATGAATATACCGATATGACTTATACAGCCGCAGACGTCAAGTATTAGGAAGTTGGCGCATCAGTGGACCAAATAAGCGCAATAAAAAAACCCTTTATTCTAGGCAATATTATTAAGCAGATAACGACACCAATCACAACCAATGACAATGTACGTAGCCAGTCAGGCATGTTTAGTCTAAAGGTTATTAAATAAAAAAATGGAGCAAGAAGATGCCCAGAGACAAGCATAGATGCCCAAGCAGGTCCGTCATCTGCCCTTACATTTACCCATTTTATTCCGCACTTTTGACACATTTCGATTTGCTTAAGGTAACTTTTAAATAACCTAGATTTACCGCACTTAGGGCAAGAGCCCATGAAGCCTCTTCTCAATGCCTCTATTTTTTTTGTTTTTGAGCTACTATCCATGAGCAATAGTAGTATTATTGTATCATTAAATATAATGGCCTTATTGACACATCTCCCTCACAACCATAATCAATGTACGTTGGGTTTAATGAAAGAAAATAAAATGCCAGTTCCTGTAATTGTGTTAAATTTTGGCCATAGTGTCTTACGTAATCTTGACGACTATACTGAAGCAGCCAGTGAAATATATCGCCACTACAGACAAGGTCAAAATGTAATAGCCGTAACCTCAGCTCAGGGAGATCAAACTGATATATTACTGGCAGAAGCAAGACAAATTGGACCGGGTGAAGATGCAAAAAATTTACCTGAATTGATACAACTTGGAGAAAGACGTTCAGCTGCTCTACTAGCACTCGCACTAGAAAAAATCGGGGCCCCCGCATTTGTGAGACAAGCAAGGGACTTAGGCCTTAAGGCCGAAAAATCTATGCTAGTGGATTTAGATACTAATCAACTAGAAACAGATCTGAAAAATCATGATATTGTTGTTATGCCAGGACACGTAGCCATAGGTGAAAAAGATAGATCTGTATTACTTGCAGAAGGCGGGGCCGACATGACCGCTATTTATGTTGCGAAACGGCTTGGCGTAAAAGCGAAATTACTTAAAGATGTTGAAGGTGTTTTCGAGCGTGACCCAAAATCTTCTGGACCAAAGCCAAAACTGTATGATAAAATTTCCTACGATGATGCTAAAATAAAAGCTTCACCTTTAATATCACCCAAAGCTCTGGAGTTTGCAAAAAAACATCAGATTGAGTTTGACTTAGGCAAGCCCGGCATCTCCAGATGCACTTCGATTGGAAAATTTACAGGCAAGCTAAGCGAAACCACAGCACCAAAAAAACTCAGAGTAGCTATGATGGGCTGTGGTGTTGTTGGAGGAGGAGTCTATCGAAGATTAAAGTCACTTTCTAACCGTTTTGAAATAGTAAAAATATTAGTAAGGGACCCGTCAAAATATATAGATCAAGGCTATAGGCCATCAGAATTAACAACGGAAATACAAGAAATATTAGACTCAAATCCACATGTATTCATCGATGTTTCTGGCCCTATTGAGCCTGCTTTAGAATATTGTAAATTAATGATTGAAAATAAAGTACACGTAATCAGTGCTAACAAGCAGGCAATAGCTAAAGGCGGACAAACCCTAATAAATTTAGCAAATGATAATGACATACAGCTTTTGTTTTCTTCCGCCGCAGGCGGAGGAATGCCTGTACTTGAAATGTGTATTCGAGAGAAAGGGCGTATTACTCGCGTGGAAGCTTTGTTAAACGGAACAACAAATTATATGCTCGATGAAATAAGTTCTGGAAAGACTTATGCTACCGCTTTGTTAGATGCACAGAGAAAAGGCTTTGCAGAAACTGACCCCACAGCAGATGTAACTGGGTTAGACTCGGCAGCTAAAATACGTTTAGTTGCATTATTAGGGTTTGGCGAAGAAATCGATATGGATAAAATACCAAGAGATACCATTGAAGATTTTATGCCAAGTTCCCCTCCCGTAGGAGCTATTAAACGTATTTCAACTTGCTGGAAAGATATGAACGGCTTCTCCTCCAAGCTTGAACTTAAAGACTTATCTCTTAACAACTTCATAGCGCAAGCAGATGGAGAAGAGGCTCATGCTATTTTTTACTTCGAAGATGGCGATCAATACAAAATACGTGGAAAAGGAGCTGGGCGCTGGCCTACCACTGAATCTGTAATGGCCGATTTATATGATATTTCTTATATATAGGAAATTTTTACAACTATGGCTGTTTTCTCTGCGTATTAATAGGTGCGGTAAACTGTAACCAACCAACATCCAAAGGGGCCACTATCCTAAACGAGCCAATAATAGTACTGTTCCGCCGCGATCTAAGAATAAGCGACAATACTGCTTTATACGAAGCTGCCAATACCGGACGTCCATTAATTTGCGTTTATATATGGGAAACAGGACGAAATCGAGAGATGGGGGCTGCTAGTAAGTGGTGGCTAAGCCACAGTCTGCATTCATTAAAGTCAGATTTAAGTAAAATTGGCTTGGATTTAATAATTCGAAAAGGGCTGACCTCTAGTGTTGTAGATATATTAATTGAGCAATCTGGCGCCTCAAGTATTTATTGGAACAGAAGGTATGAAATTGAAAACATAGAGACAGATACTGAGGTAATGTCAGACCTCAAAAAAAGAGGACTTTCTGTAAAAAGCTTCAACGCAAATTTACTCTCTGAGCCTTGGTCTATCAAAACTAAAACAGATAATTACTATAAAGTTTTTACTCCATATTGGAGAGAAGCAAAGAAACATATAAAAACAGATCCCTTGCCAAGCCCCAAAAATACTCTGAACTACGAGAAAAAATTAGAATCTCTAGAAATAAATAATCTAAATTTAGTTCCCAAAAACAGTAATTGGGTCAACAAAATCCATCCCCATTGGAGGATTGGCTCTAAAGGCGCACTTCTTGCATTATCAAATTTCGCAAATGGACCAATAAATAATTATGACGAAAATAGAAACAAACCAGCTATAGAAGACGGCACTTCAAAGCTGTCGCCTCACTTGGCATTCGGTGAAATATCCCCAAGGCAGATATGGAATTTTTTTAAAGATAATCTTGAGGTTGCCGATAAGTTTTTAACAGAAATTGGCTGGAGGGAGTTCTCTTATGTGCTTCTTTATAACAATCCAAAATTAGCAAATGAAAATTTTAAAGAAAAATTCAATGCCTTCAGCTGGCAAAATAGTGAAAGCTCACTTGATGCTTGGAAAACAGGCAACACAGGATATCCTTTCGTTGATGCAGGCATGCGGCAACTCTGGAAAACAGGATGGCAACACAACCGAGTTAGAATGGTTACCGCCAGTTTTTTAATAAAACACTTATTGGTAGACTGGAGAGAAGGAGAAAAATGGTTTTACGACACACTTGTAGATGCTGATCCAGCTAGTAATGCGTCCGGGTGGCAGTGGGTTGCGGGAAGTGGAGCTGATGCATCTCCTTATTTTAGGATATTCAATCCTTTTTCACAGGGTGAAAAGTTTGACCCCGAGGGAGAATACATTAAAAAATATGTACCGGAACTCAAAGACTTACCAAAAAAATATATCCATAGGCCCTGGGAGGCACCATTAGAAATATTGCAAAAGGCTAATGTAAAACTAGGAGAAAATTATCCTAAACCGCTAGTCGATCATAAATTCGCAAGAAAGAGAGCCTTAGAGGCTTACGCAAACTTAAAAACTACATAAATAGTTCTATTTCAATACCCGTACATCATCGACATTATTAAGGCATCTAAATGAAATACTTACTTCTAATACTTCTTTTAAATCTACCTCAAACCGAAGCAGTAAAGGCAAATAAAAAATTAGATTATGCTATTCTAGCAGGAGGATGCTTCTGGTGCGTGGAAGCAGATTTTGAAAAACTAGACGGAGTAAAGGAGGCTATATCAGGATACACGGGTGGCGATATGAATTATCCGACATACCGAAACCACGGTAAACATATCGAAGCAGTAAAGATATATTATGATCCAAAAGTGATTAGCTATACTGAGATCCTAAATCATTATTGGTACAATATAGACCCAACGGATTCAGGTGGCCAATTTTGCGATAGAGGCAATTCTTACAAAGCAGCGATATTTGCTGACAGCAATCAATTAGAAATAGCACGAATATCAAAAGAGTATATCTCAAAAAATAAACCCTTCAATTCACCGGTAATTGTGCCCATTTTAAAATCAAAAAAATTCTGGATTGCGGAAAAATACCATCAAGATTATTATAAAAAAAATCCTATTAGGTACAAATATTATAGGAAAGGGTGTAGGCGGGATGCCATATTAAAACGTCTGTGGAAATAATATATCATCTAACAATATAAAAAAGATCGCTTAATCTTACTAACCGTAAGGTCGGCCCTTCCTGGGAGTATAGCCATAACCAGCCCATACTCTAAGCACACGGCGTTTACCTCCGCCTAAATCAATATCAAGATCTGACAAACGTACTAAATCTTTAAAATCACTTTTTAACAATAACTCATCCTGATTATAATAATTCAATAGTAATATAGGGCCATCCTGCTTTTGGAGTGGATGAGTCAATTCGGCATGGCTCAATGGTCTCTTACCAAACGTCCACATTTTTAAAGGTAATTTATCATTCAAGCCGTAATAAAAAAGACTATAAAACATTGTCCGCTTATCAATAGCTACAAATTCATATGTATTATTCATGTGTCCTTTATTTATAATATTTTCTACAGCACTAACTGTTTCAGGCCACGAAATCAGACGTTTAACCGAATTTGTCAGGCCCACCCTATTCATCATATTGACATTTGAAAGAATTATAAATCCAGATAAACATATTACATTTTGAATTACTATTCCGCTTAAAATCCAAGTCTTCAACTTTGAACCGTATAGAGTTAAGTAATGAGCAAGTATAATAGAACCTGAAATATAAGCCGTAACAGCCCAGTTAGCATTCGCGCGTGAAAATAAAGCCTGCAAAGAAATTAAAAGTAAGGGAAGTATTGTCAAAATTAAAAGCAAATTGATAGTTTTATTATCAGAAACTCCTCGAGATTTAAAAAATATTATCATCGCTAAAATCAATATGATCAAACTTATAGGCCCAAAAACACCAAGCTGGTCAACCCAAAAACGTAATAATTCTTCAGGATTCAATGTGAGTCCATTTTTCATATTAGCGTTATCAATAGTATGAAAAATTGTTACAAAGTTATTTTTATAATTCCATATTAAGTTTGGTAAAATTATACACGATGAAATTAGAGCAAGCACTAGACCCTTAAGAGAAAAAAATACCTGCTTTGAGTTTTTATCAAAAATAGTAGCTAACAATAAAGCTAACACAAAATAGAACATAGCATATTTTGAAAGCAGACCCAGTCCAATTGCAAATGCCATAACTAGCGTCCAGAAATATGACTTTTCTAAACGAAGGTGTATCCACGCATTCAATGCTACAACCCAAAATAATAGAAGTGCGGCATCAGTGCTTACAATGGCAGAAGACACCCACACAGCCGGCATTAAAAAATAGATAGCAGCAGCCCAAAACCCAGTCCTCTCGTCAAATGCGAAGCTGGCTGTCCTAAATATTAAAAATGCAATAAACGAGTGTAATAAGGGTGAAGAAACTCGGACCGCCCATTCTATATCCCCAAAAATACTCGTTGTTATAGAAATAATTAATGCAACAAATGGAGGCTTACTGTAATAGCCCCAATCAAGGTTTTTTGACCACACCCAATACTGGGCCTCATCCCCATGGAGCCCTAAAGGTGATAAATATAGGAATATTAATCTCAAAATAAGGAATATTGAAATTAACCATAAAGTTCGCTCTTGATAAATATTCATCTCTCTTGCTATTTTAATATTTATTCTATTTATTGGGCACTCTGCACAATAAGACTTTAGTAATCTAGTGGTGCTAAAGATAAATTATGAAAAAATTAAATACTGGCCATGCATTAATATTTGACTCAGGGGTCGGAGGTCTTTCGGTAGTAACTGAAATTGTAAAGCTAAATACAAATCTAAAATTAACTTATATAGCAGATGATAACTTTCGACCCTATGGTGAGAAGACAGAATTACAACTAAAGAGTCGTCTTCCCAGATTATTATGGGAGCTGACAGAAACATTTAAACCTGATCTCGTTGTAATCGCTTGCAACACCGCTTCAACCACAACGCTTGATGAAATTAGATCGGTGCTCTCGGTTCCCGTAATAGGCGTGGTGCCCGCCATAAAGCCAGCAGCAAATTTATCGCGAACAAAAACTATAGCCGTTATAGGAACACCCGGTACTGTCAAAAGGCGTTATGTTGACAAATTAATAAATGAACATGCCTCAGACTGCCGTGTAATTCTACAAGGCTCAGTCAACTTAGTCGATATTGCAGAAAAAAAAATGATGGGAGAAAAAATTAATGAAGATTGGGTAAAAACAGAGATAACTCCGATGTTCAGCGGACAGTATGGTGCTGATATTGATGCGGTGGTATTAGCATGCACCCATTTTCCGCTTTTACTCGAAGAACTTAAGTCTTCGGTGAGTCAGTCTGTGAATTGGGTGGATAGTGGCAATGCTGTGGCAAGAAGAGTAAATAGCGTAATAAAAACACTACATCTAAAATCTAGTAAGTTTGAAACCAATAAAGCTTTTTTAATAGGCCCAAACACATGTATTAATCGCTGTAAAACATTTAATTCCTATGGGTTTGAAAAAGTTACGAGTTTGTTATTGAGTACAAACTCTCACAATAATCCAAATCACGATTATAATAATAAATAATAAAATTGTCAGCTTTGCAAAATATTTTTTGATAAACTCTTCCGCTTGGTAACCAAATAAACGAACGATATATGCCACAATAAAAAAGCGTAGGAATCTAGATACCGTACTTGCAATAACAAAAACAGCAAAGTTAACTTTTAAACTACCCGACATTATAGTTATTACTTTATAAGGAAAAGGTGTAAGTCCCGCTCCAAAAACAGCTGCTGCGCCATATGTTTCAATACTAGAAGAGAACTGTTCAATATAATTTGACTTACCCAAGGCATCTAATAATGGTTTTGCTAACACATCAAAAAACCAAAGACCTAAAAAATATCCAGCTATACCTCCTAGAACTGAGAAAATAGAGGCGACTAATGCTATCTGTATCCATTTACTGCGGTTCGACTGTACCATTGGAATTACCATTAAGTCAGCTGGCAAGGGAAAGATTGAACTTTCTAAAAAAGATACAAGTGCAAGCCAATACACAGCCAGTCTATGCCGTGCTAATTTTTTTATACCTTCATAAGACTTTAGGATAAAATTAGAATCAATAGTCATCAGACAGCCATAGCATTAAAAAACTTAAAGGCATGTAAAAAAGAGATAAAAGTGTATAGCCTTTTTCATTAAGCTCATTTATACGGTATTTCTATTAAGCGGGTGTGGCGGAATTGGTAGACGCGCCGGATTCAAAATCCGGTTCCTTTGGAGTGTCGGTTCAAGTCCGACTACCCGTACCATAATTAGAAAACTTCTTTCTCAGTTCACTGATCTTTTCTAATTTTTATCCTTAATTTTTAAATTAATAGTTTTCCTTCCGCTTATCCTTAGATTTATACCAAAAAAAAGCGGCCCCCTAAAGGACCGCTAATAAACTCGTTAATGAGAAGTATGTAAAAATAAAATTTTTACATCATACCTCCCATACCTCCCATACCACCCATGTCAGGCATAGCAGGCGCTGCAGATTCCGGTTTTGGAGCCTCTACTATTGCAACTTCAGTGGTCAAGATAAGAGAAGCTACTGATGCTGCATCCATTAATGCTGTACGAACAACTTTGACAGGGTCAATAATACCTTTTTTGACCATATCTCCATATTTGTCATTTTGGGCATCATAGCCGTAATTAGCCTTATTTTCTGCTATTACATTACCTACAACAACAGCGCCCTCAACGCCAGCATTGTCAGCAATTTGACGCAATGGATACTGTAAAGCAGCTACCACAATCTCAATTCCTGATTGTTCATCATCATTTACACCTTTTACAGTAATATTGCGTGAAGCACGCAATAAAGCCGTACCACCGCCGGGAACTATTCCTTCTTCTACTGCGGCACGTGTAGCGTTTAGAGCATCGTCGACTCGGTCCTTACGTTCCTTAACTTCTATCTCAGTGCTACCGCCAACTTTAATAACAGCTACGCCTCCAGCAAGCTTTGCAAGACGTTCCTGTAACTTTTCACGGTCGTAGTCTGAAGAAGTAGCTTCAGCTTGTTGGCGTATTTGTTCAACTCGAGCTTTAATATCTTTTTTCTTGCCCTGGCCATCAACGATAACTGTATCATCTTTGGAGATATGCACATGCTTTGCAGTTCCAAGATCTTTGATAGTAACATTGTCGAGTTTAATACCTAAATCTTCAGAGATAACAGTACCATTTGTTAGGATAGCTATATCCTGAAGCATTGCTTTGCGGCGATCTCCAAACCCAGGGGCTTTAACAGCAGCTATCTTCAGTCCACCCCTTAGTTTATTGACTACTAAGGTTGCTAATGCTTCACCCTCAATATCTTCAGCAATGATTAGGAGTGGCTTACCAGTTTGAACAACAGCTTCTAGTATTGGTAGCATAGGCTGCAATGAAGTAAGTTTTCCTTCGTTAAGAAGTATGTATGGATCATCTAATTCTGTTTTCATTTTCTCAGCATTTGTAATGAAATAGGGAGATAAATAACCGCGGTCAAACTGCATGCCTTCAACAACGTCTAGTTCAGTTTCGGCAGTCTTTCCTTCTTCTACAGTTATAACACCTTCGTTACCAACCTTACCCATGGCGTCTGCAATCATTTTTCCGATTGAAGCCTCACCGTTAGCTGAGATGGTTCCTACTTGCGCAATTTCAGATGATTTAGTGATCTTTGTAGCTTTTTTTAACAAATCCCCTGCTATCTCGCTAGAGGCTTTGTCTATACCACGCTTAAGGTCCATAGGGTTCATGCCCGCAGCTACGCGTTTGAGTCCTTCACGAACAATGGCTTGAGCTAGAACAGTGGCCGTTGTCGTACCATCACCAGCTTTATCATTTGTTTTAGAGGCAACTTCGCGAAGCATCATAGCACCCAAGTTTTGATAGCGATCTTCAAGTTCTATTTCTTTGGCGACAGATACGCCGTCTTTTGTTGTTCGCGGAGCACCAAAGCTACGCTCAATCACGACGTTGCGGCCTTTAGGGCCTAATGTAGTTTTTACTGCATTTGCTAGGATATCAACACCCTCAAGCATTTTTGCTCGGGCGTCAGTCCCGAATTTGACGTCTTTTGCCGCCATAGTTAAGTCTCCCTAGAGATTAATTGTTATTGTTAAGCTATTTCCTGCAGTAATCAGAATAACTGCAGGAGTTTTGGAGGAATTAATCAATAATTCCCATAATATCAGATTCTTTCATGATTAGCAGTTCTTTACCATCGACCTTAACTTCAGTGCCACCCCATTTACCAAATAGTACACGGTCACCTTTTTTAACATCGAGAGCAGTGAATTTACCATCATCATTGCGTGTGCCAGGGCCGACTGCAACTACTTTACCCTCAGAGGGTTTCTCAGTAGCTGTGTCCGGAATAATAATACCGCCAGCAGTCTTCGTATCTTCTTTTACGCGCTCGACGAGCACGCGGTCATGTAGAGGACGAAATTTCATAATAGTCTCTTGCGTTTACTAGGTTAAAATTAAACGGTGCGCAAAAGCTCGCACACCGACTAATGGTCATGTAGGGAAGGATGAGTGAAGTCGCAAGAGGTGGTTGGAATATTTTTTAAATAACTCTTAATGATTCATTTTCTTGAGTAAAAGAACCATAGTCATTAACTTGAAAGTTAACATTTAGTACGTAACTTTACAGTTTGTCTAGGATAGAAGCATTGGGTACGTAGCTTCCATCTTATATAAGTTGTTATTATTTGATCTTCTGTGACTTGAATACAAAATCATTTCATCAATTAAAAATGGAGCAGAATTAAATCTCGATGTTCTTTTTTCAAAAGAAATTACTCTCTCTAAGGGGGTTGTTGCACCAAGATAACCCAAAGTCACATGAGGCTTATAATCTCGCAAATCAGGATTTATTCCTGCCCGCTTCGCAGCGGAGATACAGTACCTATTCAAATCATATAGAAATTTATTATTTTTTACACCTAGCCATAATGTAAGAGGTGGCGAATTTCCGGTGTGTCCCGCGCCCTCAAGCTGAAGTTCAAAACTAGGTAATGGGTACCGGGCCAATTCATAATCTAATGTCTCCGCAATATCAAAATCAACATCACCATAATAACATGTTGTAATATGCAAATTATCAATATCTGACCACCTTGTGCCTGTAACACCCCTTTGAGTATTTGAGATTTGCTTAGAAAGCCTTTGAGGTAATCTTAGTGCAGTGAATAATATCATAACAAAACAGTGCCGTAAAAATCATCGCCCGGCTGGACATCGATATGTTTTATGGATCCTATGTGCCTCTTTTTCCATTTCATTAGACCATTTAATATCATGAGCATCAATATTCTCTATTAATTGCTTCAAAGATGTCGCTCCAATAATGCTTGAAGTAACGAATTTACGAGTTTCAACAAACTTTAAGGCAAACTGTGTTGGAGTAAGGCCAAACTTCAATGCCGTAGCGTTACAATCGCGCCATCCGCTTTCTGCGTCCCAATAAGCGCCCATAAAATCTTTAAATAACTTACCTCTCGATCCTTCTGGCGATACTCCAGAGTCATACTTTCCTGTTAAAAAGCCCATGGCGAGCGGAGAATAAGCTAAAAGACCAACCTGCTCTCTCATAGCAATCTCGGCCAAATCATAGTCAAACCTTCTAGCTATAAGGTTATATACACATTGATTTGAGACAATTCGGGGCCAGTTGTTTTTATTTGATAATTCTAAATATTTCATAGTGGCCCAGCCAAATTCATTGGATAAACCCACATACCTGATATTTCCTTTTTCAACGTGTTTATGAAGTGTTCCCAGTATATCTTCTAAGGGCACCATATCATTCGGATCATAATCTCGATATGAGTGGAATCCAAAAGGGGGAATTTTTCTATCCGGCCAATGAAGTTGATAAAGGTCAATGTAATCAGTATTCAATCTTCGTAAAGAGCCTTCAATGGCTTCATCAATTTGTTTTGGAGTGTGCCTAGTTTCTTTGTCATTCTCTCGACACCAGTTCATGTTTGACCGCCCAGTGATCTTAGATGCTAAGATAAATTTATCTCGATTTTTTTTACTTTTTATCCATGACCCTATATAATTCTCTGTTCTCCCCTGAGTTTTCGGATGACCAGGCACGGGGTACATCTCAGCAGTGTCAATAAAGTTGATCCCTCGACCTAAAGCATAATCTAGTTGTTCGTGAGCATCACTTTCTGTATTTTGTTCACCCCAAGTCATGGTTCCAAGACATATAGACGTTACCTCAAGATTAGTTCTACCTAGTTTTCTTAAATCCATAATCAATCCTCTGGGGCAAAATAATAGACTAACTATTTATTAATGCTAGCTATTGGAATTTTATTAAAAATGCATTATATGTAGAATAGATAACTCGCAAGAGTGCAAATTTGAAATGGAGCAATTAATGAATCAGCAGTATAATCGCACAGTAGCAGAAGCAGGTGAGATAGACCTAGGTCTTAAAAACTTTATGCTTGGTACATATCGGTATATGGCGCTTGCAATGACAGTAACAGCAGGTGTTGCCTTTCTTGCAAAGGACATACTTCCCCACGCAGTATTGCGCGGAAACCCATTCATTCTACTTGGCTTTGTTATAGCCATTCCAGTATTATTTGGTAGCGTTGGCGCTAAATTGCCAACAATGTCTAAAGCAGGCGTGTTAAGATTTCTTTTCATATTTGCTGCATTTTTAGGCATATTCATGTCCGCCATTGCTGCCTTTGTGCCAGGAGTAATTGTTGCTAAAGTGTTTTTCATGACGGTAGCAATGTTTGGAGCCCTAAGCTTATTTGGTTACACTACTGAACGCAACCTGGGTACATATGCTAAATATGCCTTTGCCGCTTTCCTTGTATACATTGTAATGAGCTTAGTATTTGCATTTGTACCAGGAATGGCACCAGAAGCGGGAGGAGCAGTCTTTAACACAATGAATCTTATAGTTTTAGGAGCAATTGCAATGATTACAGCTTGGGAAACCCAGATGTTAAAACGAACATACTATACCTTTAGCGGTAATGATTTAATGTTGGAAAAACTATCAGCATATGGTGCAGCATCTTTACTATTATCCTTTGTAAACATGTTCCAAATACTCTTAAGCTTATTTGGTCGCGACTGACAGATTAGAAGTTTATAAAATAAATTGAGCCTCGCTTACTCACATAAGCGGGGTTTTTTTGTGCCTTTCTTTACTTGCCACAGAGCCATATTTGTGACAGCCTTGTACAAGACTAAAGCAAAATATTGCTTAGTCCGCAATGTAACGAGATTTATCGTTCATAAAACATAGGGGAGAAAAACTATGGATATTGCAAAAATTGGGTGGGGCTTAGGCACACTAGCCGCTGTTGTATTAACATTTGTCAACACCGGTCACGACGGAACTATTCTTGCCGTTCTAGGATTAGTAGCGGGATATGCTTCAGCAACCGACCATAGGCGAGGCGTAATGATTGCAGCTATATTCTTAATGGCTGGTGGTTCCGGCGCTCTCGGCGGACTGATAGCTGTGGGAGAGCATCTTACTAATATTCTAGGAAGCTTAAGCTCAGTCTTTAGTGCTGCTGCTGTAGCAATTATAGTAAAAACTATGGTTGAAAGATTTTCAGGTTCAGAAGCCTAATTTCTTACTAGTATAATGTTAAATAAAGTCTTTATATAGGACTAAAAAAGTACCGCCTCTGAACACTGGGGGCGGTATTTTATTTCACATTAAAACGATACCTGTCAAAAATACGTAGTATGGATTTTAGATCGTGACCTCGCTTTAATATTAATCCTCCAGGAGCTATAACTGAATATTGTCCTTGTTTCTTTTTAAGAGACGGGGTTTTTTCAATTCTATAAAGAGAATACTCTGAAGCCTTACGATAAATAGAAAATACTGCCTTATCTTTCAAAAATGAAATCGCGTAATCTTTCCATAAACCCTTTGAAACCATTTGGCCGTACAGGCTCATAATTAAATTAATTTCATCTTTACGGAAAGATACTTGAGAGGCGTTTATATTATTGAATACAGTAACAGAATTCTTTAGCGGTATGATGTTTGAGCTCATAGTTTAATCAATAAGCCCTTTTATCAAAGTTGCAACAGATAGGCATTGTTGCAAACAAAAAAACTATGTTGAGAATGAGAATTTACTATCTAAACTTTGTATTGCTTTTTCCGTATTTGGTCGGTGACCTTTTAGTGGGCTTTTTAGTGGTTTTTCGATCTGTTTTAAAAGTTGCTCCGTCTTCTTTTTTAAAGTTCCTCACTTTGCCCTTATTAAACTTTCTCTCTCCCCTGGGTTTATCTTTATTCCACTGTTTTCTTTTTTGATCTGTATCAGTTCTGGCTTTTTGGTCGCCTTCTTTTCCGTCACGTTTTTTATATTTATTTGAATTATTATCTCTTTCAGACTTAGGTCCCTCTGTCTTATTTTTATCACCAGAAGATATCGACTTTCTTCTGGATTTACCTCTCCCTTTTCTTCCCTCTTTTTCGACTTCCTGAAGAAGCTCAACAGGTGCGCGAGTTTTTAAAGCACGGGCTTTTTGCATAAAGTCCTCAGGAAGCTCGTCCACTTTAATGTCATTTTTTAGTAATTTCTGAATTTCTTTGAGGTAAGCTCGTTCTGACTTATCAACAAAAGCATGGGCAATGCCAGATTTATCAGCTCTTGCAGTCCTACCTATTCTATGGATATATTGCTCGGGAACATTCGGTATTTCATAATTAAATACATGACTTATACCTTCAATATCAATCCCCCTTGCCGCTACGTCAGTTGCCACTAGAATTTTAATTTTATCTTCGCGAAAGGCATTGAGTGCCCGTTGTCTTTGATTCTGAGATTTATTTCCGTGTATAGCCAGGGAGGTTAAGCCAACTTGAGCTAAGCGCTTAACAACACGATCAGCACCATGTTTAGTTCTAGTAAACACTAAAGCTCTGAGAACATCAGGCTCTAATAAACATAGTGATAATAGGTCCTGCTTTTCAGCCTTGTTAACAAATGTTATTCTTTGCTTTACCTTTTTGGCTGTGGAATTGGGCGGGGTAACGGAAACTGTAACAGGGTTATTTAAAAATTGTTCAGCAAGTTTTTTAATTTTTGGGAGCATGGTTGCTGAAAAGAATAACGTTTGGCGGTTTTTCGGTATTAACGGAATAATCTTCTTTAAGGCATGGATAAAGCCCATATCCATCATTTGGTCCGCTTCGTCTAAAATAAGCACTTCAATCTTTCCTAGGCTAATGCTTCCTCTTTCAATTAGATCAATAAGGCGTCCAGGGGTAGCCACAACGATCTCATTTCCACGCACGAGCTGGTTGATTTGCTGCTTAATACTTACTCCGCCATATATAGTTGCGATGGATAAATATTCCATTTCACTTCCATAATCACGCAATGATTTTGTAATTTGATAAGCTAGCTCACGTGTGGGTGCAAGAATCAGGGCCCGAGGCTCCTTTGCGGCAGGTCGTAGTTTATTTACGCAAAGATGATTTAGAAGCGGAAGGGAAAAAGCAGCAGTTTTTCCCGTGCCTGTTTGCGCAATGCCTAATATATCCTTACCTTCAATGATATGTGGGATGGCTTCCGACTGGATAGGAGTTGGCTTAGAATAACCCAATTTATTAATCGCATTAAATATGAGTGAATTGAGGTTTAAAGATTTAAAGTCAGACATAACTGCTCGATTGTTTTAGGCTAATTCGGTTAAACCAAGAGAGGAAACACGCTATAGTGTAAAAGCCTATCACAGCACAATGACCTGCCGTTAAGGACCTCTTAGAGAAATGTCAAACAATGAAAAAATTATTTCTATTAATGAGTGTACTATAGTAAACTATCAAAGGTAATATTATTTCTCAACCGTACTATTATTTCTTATCAAAATTAAACCAACACCACTCAAGACTATCAGTCCACCAAATAATAATTGCGGGCTAATGTTTTCATTTAATATTAGTACACTTGCGACAACGGCGATAACTGTTGTCATTAAACCAGCAGTAGACACAACATATATTGGTAGGCGTTGAAGTAACCAATAATAAGAACCATGAGCTACGATAGAAACAAGCAAAGAAGAATAAGCTAGAGCAAATATAAAGTTCAATCGGTTGTTTGGTTGAAAAGCTTTTAATTGTTCACTTTCGAGAAGGATTGTTAGTGGCCATAGTACTATAGAACCTATAACGGCAAACCAAGAAAGGAGTTGCAACGGACCTACGCTCCGAACAAATTTAACTAATACAGCACCTACAGCTTCACTAAAAGCAGCCCCAATCATCAAAAGAACTCCAAATAAATAATAAGGGCCTGCCGCTTCGTATGGCCTCGCAAATGAAATTATTATTACTCCCAAAAGAGCTAAAGTAATTCCTAGTGTTTTGAACCTACCAATCTTATCTTTAAAAATTATCATAGATAGTATTATGGAAAAAGGCACATACAGTTCTATCATAACCGCAGCTGTTGATGCTGTAGTGTACTTTAAAGCTGGAAACATAAAAGCATAGTTTAGGGCTCCATAACCTAAACCCGCCCCTAAAATTGGCTTCATCAGTTTGCCATGCCACTTTAACCACGGTAACATAATTATTGCGACCAAGCTCATTCGTACAGCAGCATAAAATAATGGGTCTGCTGTATATCCAACAGTTAATTTCATCACTATAAAATGTAAGCCCCAGATCAAACAAACAAGGAGTAAAACCATAAATTCGCGATATGTCATATAATCTTACCTTTACACATCAAGATTGATTAGTTTTCTCCATCTGCACCTAAGGCTAGTACATTTCCCATGTATTCATGGATAATTTTTACAGCTTTAAGAGGACGGATCATTACCTTAAAGTCAGTTATTTCGCCTCCATCATTCCATGAAATAATATCAACACCATTAATAACTATATCATTTATATAAAATTGGAACTCTAGTACTGCCTGGTTATCACTAGTGACTTCACGAACATACTCGAAAGTACCGTTAGTAAAGACTTTAAACGCAGCAGATAAGTATTTTATAGTGAGTTCCTTTCCTATTTGTGGCGTATGAACTACAGGGGAATGAAAGACACAATCCTCAGAAATTAAATTATCAAGACCACCAATATTTCTAAAGCTTACTATACTGTGCCAAGAACCTAAAGTATCAATCATATTTGTCTTTCTTTAACCAAAGAATAAAAATAAAAAAAGCCAGCCCGTAAGCTGACTTATTTATTTTTAAAATAGAAAAATTTTAGTCTTCATCTTTTTTCGCCTTCGTACGTCTTTTACGCTTCGGCTTTTCTTCATCTTTATCTTTGTCTTTATTACTGTCTTTATTATCTTCACGCGGTTCACGAGGTATTTCAAGTCCAGTCTCTTGATCTACATATTTCATAGCAAGACGAACTTTACCTCTGTCATCAAAGCCCATAAGCTTAACATAAACCTCTTGACCTTCTTTCAAATGGTCAGAAGGGTGGTTAACACGTTCTGGTAAGATCTGCGAAACGTGAACTAGGCCATCTTTTTTCCCAAAGAAGTTTACAAAGGCCCCAAAGTCTACAACTTTGACTACCTTACCCTTATAGATGACTCCAGCTTCCGGCTCGGCGGTAAGGCTGTGAATCCATTCCTTTGCGGCTTCTATAGATTTCTTATCCGTTGAAGCAATTTTAATCGTTCCATCGTCTTCAACTGAAACACGGGCCCCTGTTGTATCAACAATCTCACGGATAACCTTTCCGCCAGTCCCTATGACATCACGGATTTTGTCAACTGGGATTTTTACTGTTTCAATACGAGGTGCAAATTCTCCAACCTCTTCGCGTGAAACCTCTAAAGATTTATTCATCTCACCTAATATATGGAGTCGACCAGCATTAGCTTGCTCCAAGGCAGTTGTCATAATTTCTTCGGATATACCTGCAATTTTTATATCCATTTGTAATGATGTAATACCTTCTGAAGTGCCCGCAACTTTAAAGTCCATATCACCTAAATGATCCTCATCGCCTAAGATATCTGAAAGAACAGCAATGCCATCGTCTTCTTTTATAAGGCCCATAGCGATGCCTGATACAGGCCGTTTTAACGGTACTCCTGCATCCATCATTGCTAAAGAACAACCGCAAACGGTAGCCATGGAGGAAGAGCCATTGGACTCCATAATCTCAGAGACTAAACGAATAGTGTATGGGAAATCTTCAGGTGCTGGAAGCACTGCCTGCAGAGCTCTCCAGGCTAATTTTCCGTGACCTTGCTCTCTTCTTGATGTGCCGCCCATTCTTCCAGCTTCGCCAACTGAATAAGGAGGAAAATTATAATGTAGAAGAAATTTATTTTTAATTGTGCCAGTTAGCTGATCGACAAACTGCTCGTCATCTGAAGTTCCTAATGTTGCTACGCAAAGGGCTTGTGTTTCGCCCCGAGTAAATAAAGCTGAGCCGTGTGTACGTGGTAACATGCCCGCTTCAGATACAATTGGACGAACCTCGTCTAACTTACGTCCATCAATTCTTTTCTTTGTTTTTATTACTGTAGACCTAACAGTAGATGATTCGATTGACTTGAAGACGTCAGAGAAAATATTATCAGCCATGCCATCAGGATTTGTTTCTGATCGACCTAACTCGTCCCATGCAGATGATCGTGTCTCACGAAGTGCATCTTGGCGCTCCATTTTATCTGTTAATTTATAGGCTGCTTTAATTCCTTTTTCTGCAACTTTTTTCATAGATTTCTTAGCATCTGTAAGATCAGCAGCTTTGAACTCCCAAGCTGGTTTTCCTGCAGATTTAGCTAGCTTTTTGATGGCTTTTATAACGTCTTGGCATGACTCATGAGCATACATTACCGCACCAAGCATTTGCTCTTCAGTTAATTCTTTTGCTTCTGACTCAACCATCATAACTGCATCCGATGTACCAGCCACGACAAGATCTAAATCAGAATCATTGAGTTCACTTAAAGTAGGGTTAAGAACATAATCGCCTTCAATCAAACCAATTCTAGCTGCCGCAATAGGACCTTGGAAGGGAACTCCCGATATCGTTAAAGCTGCAGACGCTGCAATCATTCCAAGCACATCCGGTTCATTCTCAAGGTCATGTTGAAGAACTGTAATAACTACCTGAACTTCATTTTTAAAACCTTTCGGAAATAAAGGCCGGATTGGTCTATCCGTTAACCGAGCTATTAGTGTTTCTCTTTCTGTTGGTCGGCCTTCACGTTTAAAATATCCGCCTGGCACTTTGCCCGCAGCATAAAATTTTTCCATATAATTAACCGTTAGTGGAAAAAAGCTTTGTCCCGGTTTTTCAGACCTTGCCGCGCAAACAGTGGCTAACAAAACTGTTTCGCCATAAGTTGCCAGAACTGCTCCATCGGCTTGACGTGCCATCCCGCCTGTTTCTAATTTAAGAGGGCGGCCTGCCCAATCGATCTCTACTGTGTGTTTATTAAACATATCGTACTTTTTCTTTCTTCATCGTACATATACCAAAGTATTTTGTTCCTTTGGATTCGCGCTTCATGCGCATATTACACATTAAAATGTGTAAAAGGCCGCCCGAATTGGCAGCCCCTATAGTTTTTAAAGGCTAGCTTAGTGCCGTAGCCCTAATTTTTCGATTACGACCTTATAACGGGCCTCATCTTTTTTCTTTAAGTAAGCCAAAAGACGTCTTCGCTTTGCAACCATTGCTAATAAACCTCTACGCGAGTGATTGTCTTTTTTATTAGTTTTAAAATGCTCAGTTAAAGTTTTAATTCTATCAGTAAGAATTGCAACCTGAACTTCAGGTGATCCAGTATCCCCTGGTTTTGTGGCGTATTCGTTGATCAACGCTGTTTTGCGTTCTTGTGTGATCGACATCGTAATTCTCCATATTAATTTATAAATTAAACACTCTCTTGGGCTTATGATAACCCTCGGAAGTGCTACAAATAGCAACTGCTTTATTATCTAACATAGCTAAAATCCAATCAGGATGTTCAGCACTACCAGCTAATTTATTTACAATTGCACGTCCGTGTTTTAATTCAGTGGCTTCAAATTCTGTAATGGCTAGCACCGGGATGTCGTCCAGTGCAGTCTCTACAGGCCTCAGAGCCTTTAAAACGTCGCCCCTATGACAGAGATTTTCAAGTTCGTCTAGCGAAAAAGAATGGTTTAAATTGAAAGGCCCCACACTTGTTCGGCGAAGCATAGTAACATGGCCACAAGCATTAAGACTCAAAGCTAAATCTCTTGCTAAGGAACGGATATATGTTCCTTTTCCACAAATCACCCTAAAAGATGCCGAATTTTCATCATGCTTAGTTAATGTGAAAGTCTCAACTAAGACCTGTCGTGATTTAATATCTACGACCTCACCCGAGCGCGCTAGTTCATAAGAACGCTTACCATTGATCTTAATTGCTGAATAGCGAGGGGGGACTTGGTTAATCATACCTACAAAGTTTTTAAGTTGGCACTTTATGGCTTCTGTGGTTGGCCTAACCTCCGAGATAGAAATAACCTTTCCTTCCTTATCTAAGGTATCTGTATTTTCTCCAAATGTGAGGGTAAACTCATAAGTTTTTTGTGCATCCATCAAGAATGAAACGGTTTTAGTTGCCTCGCCCAAAGCAATAGGCAAAATACCTGTGGCTAATGGATCTAATGTTCCTGCATGGCCAGCTTTTTGAGCTGAAAAAAGGCGTCGAACCCTTCCTACTGAGGGCGTTGAACCTAAACTATAGGGTTTGTCCAAAATTACCCAACCGCTTACAGGGTTACCTTTACGCTTTCGTGCCATAAGAGCCCACTTTAAATCAAGTCCTGCCTAACTTTTGGTTGGTCCAGTAAACGCGCCATGTCTTCTGCTGTGTCAAAGCTCCGGTCTGCAATAAATTTTAATCGAGGTGTTGATTTCATTTCCATTTCTTTACCAAGCCTGCCGCGTAAAAAAGAACTGCACCGCTGCAAGCCTTGTATGACTTTATCAATATCACCGCCTCCAAGGGGAGCGGCATAGACAAGTGCATGCTTAAGGTCAGGGGAAGACCTGACTTCTGAGATAGTTACAGAAACTCCTTGCAAATCCACATCACGGATATTTTCTTTTGCTAAAATTTCCGCTAAGGCCCTTCGAATAAGCTCGCCGGCCTTTAACTGCCGTTGGGATGGAGGCTTATTTTTAGTCATAGATCTTTCCTGATAAAGTAACTTAGCAGTCTAAATAAACGCTTTGAACCGCTAAATTAGGTCGTTATACAAAAATTTAGTCTAGTTTACGGTCAAGCATCTCAACAGTGAAACATTCAATTTGATCACCTTTGCGCAAATCGTGGTAATTTAAAAAACCCATTCCGCATTCCATTCCCGCCTGAACTTTTTCTACTTCATCCTTGAAGCGCTTTAGTGTCGAGAGCTCTCCCTCATGGATAACCACATCATCACGCAGCAATCTTACTCCAGAACCCCGCTCAACGCGTCCTTCCGTTACCTTAGCTCCAGCTATTTTCCCTAATTTAGAAATATCAAAAATCTCAAGTACTTCAGCGTAACCTATAAAGGTTTCTTTTCGCTCAGGTTCCAACATTCCCTCTAGTGCGCCTTTAACTTCATCAATCAAGCCATAGATAATTGAATAATAACGGATTTCCACGCCCTCTTTTTCCGCCAGCTCTTTTGCCTGACGATTAGCACGAACATTGAAAGCAATAATGGGGGCATTAGAAGAAGCTGCAAGCTGCACGTCTGACTCAGAAATACCGCCAGCAGAAGAGTAAACAACACGAGCTTTAACTTCATCATTACCCAGACTTTCAAGAGATGTTTTAATTGCTTGTGCAGAACCCTCAACATCTGCTTTCACCAATAAAGGCATTTCAGATGATGTCTTATTTGCTAGCTTAGCCATCATTTGCTCCATGGAAGCAGAACCAGAACTTTTTGTAATATCCTCTTTTCGTTTCCTAACCCTATACTCTGTAAGCTCTCTAGCTCTTTGTTCTGAGTCAACCACAGCAAAAGGTTCGCCGGGCGCGGGTGCACCATCCATTCCCATAACCACAACGGGCGAAGAAGGGCTTGCTACTTTCAATTGAGAGTTACGCTCATCCATCATAGCCTTAACCTTACCCCAATATTCGCCAGCAACAACAATTTGTCCCCTCTTCAAGGTTCCTCTTTTTACGAGTAAAGTTGCAACAGGGCCGCGGCCCTTCTCAACTTTAGACTCAATGACTAAACCATCAGCATTACGTGTTGGATTTGCCTTTAATTCCATCAGTTCCGCCTGATTTGATATAGCTTCAGCTAGGTCAGCTAATCCAGTTTTCTTTTTAGCGGAGACCTGAACAGCTTGCACCTCGCCCGACATTGACTCAGTTATAACGTTGTGCTGAAGCAGATCAGTTTCTACTTTTTGTGGGTTAGCATCATAACTATCCATTTTGTTTATTGCTATAATAATAGGAGTGTCAGCTGCATGAGCATACTTAATCGATTCAATAGTTTGAGGCATAACACCATCATCGGCAGCAACAACCAAAACTACAATGTCTACCGCTTGAGCGCCCCTAGTTCGCATTTCAGAAAATGCGGCATGCCCTGGTGTATCTAATACAGTAATCTGTTCGCCTGACTTAAGCTTAAGTTGATAAGCACCTATATGTTGAGTTATACCGCCTGCTTCTCCAGATGCCACATCAGTGGTTCTTAATGCGTCCAATAGCGAAGTCTTTCCGTGGTCAACATGCCCCATGACTGCAATTACCGGCGGACGAGGCTTACGATCATTCTCATCAGAAGGCGTATCATCTATAATAAAATTATCCTCCACATCCGCTTCAGCCACTCGTTTAACTGTGTGCCCAAAGTCTTCGACAACGAGTTGTGCAGTATCTGCATCAAGTATATCATTCATGGTAGCCATTGTGCCTTGTTGCATTAAATACTTCACAACATCACGGGCTCTTTCTGCCATGCGGTTTGATAACTCAGATAGAGTTATGGCTTCAGGTATTATAACTTCACGCTGTACTTTATCGCGATCCCCTAATCCACCACGCTGACGCTGCTTTTCTCTTTCTCTTGCTCTCTTAACAGAAGCAAGAGATCTCTGGCGTTCATCATCACCAGCTAATGCAGTTACAATAGTGAGCTTACCTCTTCTTCTCTTAGTCTCGCCTTTTGATCGTGTGGGTGGTGGTGCCGCACGTTTTTTCTTAACTCGGCCGCCTGCCTTTTCAATTTCGCTTAAATTATCATCATCTTTTTTTAATGCAGCGGCTGCACCAACAGGCTTACGAGCAGCAAGCCTGGCAGCCTCTTCTCTCTGACGGTTCTCCTCTTCCGCTTCTAAACGTTTCAATTCAACTTCTTCTTCAGCTTTCTTTCTGGCTTGCAGCGTAGCCTTCTCAGCAACCATCCTTTGCTCACGCTCTGCTTGCTCAGCATTTTTCTTTGCATCTCTTACATCTGCCTCAGCCTTAGCAGTACTAAGAGCGCTTTGTCGTTTTTCGTATTCATCTTTGGATAGACCAAGTTTTTTAGCAGCTAAAGCAACCTCATCAACTTTTGGCTTTACAGGGGGAATTGAAATTTTGGATGCAACTTTGGGTTTAATAACTTCAGTATTTGAACCTGGCCTTATAATTACTTTTTTCTTTTTTTCTACTACGACAGCCTTTGATCGCCCTCCGGAAAATGACTGCCTTACGGAACCCCTCCCTGAAGAGCTCAGAGATAATGGCTTACGGGCAATTTGTTTTTTGTCGTTTGTATCAGTCATTTTCATCTTTCAAACGGTAAGTCCATTAACCTTACCTTTAATGCGTTTTTTCTAACTTGCTTTAAGTCGTACAATCTAACGACCTAGCGTTTATATTCAATAAAGAAAAAGTCTTTATTTTATTTTTATTTCATGCTCTCTATCAGGCCAGTCCATAGGCACTAGGTCTACGAAACCAGAGAGTCGCTTTACTTCTATTGTTAATGTCTTGGCAAGCTTTCCTCTTTTTATTCCTGCATGAACAATCGATTCACGGGATAAAGCCTCCCCAATTTTATTAGATGAAAAACACCCGACAACAATTGGGTCAGCAAAATTATATTCCCTATTCATTGCTTTAGATAAGGTTCGAATTTTACCACGACCATCTGCTGATCCATCCGAAGCCTCAATCCTAATTGCAACTTCTGCCTCTCTTGCCATAGACTGCACTTGATCAAAACCAAGAGATATAGACCCTGCTTTACGTGCCATAGTAACCAAACCCAACACCCGTCTTGATAATAAACTTTCAGTCATGCTTAGTAAGTCATCCAAAACTTTAACTTTAGATTTAAAGCTTCTACTAAAAGCAGACTTAGATATAACCTCAGAAAGGGAACTAGAGTCACTACTAACCCAAACACCGCGTCCAGGCAATTTCCCAAGAATATCGGGGACAACAACACCTGTTGGATCAGTCACAAATCTTATCATATCATAACGCTCACGAACTTCGCACTTCGCGATACACCTTCGTTCCTTAGGTTTGTGACCGCGCTTATCAAGATCATTTATTTCTGAAGTTATCTGCAATCAACCAACCTAACCAAAAACGTCCTCAGCGGTGGGCTCAGATGAAGCTGTTGGCACCTCTTCTTTTTTATCTTCTTCTGGCACCAAAAGATCACTCTCATCAATCCAGCCAGCCTTAACTCTCGCTCGCATAATAAGTGATGTCGCATTTTCTTCAGAGAGCTTAAACTCCTCTAGCATACCATCTTCATGAACTTTTTCACCATTTTTTATCTCAGTATATCCACGTAAGTCATCAGGAACCAAACCAGCAACATCTTCTACAGATAGCACTTCATTTTCTCCAAACTTAACAGCCATGGGAAGAGTTACCCCTTCTATCTCTAAAACATTGTCATGCACACCAGCGGCGCGGCGTTTTTCGTCCTGTTCTTTAGCAATTTTCTCTAGGTACTCCCGTGCACGGGTCTGTAACTCTTCCGCTGTTTCTGCGTCAAAGCCTTCAATAGACGTTAAATCATCGATAGCAACATACCCAACTTCCTCCATAGTCTCGAAGCCTTCTGACACAAGAAGTTGAGCAATCATTTCATCTACATCCAGACCTACCATAAATAGCTCTGAACGCTCCTTGAACTCTACTTGGCGTCGCTCTGACTCCTGTTCCTCAGTTAGGATATCGATAGCCCAGCCTGAAAGCTGTGACGCAAGACGGACATTTTGCCCTCGACGGCCAATAGCCAGAGAGAGTTGCTCATCTGGAACCACGACTTCAATTCTATCATTTGCTTCATCAATAACAACTTTTGCAACCTCCGCTGGCTGTAAAGCATTCACAATAAAAGTTGCAGCATCTTCAGTAAACGGAATTATGTCAATGCGTTCACCCTGAAGCTCATTGACAACAGCTTGAACACGCGATCCACGCATACCAACACAAGCCCCGACCGGATCTATAGCTCCATCATTAGAGTAAACTGCAATTTTGGCCCGAGAACCAGGATCTCTAGCAACCGCAACAATCTGAATTATTCCTTCGTATACCTCTGGTACTTCTTGAGAAAATAATTGAGCCATAAATTGAGGATGAGCACGAGAAAGGAATATTTGTGAACCACGAGGTTCTTCACGTACATCCATTATGTATGCTCTTATGCGGTCGCCGCCTTTGACGTTTTCACGTGGCAATGCTTGGTCACGCCTGATAACGCCTTCAGCCCTGCCTAAATCAACTATAATATGCCCATACTCAACGCGCTTAACAATTCCATTAATTATTTCGCCAACTCTATCCTTAAACTCAACAAACTGTCTTGCCCGTTCTGCCTCACGTATTTTTCCCATAATGATTTGTTTTGACATTTGCGCTTGCACTCGTCCAAATTCTAATGGCGGCAATGGTGTCGATATTTCGAACCCAATTATAGCATCAGGATAATCCATCTTTGCGGTGGTAAGGTTAATTTGAGTCGAATCATTTTCAATCTCTTCGTCCTCAGTAACTGTTATAACACGACGCAAACTTTGGTCACCAGTTACTGGGTCCAGCTTTGCTCTAATATCAAGTTCAGAGCCATAACGCATTTTAGCTGCCTTCTGAATAGCCTCTTCTATAGCCTCTAACACAACCTCTTTAGGTATCGATTTTTCATCAGCAACTGCTCTAGCTATTTGTAATAACTCAAGTTTATTTGCACTAATTCCTGCAGTAGACATAAGGTCTCCTATTCGCTTTTTTTACTGGTTTTTAGTTGTTTTTCTATTTCATTGGCTAAATGTTTTGCATCTTGGCCTTCTTTAATAAGCCTATCTGTAATCAATAACTTCGACTCAGAAATCCATTCAAATGGAATCTGCGCAGTTTCACTGTCATCATCTAAATCAATATCTACATTACTACCTTCAACTCCAGCCAGCACACCACGAAATCTTTTACGCCCCTCTACCATCCTGTCTAAGTCTATCCTAGCTGCATAACCGACATAATTTTCAAAGTCTTGGATAGAAGTTAAGGGACGCTCTAACCCCGGTGATGACACTTCGAGTATAAATGGATCATGAATCGGGTCTTCAACATCAAGTGTAGCAGTAAGCTCACGCGAAAGTTTTTCGCACTCCGAAATACCTAAGAGGCCATCAGAAACTCTTTCAGCCATCACCTGAACTGTCTTCTTTCTGCCTGACTGCACTCTTATTCTTACTATATTTAAACCCATACTTTTAGCGATAGGGTCAGCAATTGCGAATATTCGTTCATCGGTATGCGTTTTAGTCTTCATAATATCTTTCATCTTCTAACTAAGAGAGCAATAAAAAAGGCGGCCTTTTGGGCCACCCTGCAAGCATCCTGTGCTAGAGGTAATTTCATTCTTAATTAGGTGTATAATAATAACTTTGCAAGCTTTAAGTTAATTTAACCATTAAAATTTTATAAAATCAAAAAAATGCCCTTGCCTGCCTTCTTCCAATGCCTTTTCTAAATATCTCGTTTCAGGCCAATCTTTATGGCGCTCCATCCAATCTTTTCTTTCAGACACACGCCATTCAAAACCACCATGCCTTTTAATTCTCGTGAGTACCCAGTCTACATAATCCGGAATATCACTTCCAAACCTAAGTGTGCCTTTCTCATTAATTACGCGGTAAAGGTCAGAAAGTAATTTTTCATTTATAAGCCTACGCTTGTTATGTCTTTTTTTTTGCCAAGGGTCTGGGAAAAGTATAAAAACTCGATTTAAACTATTGTCAGGCAATAAATTAATTACATCCCTTGCGTCACCCCTATACAATAAAATATTTATGAGTCCTTGATCAACAACCCCCTTAACAGCCTTTGCTACGCCATTTAAAAAAGGCTCAACGCCTATTATTGTGACATCAGGGTTATTTTTTGCCTGCCATAAAATATGTTCGGCACCCCCAAATCCAATTTCTAACCAAACTTCCCCCTTAATATTAATTAGAGGGTTTTTTGCTTCTATTACTAATTTACTAATATCAATTTTGGGGTACTCTTTTTCCATGAGTATTTTTTGATTAGGACTTAAAGGCTTTCCCTTAGATCTACCGAAAGTCCTCAGGGGTTTTAAAATATTTTCTTTCATTCTTTCATCTCAATTAAGGAATTTTTTTAACATGATAGACAATTTATGTTTTTGTATTTTTGTGTTTTTTATAACCGAGAATGAAACCAGCATTGCTATCAAAAGGTTTATTGAAACTAAGACATAGTTTATATAGGTAGAAAAGAATGTTTTTGACTTCGGCTTTGGTAGTTTAACATCTAAAAACCCAGTTTCTTTAAGTCCTATATATTGCTCATAATGACCTAATGGACTTATAATTCCAGAGACACCATTAGCGGCAGCACGAACAACCGGAATGCCTTCCTCAATGGCTCTATATGCTGCCATATTAGAGTGCTGAAATGGTCCAAAACTGTTTCCAAACCACGCATCGTTAGATTGATTAAGAATCCATTGCGGGCGCTTTTTATTTTTTGGGTACGGCGTAAAACCTGAGAAAATTATTTCATAGCAAATTTGAGCGCTTAAAACCGGTAAACCAGGAAACACGATATTTTGCTTTTTCAGGGCTGAAGAGATGGACAACAGCGATGTTGAGATAACAGGCACTTTTCTAATTTCCATCCATTTACCTCCAGGAATAAATTCACCAAATGGAACTAAGCGTACCTTATCATTAAACGCTGCCAATGAGGGACTACCTGTTTCATCAAACGTAATAGCAGCCGATGTATTATAATAATAATCAATTGAGCCAATTGATTTCGAAGAAGGGCGTAATTCATGCCGTAAAGAATTCAAAAGCCAAACAGGTGGTTTTTTTGTTCTTTGGGCTAAGTATTGCCCCATTGCGGAAAGTAAGCTTTCGTCTTCAAGAGCAAGACCACTAACCGCACCCTCTGGCCAAACTATATGTGTAATGTTTTCGACTCCAGGTGAAATAGATTCTGATAAATATTTTTTTGTAATTTCAACTGCTTTTAAAGGGTCAAATTTATCTTTTTGTTCGAATTTAATCTGAACAATCCTTAATTTTACATTCCCAACGTATTCAGAGGTATGATTTTTTATCCGCACAGATCCTATGGAAAGTACAGTTCCAGTCGTTATGGTAAAAATAACCAAACTCTGCCACTTTAAATTTGTAAAAATAAAAATAAATAATAGGTAACCCAAGCTTAATACAAAAAAAGTTAAACCATAAATTCCCCATACAGAAGCGGATTGAGAAATTGGGCCGCCCGCCTCAAAGATATATCCCAATAAATTCCACGGCAAGCCTCCAAATACAGTTCCACGCGTAAATTCTGCTAAAAAGAATAAGGAAACAAAAGCCAAATAATCAACAAGATAATTTTTTTGAATTCTGCAAAATAAAGCTCCGGCTAAGCCCCAAAAAGAAGCCAATATTAAACTTAGGGCTATAACCATAAACGGCATAATTGGTATAAATTCTGGCCCCCGGGCTATAAAAGCAGAACCAATCCAATAGGTGCCCGAAATAAAATATCCAAAAGCAAAACAAAAGCTATCACTAAACCCTAAAATATTTGGTTTATTTTTTTTTCTAGCTAATTTGAGCCTTGCGACTAGGCATGCTAAACAGACAATGGTTATAAACCACAAATGAAAGGGTGCCTGGCCCAATACAGCGATAACCCCCAAAGCAAAACAATATAGCTGTCCGCCCCTTCTTGAGTTCATAAAAGAATGTATGTCAGGTATCACTTTTCTTGATTTAAAAGATTTTTGTTTAACGTGTCACTAATTCGCAATCGCTTTACACGTCGGGGGTCAGCATCAATAACCTCAAACTCTATGTCATCAGGGTGACGAATGATTTCACCGCGCTCTGGGACACGGCCCACAAGAGTAAATATAAGACCGCCCAAAGTATCAACATCATCTTCCTCGTCAGGAGTTGCAAAATCGCGGCCCAGTATTTTTTCAAAATCGTTTATATCGGTACGTGCATCGGCTTCCCATACAAAATGCCCCTTATTATCTGAAATAATTTGTATTTCGCGATCAACATCATCATGCTCATCTTCTATTTCACCTACAATTTCTTCTATGAGGTCTTCAATAGTAACAATCCCATCAGTACCCCCATACTCATCAACAACAATTGCCATATGAGATCTTCGAGCCTGCATTCGGTTTAATAAGTCTTGAGCTAACATAGATGGTGGAACAAAAAGAACTGGACGGCAAATGCTGCTAATTATCTTTTTATTGGGGTAAGTTTTTAATTGTCGGCCTTTCGCATCGAATAAAAGATATGGCAAGACATCCTTGATATGCACCATGCCAATGGGGTTATCTAAAGAATCCTTGTAAACAGGAAGACGTGAATGTCCGGCTGTTTCAAAAGTTTTCGATAGTTCTCTTAAAGACGCAGATACATCTATGGCAACTATATTTGCTAATGGGACCATGACGTCTTCTACAGTTACAAGATGAAAACGCTGGGCAGCGTCAACCATTTCCTCTTGTATTAAATCATTTTTATCATTTAAAATTGCACCGTCTACACCGTAAACAATTTCGCTGGGCTTGATTCCTATTAACTTGAGGAAGAAGCCAAAAGGGCTTTTGATTTTAATCATTAGGAATTACTCGTCTTTGATTTTATAGGGATTGTCAATATTCAAATCTGAAAGCACTCGAACTTCTAACTTTTCCATGGCGGCGGCATCTTCGTCTGTTTGATGGTCAAAACCCTGAAGGTGAAGAAAACCATGCACCAGCATATGAATTAGATGATGCTTAAATGGGATTAGTAATTCCTCAGCCTCTTTTTTCAAGGTTTCATAAGATAATATAATTTCTCCCAATATTGGTGCGGGACCATTACTTGGAAAAGATAGAACATTCGTTGCTTTATTTTTATCCCGAAATTTCTTATTTAAAAATTGGATTTCTTTATCGTCAACTAATGCAATGCTTAGTTCATTAGCTATTGGTCTTTCAAGTAAAGTCAGTATTTTGTCAATTATACCTGGAGTGACATCTGTAATATAAGCCTTGTAAGCACCCCATTGTTTTGCCCTAACACTTACGTCAAAGTTAAAAGGAAACTGAGACACTACTTAGAAATTCTATCTCTGGTCTTAGAGGCTTTTTCATACGCATTCACTATTCTACCCACTAATGGGTGTCGAACAACATCTGAAGCCTCAAAAACTATCTGCTCTATCCCCCTAATGTCTTTAAGTATGTCTAAAGCGTGGGCCAAACCAGAGGTTACACCTGAAGGCAAGTCACTTTGACTTGGGTCACCTGTTACAGCATATTTTGCTCGTTCACCTAAGCGGGTTAACACCATTTTCATTTGGGGTATTGTCGCGTTTTGAGCTTCATCTATTACAACAAATGCATCTGACAAAGTTCTACCTCGCATAAATGCAAGAGGCGCAACTTCTATATCCCCGGATGCGCGACGGCGGTCAACCTCATCGCGCCCCAAAACCATATGGAGCGCATCCCATATGGGTTGCATATACGGGTCTACTTTTTCATTGAGGTCCCCTGG
This sequence comes from Hellea sp., assembly GCA_029250925.1. Classification (GTDB taxonomy): domain Bacteria; phylum Pseudomonadota; class Alphaproteobacteria; order Caulobacterales; family Maricaulaceae; genus Hellea. The sequence goes on from JAQXEH010000030.1 coordinate 87,039, forward strand.
TAAAAAGCCAAGCCGTTCCCCCGCTTCAACCGCAGGCCGGCACGCAATAAAACGAGCTATTTCACCTCGTGCCAAAAGAGAAGCGCCATAAGCAGTTGCTAAAAAAGTTTTCCCTGTTCCGGCAGGCCCAACACCAAAGCAAATAGTCTCATCCCGCATAGCGTGTATAAACTTTTCCTGCTTTGGGGTTTTAGGTACTATAGGAGACCTTCTTGGGAAGGGTATTATTGCATCAGCAGCAGCAGCCTTTACTTTGCCCTTGCCAATTGCTTTTATTAAAGCTCTTATGTCAGAGATACCGCAGGGCCAACCTCTTTCTAGCCTTTGATATACCTCTTTTATAAGCTCACCAGATCTTGCTATACTTGGGCCGTCTCCATTAATATGGACTGATGTTCCTGGAGCTTCGATATAGACACCAAAAGCTTCTTCAATAAGGGCTAAATTAGCATGGTTTGGGCCACACATTTTTCTTACTAGGTCTGCATTGGGGAATTCTAAAACTTGGGTTTCTTTCGACATAAAACGATATTAGATACAATAAATACAAATTGTCTACAGGAGACTAAAACAACTAATCATTAAATGTTAACTTTTATTGATTTTACCTCAATATAGCTATCTAGTTTTGCCTATAATACTATTTCTGCATCAACTCCCCTGAAAGTGAGTTACGTCCAGCTTTGGTAATGAGAACTGGCCTTATTTGGCCAATTAAATCAGCTGGGCCATTAAAGTGAGTGCCTTGCAAATATGGACTGCGGCCAAAAAGCTGGTTTTCTTCGCGGCCAACATTTTCTATTAAAACGTTCAATGTTCTACCTACCAAAGACTCATTAAACGCGAGTTGTTGCGAGTAGAGTAAGTCCTGCAATCTTTTCAAACGATCTGATTTGACATCTTCCGAGACCTGTTGCGGCAAACTAGCTCCTGGGGTACCCGGGCGTACAGAGTATTTAAAAGAAAATGAACTTGCATAGCCTATCTCTTCAACACATTTCATTGTTTGCTGAAAGTCAGATTCCGTTTCACCCGGAAAGCCTACGATAAAATCACCGGATAACGCTATATCAGGACGAGATTTACGAATCTTGACAATTAAAGTTTTATATTCTTCATAAGTATGCCCTCTGTTCATGGCTTTAAGTACTTTATCCGAGCCAGCCTGAATGGGAAGGTGCAAATAAGGCATCAATTTAGGCTCTTTTCCTAATATGGATATTAAATCGTCATCCATATCCCGTGGGTGGGAGGTGGTAAATCTTAACCTATCGATACCGCCTATTAATGCAACATGGCTTATAAGTTCACCTAAACCCCATTGCTTGGAGTTTGGGCCCATTATGCTATAAGCATCAACATTTTGGCCAATAAGTGTAATTTCTCTCACTCCTTGTGAGGCTAAATTACGTGCTTCATTTATAATCTGACCTACTGGGCGGGATACCTCAGCTCCACGTGTATACGGAACGACACAAAATGTGCAGAACTTATCACATCCCTCTTGAATAGTAAGAAAGGATGAGAAACCTTTTACTTGGCGTGATTCTGGTAAATTATCGAACTTCTCTAGAGTATCAAAATCAGTTTCAAGTACCTCGCCTGAATTTCTATGAACTTTAGCAATCATCTCTGGTAATTTATGATAAGTCTGAGGACCTAAAACCATATCGACAACTGGAGCCCGGCGTTTGATTTCTGAACCCTCAGCTTGCGCAACACATCCAGCTACTGCAACTTTCATTTCGGGATTAACTTTTTTCTTTAATTGGCGAATTCGTCCCAACTCAGAGTAGACTTTTTCTGCTGCCTTTTCTCTGATATGACAGGTATTTAAAATTACCAAGTCTGCATTTTCAGGTGTTTCTACCGCCGCATAACCAATAGGTGATAATACGTCTACCATTCTCTCGCTATCATAGACATTCATCTGACAACCATAGGTTTTTATAAAAACCTTTTTTACCTTATCATTAATTTTTTTATCACTTGATAAGATTGATGGCTGATTAATATCTCGGGGTTTATTAAGATTAACATCGGCACTTGTAAGTCCTGATAAAGACTTTTCAGGCTTGATGTTACGGGACGCGTTTTTATCGCGCGGTAACAAAACTGTCATTTAAATCTCTCTCATAGCTCTGTTAAACTTTTTTGGCCGTATAATAGTAAGAGCGGGTTTCTGCAAGTCTTACTTATTTGAAGAAAAGGTGTAAAGTCACAATAAAAATAATCTGGTAGTTTTTATTTAATTTTACGCCCGTAAAGCTCAAGACGGTGGTCTACTAACTCATAACCTAGCTTTTCAGCAATTTTATGCTGTAGTTGCTCTATTTCATCGTCAACAAACTCTATAACGTCGCCGGTAGTTACATCAATGAGGTGATCGTGATGGTCGTCATCAGTCGTTTCATAACGAGCACGGCCATCTCTAAAGTCATGGGTCTCAATAATGCCTGCCTCAGAAAAAAGCCTCACCGTTCTATATACAGTTGCTAAAGAAATTTTAGGATCAATAGTCGACGCACGGGAATATAAATCTTCGGCATCAGGGTGATCATTTGCCTCTGAGAGAACCTTAGCTATTACTTTTCTTTGATCTGTCATTCGCAGACCACGCTCAGTACATTTTTTCTCTATCCAACTTGTCATAAGTAATGTCTAGCCTAGTTCATACTATACGGCAAGATATTTGCGGTAAGTAATTGCTGCAACGCGCCCACCTGCTCGCCTGTAGTAGGAAGGCCGTCTACCTATGGGTTCAAACCCTTTTTTCTTATAGAAATTTAATGCAGGATAGTTATCTTCAGCAACCTCAAGAAAGAGTATATCTGCTCCATTATCAATTAATTCTGTTTCTGAAATAGATAACAAAGCGCTTGCTATTCCTTTTCTCATTTTATTAGGGTCGACTGCAATTGTGATAATTTCTGCTTGTCCTTCAACTAAACTAACAATAATGAAACCATCTACTGGGCGGGAAAAACCAAAGCATAGGTCTTTTTTAATATGCGATAACATATCCTTTTTGCTCCAGGGTGCATAGAATGATTTAGCATGCAAAGAAGACATGTCGCCCGCATCATCATTAACGAGGGAACGTATCATTGGGCCATAAAGCTTTTTGAAACCTTAGCATCGGGAGCCCTTGAGTATAATGGTTTGGCGGGATGCTCAATAGGTGATAAATTAATACTCATACGCGCCATGATTCTAACATCAACAAACTGGTCTTGTAATAATAAATCATGCTTTAAATTTATAAAACTATTTTTTGCGGCTTCAACAGTTTCTGTTATGGGAGGATGCAATTCACTACCCATAAAAAAAGCACTCCAACAGAACTCCCCACGGCGAACATCTGAAACAGATATTATATTTTTCTTTCCTTCTGGGTCTACTTGGTGCGCCCATAACCTTAAAGAAGAAATTCCTACAACCGGCAGCTTGTTAGGAAGAGCGAGGCCACAAGCAAAAGCTAGGGAGGCACGCAGACCAGTAAAGCTACCCGGCCCATTACACACAGAAATTTTCTTTATATCATCGATGCATAGGCCTGCGCCTTGAATTAATTCTGCAATCATAGGGGGTAATCGCTCAGAATGCCCTCTACCAATTTTTTCAGAATTATATGCAATCGTTTTCTCTGAGTTTACGATTGCAGCTGAGCAATGATCACCAGTAGCATCAATTCCCAAAATAAACATAAATTAAGTTATTTGCTCAACACGAGTTACTTCAGGCACATAATGCTTCAAAAGGTTTTCTATTCCAGACTTAAGGGTCATAGTTGAACTTGGGCATCCAGAGCATGCGCCTCGCATTTCTAAATAAACCGAACCGTCTTCTTTATCAAATTGACGGAATACTATATCGCCTCCATCTTGTGCGACTGCCGGCCTAACTCTTAATTCAATTAACTCTTTAATTTGCTCAACAATCTCCAATGTTTCGCCTTCATAAGTAACATCTTGAGTGGTTGCTTGTGTCCGGTCCACTAAAGGCTGTCCCCCAGCAACATAGAAATCCATAATTGCACCCAACACAGCAGGTTTCAAATGCTTCCAGTCTGCGGAGTCAGATTTGGAAACGGAAATATAATCTACCCCAAAAAAAACGCGAGTAATATCAGGGATCATGAACAGCATTTCGGCTAAAGGAGCATTTGAAATATCTTCCCCTCGACAAATTTCAACTGGGGGCTGTCCTTCACCTGTGACAGTTTTTCCAGGAAGAAATTTTAATGTGGAAGGATTGGGCGTGTCTTCTGTTTGAATAAACATATGTACTCTTATTTTTCTTTTACTTAATTAAAGTTTACTTTTTATATACCATGGTTTTTATAGGTGGAAGATTTTCAAAATTCAACATCAATGGAATACCATCTTTATGGTTAGACAAATTAGTCTCGAATAACATAAGGTGTAACCCGCCCGGCAAAAGCTCTACTGTATCTCCAGACATTATTTCAAGGTTATTCAATTTTCGCATTCGCATAACGCCGCCGTCATGAATATGATTGTGAATTTCAATAGTTTGACTAACAGGACTAGAAATAGAAATTAAGTTAATTTTATCATTAGTTAAATTTTGTATCCGCATGTAGGCACTTGCAATATTTCTACCTGCCATAGGAGGGTTGAAATAAGCTGAGCTCACATTGATTATATTAGACATATCGCTTTTATAATCCTCATCAGCAGCCGGCTTAAAATTTTCTTGAGATGTGCACGATACTAGTGCTAGGCAACAAAGATATGTTAGAAGATACCTCATACTATACTCCAGAAAACCCAATTATCTTTCGTACTTCGGCCACAATTGGGTCTGAAATTTCTGAAGCCCTATCAGCTGCAGTTGAAAGTATACGGTTCAATTCCTCTGGGTCACTTAAATAACGGTTCATAAGTTCAGTAATCGGGTGTATTTTACTTACAGCTAGGTCAGCAAGAGCAGACTTAAATATGCCAAATCCCTTGCCCGCATACTCTAACAAAACATCTTGATCAGACTTGCCAGATAAAGCAGAATAAATCCCTACCAAGTTTTTTACTTCTGGTCTTCCCTCAATCTCATCTAATGACAGAGGAATCGCTCCAGCATCAGTTTTTGCTTTTCGGATTTTCTTTGAGATTTTATCCGCATCGTCTGTTAAATTAATTCTGGAATTATCAGAGGGATCAGATTTAGACATCTTCTCGGTACCATTACGTAAACTCATAACCCTTGCACCAGGGCCCTCTATCAATGGCTCACACAAAGGGAAAAAATTAGGAGAAGAAAAGTCATGATTAAACTTCGCCGCAATATCCCTTGTCAGTTCTAAATGCTGTTTTTGATCTTCGCCGACAGGAACATGTGTCGCTTTAAAAGCAAGAATATCAGCAGCTTGCAATACGGGATAATTATAGAGGCCAACAGACATTTTTTCTGAATTCTTTCCAGCTTTGTCTTTAAACTGGGTCATTCGGTTCAACCAACCAATGCGCGCAATGCAATTAAAGTACCATGCTAATTCAGAATGCGCCCTGACCGATGATTGATTATAAACTATCGCTTTTGAGGGGTCCACTCCTGATGCTAAATATGCAGCAGCAATATGGCGTGTTTGCTGTGCTAATTTTTTTGGGTCCTGCCAAACTGTTATAGCATGCAAATCGACAATGCAGTAAATGCATTCCATTTCATCTTGAAGTTTTACGAATTTTTTTAAAGCACCTAGATAATTACCTAAATGCAAATCGCCTGATGGTTGAACACCAGAAAAAACTCGATTAGGCCCATTATAAATATTTTTATCTGTCACTTTTATGTGCTCCGCTTGAGAGCGTCGCGGATATCACTCAAATCGAAAGCCCGCAAGAGGGCAGCGCTCAATGAATAAACTAGAAGCCCTAGAAAACAGACAAACAATAGAGAAAGCATATCAGAAATTAAATTTCCATATAAAATTCGCTCAACAAAAGGTGCCATAAAACTTAAAGCTAATGACATAATAGCGCTAGCAATTATTATTCGAGGAACTCTAGTCAATAAACGATTGTCAGGGGTGAAATACCCATTTTTTCTAAGAACTAATGTCAATGCTATAACATTCACCCAACCCGCTACCGAAGTTGCAAGTGCTAAACCTTGGAAACCAATATTTATGAAAAGATATAGTCCTAGAGTAACATTTATAACAGCCGAAATCGCAGCAAAAATCATAGGGGTTTTGGTGTTTTCTCTGGCAAAAAAAGCAGGGGTTAAGACTTTAAGTAAAACAAATGCAGGTAAACCGTAAGCAAACATTTCTAAAGCCATAGATACTTGGTTCGTAGTAGTGGCAGTAAATGCACCGCGCTCAAATAAAGCGCCTAGCAGGAAATTTGGAATAGTGGCTAAGGCGAAAGCTGCCGGTATGGTAAAAAAAGCTGCAATTTCAACAGCACGGTTTAAAGTAACTTTTGCACCTCCTTCGTCGCCCGAACGTAATCGACGAGTTAAGGTGGGCAATAGCGCAACGCCCATGGCGATGCCAATTATTCCCAAAGGTAACTGATATAAACGATCGGCATATGTTAACCAAGAAGCAGCACTTTTTTCCATGGTTGCAATAGCGTGACTAACTAAGAGGTTTATTTGTGTTATACCTGCTGATAGTAAACCAGGAATACCTAAAAAAAATAGTCTTTTTACGCCAGGTGTTATCTGAGGCCTTTTAAGACCAATTTTAACGCCAGCTTTTCTGCATCCCCAAATAACTAAAGACATCTGAACAAATCCTGAGAAAGTTATGGCAATTGTTAAAAAATAACCAATTACTTTTTGATTGTAACCTGAGAAGCCTAAAGTAAATAATGTGATTATCATAAAAAGGTTCAAAACAATTGGGACGGCCGCAGCTAAAGCAAAATGGTTACGGGTATTAAGGATACCGGAATACAATGCGGTTAAAGACATAAATACCAAGTAAGGCATTGTTATTTGCGCGTATACAACAGCTAGATAATATGGACTGATCCCAGTATTATGATCAACAGCCTTATCGAGCCCAAAACCAATGATAGATAATGACCATGGCATAGTTGCCTCAAAGGCTATTACAAGAAAAGCAACAACAACCAAAAGTGCAGACATTGCTTCTTTTGCAAAAGCATCTGCGGAGACCTCTCCTTCTTCTTCTAGTCGTCTGGCGTAGAGAGGAATAAACGCAGCGTTAAAAGCGCCCTCTGCAAACATTTTCCTAAATACATTTGGCAATTTGAATGCTGTAAAAAACGCATCTGATATTACCCCTGCACCCAAAAATGTTGCTATAAGCATGTCACGCACAAGGCCGAGTACACGGCTTACCAAAGTTAAAGAACCAATTATAGCCGTTGATCTTAACAATCTCATTTTAAGCTACTTTTTCATTTATTGAATTGCTACTGCAGGCTTTTATTAGCATAGAATTTAACTGTTGTTGATGATTATCCGATATTATACTTTCCAGCCCACAACTTTTGACATAAAAGACATCAATTGCCTTGGTGCCCTCGACTTCAATATGCGCTGATAATACATCGATGTGTTCATCTCTAAATATTTCAGCGATATCAAATAAAAGACCTGGCCTATCCTTTGCTATAACTTCAATAATCAAAATACCGCTTGATGCCGTTTTAAAAAAAGAAACATTTGGTACAATTGGAATAGCACCAGCGCGATTCGATATAATAGCTTTAGGTATTTTCATATCATTAACCTCTCCGCTAGCTCCCTTAAATGCCTTTAACCGCAAAACTTCTAATGCATGGTCACTTTGCCTACCAAAAGCCTGACCGTCAGGATTTTGAAGATAAAACACATTCATAACCCTGGCATTTTTCCCAGTATGAAGCCTAGCTCCAATAATTGAAGCTCCAGACGCTGAAATTGAACGGGTTATATCTGCAAATAATTTTGTGCGATCTTGTGTCATAACCCACAACTCAGTTATATCACGAGCACGGTCACGCCTAGTTTGAACGAATGTATATCCACTGTTATCAAGACTTTGGTCAAAAAACCTTGCATGGCGTATTAAGTCTGTCATATCAAAATTAAGCCAATAGCTGACCTGTAGTTCATTAATAATGGGTGCTATCCTTTTTGCCATCCCCGATGAGAGTTTATCATTCAACATTTCTTTAGCCGCGGCGGCTCTGGAAACAGGTGCTAATTCTTCCCTTCCCTTGAGATACGACTCTGTTGATTGATACAAGTTTCGTAACAGAGCCCCCTTCCAATCGTTCCATATCCCTGGCCCTACAGCCCTTATATCTACAGTGGTAAGAACGGTTAGCATATCAAGTCTCTCTTGCGAGCCAACTAGCTCAGCAAACTCCTTAATGGTATCCGTATCAGAGATGTCTCTTCTTTGTGCCGTTTCACTCATATCTAAATGTCTGCGGATTAGCCATGCGACTGTATCTGTAGTATCTTTATCAACCCCTAATCTCCGGCAAGCCCTACGCCCTAACTGCGCCCCTTCGATACATTGATCCCCCTGTCCTTTACCTGTATCATGCAGTAAACAGGCTAAATACAATATTACAATCTGGTCTTTTGAAAAATTTTTTGCAATTTTTGTTGAGATAGGATGCTCTTTTTCCATTTTCCCTGTCAAAATATTATCAAAGTTTTCTATTAAACGAAGTGTATGTTCATCCACTGTATAAGCATGGTGCATGTTAAATTGCGTTCGCGCTACAATCCCGCCGAACTCAATTAAATATCGTCCAAGCACACCTGCTTCATTCATAGCTTTTAGTGTTGAATAAAGTGATTTTGCGGAGATCAAAATTTCTAAAAAAATTTTAGAATTAATTGGGTCGCGGCGAAAATCACCATCCATTAGGTTTCGACGAAAATCTATGGCGCTGAATGCATCTGGATGTATATCTAAGTTTCGGCGCCCTGCAGTTTCAAATAACTGCAGTATCATCGATGGATTATTTTTAATCTTCAAGGGGTCTGAAAACATCAAACGCCCATGGTCTAATACAAAATCAGTATTTTTAATATTTCTTCTTGAATTGGGTAAAAAAACATCTAATCCCCTAGGAAGTAATATCGATTTTTGTGCTTCCAATTTAGCACATGCAATACGTGTTAATGCCCCCACCTCTCTGGCATTTATAAAATATTCTTTCATAAACTTTTCAACAGCAATTTCTATAGGCCCTGAAGCGTATCCCATTTTTCTCGCTAAAACAGTTTGCTTATCAAAGCTCAGGCTTTCATTTGGGCGACCAGAAATATAATGAAGCCAAATACGGGCTCTCCACAAAAAGTCAGCAGCACGCAAAAATCTCGTTGCAGCAACTTTTTCAAATAATCCTAAATCTACATAGTTTTGCGGGTGTTGCGCATCATTGATTTTATCATCTTTATCGAGAAAACGTGCAATCCAATAAAGTGAATGTAAATCTCGTAAGCCGCCCTTACCTTCCTTGACATTGGGCTCAATCATATACCTCGAGTTTCCTGCTTTTTCGTGTCGTGCATCGCGCTCAGCTAATTTTATAGCAATGTAGGCTCGGCCCTTGCCTCTTGCGACAGACCTTCTAAATTTTTTTGTGAGCTCTAATGAAAGTTCTTTTTCACCGCAAAGATAGCGTAAATCAAGAAGCGCAGTTAAAATCGTTTGATCTTCTTTAGCAAGCTTTATAGACTCATTACAGGTCCGCGTTGAATATCCGACCTTGATGCCAAGATCCCAAAGCATATAAAGCATATATTCTGTGACTACATTTGCACTTAATTGTCCTTTATGATTTGCGGTTAAAAATAGTAGATCTACATCGGACTCAGGCGCCATTTCACCACGCCCATATCCGCCAACTGCACAAAGGGAAATTCTTAAAATATTTCTAGAATTAGGCGTCTCTACGATTTCTTTCATGGTATAGTCAAAGAGAGTTACTATTATATCATCATGGATTTTAGCAATAAGCTTAGCAGCCTCAAGCCCGCTTAATAACCCAGACTGAAATCTAGTCTTTATAGAGTTTTTAGCCTCTTCAAGTGCCGATTTAAAGATAGCTAAAACCTCATCTCTGTCATGTTGGTTTTCAGATGAAGAAATAAATAATTTCTCGTATAGCATGGGTAAGTTTATACCACTTTTATAAATATTTTGTTTAAGTTTTATTGGAATGGTTTCTTTAAATTCGGTCATTACTGTAGTTTCATTTTCAGTTCATATAAAAAATCCAATGCGGCACGAGGCGTAAGCTCATCTGTATTTAAACTTTTAATGAGCTCCAAAGTCTCGGATTTTTGTACGTTTTGTGAAGGTGCTTTAACATCAAACAAGGGCAAATCAGCAATTATGGAGCCTTTATTTTTATGATCGGACTCCAATAAAGATAAAACATCTTGTGCACGCCTTAAAGCCGCCACAGGCAATCCAGCGAGTTTTGCCACTTGAATTCCATACGACCTATCAGCCGCACCTGCTATTAAGTCATGTAAAAATATTAACTCGCCATCCCATTCCTTAGCTTTTAGACTAACATTTTTTGTGCCGTCAGTACTTTCAATCATTTTAGTTAGTTCATGATAATGTGTAGCAAATAAAGTTCGAGACTGGTTAATCTCGAATAAATGATCTGCCACAGACCATGCTATTGCAAGTCCATCAAAGGTTGATGTCCCTCTGCCTATTTCGTCAAGAATTACAAAAGAGCGGTTAGTAGCCAAATTTAAAATTGCAGCAGTCTCTAACATCTCCACCATAAAGGTAGATTGACCTCTTGAAAGATCGTCAGATGCCCCCACTCGGGAAAATAGTCTATCAACAATCCCGATCTTGGCTGCGGTTGCTGGTACGTAAAATCCAGATTGTGCCAAAATAACCATTAATGCATTTTGTCTGAGATACGTTGATTTACCGGCCATATTCGGACCAGTTATGAGTGTTAATCTGGGACCTAAGTTTATCTCTGCATCTAACTCACAATCATTTGGTGTAAAATTTTTATCTGGTAATTTTGAAAGAGACTTCTCAACTACTGGGTGACGCCCCTCTTTCACAGAAAAAGCAGTGCTATTATCTACTAGGGGCCTGATTGCAGTAGTTTCTGTAGCCCAAATTGAAGCAGCAGAGAGCACATCTAATGTGGCGAGAGCTAAAGCTACCTCTCTTATCTCTTCGGTTAAAAAAATTAACCTAGCTACAAACTCTTGAAAGATATCAATCTCAAGAGCCAATGCTCTATCTCGTGCAGTTGTGATTCTAGAGTCTAAGTCTGCTAGGTCTGTTGTCGTGTATCGTACGCAGCCGCCAAGTGTTTGACGATGAATAAATATTTCTTTCAGATGATCATCATCCATTTTATCAGAATATTTGGGAGTGACCTCTATAAAGTAACCAAGAATGTTATTGTGCTTGACCTTAAGAGTAGGGATTGATGAAACCTCTATATATTCTGCTTGTAAATTTGCTATATGCTGCCGACTATCACTTCTTAGGATCTTGAGTTCGTCAAGTTCACTTGACCACCCAGTAGCTATAAATCCACCTTGTCGTAAATTTAAAGGCGCATCAGGTAAAAAAGCTTCAGAGGCCTCTACGGCAAATCTAAAGAGTTCAGAATTATTTGATATTTTTAACTTTTTGACAGCGTTAAATACATTATCTATTTTTTTTAAATCAGTTACATCGTGAAAGAAATTCTCAATTTCCTGACACAACATTAAGCCTTGGCTAAGTGTTAAGATATCTTTAGGACTGCCACGCCCTAAACCAAGGCGACCAACAGAGCGAGCCATGTCACCCATTTTTTTTAGCTCAGTGCGTAATTTTAGTAAAAGCTCATCCTTTTTTATAAAAAAACCTACTGAATCCAGTCGTTTATTAATCTCACAAGAGTCTACCAAAGGAGAATTTAATCTCTGTTTTAGGAGCCTCGCCCCCGCTCCAGTAACCGTCCTATCAACAACTGATAATAATGATCCACCTTTGTGTCCTCTCTGATTTCTATCTATCTCAAGGCTAGCTCGAGTCGCAGGGTCTATTATTAAGTAATTGCTTGTTGAGTTGTGTTTTAAATTAGAGAGTTGGACTTTATTCCCTGCTTGAGTCAATTCAAGGTAATTTAATAAAGCTCCTGCAGCAGAAATTTCTACCTTAGTGAATGATCCAAATCCTTGCAGACTTTTCACATTAAAACATTTTTTTAAATGAGCCTCCGCTGAACGATAATTAAATTTAATAGCAGGTTGAGGAGTCAAAGAAGTATCACTCAAATGCAGAGTCTTTAAAAATTCAGAGTCTTGATACAGCAATTCTGGAATAATAACTTCGCTAGGCGATAAAGCTGCCAACTTGCTAGGCAAGTTCATGGAGTCAACCTCAGAAACATTAAATGAACCATCAGAAATGTCTGCCCATGCAATTGCATACTCGCCTAACAAAGATTTATATATACTCAGAATAAAGTTTTGACCTCTAGCGTCCAATAATGTTTCTTCGGTTAATGTTCCAGGCGTAACCACACGAACAATTTCTCTATTAACGATAGCCTTATAGCCCCGTTTTTTTGCCTCGGCTGGAGTCTCTGTTTGTTCACAAATAGCAACCTTAAAACCTTTTTTAATTAAACGGTGCAAATAAGTTTCAGAGGCATGAACAGGAACACCGCACATTGGTATGTCGAAACCGTTGTGCTTTCCGCGTTTTGTAAGTGCTATATCTAATGCTTCCGCGGCATGAATTGCATCATCGAAAAATAATTCATAAAAATCACCCATTCTAAAAAATAGTAAAACATCAGGTTCAGCCTCAGCTTTTATACCAAGAAACTGCTTCATCATGGGGGTAACCTTATGAGCCTTTACATCTTTATCTGCATGAATATTCATATATTGATAAATTGAAGAAAATATTCGTCTTGTGCAAGACTAAAGACATGATTTTGCCACAGCATCTTCATTTATGCTGTCAGTAAATCCATTTAACCAAGCGTAAAGTACAAATATTAATGCAGGCACACCTAAAACTGATGTCAGAACAAAAAACCATACGTAATCAACCTTATCCGCTAGAACTCCGGAAAAAGCAGCCAAACTCTTCCCATAAAGAGCAAAAAGAGAAGAAAACAATGCATATTGTGATGCAGAATATTTTTTATTAACCAGAATCGACATGAATGCTATAAATACTGAGCCCGAAAAACCTGCCGCAAGGTTATCGGCTCCAATTGTCGAAAAGAGATAAATTGTTTTTGGTGTAGAAACTGTTGCTAACCATGCAAAACTGAGATTAGTAAAAATAGTAACAAAGGCACCAAAAATCATGGTTTTGCTCATACCAATTTTTGCTACCGACCAGCTACCGGCAAAAGCGCCGAAAATCAACATAGAAATACCAAAAATTCCCTTAACTCCTCCTATTACAGCTTTAGAATAACCAAGGTCTATGTATAATGGCATCGCCATAACACCCATTGTTGTATCACTTATTCTATAAGAGACCACTATAGCAAAAACCAATAAGGCCATCCATCCTGTCCGTTTTACTAAGTCTGCCAAATCTCCAATTATTGGAACATTATATATTTCGTCTCTTTTTAAGTAACTGCGGCCCAATGTAAGAAAAAATACTGTTCCCAAAAATGGCAAAAAAGAAAAAATCATTAAAACAAAAAAAGCGATACTCTTGCCCACACCAGCAGGTAGGTAAGAAAAAATACCTTCAGATATATTGTATAGGTTGCTACCGATATATCTGAAATACCCTCCATCCTTTATACCCAAATAAAGCAAAGCGGATATGATTAATAAAGTAAGCGATCCCTTAAGTAAGCAATTAAAAGCTTCTGTTTTATTTTCATTCATACTTTTATTTTTTTTATGGGGTTCCGCTGCCCAAAGAGGTGTCGAGCTACCCAAAAGAGCTAGAAATGCTAACCCAATGTAAGTTAGCTGATAACCTCCAATATCTGCAAGAAATAGCCCCCCAGAAATGGCTGAAACCATACCAAAACGATACCCCAATTGATAAACAGCTGACATTGCTGCTTGCTCCTCATTTTTAGAGATATCCACCCGCCAAGCATCCACACAAACATCTAAAGTTGCAGACGAAAATGCAATTAAAACTGCGCAAAAGGCTACACTTACCAAATCTTTTGAGGGGTCCTGAAAGGACATAGAAAGAATAGCTAGTGTGGTGCCTAGCGTCGAAAATAATATCCAAGCCCTTCTATTGCCTAGCAATTTGGAAAAGCCCGGAATTTTCATACGGTCTACTAAAGGTGCCCAAATGAATTTTAAAGAATACGCAAAACCAACAACTACGAAAAAACCAATTGTCGACCTACTTGCACCTGACTCGCGCAGCCATGCTGATAAAACAGTGTAGACTAATAAAATAGGTAAGCCCGCACTAAAACCAAGAGCTAGCATTGCAGCCATTTTGCGATTTGCAAAAACCTTAGAAACTAAAAGTGATTCATCAATATATTTTAGAGCCCGGCTTACAGTCATGAGAATGAATTTTTCATAATTTTTAGCCCGCTTATTAACATACCCAAAATAACAATAGTCAACAAAGTTTAGCTTATTAATTCCTAAATATCTTCAATTTTAAATAACTAATCAACCAAACCAATACACCTGACAGATTTAAATGCATTTAAATTTTGATTCGTAATAGGAAAATTTAATGGATATGGAGTATTCTTTAACGGATCCCGCATATAGTAAACATTTTTATTTCTCCCAAGAACCATAGCCCAATGAGACCTTCCGTTCGGTAAATTATCAAACTGTACCAATGGGTAACTACCACTCATAATACACTTATCTATAATTTGTTTAGATACTGTGTTGTAAACTGTTGCTTTTGCCTTTCCCCTAGTAACTCGGCGTATGCCGTCCCAAATCAACCAGCCTTGTGAAGTAAAACCATCATAACGAGTAAGCGCTTTATTAAGTTTAGAGGGGTTCAATTGAAATCCTAAATTTGTGAGTGCCATGGCTGATGCGGTTAACAAACACCCATCACTCGCAATTGTATCTGAAGTTTTACCTAATCGTTGGGAGCCCCACCTTTTATCTTTTTGTATAAAACTGGCTCGGTCTGGAAGATATACATTGCCCTTATGGCTGCTATTGTAGTCTACAGAATATGGCGTTAGTGGTGTTGAACAACCCAGTAAAAAAAGAAGCGGAAAGCAAAGAAGTACATAGTAATTTTTCATGATTTAAGACTATCCATGAAACGTTAACATAGAGTTTTAAAATTCAAATATTCTCTGTAATATTACATAAAATACTTGTCGAAAACCTAACTGGTCCTTAAAAGGTCAAAATATTTACTGAGAGTGCGAATGCCAAAAATTTATAGTTTGTTTATTAATTCACTAGCTATCGCTATATTTGCCTATTCAACTTTATTCGCAGCGGCTCCATCAGATAACATGATAATTAAAGATAGCCTTGATACATTAATAAGTGATTTTGAAAAATCCGAAACAGCTAAAAATCCAATAAAAAGTGGGCAATTAGGAAACATAGCTGCACTCCGAATGCTTCCAAACGTAAGTTTTAAAGCAAAAAAAAATAATGAAGCCTTAATAGAGAGTTTTATTCAGAGACATTTAGCTCTTTCCAGCAAACAAATGGATGAAAACACAAAACTTAATTACGAATTATTGGGGTTTGTACTTAAACAAAAAAAACTCATGTTTCCATATGACACTGATAGAGTTCCATTTACTAATGACAGCGGTTTTTTTAATGAAATGATTTATATTTCTCGTCAAACAAAATTTGATGTGGTTGATGATTATGAAGCATATATCTCTAGATTAGCTAAATTACCAAGATATTTTGAAGATCATAAAAAAAACATGCGCAGAGGCATTGATACTGGATTTACTGCCTCAACAGTAATAATGCCAGGTATCATAAAAGTTATAGATCAACTTAGCAAGGGCGATCCTAAAGAGCATCCTTTGTATATGCCTCTCAAAAATTATCCCGATGGAATTAATGTTAAAGAAAGAAATCGATTAAATACACTCGGTGAAACAACAATAATTAATTCTGTTTTACCCGCATATAAAAACCTTAAAGATTTTTTTGAAGATGAGTACACGCCAAAAACAAGATTAAATATCGGCATCGGAACAGACAACAGTAACAGAGAATACTATAAAGCTCTTATTAAATATTTCACAACATTAGAACTAACACCAGACGAAGTCCACAATCTTGGAATTCAAGAGGTACAGAGAATTAGATCCGAAATGGATTCAGTTATTATTGCAACAAATTTTGAAGGTACCTTTAGTGACTTTTTAACGTTTCTGAGAACAAGCCCTCAGTTTTATGCATCCACTGAAAAGCAATTGCTCAAAGAAGCCTCTTATCTTGCTAAAAAGATAGACGGAAGAATGCCTGAATTTTTCCAAACACTGCCACGTTTGTCATATGGAGTCATTCCAGTACCAAAAGAAATTCAAGAAAACTATACTACTGGTCGTTACTGGGGGGGAAGTCCAGAGCTAAACAAAGCGGGAAATTATGTCGTTAATACCTACGATTTAAAACAAAGACCCCTTTACAACCTACCCGCACTTACAGCTCATGAAGGTGTTCCAGGACATCACCATCAAATTGCACTCAGCCAAGAAATAAAAAATATTCCTTCCTTTCGAAAAGATATCAATGTCAGTGCTTTTGTAGAAGGCTGGGGGTTGTATGCTGAAAAACTAGCCGGTGAGATGGGAATTTACGATACTGCATATAATAAATTTGGGCAACTCACTTATGAAATGTGGAGGGCCTGCAGACTCTTAGTAGATACTGGAATTCATTGGAAAGGCTGGGAACGCAAAAAAGCAGAAGAATGTTTTTTTCAAAATACTGCATTGGCTCCTCACAACATAAAAACAGAAGTCGACAGATACATCAGCTGGCCGGGGCAGGCAGTATCTTACAAAATAGGAGAGCTTAAAATACTTGAATTAAAAGAATTCTCTAAAAAACAACTTGGATATCAATTTAATATTAGAGAATTTCATGACCAAATTTTAATGAGCGGTAGCCTTCCTTTAAATATCCTTGACCGAAAGATTAAAAAATGGGTCCAAGAAAAGCTTTAGCCCCATTAAAAAGAGTATACTAATAAAGCTTAGAATTACATAAATATGCATTCAATACTTACTTGGCAGACATGGGTGCAGAGAAAATAATCGATCCGAAGCTTAATAATTTTCAGGTTTTTTTGCACTAAATTTAGAATAATATACTTTCAGTGCATCAAGATCTCTCACAACATTTCCGCTCGGTATAAAAAACTTATCTAAAACTATTCGTTTGGTATCAAAATCGAATGCTGCTGTAAAAATCTTTGCATCGACTGCTTCTGCAATATGCAAAAATCCAGTTCGCCACTGCTTTGTTTTCGAACGTGTACCTTCAGGTGCTATTGCTATTAAAGAACCCTTAAGTTTCTCTATGTTAGCTACAGCCTCTTTAACAAGACCCGAACCAGGCTTATTTTTATCGACAGGTATTCCCCCCATATATACCAGAAATCTGCCTAAGAGGGGTTGCTTAAATAAAGTATACTTTCCGAAAAAAGATATCTTAGCGTCTAAACCTATTATTGCGGTAAAACCAAAAACGCCATCCCAGTTAGATGTATGTGGCGCAGCTATGAGAACTAAGTTTTCATTTTCTTTCATTTTAGGAATTTCTCCCTCAATTTTCCAGCCAAATATTTTAAGTAAAAATCTAGCAAGAAACTGTATCGTTTTTGGCCTATGTGCCCTAAAAGATTTTGGTATTTTATTTGCGTAATCTATGGGGCTATCATTTTTACTTTCGGTCATTTTACAAAATACTGAAAACATTTTTGGCCGGACGGCAAACCACAGCTTTATCCCCTTTTATTGCAATTGGTCTCTCAATTAACTTTGGGTTTTCGATCATAGCTTTAATTAATAGTTCCTCGTTGCTCTCTTGTTTCAAGTTTAAAGTTTTATAAATGGCTTCTTTTTTTCTCATTAGTTCTTGGGCAGATTGATAACCTAATTTTTCTAATAAGTTAGAAATAACTTCGAACGTAATAATATTTTCCATGTATTTATACACATCGTAGTTAATGCCGTTTTCATCAAGAACAGTCAAAATTTCGCGAGATTTAGAGCATCTCGTGTTATGATAGATTATTAAAGTCATTAAGAATCCTATTGTTAAATAAATGTATCCTCCAAATATATATATGAAAAGCCCTTAAGTAATTTTAATGTGTTTGAAGCTTTATTTTAATTGTTAATTCAAAAAGATAAAGCTGAGGAAATAATATAGATAAAGCTAATTGCTGATTTAGACATTGATGATATATTTGATTTAAAGGAAAAATGATAAATGACTAAAATTCCATATCAAGTTTATGCAGCGGACAAGTTCTTTTCCGTAATTGATACGTTCAAATCAAATTTTGAGAACAGCCAAGAACATGGAGCACAATTTTGCGCTTACAAAAATGGTAAACTGATTCTTGATTTGCACGGAGGATGGGCCGACAAAAAAAAATCAAAAGTAATTAGCCCAAGTACGTTATTTTCTATTTTTTCATCAGGAAAGGCAGTTGCCTCTTTGACAATAGCGCATTTAGTGCAACAAAATTGTTTGAGTTATAATGATCTAGTAAGTGCTATTTGGCCTGAATTTTCCAAGTACGGGAAATCTAATTTGACAGTTGCTCAACTCTTATCTCATCAATCAGGCCTTTCTGGTATTACTTGCCCCAATTGGACTAATGAAGATTGGTTTGACTGGAAAAAAACTTGCAACTCACTTGCTAATCAAAAGCCTATATTTTTACCGGGGAAGCAAAGTGGTTATCATCCTATAACATTTGGCTTTCTGGTTGGTGAAATTGCTCGTCGCGCTGATAAGAATAGGCGCACACTTGGAAAGATACTAAGAGAGGACATCTGCGAACCTAACAATCTAAATATATGGATCGGACTTCCTAAAAATAAACACAATGATTGTTCTGAAATCATCAAACCAAGTAAATTAGCTAACCTAGGAGAAATTAATACAGCAACGGAATTTGCTTTTTTAAAAAACTGGTCAACTCCCAACCCAAAACCAATAGAACGCTGGCGTGAGGCTGAGTTTGCAGGTAACAATTGTCATTCAAATGCAAAGTCTTTAGCAAAAATAATGCAAATGGCTGTCAATGGAAAAATAAACAGAACAAACTATCTATCCAAAGAAAACATTCAGGGTTTACGGAAATCTCGTAGCAAAGGGCCTGATCTTGTATTACCTTTTACAATAAATTTCGGGGCGGGTTTAATGAGAAACACTCCAAATTACTTTTATGGGCCCAATGCAGAAACTGTAGGGCATAGTGGTTGGGGAGGGTCTTGTGTCTTTGCAGACCATATAAATGGTATATCTGCTGCGTATGTAATGAATAAACAAAATAATACATTAATAGGTGACTTAAGACCTAAGCGAATTATAGAAGAAATGTATAATTGCCTTTAAGGTAAGCATTGGAGAGCAACTTGTCAGATAATGACTATATAGAAAAACTTTGGGAAATTGGGCCCAGCATGGCTGAACATACACCCCACGGAAAAGAATTGGGTATAAAGTTTGTTGCCGTAGACAAGGGAAGGGCAACTATGAGCTTGCCCTACAATATCGAGCTAATCGGCGACCCCAAAACAAGAGTACTTCACGGTGGGGCGGTAACTACTTTACTTGATCAAGCTTGTGGACTAGCGGCCATAGCTGGATTTGATGAACCAAGAATGTGCGCTACGCTAAACCTATCAATAGACTATATGCGAGCAGCAAAACCCGGAAAAACTATAATCGCTCAAGCGCATTGTTATAAGGCCACTAAACATGTAGCATTCTTGCGTGCGGTGGCTCACGATGGCGACGAAACTGACCCTGTGGCAACCGCTCAAGCTACTTTCATGGCAACTAGTATGCTCAAAAAAGGTCCGAAAAATGGTTGAGCAACAGAGAATTATTAAAGCTTTATCTCAAATCCCATATTCAAAAATGTTAGGGGTAGAGCCAATATTTATTGGTGAAGAGTTTACTTTGAAAATGCCCTACTCACACTCAAATATCGGCAATCCAACATTGCCCGCATTACATGGTGGTGCAATTAGTGGTCTTATGGAAATAGCGGCAATTACTCAGTTATTCATAACAACCAATGGCAAAAGTCTTTCAAAGCCCATAGGCATAAATGTAGATTACCTGCGCAAAGGTTTACCAAAAGACACTTATGCAAGAGCCGTTGTATTCAAACAAGGAACTCGAGTTGCAAATGTAAGAGTGAGATCTTGGCAAGAAGACTACAATAAGCCAATCGCAGTAATGCATGGTCATTACCTAACTGATAAAGCCGATTAATGACCCCCTCAAAACCTTTGGGGTTAACTTACAGAAATGTGTTCCTTCAAAGTTGGCCCATAATGTTAGCAAATGCTGCAGCCCCAATTGTAGGTCTTGTAGATACTTTAATAATAGGAAGATTTAGCTCCACAATAGCCTTAGCTGGAATAGGTCTAGGAGCCGTGATCTATGGAATTGCATACTGGGGGTTTGGGTTTCTTCGCATGAGCACTGCAGGACTTGCGGCTCAAAGTTTTGGCGCCGAAAGAAACGATGAAGTTCAAGCACACCTTGCCCGTGCAGTGCCCCTTGGCATGCTAATAGGTTTAGGTATCTTCGTAATGCAATTACCTCTCATAAATGGTGCACTTCTTATATTTTCAGGAACTCCCGATGTTGAAATTTCTGCATCCATATACATAAAGGCCAGAATTTGGGGCCTGCCCGCAACACTTTCATCAATAGCACTTATGGGCTGGTTCGTTGGGGTTAGTCGATCCGGACTCGCTTTGAAAATGCAATTAGCTTTAAATGCCGTCAATGTGATACTCTCTCCAATATTTGTAATACAATTTGGTTGGGGATTGTGGGGAGTTGGCATAGCTTCAGCTATAGCGGAATGGTGCGGCCTTATAGTTGGGTTATGTCTCGCATATTCAGAGATTAACAAGCGAGGGGGGTTAATAAAAACAGCGTTATCAGTTAATAATTTATTAGATGCGCCGTCGATAAAAAAACTCGGAGTTACGAATAGTAATATTTTTATTCGTACAATGTGCCTCACTATAGGGTTTAGCTTTTTTGGAAATGCCGCAGCGGCACAAGGAATTATATTTCTGGCTAGTTATCATATTTTAATGCAATTTATCACGATGATTGCACTTGTTCTGGATGCTTTTGCTCATACCGCAGAGGCATTTGTTGGTGCAGCATATGGAGCAAAAAATTTACAGAATTTTGATAGATCGGTTAAACTAACAACTAATTTTTCTATTATTTTTGCTTTTATGTTAAGTTTTATAATTTTTATATTTGGACCCTTCGCAATTGAGATTTTGTCTACTGATGAGAATGTTATATCTACTGCGAATAGGTACTTACCTTACTGCGCATTAACTCCTGTTATTGGGTTTGCGGCTTGGCAATTAGATGGTGTGTTTATTGGTACAACGAGCACTCGTGAAATGAGAAATGCTGGCATTTTAGCTGTCATTATTTACATTCTAGCTCATTATTTAATAACCCTTAAACTTGAAAAAGATGGAATTTGGATTTCTTTTTTAATATACTATTTAGCACGTGCATTTACATTATCCTATTATTATCCATCCGTAAGAAAGAGAATATATTCCTCTTCGTAGACTAACATTTTTGTAGGAGCCAAAGCTTAACTTTGCTAAACAAGCATATGCCAAACCCAAAACCCTTGATACAATGCACTACACCCAAACTTATTTGGAGAGAACAAGGCACGCCTGCTTCACAGCATTACGATGATATTTATTTTTCATCAGAAGGAGCAATATCAGAAACTGAAACTGTTTTTTTAAAAGCATGTGGCCTACCAGAGAGATGGAAAGAATTCGATCTTTTTACAATCTGTGAATTAGGGTTTGGCTCGGGAGCTAATTTTCTAACAACTATGAAAATGTGGCAAAAAACAAAGCCAAAACAAGGAAGGCTTCATTACTTATCTGTTGAAAAGCATCCTCTTGAAAAGTCACAACTACAAAAAATTCTAGTATCATTACCTGAACTCAAAAAATTTACTGAAGAACTAATAAAAATTTGGCCCGGCCCCGTTAAGGGATTCCATAGACTGCACTTTGGCGATGTCACCTTAACTTTAATTCATGATGATGCCTCCGATGCATTGGATGAGATGGATGCTTGTGTTGATGCATGGTTTCTAGACGGCTTCAGCCCTTCCAAAAATCCAGAAATGTGGTCAGATGAAATAATAAAAAAGATATATCATTTATCTGCAGCAGGTGCTCGATTGGGAACTTTTACAGCAGCTGGCTCAGTAAAAAAATCTTTAGAAAAGGCTGGGTTTAAAGTTAATAAAAAAAAAGGGTTTGGTCGCAAACGTCATAGAATAGAAGCCACTTTAGCGGGTAAGAGACTTAAAAAGGAAATTAAACTAAGACCTACCATAATTGGAGCGGGTATTGCAGGAGCATCATTAACTTTAGCTTTTAAAAGGCGTGGAATTATTCCACACATAATTCATGATAAGGATTTTATAGCTGCAAGTCACAATAAAATTGCCTTGGTCAAACCCAGATTAGACCTTCAGGATAGGCCCGAAAGTAGGTTTTTTTTAGGTAGTTACATTTATGCATTAAATTTATATAAAAATTACTCACCTACTAAAGGCATTGTTCAAATACCGAAGTCTAATGACGAAATAACTAGATTTAAAAAGTTATGTTCTCAGTCTCCACTACCTAAAAATCATCTAAAATATGACAGTTTAGAAAATAAACTTATACTTGGTGAGTCCTTAGTGATATCGCCAAAACTAATAATTCATGACTGGCTTAAAAATATTGATTTAGGGGAAGAAATAATAGAGGAATCAAATATAAAATTTCTGGCGGCAGGTTTCGGACTTAAAAATATGCCTGAAGTAAAAAATATTTCCCTTAGATTTTCACGTGGTCAAATAACATCCGCAAAGGCAAATTTAAATAGCGCTTTAAGCTATGGCGGATACGCTATTCCCGCTGGAGAGCAGGTGATTGTTGGAGCAACACATAATAGGCTTGATGAGCATCATCCATTTATACCAAGAAAGTCTGATGACATCGAAAACATCAATAACTTAAAAAAATTTACGGGAATAGCTGCAACGGTAACTGGTGAAGAATCCAGATCATCCGTAAGAGTAACTTCAAAAAATACACTACCCATTATAAGCATGTTGAATAAAGATACCTGGCTCTTTACTGGACTTGGTTCGCGTGGGTTTACGTTTGCACCGTTATTAGCTGAAGCAATAGTAAGCAAAATACTAAAAGAGCCTATGCCTATAGGAAAAAGTGTTTGGGCTAAGTTTAACTACAGTTCTGCCGACTGAATTTTTCTAATTTCAACAGGAATACTGTTTAGAACAGCATTTCCTGAAAGGTTATCTAATATAGAGGGGTCAGTAAGGTCATTGATGGATACTCCCGGTGCTTTTTGAGCCTCAGTAAGCTTAACACCTTTTCTACCATGCCCATAGCCATGAGGAATAGAAACAACCGATTGCATTATGTCTTCAGTTATCTCAACGGGTAATTGTAAGGATCCGATTTTATTATAAACTTCAACAAGCTCCTTATTATCAATTCTAAGCATTGAGGCATCTTCAGGATGCATCATCAATGTACAGCGGTTAGGGCCTTTAATGAGGCGCCTAGAGTTATGCATCCAACTATTGTTAGAACGCACATGCCTTCGCCCAATCAAACTGAAGCTAAAGTCTTTTGGCAATTTAAATGATTTCTCAAACAGTCTTAAATCTTCTAAAATAATATCTGGAGCACAATGAATTAATTTATCTTCTGTTTTGAGCCTTTCTGGTAATCTTCGCTTTAGGGGCCCTAAATCATGACCATTATTATTACCTTTAAGTTGAGCCAAATTTATTTCATATTTGGACGATCTCAAGAATTGGTCTAACAACTCTGGCGGACTCACTCTTGGGCTTTGCCGAGTGTTGCCTCCCGCTAGTAAGAGAGCATCAGTTAAATCAGCCATGATTTCCCAGTCTGACAAACTATTTTCTTCTTTTTCAAAAAGGGCAGGTGAATAATCGGCATAGTTTCTGATAGCTAGCGGGGCAAAGAAAAGTGGATAATGGTCTTTCTCTAAAGGCCCGCATGGCGGCAGTATATAATCAGCGTGACGAGATGTTTCAGTAATATACATATCGATTGAAACCATTAATTCTAAACTTTCAAGAGCTAAGTCTATTTGCTTTCCTCCTGGCGCCGATAAAACTGGGTTAGCCGCAATCGTAAGTAAAGCTCCAATCTGTCCATCACCTTCTGTCATAATTTCAGATGCTAACTCAGCAGCTGGTAGTTCCCCCAGAACTTCAGGCCGACCAGATACACGTTGATGGTATCTCGCGTATGAGCCCGTCCCACTTCTTTCCACAGGGTCAATAACTGGTTCAGGAAACATTACTCCACCTTCGTTATCAACATTACCAGTGGCGATGTTTAACAATTGAATTAACCAATGGTTTAGTGTTCCATGTTTTGTAACTGATACGCCCATACGCCCGTATACTATAGCGGGCTTACCTGACCCGAGTTGTTTTCCTATTGATAATATTCTTTGGGTGCTAATACCGCAATAGTTTGATAAGTCATCAAGGGCGAACCTACGCACAAAGCCCATGGCTTTATCCCAGTCTTTTAAATATGGACTTAAATGCCTTGGGTTAATTAAGTTATGCTTATCTAAAGCTAATAATAACCCTATAAAAAAGGCTGTGTCAGTTCCGGGCTTAATGTGGTAATGTTCATCTGCTAATTTAGCAGTTTCTGTTTTTCTCGGATCAATTACAATAAATTTTCCTCCGCGATCCTGCAATTTCTTAATACGGTTTTTAACATCAGGAACTGTCCAAAGGGAGCCATTTGACGCCAAAGGATTTCCACCTACGCATAACATATACATAGTTCTGTCTATATCAGGTACAGGATACAAGGCATTATGACCATAAACCCACTTTTGACATACCATATGGGGAATCTGGTCAAGAGTTGATGCTGAATATATTCCTAAAACTCCCCAAGCTTTCTTCAACCCACGCATAAAAAAACTACTGGAATAATTATGAACATTTGGATTTCCAGCAAAAATTGCAGATGTTTTTTTACCTTCTAATATACTCTTATGCCTCTTAGCTATGTCAGAAAAGGCTTCTGCCCATGTTACTTCCTTCCAATCATTATCAATTTTTTTAATTGGAACCCTTAATCTATCGGGGTCATCCTGAATATCTGGAATTGCAGTGGCTTTTGGACATATATAACCTTGGGACAAGACATGGTCAGGGTTACCCATTACTTTAGTGACCTTATTTCCCTCAACAGTCATGAGCGTGCCACAGTTAGCTTCGCATATGTGACAAGTACGTGCGTGTATTTCGCTCATTGGATCTCCTAATTAAGCGCAACTATGTACTAGTAGATACTGCAGGGTAAGAGAAAAAAAGAAATAGATAATTAAAATAAACTATTTTAGCCTTCGCCGAACGGGGTTGGGTCCCAGTGCACGAACGCTTCCTCCTCTTCGCCTCGATGGCTGATAAGCTACCCTGCTATGAGCTGTACAGTAGGGCTCATCTTTATCTTCAGTTTTTCTTCCGCAGAAACGAAATTCTGATGTGCTTGGGTCGCCAATAGGCCACTTGCACATATGGTCTCTGATAGTCAATATGGTGGCATATTTACCATTAGCCATTGGCTTAGCCTCTATCGGCGGGGGGGGAGGAGCAACAATCGTAGGTCGTTGTTTTCTAGGTGCCGAAGGTATCCTTACCGCTCTCGTTCGGACCACAGTAGCTTTTCGGGAAGGTTTTTTTGTAGGGTTAGATGGTTTCGCTCTACCTGATAACCCAAGACGATGGACTTTGCCTATAACAGCATTTCTTGTAACTTCCCCGAGTTCTTTGGCAATCTGGCTTGCCGACAAGCCTTCTGCCCATAATTTGCTAAGTATTTCAACCCGATCTTCTGTCCATGCCATTTTAAAATATTCCCCTTATCGGTATCTTGATAAAGCTTTTCAGTAATTTACTGCACACACAATATATAGTTTACCAAAATAGCTATAAATCTTATTTACACTACATACAGTATATGATGCTATTGAAACCACAAGATAGCTGCGCAAAGCTATCCACAGAAATCAACATATAGATAAAATAAATTATAGGAAAATTTACCTCAAATGTATCAATCCTAGCACTTGGCTTGCAAATAAGGTCATGTTACTGCGGTAGTGAATAGAAAGACATTAGTTATGAATAAATTAGGTTTGCAATCCTTACCAACACCCAAAGTTCACGAATTTGGTATGGTTAACTGGATGGGGCTGGCTACTTTATATAAAAAGGAAATAAAACGGTTTATGCGTGTTGGACCGCAAACTTTACTTGCACCTGTAATTTCCAACCTTCTGTATATGACAGTATTTGTTCTTGCCTTCTCAGCGCTCAGGCCTGATCCCAAATCTTTTATGGCATTCCTTGCGCCAGGACTTGTAATGTTGGGTATATTAAACAACGCAGCAGCAAATAGTTCCTCATCAATAATGACTGGGAAACTAATGGGTAGCATTTCAGATGTCTTAATGCCCCCATTATCCTATTTTGAATTAGCTATCGGCTGGATAGCAGGTGCAGCAACAAGGGGCATAATCGTTGCATTAGTTACATCCTTAGCGCTTAGTTTTTTTACGCCTATGTATCCAAGTAAAATCTGGGCAGTAGTTTACTTCGGTATTTCAGCAGCAATTATGATGGGTATGGTTGGTGTTCTATCTGGAATATGGGCAGAGAAATTTGATCAATTAGCCGTAGTGAATCAATTTATAATTCTACCTCTGTCGTTTCTGTCAGGGACATTTTATTCAATTGACGTTCTTCCTGAAAGTTTTCAGGAATTAATCTTATTAAATCCTCTTTTTTATTTGATAGATGGTTTTAGGTATGGATTTTTAGGAGTTTCAGATGGCCCTATAATAACAGGAATTATAATTATTTTTCTGATTAATATATTTCTTTTCTTTACAGTCTTGAAAGTTATTAAATCAGGATGGCGAATTAAATCTTAAGGAATTCAATATGGCACATGGCGATCACTTATATGACACCTACAACCCCCCCAAGCAAAACTTTATAAGAGGTGAGGGAGCCTATCTTTACACGGAAAATGGTAATAAATATCTTGATTTTATTGCTGGAATTTCAGTAAATTGTCTTGGACATAATCACCCATCACCAAAGAAAGCTTTAATAGATCAAGCCAATAAGGTTTGGCATTTATCAGGAATGTTTCAGCTACCTGGAGCTAAAGCTCTTGCTGAAAAATATTGCCAAGCATTGCCTTTTGCGGAAAAAGTTTTTTTCACTAACTCTGGGGCTGAGGCACTCGAATGTGCAATGAAATCAGCTCGAAAATATCATTATGACAACGGGTCTCCGGAAAAAGTTGATATTATAACATTCCAAGGCGCTTTTCATGGAAGGACCTTTGCCACTATCAACGCTGGAGGTAACCCTAAATACCTGAAAGGTTTTGGACCTACTTTACCTGGTTTTATTCACCTGCCGTTTGCCGATCATGATGCGCTTGAAAAAGCTATTTCAAAAACTACGGCAGCAATACTCATCGAGCCCGTGCAAGGAGAAGGAGGGCTCAGACCAGTACCTGATCAATGCTTATTAGGTTTGCGTAAAGTGTGTGATGATAATGATATTTTGCTAATTTATGACGAAGTACAATGCGGTGCAGGTAGAACTGGGCGCCTTTTCGCACACCAATGGGTAGAGGGAGCGGAGCCTGATATAATGGCAGTTGCCAAGGGGGTCGGCGGAGGGTTTCCAATAGGGGCTTGTATAGCTAGCGGAAAGGTTGGGGCTGGCATGGTGCCGGGTACACACGGTTCAACTTACGGAGGAAATCCGCTGGCAACCGCAGTCGGAAATGCTGTTTGGGACGAAATCTCTAAACCTGCATTCCTCAAAAATGTTAATATAATTTCTGATCTTATAAAAAAAGAGTTTGAACAATTGAAGCATGATTTTCCTGATGTAGTTCAAGAACTTCGGGGGAAAGGGTTACTATGTGGAATGAAGCTTAAAAAACCTGCATTAGAGGTTAGAAAAATGATGCTAGAAAAGTTTATGCTTGGAGGATCAGCAGGTGATAATGTGTTACGTCTAGCGCCTCCATTAATTATAAATGAAACTCACGTTACTGAGGCAGTAAATATTCTGAGGGCATGTTTTGAAGAAGCTAAAAAACTTGATGATTTTGAAGGTTAGCTCAGTATTGTGCAATATTTTTTATAAAGAATTGACATTTAACTAGGAAATATAAGTAATTTTTTGTAAGTATCTATTATTTTGTATGAGGACTAATCAATGACCCCCCCAAAGCATTTTCTGTCATTGGCTGATATACAGGCATCCGAACTAAGAAGCATTCTAGATGAAGCGCATAGAATGAAAAAAAATCGGATTGGTTTACGAAAAGGTGAACTGGATAAAGACGCCCCTCTTAAAGGCGAAACAATTGCTTTAATTTTTGAAAAGTCTAGTACTCGTACTCGCTTTTCTTTCGATATGGCCATTAAACAGCTCGGGGGAAGCTCAATCACTGCTAACAGTAATGAAATGCAATTAGGCAGAGGCGAAACTATTGAAGATACCGCTAAAGTCCTATCAGGCTATCTTGATGCAATCATGCTTCGTGCGAATAATCATGAAACCATAATTAGTTTAGCCGCTAATGCTGATGTCCCGGTGATTAATGGACTAACGAACTTTAACCACCCTTGTCAAATAATGGCAGATTTACTCACCCTTGAGGAGCACACAAGTTTGAATGCTGGTCAGCTAAAAAATATGACACTCACTTGGGTGGGTGACGGAAACAACGTTGCTAATAGTTTTATAAATGCTGCGGTTAAATTTAAATATAAACTACGGTTGTCGTCTCCAAATGGCTATGAGGTAAAAAAGAGTATTTTAGATGCTGCCTTGTCGCAAGGAGCCGATATTGAGGTTATAACAAACCCTCTACAAGCCTGTAAAGATACTGATGTTGTTATTGCTGATACCTTCGTATCTATGGGTGACAAAAATTCAGAAAAAAGATTGAAAGATTTATCTGAATACCAAGTAAATGATACGTTGATGAACGCTGCGGCAAAAAATTCAATATTTCTGCATTGCCTACCTGCACATCGCGGAGAAGAAGTAACAGCAGAAGTGATAGACGGACCTAAAAGTGTTGTTATGCGTGAGGCTGAAAATAGGCTTCACGCGCAAAAGTCTATCCTTAAATGGTGCCTAAATAGTTAGTGCACAAAAGAAAATATTATGAAAAAAAATATAAATCGCAGGCAAATTTTGAGTGGGTTAACGGCTACAGGTGCACTCGCGTGTTCGCCACAGAATTCATCAAGCTATAATGCTCAAGAAAAAAATTATTACGGTACCTTTTTACATGGCGTTGCCTCTGGCGACCCTAAATCTGATAAAGT
Source organism: Hellea sp. (assembly GCA_029250925.1). Taxonomy (GTDB): domain Bacteria; phylum Pseudomonadota; class Alphaproteobacteria; order Caulobacterales; family Maricaulaceae; genus Hellea. The sequence goes on from JAQXEH010000030.1 coordinate 116,715, forward strand.
TATAATATGGACTAGGATAACTCCAGAAAACCCACACCACGGACAACTTAATGTTAAATGGGAATTATCTGAAAATGAAAACTTTGAGCCAATATCTAAATCTGGTTTTTTTTCTACACACTTAGCTAGAGATTTTACGGTTAAAATTGATGTTAAAAATCTTGAAGCCGGAAAAGTATATTATTACAGATTTCATTTTAATAACAACACTTCGCCAGTCGGAAAAACAAAAACACTCCCACAATATGAGATTGAAAAAGCAAATTTTGCAATTGTTTCATGCTCTAATTGGGAGCATGGGTATTTTAATGTTTACGATCACATAGCACAGCAAGAACATTTCGATGCCGTCATTCACTTAGGTGACTATTATTATGAGTATGGAGCTGGTGAGTATGAAGGGGCTTCAGAAACCAATCTTAATCGGGTACACTCACCCAAACATGAAATAATAACATTAGATGATTATCGTCAAAGACATGCTCAATATAGAAGTGACAATAGCTTACAATTATTAACTCAAAAATTACCACTCATCGCCATATGGGACGACCATGAAACAAGTAATGACAGCTGGAAGTCAGGGGCAGATAATCACGACCTTAATGAAGGCAGTTGGACAGAGAGGACACATGCTGCCTTGAGAGCTTATTATGAGTGGATGCCAGTCAGGGAACCAAAACCAGGGCAATTAAAAAGTGATATATTTCGTAGCTTTGACTGGGGCAACCTTTTAACTCTCATAACTGTTGAAACCCGCTTGACCGCAAGGGCAGAACCTTTGGTTATGGAAGATCATTTCGAAAAAATTACAAGCCCGGGTGGAGCTAACAGTTTTAAGAATGATGTATTAAATGACCCAGCCCGAGAAATGTTCGGTCAAAATCAAAGTAAATTTATTATTAATGAACTAAAAAAATCAAAATCTTCCGGAACTACTTGGCGGGTAATTGCCAACCAAGTTATCATGGGGCGTTTACATACCGCCGATCTAGAACCTTACATTGATGAAGGTTCTCTAAGTATAATTGAAAAAGACTGGAAAGGAGTTCGCAAAAGCATTCAGCTTTCAAAGTATAAACTTCCTGTTTATCCGGACAGCTGGGATGGGTATCCACACGCTCGAGAACAGTTTTACAAAGAACTTATAAATGAAAGAATAAAAGACCTTATAGTACTAACCGGAGATGCGCATGAGTTTTGGATAAATGACCTCACTAGTAAAAATGATGAAAAAATAGGTATAGAGTGTGTTACCACCTCTGTATCTTCAAAAACTATGACAGCTTATTTAGGAGAAAACACTTCAGATTATTCTTTACTTCTTACCCAAGCAAACCCTGATGCACGCTATTATAATGCCCTCCATAATGGCTATATCGATTTTTCTTTAAGTCACGAGAATGGCAAAGTAAAAATGATGGGAGTCTCAACTGTTGAAAGTCAAAAGTACAAGGCATTTGAAGTTGCAAGCTTTGAGCTAAAAAGGCAAAGAGAAACAATAATAGCAACCAAGCCAAAGGGTTTAAATTTAAAACAAAGAGCGCTATTTGAAGGCTTTGGTCAATCCAAGCACTAAACCCTTCCTATTTCTAAACTAAAAGCATGAATTTGCAAAATCTCCTCATTAAGCAACTCCATGACTAGTCTATGGATTTGCAATCTGTTTAATCCATCGAAGCTATTGCTTTTAATTACCACATGAAAATGGCTTTCTTTTCCCCCGCCATCCAACCCATGCTTGATCGCACCCTCATGATGAGAGTGTTTAACAGATTCGTCTATAACCTCTAAGTGCGTCGGATTGAAACTTTCTTGTAATTTTCTCTTGATTGATTCACCTAATACGCCCATTTTACAAAGTCCTTAAAAAAACAACCAAAATACAAACCCTTAACGTAATAGTATATATGACAAATAGTTTTGAATACAAACCCAAAGGCATAGATATCCGTGTCAATAAAGGTAAAAAGAAATTAGACCCTAATCAACAAGTATGCGATTGGGCCGGTTGCGTCAGTATGGGGGGATGCAGAGCCCCCAAATCCCCTGATAGCGTTGGAAAAGAATATTATAATTTTTGCACCCAACATGCACGCGAATATAATAAAAATTGGAATTTCTTCTCCAACATGAGCGACGAGGATATTGCGGAATGGCAAGTTGGGGCCCGCCACGGTCATCGGCCCACTTGGGATGTACGGAAAAATACAGCAGAACGAGCATCTGCTCAAAAAAAGCGAAAAGCCGGTTCAACAGCGGCAACAGCTGAAGGTTACTCAATATTCGGTGAAGGCAAAATCGCAGATCAAACTGAAGCACCCAGAAGGCGCAGTTTATCCAAACTGCAGCTTAAAGCCTTAAATGACCTCGGGTTAGATGATACCGCCACTAAAGCAGACGTAAGAAAGCGCTACACTCAATTAGTTAAGCAGCTTCACCCAGATACAAATCAAGGCAAGCGGAATACTGAAGAAAGTTACCAGCGCGTAGTTAGTGCCATGAAGGTTCTGCGAACAACAAGCCTTGGCTAAACATTTAATAATAACCCGAAACGGATATACAGATGAACGAAAAATTTCCAACTTTTAAACCAGATACGTTAGTATCAGCAAGAGAAACATTTGGTGTTGATTTTGACATGAAAGTCCCTGCATTTAGTGAAAAATCTGAATACGTACCTGCTATAGATGATGCATATTTATTTGACTCCAGTACGACTCAAGCGATTTGCGCAGGATTTACCAACGATAGGCGAGTAATGTTACAAGGTTACCACGGAACAGGTAAATCTACACATATTGAACAAGTGGCCGCACGACTTAATTGGCCAATGGTTAGGATTAATCTAGACTCACATGTCAGTAGAATAGACCTTATCGGCAAAGATGCCATAGTATTGAAAGATGGAAAACAAATTACAGAATTTCGCGAGGGTCTCTTGCCTTGGGCACTGCAAAATCCTGTTGCATTAGTTTTTGATGAATATGATGCCGGACGGCCAGATGTGATGTTTGTAATACAACGCGTCTTAGAGGCCCAAGGTAGACTAACTCTATTAGATCAAAACAAAGTTATTACACCACACAGTGCTTTCAGACTTTTCGCTACAACTAATACCGTCGGTTTGGGCGATACGTCAGGTCTATATCATGGAACACAACAAATAAACCAAGGCCAAATGGATAGATGGAGCATCGTCTGTCAGTTAAACTATCTTTCGCATCAAGAAGAAGAGGCTATAGTGTTAGCAAAATCACCAACTTATGAAACACCAGAGGGTAAGGATATAATTGCTTCAATGGTTAGAGTGGCAGATATGACTCGCAGTAGTTTTATAGCCGGTGATATATCTACAGTAATGAGTCCGAGGACAGTTATGAACTGGGCAGAAAATGCACGCATTTTTGATAATGATATTTCTCAAGCTTTTAGGCTCACATTTTTAAATAAATGCGATGAACTGGAAAGACCTATAATTAATGAGTTTTATCAGAGAGCATTTGGAAATGATTTAGTGGAATCAGCAACAACAAGCTTAACAAGTTAACCTAGGCAATGAGCATAAATACTCCAATTGATAAGTTCAAGAATGCTATTGGAGCATCAACAAAAGCATTAGCTGGTGATCCAAGTATAGAGATTTCTTTTGGGGGTGATATCGCTGGTTTAGTTCAAGACCAAGTAATGTTACCCAGCCTGCCGGCTAAATTAAATTCCCATGAAATCTCGAAGATTAGGGGAGATGCAGATGGAATAGCATTGCATATAGCGCATCACGACAAGGATGTGCATAAAAAGTATCGACCTGGAATTGGCCCTAAAAGAGCAATATATGAAGCAATAGAGACGGCAAGAGTTGAAGCTGTGGGTACTAAATATTTGAAGGGCGTGAGGAATAATCTCACTGCGTCTGCATCTGCAAGAGGCCATCGCAAAGGTTTTAACAAAGTAGGTATGTTAAAAGATGAAAATAATTTTCCTGAAGCGATAGGGTTATATACTCGCGAGGTTTTTACTGGCATTAAAACACCACCTAGCTTTGACGGTATCATGTTAAACTGGAGAAAAGAAATAGAAGAAGTAGTATCTTCCGATATACTAAATTTAAAAAGTAAAATTTACGATCAAGAAGATTTTGCTAAATCTCTGCAAAAACTAATTCAAAATTTAGAGCTCAATAACAACCTCGCTGAGCCAGAGGAAGATGAGGAATTAGAAGAAGAAAATTCTGAAAATGAAGAAACACAGTCTGATCAAACACCCGACACACCTCAAGAACAAGAACAAGGACAGTCTGAAGTTTCAAGCACTGATGCAGTTGATGACGATGAGATAAATCCACAGGATATTATTGATGCGGAGGATATAGAAGGAAGCCCTGATGATGCAGACCAAACTTCTGACCCAAATGCACCTCGACCAAATCCTACAAATTTACCAGATCCGTATAAAATTTATTCAAGTAGAAGTGATGAAACTATCAAAGCAGAGGAACTCTGTGAAATTGAAGAATTAGATAGATTAAGAAGTTACCTTGATGGCCATATGGCAGGTCTATCATCTATTATTTCCAGACTTGCTAACCGTTTGCAACGAAAACTCCTAGCTCAACAGCAACGTTCATGGACATTTGACCTTGAAGAGGGACAACTTGATACAGCGCGACTTACTCGCGTGATCATAGACCCTATGTCAGCCCTCACCTTCAAGGAAGAAAAGGAGACTAGTTTTCGAGATACGATTGTTACTATATTAATTGATAATTCTGGATCAATGAGAGGTCGGCCCATAATGGTCGCGGCCGTATGCGCCGATATAATGGCTAGAACGTTAGAAAGGTGCGGGGTAAAATCAGAAATACTAGGCTTTACCACACGAGCTTGGAAAGGGGGTCATAGCTTCCAAGATTGGATGGCTAATGGCAAGCCGGCTTCCCCAGGTCGCCTCAACGATTTACGTCACATAATATACAAGGGAGCAGATACTCCTTGGAGAAGAGCAAAGAGAAATCTAGGGTTAATGATGCGCGAAGGTCTATTAAAGGAGAATATTGACGGCGAAGCTCTAGAATGGGCATACCAACGTTGTTCATATAGACCTGAACAGAGAAAAATTATAATGGTTATCTCTGACGGAGCCCCAGTGGATGATGCAACACAGAGTCAAAATAAAACGGGTTTTCTAGAATCTCACTTAAGGCTAGTTATAGATAAAATCGAAAATAGAAGTGAAGTTGAACTAGTGGCAATTGGAATTGGTCATGATGTTACCCGTTGGTACAAACGCGCTGTTACCATAATGGATGTTGAACAATTGGGTGGTGCAATAACAGAAAAACTTGCAGAACTATTCGATTCTGAAACATAGAATATAAGCAATAACTCATAATTATACTAAAGATACATTATAATTTAATACCACAAAGTTTAAAAAGCGAAATTTAAATTATGACATTAGATCCAAAAAACTGGACAGATTTCCGTCAAGTTGCTCACGCTATGCTTGACAGCTCTCTGGATAAAATGGAAAATTCCAAACAGGGAAGGGTTTGGACCCCAGTACCCAAAAATTTAAAGGCTAACTTAAAAATCGATGCTCCAAATGAAGGAGCTACGCCGCAGCAAATAAAACAAGAACTAGATCAAATCTTAGAGTACGGGCCAGGAAACACTCATCCTCGATTCTTTGGATGGGTAAATGGCGCAGGGTCGCCTTCCAATATATTAGCTGAAATTGCTGCAGCCTCTATGAATGTAAATTCGGGAGGAAGAAACCATATAGCCCCTATTATAGAACAACAAATAATTAAATGGTCGGCAGGTATTATGGGAATGCCTGACAGTACAACTGGCCTAATCACATCTGGCACCTCAATGGCAACAATAATTGCGCTCAAAGTAGCTCGTGACAAAGCTCTTGAATTACATGATACTTCTACATTAGTCGGCTACACGAGCGCGCAAACCCATAATTGTATTGCAAAAGCATTTGATTTATTAGGAATACCCGTGACTGCGTTGCGCAAAATTCCATGCGATAATAATTTTGAAATTGATATAAAAAAATTAGAAGAAACTATTGAAAAAGATATTTCTAGAAACCTCCACCCCTTCACTCTTGTTGGTAATGCAGGTACTGTAAATACTGGATCAATTGATAATTTGGATAAGTTGGCTGATATAGCTAATAATAATGATATGTGGTACCATATCGATGGCGCTTTCGGCTCTGCAGCTATCTTGTCAAAAACTGTGCATCATCGTCTAAAAGGTTTGAACAGAGCAGATAGCATAGCATTTGACTTTCACAAATGGTGGCAAGTAAATTATGAAGCTGGTTGCGTTCTTATTAAAGATCATGTCTCGCATAAAAAGTCTTTCGCCAATAGACCTGAATATCTGAAATATTACGAAGGCGGCCTTGCTGGCGGAGATTTTTGGGCTATGGACTATGGGCCTGAGCTATCAAGAAGCTTCAGGGCCCTCAAAGTATGGGTTCATCTAAAATCTCATGGTATTGATCAGATCGCAGATGTTGTAGAAAAAAACATTAATCAAGCGCAATACTTGAAAAATAGAATAGAATCTGAGGGCGCATTAGAGCTCCTAGCGCCAGTGCCTCTTAATATATGTTGCTTCCGTTATAAATTCCAATCAGATATAGATATGAATAATTCTCTACTTGTTCTCAAGATACAAGAAAGTGGAATAGCAGTCCCATCTACAACCGTAATAGACGGGAATACAGCAATCAGAGTCAATATTACAAATCACCGAACAAAAGTTTCAGACATAGATTTACTAATCAATTCAGTTCTAGAAATTGGGGAATCTTTGATTTAGTTTAAATTAAAACTAATTATCCTTCTGTAACGGAACCACTTTGTAGCTGAATATAATTTTCAATTCCCATTTGTTTAATCAAATCATATTGTGTTTCAAGATAGTCAACGTGTTCTTCTTCATTTAATAAGATTGACTGAAGAAGGTCTCGCGTACCATAGTCCCTAATACTTTCACAATATTCAACAGCATCTCGATAAATGGGAATAGCAATATCTTCGAGCTTCATGTCACATTCAAGAATTTCGTGGACCGTCTCGCCTATAAATAACTTTCCTAAGTCCTGTAGATTGGGCAAACCATTTAAAAAAAGGATTCGCTCAATAATCTTATCTGCGTGCTCCATTTCTTCTATGCTTTCTTTATACTCTTTTTCAGCTAATTTTGTAACTCCCCAATCTTTTAACATTCTTGAGTGTAAAAAATATTGATTGATCGCAGTTAATTCCGCTTTTAATGCTTTATTTAAATGTTCAATTACTTTTTTATCGCCACGCATAATCAACTCCTTTTTAGGGCTACTTATTGAGACTTTAGATCCTCGCAGTCAAATTAAATGTTAGCAATTGCAAATCAGTTGCACAAAAAAGTGTGTTTTTACAGTTATTTAATAGAGATTGAAAATCATTTGCAGATAATTCAAAGCACTTGAAAATCACTCGCAAAAATATACAAAAAATTTTAAGAGTTTACTCAGCAGCCTCTAAATTGAACTTGGTGAGTCGTAATTCTGCTATACGGTTATCAATGCTAATTCGGCACTGTCCACAGTTAAACTTCATATTGCAAGACTTTAAAACATCTGCTGCACTACATGCCCCATTTGTAGTTGCTAAATCAACTTTTGCCGTGTTTATGTTATTGCATATACAGTGTATCATAATAAGAGACTATTATTTATGAGAATGATTGTCAATCGCTTTGCGAATGATTTGCATAAACATTTATGAATCCTTTTTATAACTCTCAATTAAGCGTAAACGTTCATTTATTTGCCCTCTAACCAGTGCGGACTCTATGCTATTGGGATTAATTTGCAGTGAATTATTAATGTCTTTCTTAGCTGCATTAAGATTTCCTTGCTTCAAATTCACATTAGCACGGTAACGTAACGCATCAGCATTTTCCGGCTCACTGATTAACGCTGAGTCTAAATCCATTATAGCGTCCTGATAACGCCCTAAAGCGAAGTAAGATCGGGCCCTAATAATAAAAAGTGGCACAAAGCCATCAACAAGCTCCAAACCCTTGGAGGCCGAAGAATAGGCATTTTCAGGACTACCACTAATTAACCAAAAATTCGCCGCCTCCGCATAAAAATTAGCACGCATAATATTAGTTCCGCCATCTGAGGCAATTGCGAGGGCATCCAGCCTCGCAGCTGCCTCAACTTCATGTCCAAGCGCAAAAAGTGACATAGCAACACAATGTTTTGCCCTCCTACCGCCTCCTTCATCTTGCCAAATCATAGCCATTTCAAAGGCCATGGAAGTATCTTTCGATATTTGCTCCAAACATAACTTATGTTTTTTATCAAATTCTGATGTTAAGTTCTTGGCCCAAGAGCTATCAGCAAAAATCATTGCAATGGTATAGAAACTCAATAGGACTAAACGTATAAATCTCATAATCTTTTCTCTAATCAATAGGATTAATATCATCAATGGTTCGAAACAATAAATATAGCAAGAGCACTGCTCTTTTCTTAGGAGCAGGTTACTGCGCCCAAGAAATGTATGCACCTTTATTGGATCAAGGTTATAAAGTCTATGTAACAACTAGAACCAAAAAACGACATTCACTTCTCAAGAAATGCGGAGTAATTCCTCTAATATTTAACGGAGCAATTAATTCAAAGCTATATAATATAATTGGTGACGCTTGCATAATTCTATCTTCGATGGCGCCAGTAAACGGCATTGATCCGTTTTTAAATAAATTACCTATTGATCAAAAAAAATTGATGGAAAGTACCCAATGGGTAGGATATCTCTCTTCAACAAGTGTTTATGGAAATAAAAATGGTCAATGGGTCTTTGAAGATGAGCTTCTATACCCCTCCACAACTAGAGGGAAAGAAAGACTTAATGCTGAAATACAATGGTTGGAAATAGGAGCACCTGTGCATATTTTCCGTTTGGCTGGGATATACGGGCCTAGCAGGAATAATTTCCAAAAAATAAAACAAAACAAAGCGCAGAATATAATAAAAGAAGATCATGTGACTAACAGAGTTCATGTTGGAGATGTAGCTAACGCAATTTTAACGTCTATTGCCAATCCCGACCCTTACAGAATTTACAATGTTTCAGATGGGAACCCGGCCCCCCCGCAAGATGTAATAAATTTTTCTGCCCACCTTTTAGGCATATCTACGCCCCCGCTAATTGAATACGAAGGATTAGAATTACCAGCTAAGAAAAAAAGTTTTTATCAAGAAACAAAGAGAGTAAGTAATGACAGAATTACTAATGAGCTATCGTGGACACCTCGATACCCGGACTACCGCTCAGGTCTTATGCACTCACTAAAAGTTGAAAATGGCGAAGTTGATACAATATATCTGTCGGGTCATATCGATGTTGCAAAACAATATATTAATGAGACACTGTCAATACTGCCCGAACATATAAAGTTAACTAAAGAAGAGAAGGGATGTTTAGACTTTAGAGTTATTGAGTGTCAAAAAATTGAGGGGCGCTTTCATGTCAACAAAAAGTTTAAGTCTAAGAGTGCATATTTGTTTCATCAAAAACGCTGTAAAAATAGCAAATGGAATAATATCGAAGAAAAAATTAAAAGAAATTATGAAATCATAGGATTAGATACTATATAGGTGATATAATAATCTTAAACTGAACTAATTGAACAGGTTTTATCTTAATACTATGGCAACTTCCGCAGACATGGCCCATCACATTGTTAACGTGCTACCCTTTAAGATTGCACTTATAGGGGTACTAGGTATTGGTGCACAATGGCTAGCGTGGAGACTGCAGAGACCCGCAATTGTACTCATGGCTATAGCTGGGCTTTTATTTGGGCCATTATTAGGTTGGCTACTTAGCTTTAATTTACCCAATTCCATAACTACAGGATTAAATCTATTTCATCTGGATCCAATAAAAGACTTTGGAGACCTATACAGGCCTATGATAGGATTAGCAGTTGCTATTATACTATTTGAAGGAGGTATGACCCTACGTTTTAAAGACTTAGGCGACGCTTCTCATGCTGTAATAAGAATGGTTATAGTTGCAGGACCGATTGCCTGGCTTTTAGGAACTTGTGCAGCACACTATATAGTAGGTTTGCCTTGGGATATATCTGCAATGGTTGGGGGGTTATTCGTAGTAACTGGCCCTACTGTGATAATGCCGCTTTTAAGGCAGGCTCATCTAAAATCTAGGCCCGCAAATGTGCTCAAATGGGAAGGTATAGTTAATGACCCACTAGGGGCACTATTTGCCGTAGGCGGATATGAATTCATACGGTTCACCCAATCTGAAGCTTCTATTTATTTGGCATTTGGAAAACTTGCGTTTGCTGCCATCCTAGGAACTATTCTAGGAATTGTTTCAGGCTATGGGTTAGCCTGGGCATTTAGAAGAGGCCACATTCCAGAATATTTAAAAGCACCGGTAGTTTTAGCTTGGGTATTGGCCATTTATGTGCTTGCTAATAATATGGCAGATGAAACAGGTCTGTTGGCGGTTACCGCACTCGGAATGACAATGGCAAATACTAAATTTGCTGCAATGGTTGAAATGAGGAGGTTTAAAGAAAATATAGCTATTATTCTAGTTTCGGGAGTTTTCGTAATACTTACAGCCACACTAACTCCTGATATCTTAAAGGCTTTTTTAACTGAATGGCGCGTGTTAGCTTTTGTTCTTGCTATGATGTTAGTCGTCAGACCTATAGCCGTTATGTTATCAACATCATTATCCGGATTACATTGGAAAGAGAGTTTATTGATATCTATTATAGCCCCCAGAGGTGTAGTGGCCGTGGCTGTAGCAGGATTGTTCGCCGCAGAATTAATTGCCTTAGGAAGGCCAGAAGGTGCGTTATTCGTTCCACTTGCGTTTGCGTTAGTTTTTGCCACCGTGCTATTTGCAGGTTTCGCAATAGGGCCAATTTCAAAGCACTTGGATCTTGCTGCAGGAGGCGGAGACGGTGTTCTGATCGTCGGAGCAAACCCTTGGTCTTTAGGTCTAGCAAAAGCCCTTAACGAGATGGATATAAAAGTACTTGTTGCAGATACAAACTGGCGAAGACTACGCGGTGCAAGGCTTCAAGGGCATGCTACATTTCACGGTGAGGTTTTATCCGAAAATGCAGACTTTAGGTTAGATCACTCCGCTTTTAATTATTTAATATCCGCAACTCCAAATGATGCTTACAACGCATTAGTATGTGTTGAATTCGCACCCGAATTAGGGCGGCATAGAGTTTTCCAACTTACATCCGTCGATATCGATGAGGACGACGCAGACACCATTGCATTCACATCAAGAGGAAGAACTCTGACGTCTCGTAAGAGAAGCTTTGATGCATTAACAAAAGACTGGTGGGAGGGGTGGAGATTCCGATCCACAACTCTCTCCGAAGAGTACACACTCGATGACTTATATAAAGATAGGGGTGATGACCTAGATTTAATTTTAGCAAAAAAGTCGGAAGGGGGTCTTGAATTTATTCAGCCCGGAAATGAGTCACGAGCCGAAGGCACTATGGTACTCAGTTTTTGTCCTGTTAAAGATAAAGGTGGTCGAGGGTCAGGAGCAAAAGAGCCAGGTTTAGCTGGGCCCGCAGCTTCGCTACCTATCTAACGACCTAGACGCAAGATTATTAAAATTAAATTTTAGCTCCTACAGCATATAATAAGGGCCCATTATGTTTAAGCCATTCACGCGGTTTATGAACATCTCCGTAAATTTCAGAACAAACATTCCAAAAATCTTTACTATGGTTAGGCTCAACTAAATGTGCGCACTCATGTGCAGCCACATAACTTAAAACGTAGCTCGGAGCACAAATTAATCGCCAGCTATAATTTATATTTCCCAAGCCATTTCTTGTTACACAGCTTCCCCATCTTGTTGCTGTGTCACGAACACTAATTTTATGTATTTCTCTACAAACTTTATTTGCATAGTAAGCAGACGAACGCTTTAATTCTGTTCTGGCTTCACTTATTAACATTCGCCTTACCCTACCCGAAAAACTAGAGTTATCTGGCGAATACACACTTAATAAGCGTGCTTCATGATCTACGTTAAATCCCTTAGGTGAAGAAATATGTTTTAACAGGTACGGCTTGCCATGAAACAATATAGAACCGCCGTCTTCAAAGGGTTGGGCCGGAGGCAACGCAGCTAATTGCTGGGTAATCCATATTTTATTTTTTTCTACAAATTTTTTAGCAGCAGGAAATGCTTTGTGACCAGGAACAATTACTCTAATATTTCTATCTATTTGATTGACCTTTAAAGTCACCTTCTTTGCGCGCTGGGAATTGTTATAAATAATATTTAATTTGGCATCATTATAAATATGGGTAGCTCTAATTGATGTCAATTTTATATCCCGCCTTAATTAAAAACCTTTAATATTGTTGTTACTATACAGAATACATTTATTTTTGCATATTACATAAATGATTTGCAAGAAAGACCACTATGAATATTACACATAAAGCTTTACTGATCAGCATTACCACATTTTTATTTGTATTAAACGGCTGCACCGCAAAAGATGAAAGTAATAATCCTTCTGCTAAAAAATCAACCCCAGTTTATAATAATATAAACAACCCAAAGGATTTCGGAAAATATTTTGTCCTTGAAAAAAGGAAAATATCGCAATCTGAAGTTAATGATGTAGTAAAAAAAATATCAGAGGTTAACCCCAGCTTAATGTCTAATTCTTCATCTGCCCCTAGAAATTCAAATGGTAATTTTATTTTTAGCGACTTAAATTTAAACGAATTTTTTAATGTAAATCAAATTGAACTTCAAGGGGCTCACATACAAAAAGGAGAATTGTCTTTTGACCGCATAGATCTGTCAGGCATTAAAATAAAAAATAGCTTGAATGAAACTTTATCATTCAAAAAAATAACCATTATTTCTCCGAAATTGGAGACAACAGAGTTAATTTTACTGGCGTTACAAGATCAAAAAATAAAAGAAAGCAACTTCAAGATTAATGATGTTTTAAAACAAGGTGGCAGGGCACTAGCAATTGAAGGTTTCTCTGTTTCGAGCAAACAAGGGGCTTTAAGTATTGGTAGTGTTATTTGGGGAAGAGATAAAACGAAAGAAGTCTCAGACTTTCAAGTTATGAATATTGAGTTTTATGGTAAAGATAATTTAAGTAATGCCATAGAAGCTTCGCTGAGTTCATTTACAGTAATAGGAGTATCAGAAAAATTACTTCAAAATTTTTCTGATACTCCTAATTTAAAAAATATATATAGCAACTTTGTCGAGTCCACATTCAAGCTTTATAATACTATAGATATTAATGAACTGCACCTTAGTAGTGAGTATGCCACGATAAAGACTAATGGCTTTACTAGCAGGCAAACAGCGAAAAGTGGTATAGTAAAAAATCGTTATTCAAGCAGTCCCATAACAATAGAGTTAAAAAATTCGCCTCCCTCGAAAGAAGCTGCGCGGGCCTTTGAGGCAATTAAAAAAATTGGGTACAATAAAATCACTTTCCAGTATAATCAGGATTCTGAGCTAAACATTAATACCAACACTTTAAAAATAAGTAACGGATCTTTTAGCTTAAAGGACGGTTTTGATCTTTCTTATAATTATAGTGTATCAAATCTTAATAATTTAACAGACATCAAAAATGTAAACTTAGATGAGTTTCAGCTCAGGTTTGACGATAATTCAATTCTAAAACGCGTGATAAACTTTTATGCAACAGAAGTCCGTAAAACAACACCAAATAAAGTTAAAAAAGAATTAGCAACTGTGCTCACTTTAGCGCCTATAATGACTAAAGGTCTTGCTAGTGAACTTACTGGAGAACTATCTAGTGAGCTAATAAAGCTTATCAATGATGGGGGAACAATATCTATTGTTATTCAGCCAGAAAAACCAATAAATTTATCTATCTTGACTGACCTCCAAAGTGCTGAGCGCTCAAAAGAAGAAATTGGGTTTTCAGCAAAAGCAGAATGAAATAACCTCGATTAGCTTTGCATTAGCATTTGTTCTTGCTGTTTATTTGATCAATATTTTTGGTTTTTTGTGATAAATTTTTAACCCATTAGCTGTAGACATTGAGTCTGATTGCGTGTTGAGCATTGTCCGCAATCGGTCTAAAATTAATGTATCGATAGTGATAATAATCCCCGTCACATAGGTGGCATACTCAGCAGATACACCCTGTGAAACTAAAATATCCTGCAGTAAAACTACTGATGCAGATGGCGTACCAGCTGCTGCTGTGGCAAAGATCATTGATTGAAACCCAACGATTGTCATATCACCCAAACCAACTTCAATTCCAAATGCTTTCATAGTGTATAATGAAAGCAATAGAAGGCCAATCAACGTACCAACCATATTGATTGTTGCCCCTATTGTATAAAAAGGTGTTGCTTCATCAGCATCAATGCCTAATTGATCGCAGGCTTCACGTGTGGCTGGCAGTGTTGCCATAGAGCTAGATGTAGATACTGCCACTAATGCTTGCGGTAGCACTGCACGCATTACAAAGTTTATTCCACGACCTTGAATTATCGCTGTAGTTATAACCATAATAATCCATACAATCGCCATGGAGAAAATATATGGAATAGTAAGATTTAAGAGCTTTACTAAATTTTCAAAACCGCCTGGTTTATTTAATGCTAAAGTAATAGATCCGAAAACTGCCAGAGGTATTGTGTATTGAAGGAACTTTCTAAACCCCCTTATGAAGAGATCAGAAATTTCATCCGCTTGCTGACCGAGTCCCGCAGTCTTTAATGCACCGCCCAGCACTAAGCCTGCATAAATGGAGATCATTAAGGCAGATGTAAGAACGCCGTAAATTTTTAATAAAAAGGGCATCTCTTTAATTAAACCTGAACCATTACCTTCCTTTGGTAATGCCAACCCAATATCAAGCCCTGAAAATAAAATAAAAGCGCCAATTCCAACAGCCATGCCAATTAATGAAAAGCAGATAAAAAAACTAAATACGCGAATAAATTTTGCGCCTAAACCTCCTGTAGATATTGCAAGAGAAGACCCAATTGATAGAATAATAAGGGCATACATTAATGGTTTCAAAGGAACAAATAAAGCATCCTTCGCAAGACCCGCAATGGACTTTGAGACGAAAACATCGCCCATCATTATGGGTGATGAAAGCGCAGAAAGACCGAAGATCCAACACAACATTGCAGCAGTAGCCGACAGAAAAACTAATAAAAGAAGCGGAATATTGTGAATTTTACTCATATTATTACCCTAATTTAAGATCCGAACACTGTCTTTCATATTACAACACATTAGGCCAATAAAAAATTAAAGTAATGCTTCTCTATTAATAGGAATTTAAAAAATAAAGATTGTTTACAGCATTAAGTAAGAACATGTATAGTTCTGCAATGGATTTTTATATCATGAATGGGGCAGGAAACAGGTTTGCTATCTTTGATGCAAGAGGCACTTTGGATTTTAAAGTTTCAAAAGAAATAGTAATTAATTTTTGCGCTCAAAACTCAGCTGAAATGGGAAAAAAAGGAGCAGACCAACTTATAATTATTCGCGACCCTAAATCAAAAAAATCTAAAGTATTTATGGAAATCTGGAATCAGAAGGGGTTTGAAGTAAATGCGTGTGGGAATGCCACACGTTGTGTAGCTTGGATTTACATGCAAGAGGCCGATTGTACATCTATGGTACTTGAAACCAAAGCAGGTTTATTATGCTGCAGATTAGATAGTAACAATAAGATTACCGTAGACATGGGGAAACCCGAACTAGGATGGAAGAAAATTCCCTTATCAAAAGAAATGGATACGAAATCACTTAATATTAAATTTGATTTAGATAATTACAAAATTATTGGTAGCCCTTCAGCTGTTAGCATGGGCAATCCCCATTGTATATTTTTCATCAAGGATTTCAGTGATATTGATTACAGAAAAATAGGTGCCAGAATAGAAATTCATTCTATTTTTCCAGAACAAGCTAATATTAGTTTTGTAAAGGTAATCAATGAAAATCAAATACAGCTCAAAGTTTGGGAGCGTGGCGTTGGAATGACACTTGCTTGCGGCACAGGCGCATGTGCAGCTGTGGTAGCTGCAGTTAGACAAAAAAGAGTTACAAATAAAGTAAGAGTTCAAGTAGACGGAGGAGAGTTATTTATAGATTGGGAAAAAAATTCTCAACATGTTTTAATGACAGGCCCCGTGGAGCTAGAACATAAAAAGGTACTGAAAAATTATTTTTAAATACCCTTCACTGGGCTTGACCCATCTCGTATTAAAGACCAAATAGCGGAAATGTCAAAAAAGACTAAAGTTATAACACTTGGCTGCAGACTTAATGCTTATGAAAGCGAAGTAATGTTGGGTCATGCTAAAGATTCTGGACTAGAGAATTCAGTTATTATTAATACATGTGCTGTAACAAGAGAAGCGGTACGAAGTTCACATCATGCCATAAGAAAAGCCAAAAAAGAAAACCCTGAATGCAATATCATTGTTACAGGCTGTGCTGCTCAGATAGATCCAGGTGCATTTTCTAAAATGTCCGAGGTAGATGTAGTTATCGGGAATAATGAAAAAATGGTCGCAACAAATTTTGAGCCAGATAAACTGTTACTTGGTGAGCCCATAAAAGTAAATGATATCATGTCAGTAAAAGAGCTTGCCCCACAATTAATACCAGGGGGTAACCGGAACTTAACAAAAACTCAAAACAGAACTCGAGCTTTTCTACAAATTCAGAATGGGTGTGATCACAGATGTACTTTCTGTATAATACCTTATGGGAGAGGAAATGCAAGATCGACCCCAGCAGGATCTGTTGTATCGCACGTACAGTCACTTGTCCTACAAGGCTATAAGGAAGTAGTATTAACAGGGGTGGATTTATCATCGTGGGGACAAGATCTACCAGGAAAACCTCCTTTAGGTGATCTTATAAAACGTATATTAAAACTTGTACCCAACCTACAGAGATTGCGGCTTTCATCCATCGACCCTGCTGAAATTGATTCAGAACTATTTACTGCTTTATCGTCAGATAAAAGAATGACACCTTATTTGCATCTTTCTCTACAGTCAGGGGATAACATGATACTAAAAAGAATGAAGAGGCGGCATAATAGGGAGGAGGTAATCTCATTATGTAAAAAATTGAAATTGTTACGCCCAGAGTTTACTTTTGGTGCCGATATAATTGCTGGATTTCCAACTGAAAATGACGAAATGTTTGAAAATTCAAAAAGTATTGTCAAAGAAATAGGAATTCCGTGGCTCCATGTTTTCCCCTATTCAGCGCATGAAGGTACACCTGCAGAAAAAATGCCTCAACTTGAAAGCTCCGTAATAAAATTAAGGGCTAGAATTCTTCGCGAAGAAGGTGAGCATGTAAAATTAATGCATCTTAAATCAAGAGTTGGAACAAAAGACTTCGCTCTCTTTGAGGAAACAGGTTACGGAAGACTACCCGACTTTACACTAGTTAAAGTAGACAATCCACCTAAAGCAGGTAACATTGCAAAAATCCACATTACAGGAATAGACTCAAATAAAGTGATAGGTAAATTAATCTAGTGTCAGACAAGAAAAAACGTAGTTGGCTCTCAAGACTTGGCTTTAAATCTAAAGAAGAAAAACTCGCGCTTGAAGCTTCCAAAAAAGCTGAAGAAGATAAAATAATCGACTCCAAAATGGCTGAAAAAATGGCCGTTATAAATGCTGCTGCATTAAAAGCATCTCATCAAGAAGATACAAAAAACTCATCGTCTGAAAAACTTCCGACAGTTAATGCGGAAAAATCAGAAAATAAGTTAAAAACAGAAGCCGCTAAGAAAAAAAAAATAAATCAGAAAAATAAACAATCCGTCAAATTAACTAATAATTCTGGTGCGCACAAAAAGCTCCCGCCTAAAAACGAGGGCTCTAATAAAAGTAAAGATTCAAACATAGATAACGAAAAAATAGATAATGAAAAAAATGTTTTAAATGAGAATGGGTTTTTCAAACGCATAACAGCGGGTTTATCAAAATCCACATCTCTCATGTCAGAGCAAATGTCATCCCTCTTTAATAAAAGAAAATTAGATAATGCGGCACTAAATGATCTGGAGGATATACTTATTCAGGCAGATCTTGGCTTAGATGCTTCAGAGAAAGTTATTTCAAGTTTGTCAAAAGAGAAATTTGATAAAGAGGTTAATGAATTAGAAATAAAAATTACACTTGGAGAAGTCATATCTGAAATACTAACTCCTCTAGAATCGCCACTAACACTTACAAATGAAAAACCGCAAATCTTACTTTTTGTTGGTGTAAACGGATCGGGAAAAACAACAACACTGGGCAAGTTAGCGAAAAAATATAGTACACAAGGTAAAAAGGTAATGATTGCTGCGGGTGATACATTCCGAGCAGCCGCAGTAGAACAGCTAACAGTTTGGAGTGATTTAGCAGGTGCAAAGATTGTTTCTGGAAAGCAAGGTTCTGATGCAGCTGGGTTAGTTTATGACGCAATCGATCAAGCAAAGTCAGAAGGCGTAGATATACTGATGATTGACACAGCTGGAAGATTGCAGAACCGCGCCGAGTTAATGGATGAGCTTGAAAAAATAGTTAGAGTAATCAAAAAACAAGATCCATCAGCGCCTCACCACTGTATTCTGGTACTCGATGCTACAGTCGGACAAAACGCACTAATGCAAACAAACGTTTTTAAGGACAGTGCAGGTGTGACTGGAATTATTATGACAAAACTGGATGGAACTGCCAAAGGAGGAGTTCTGGTTGCATTAGCTGAAAAATACAAATTACCTATTCACGCAATAGGAATAGGAGAAAAAATAGAGGATTTAGAGAATTTTTCAGCAGCCGTATTTTCAGCAGCACTATCGGGCACTTCCGCATTAGTTCATTGATACTAATTTTTCTAAACCTAATGCAGTATAATTAAAAGGTTAATAAACTTATGAAAAGTGAAGAACACACTCAAAGCAGATCTACAAACTTTTGGATGGATTTCGGCCCTCTACTCGTTTTTTTTGTCTCATTTCAATTCTTTAAAAAAAATAATCCAGACTCAGCTATGCTTATTGCTGCGGGAATCTTTGCTTCACTAGCTGTTATTGTTCTGTTTATCGGGTGGCTTAGGTATAAAAAAGTATCAAAAATACTATTGCTCACAACAGTTATAATCGTAATTACAGCGACTTTAGCTATTTGGTCTGGTAATAAAGTAATTTTCTTCATGAAGCCAACAATCATAAATGTCCTATTTGCAGTTACACTTATAATTGGCTCATTTTTTAAAAAAAATCCTTTAAAAGCTATTCTTGGGGGGACGATAATATTACCCGAATCCATGTGGGATAAGCTATCAATTCGATGGGGAATATTCTTTATTTTTATGGCGATACTGAATGAATACGTTTGGAGAACGCAAACAGAGAGCTTTTGGGCATCTTTTAAAGTTTTCGGCGTTATGCCTATAACTATGGTTTTTATGCTAACACAACTGCCATTCATTCAGAAAAATGGTAAAATTAATCAATAAAAGTAAAAAGCGTCTTTATTCCAGTACCTTTACAATTGATCCTTTGAACATCAGTGTTATAAGCCCCAAAAAATAAAAGTTTTACGAGTATTATTATGACATCTTTAGACAGCTTCAATTGTGAAAGAGAAATTAAAGTAGGCGAAACTGTTTACACATACTATGATTTAAATATAGCTGAAAAAAATGGTCTGGATGGAATTTCAAAGCTACCAAAATCTCTTAAAGTATTACTTGAAAACCTACTTAGGCATGAAGACGGATCGACAGTAATTAAAGATGACATACATGCCATGGTTGATTGGTTAAAAACTAGAACCTCAACACATGAGATAGCTTACCGTCCCGCTCGCGTTTTAATGCAAGACTTTACAGGTGTACCAGCCGTTGTGGATTTAGCCGCTATGCGAGATGCAATGGTGGATCTAGGGGGCAAGGCAAATGCAATTAACCCGTTGAACCCGGTTCACTTGGTAATAGATCATTCTGTTATGGTAGATTACTATGGCACAAAGACAGCATTTAAAAAAAATGTTGAACGAGAATATGAGAGAAACGGTGAACGTTATGATTTCTTAAAATGGGGGCAAGAAGCTTTTGATAACTTTGCTGTTGTACCTCCAGGGACAGGAATATGCCACCAGGTGAATTTAGAGAACCTAGCTCAAACTGTTTGGACTAAGTCATCGGGCGGGAAAACATATGCTTTTCCTGACACATTGGTAGGCACAGATTCTCACACTACTATGATAAATGGTCTATCTGTTCTCGGATGGGGCGTAGGCGGAATAGAGGCAGAAGCGGCTATGCTCGGTCAGCCTATTTCAATGTTAATACCTGAAGTAGTAGGATTTGAATTAAGCGGAAAACTTCTTGAAGGCGCAACTGCGACAGATCTAGTATTAAGAGTGGTAGAAATGTTACGGCAAAAGGGTGTTGTAGGTAAATTTGTTGAGTTCTATGGAACCGGCCTAGACTATCTCTCCTTAGAAGATCAAGCGACATTAGCCAACATGGCGCCTGAGTATGGTGCTACATGCGGCTTCTTCCCAGTAGATGAGGATACAATAAAGTATCTAAATGCCACTGGCCGTGATGAAAAACGCATTGAGCTTGTAGAAGCATACGCTAAAAAACAAGGTTTGTGGAGAGATAACACTTTATCGGTATATACTGATACAATATCACTTGACGTATCCTCTGTAATGCCAGCTATTTCAGGCCCTAAAAGACCACAAGATAGGTTCGACTTAAAAGGATCTAATAAACACTTCTTAAGTATATTGAGTGATGAATACGGCAAAAGTGATATAAAAGACTCTGCTGTAAAGGTTGATGGCAAAGAATATTCCGTTAACCACGGCGATGTCTTCATAGCGGCCATTACTTCTTGTACAAACACATCAAATCCATCTGTTATGGTAGCTGCTGGCCTTGTTGCCGAAAAAGCAAATAAATATGGCCTCCAAACTAAGCCATGGGTAAAAACGTCGTTGGCTCCCGGCTCTCAAGTTGTGGGTGAATATTTAGAAAAATCTCACCTCCAAAAAGAACTAAATGAACTCGGTTTTAATGTCGTCGGGTATGGTTGCACTACATGTATCGGTAACTCGGGTCCATTGTCTCCAGAATTATCAAAAGCTATAGCAGAAGGTGACCTAGTGTCTTGCTCGGTACTGTCGGGTAATAGAAACTTTGAAGGCCGCATTGGCCCAGACATAAAAGCTAATTTTTTAGCCTCACCTCCGCTAGTAGTAGCTTATGCTTTAGCTGGTTCACTACATCATGACTTTGAGAATGACCCTCTAGGAGTTGATGAGACTGGAAAAAATATTTACTTAAAAGACATTTGGCCAACCTCTGAGGAAATTTCTGGCGTTGTAAGGAAAGTAATAACTAGAGAAATGTTTGCCACGAGATATGCAAATGTTTTCAAGGGTGATGAGGAGTGGCAAAAAATAAAAGTTACCGGAGGAGAAACTTATAACTGGAACTCAGGTTCCACTTATGTACGAAATCCACCCTATTTTGAAGGTATGACAACAACACCAGAGCCAGTTAAAGATATTCAACATGCACATATTCTGGCCTTGTTAGGTGACTCAATCACAACTGATCATATTAGTCCTGCAGGGGCTATTAAACATGACGGCCCAGCCGGAACATATCTATCCGACCGTCAGGTTCCAAAGAATGAATTTAACTCTTTTGGGTCACGGAGGGGTAATCATGAAGTTATGATGCGCGGTACATTCGCTAACATACGCATAAAAAATGAAATGGCACCAGGCACTGAAGGGGGTGTTACAAAGCACATACCAACAAATAAAATAATGAGTATCTATGATGCAGCAGAAAAATACGCTGAAGAAAATAAAGATCTAGTGGTTTTTGCAGGTAGCCTCTATGGCAATGGGTCCTCGAGAGATTGGGCTGCAAAAGGCACAATACTTCTCGGTGTTAAGGCTGTAATAGCTGAAAGTTTTGAGCGCATTCATCGGTCAAACTTAATAGGTATGGGTGTTCTACCACTTGAGTTTAAAAACAATGAAAGCTGGAAAAATTTATCAATGGAGGGTGCGGAAACAATATCTATAAAAAACATAGGCCAGCTATCACCGCGAGGAAGCTTAGATGTTGAAATAAAATATCCGGATGGTTCAGAAAAAGTAATTAAAACTACAGTCAGGATTGATACTGAAAATGAACATGAATATTATAAAAACGGCGGAATACTACATTATGTATTACGGAATTTAGCAAATGAGTCCATTTAACTTTAATTGACGTTTGGGACTAATGACCCAAAATCTAATTAAGTTAAAAAAGTTTTTGGAAAATTAAATTAGTGCCGAAAGTGTCTCATACCCGTGAAGACCATAGCTATACCTTTTGCATCAGCCGCCGCAATTACTTCGTCATCTCTTATACTACCCCCAGGTTGTATTATAGCAGTTGCTCCTGCAGAAGCGGCTGCTAACATCCCATCAGCAAAGGGAAAGAATGCATCAGATGCGCAGGCACACCCTTCCGTTCTCAAAGTATCCCACCCAGCTATATCTTTAGCATCTTCAGCTTTACGGGCCGCTATACGTGCAGAGTCAATTCTACTCATTTGGCCCGCCCCAATACCGGCTGTTGAGCCATCTTTCACATAAATAATAGCATTTGATTTCACATGCTTCGCAACCTTCCATGCCATGAGCAAATCACTCATCTCTTTTGTAGAGGGTTGTCTTTTTGTTACAACTTTCAGATCGGTTATTGGCACGTGGCCATTATCACGGTTTTGAACCAAAATACCGCCGCCAACGTTCCTATATGTTAAACTTGGTTCTCGAGGGTCCGGCAAATCACCAACAATTAGTAAACGAATATTTTTTTTCTTCTTAAATAGCTTTGTTGCCTCAGGGTCCGCTGAAGGTGCTATTACTACCTCAGTAAAAACCTTCAGTATCTGTGATGCGGTATCTTTATCTAAAGGCCCGTTTAATGCAACAATTCCACCAAATGCTGATACTGGATCACAAGCTAATGCATTTTTATATGCCTCCAAAAATGTCGGTGCCACTGCTACGCCGCAAGGGTTAGCATGTTTTATTATAGCAACAGCAGGAAGAGCGCCCTCAAGTACACTTCCAAACTCAGCCACAAGCTCATAGGCCGCGTCAGTATCATTGATATTATTATAGGATAGTTCCTTTCCCTGTATTTGAGTAGCAGAAGCTATGCCTGGTCGGCCCGAACCATCAGAATAAAATCCAGCTATTTGATGTGGGTTTTCACCGTACCTTAAGTTCTGTTTTAACTTTCCAGATTGCAGTCTAAAGGCAGGGTCGGGTTCACCTAATTGATCAGAAAAATAATTTGCTATGGTTGCATCATAAGCTGCTGATTGTGAATAAGTTTTACTGGCAAGACTTTGCTTCAGAGCACCACTAATTTTTCCTTCATTAGCATCCATTTCGGCTAATATAAGCTCAACATCATCTGCATCAGTGCACACCGCTACATGCGCATGGTTCTTTGCCGCGGCACGTATCATTGCTGGACCTCCTATATCAATATTTTCAACACACATTTCATATGACCCACCTTGGTTAACCGTATTCTCAAATGGGTATAAATTGACTATTAATAAATCTATTGGAAGAATTCCATGTTCAAGCATTGATGAATTATGACTATCTAAATCACGGTCGCCCAATAGCCCCCCATGAACCATTGGATGAAGGGTTTTCACCCGCCCATCCATCATCTCAGGAAAATTAGTAACTTCACTGACATCGATCACGGGGATACCTTCAGCGGATATAGCTTTATATGTTCCACCCGTAGAAATTAATTCAACCTTACGGTCGTGTAAGGCCATCGCCTGTTCAATGAGTCGAGATTTATCGGATACAGATATAAGGGCTCTTTTCACAGGAGTAAAACGCTCCTTGTCAAAAGGTGGTAGTTGGGGATTAGGTTTTGGCATAAAAAAGAATCTATTTTAGACATTCAAAAATGAGCATTAACATGTTGATGAATTTACGACAAGGAACCATTAGGTACAAACTCAGGAAGTAGGTCAAATAAGGCGGCCTTTATTTTCATCTCATCATGCTCATTGAGCGCTTTAATAAGTTTACGCACACTGCTACGCATATCATCGGGAGTGAACATTTCCTCTGTGAGGCGCTTAATTCCATTTATGTAGGTGCTCTCGAGTGACTCATCATGATTCATTAAAGTTTCTGTTATTTTTTCACCCGGTCGTAAACCCGTATATTTAATCTTAATATCTCTATCAGGTAC
>JAQXEH010000084.1 GCA_029250925.1 Hellea sp.
GGCAAAATCTTGAAAGATAACGCATCTATTGCAACTTATCTCGAAGAGGTTTATCCAGAACCTCCCCTTTTGGGGACAACACCATATGAAAAAGCTGTCATAGCATCATGGCAATCCAAAATAGATCATGAGTTTGGAATGGCAATTGCAAGCGCCCTAAGAAATGCCAACCCCGCCATGAAAGACCGTGCGTTACCAGGAAAATATAATTACAAACAAATACCAGATCTATCCATAAGAGGCTTAAAACAGATAGATAACTTTTTTATTACCCTTGAAAATCATCTTCTCGAAAAAGAATTCATTGCTACAGAAAAATTCTCAATAGCAGATATCTCTGCAGCATGTGCTTTGGATTTCGCGAGAGTCGTAAAAAAGAAAGTTATAGAAGGGATACACCCAAATATAATTCGGTGGAGGTCAAGTCTTTCTCTCAGAAAGAGCTTTAACATTTGACTAAATAATTTTTAAGTGTCGTATTTTTTTAAGAATCGGGCATTCACAACACTAAGTTATAAATTATAAATGCGTGGTAGGGGGAGAGAGACTTGAACTCCCGACCAACCCGTTATGAGCGGGTGGCTCTAACCAACTGAGCTATCCCCCCACTGGCAAGGGTCGCTCTATAGCGCGGGTTTTTTAATAGGGAAAGAACAATTTTACAATCTATGTAAGATTAATGTGAATATTTATGGATCTTTACTTTTTATATGATGGTCAACAACAATTGCTGCAGCAATTTGTCCGAGCACATTGATGCAACTCCTCATCATATCGGGAATTCTATCAATTCCTAAAATTAAGCCCAATCCAGTAATTGGAACGCCTATTGTAGCCAGTGCCGGTGTCATTGTAACAACACCAGAAGATGGTACTGGAGCTACTGTTAATGATACAAGGAATGTAGCAAAAATTATTCCGCCTACTGAGCTAAATACTAAAGGCACGTCATATATATGTGCGAGAAAAATTATAGCAGCGCCTTGAAACAAAGCACTTCCGGGTCGGTAAATTGACGCCCCAAGAGGTATAAGTAGATCAGCAATACTTTTAGAAACATTTAACTTATTAATTGACTGCTCCAAGGAAACTGGAATAGCTGCAGCTGTACTTGTTGTGGAGAAGGCAATTGAAGCAGGACTCAATGTATCCCTAAAAAATTTAGCGGTATTCATTTTTACATAAATTATAAGTAAAGGAAGAAACACAAAAACTAATAACAGTAATAAACCTAATGATACACAAATTATAAAAACTAATAAACTTTGAATTAGACTCCAGCCTAGTAAAGCTGTTGATGAAGCTACCAATCCAAATATGCCAATAGGGGCAAGATAAAGTATCCACCACACAAGTTTTATCAGAGCCTGACTAAAGTCTTCAACACCAGATATCATCCTACTTCTATTATCACTTGGTAATGTACCTACAGCTGCAGCAAGAAGCGCAGTAAAGACTATCAAAGGAAGTATTTGACCATTGGCGGCTGCAGAAAATGGGTTGGAGGGAATTAAATTTACCACAAAATCCATAGTAGATTGCAATTCAGGTATCTGATTTAATTCATTCTCAGGCATTACAATGTCAGGTATAAAACGTAAGCCTAAAAACATAACTCCCATCCCAATAGCTATTGCTGGAAAAAGGGTTCCGCAATAAAATATAAAAGTAATTGTACCTATATTTCCAAGCTTTTTTGGGTCACCTAAACGGGCTACACTTGTGAATATTACTGATACCACAAGTGGTATTACAACCATTTTAACAGCATTAATAAATATTTCACCTAAAGGCGCGGATGCTTTTGAAATTCTATGTAAAATTTCATTTTCAGTCATTGATGCACAAAGACCAATGACCAAACCTAATATTAACCCTAATGAGATTAGTCTATTCAGCATAAAACAACTTTCTTAACGCATGACTAGCTTCACAAAGTCACAAAGGATTTTACGTGTCGCTCTCGGGTCAATAATATTTTCAACCGCAAATTTTTCTGCAGTTCTAAATGGTGAAGCTACTTTTTCAAGTCGTGACTTAATTTCAGAAATTTTTTTTTGTGGATCTGCAGAATTTAATAATTCAGCCTGATAAGCAACTTCAACACCACCTTCTAAAGGCAGACTTCCCCAATCGCCACTGGGCCAACCAAATCGATATTGAAACCGAGTATGATTAGACATTGCTGAACCCGCCACGCCGTAAGCCTTTCTAATAATAATTGTTGCCCATGGTACACTTGCTTTATAAACAGAATTCATGGTTTCAACGCCTCGCCTGATAGTGGCTGATCGCTCAGCGTCTAAACCTACCATGAATCCTGGGTTATCAACCATATGTATCAATGGAAGTCCAAATTTATCAGCTAGGTCAATAAATCTTTTTGTTTTTTCTGCTGTATCAGCAGTCCAAGAGCCACCTAAAAATGTGGGATCACTAGCTAAAATCGCAACTGGCCATCCGTCAAGCCTGGCAAATGCAGTAATAATCGCCCTGCCCCACCGATTACCCATCTCAAAAATACTGTCTTTATCTACTATACTATTTAAGATTCGGCGCATATTGTAAGCTTGACTTTTATCCCTTGGAACTATGCTAAGTAGTTCCTCATCTGCTCTATCTATAGGGTCGAAATTACTTAATCTTTCTAATTTTTCACCGACAAAACTAGGCAAATAAGAAAGGAAGCGCTTTGCCATACCTATAGCTTCATATTCATCTTGTGCTTCATCATCTATAACGCCATTACGGGTATGAATATGAGACCCACCGAGACTCTCTTTATTTTGTTTTTCACCTAAAGCTTCTACTATTGACGGACCAGCAGTAAATACTTGGGAAAGATTTTTTACCATTACTGAATAATGGCTCGCTACAACTCTAGCTGCACCCAAACCGGCTGTAGGGCCCAAAGATAATGCAACTACTGGCACAGAATCTAAATTTTTAACTACGTACTCCCACCCCGGAACATATGGCACATATGTAAACCCCATATCTTCGATCATTTTTACTGAGCCGCCTCCCCCAGTTCCATCAATCATTCGCAAAATAGGAATTCTTAGCTCAGCGGCCATTTGTTCTGCTTGGGTAAACTTTCGGTGAATAGAGGCATCAGCAGCACCTCCTCTCACTGTAAAATCATCACCCGTCGCAACCACAGGTCGCCCGTCTATATCACCTCTACCAAAGATAAAGTTGCTGGGCGTAAAGCTTTCCAGATCTCCCGTATCACTATAGGAGCCTTTTCCTGCTAGCTGTCCAAATTCAAAAAAAGAGTCATCATCAAGTAATACATTTAATCTTTCACGAACATTGAGTTTGCCGCGTTCCTTTTGTCGTATTACCTTATCGGACCCTCCCATATCCTCAGCAAGCAGCTGACGAGTTTGAAGTTCTGTAATTTCAGGTTTCCAATTATTTTTCATAAGCCTTCATTACAAAATCAGTGCATAACGTCTATGCAAAAGTGACTCTTGTAATTTTTAAATAAAGAATAGAATATGAAGTATGTTTACACTCAAAGAATTTCTATCCAAAATGCATGTAGAGGAAATAGATACCTACCTCTTTACCGGAGAAGCACTCAGAATGGGGCTTCCTAGAGTTTTTGGAGGTCAAGTTTTAGGTCAAGCTTTAAATGCAGCAGTAAGAACTGTTGATCCTGATAGGCGGCCACACTCATTGCATGCTTATTTTCTACGCCCAGGAGATTTAAACTCCCAAATTATATATGAAGTTGATCCCATACGTGACGGAAAAAGTTTTTCAACGCGCCGGGTAGTTGCAAAACAAAAAGGAAAAGCTATTTTCAATGCCTCTCTATCATTTCAAAAAATGGAAAATGGTGTAAACCATCAAATAGATTTACCAGGGCATATAAGAGGTCCAGATGATATTTTACCTGACATCGAGCATATTAAAAAACTTTCAAAAGATAACCCAAAGATAAGTATTGAAACACTAAAACAGCATAGCCTTATCTTTGATAGTAAAGTCGTAGAAATACGAACACCAGACTTACACAAGGTTGTTGAACCTGGGGAATATGATCCAGAATTTGGGTTTTGGTTTAAATTCAGTAACGATATTGGAGATGACCCTATAACTCACAGGACTCTTCTTGCTTTTATTTCAGATAAAGCACTCATGTCTGTTGGATTGATGCCGCATGTTTGGAATAGAAATACGCACAATTTAATTGGAGCAAGTCTTGATCATGCTATGTGGTTTCATTCGGAAATTAGAGTGAACAAATGGATTTATTATCACATTGATAGCCCCAAGGCCACGAGGGCAAGAGATTTTGGAAGAGGTAGCTTTTACACGCAAAATGGAGAGCTTATAGCATCTACAGCCCAAGAGGGCCTAATCCGTATCGTGAAAAATATATAAATTTAAATTTACTTGGTGAAGAGATAATGAAAAGAAATATAATAATACTCTCAATAACTATAATTTCATTATTAGCTATAATCGTTAAATTCTCAGATAAAAAACCCACTATAGAATTTGAAAAATTTATATTGGATAATGGATTAGAAGTAATTCTACATATCGATAGATCAGACCCTATTGTTGCTATTAACTTAGCTACACACGTTGGTTCAGGTAGGGAACAGCCGGGAAGAACTGGTTTCGCACATTTGTTTGAGCACTTGCTATTCCTAGATTCAGAAAACCTAGGCTACGGCGGACTTGATGAAATGAATACGCGTATAGGCGGCGATGGCACTAACGGCTTCACAACTAATGATATGACCCAATATTTTCAAGCTGTACCAAAAGAGGGGCTTGAAAAGATAATTTGGGCAGAAGCTGATAAATTAGGTTGGTTTATAAATACAGTGACTCAAGATGTATTGGATAATGAAAAACAGGTTGTAAAAAATGAAAAACGCCAACGTGTAGATAACCAGCCCTATGGTCACAATCTTTATATTGTATCAAAGGCAATTTATCCATCTGGTCACCCATATAGTTGGCAAGTTATTGGGTCATTGGAAGACTTAGATTCATCTACATTGGATGATGTGAAAGAATTCTACTCGAAGTGGTATGTCCCCAATAATGTGACTTTAACTTTATCTGGAGATTTTAAAAAATCAGAAGCTAAAAAACTTATTACGAAGTATTTTGGAGAGATACCTAGAGGGGAGGATATTTCATCATATGTAGCTGAGCCAATCTCATTAAAGGCAAACAAGAGCTTTTACCATGAAGATAACTTCGCAACATTACCTCAGCTCTCAATAACCTGGCCTACTGTAAAGCAGTATCACCCAGACTCTTATGCAATAGATATACTAATCAATTATCTAACTGAAGGAAAAGATGCTCCGCTTAATCAGTCTATGGTTGAGGAAGATAAGGTTACTTCTCAAATATCAAGCTTTAATTTCACCAAAGAAATAGCGGGAGAGCTCTATATGTTTATGTCACCAAATGTGAATACTAGTATAGATACTCTACTTCCATCATTAAAAAAGGGATTTGCACGTTTTGAAAGTGACGGCATTTCTGAAAGAGACCTTAATCGAATAAAAGCTGGAGTAGAAGTTGATTTCTATCAAAACATCCAAAGCGCATTAGGAAAGGCAATTCAGCTGGGCGAATACAACACTTTCACAAATAATCCTGGTTTTTTCGGGGAAGAAATAAATAATATTCTATCGGTAACAGAAGAAGATATTATGAGGGTTTACAACAAATATATAAAAGGAAAAAATGCAATCTATGTAAGTTTTGTCCCCAAGGGACAAATAAAACTAGCCCTATCAGGTGCAGTTAAAGCCCAAATAGAAGAAGAAGAAATAAAACTTAACGAGCTTAATATTGGTGAATATGATCCTGAAAATAGAATACTTAAGAACTTTACCCCCTCCTCTTTTGACAGGTCTGTAGAGCCTGGTTTTGGTGATAGCTACGAAATAAGCGCGCCAAGTATATGGCGCGACCAATTAAAAAATGGTCTTGGTCTTTACGGAAATTTTTCTGATGAAACACCACTTATAAACTTTTCATTATTTATTGATGCGGGTAGAAAATATGGAGCTTTAGATAAACCAGCCATACCTAGACTTTTAGCTGAAATGCTAAGCAAAGGAACTTTAAACAAAACAACATCCGAAGTAGAGAATGCCATTCAGTCTCTTGGTTCAAGCATTTCTATTCGTAATGATGTTGAAGGCACTTATATTTCAGGGGTTACTCTGAGCA
Source organism: Hellea sp. (assembly GCA_029250925.1). Lineage (GTDB taxonomy): Bacteria > Pseudomonadota > Alphaproteobacteria > Caulobacterales > Maricaulaceae > Hellea. The sequence continues at coordinate 6,220 of JAQXEH010000084.1, forward strand.
AAAACTTTAATAAAACCATGAATATATTAAAAGAAATCCTTACAAAGCCACGATGGGATCAAAAGGAATTTGAACTATTAAAAATAAAGGCAATTGAAGACATAACAAAATCAGAAGGAAATCCAAACTTTATTGCATACCGTGAAAATGCTAAATTGAGCTACAAAGATAATAATATACTGCATTATGTAGGTTATGGTCCAAAAAATAAGATAGACGCAGTAGACCTTGACGATCTCAAAGATTTTTACAATCAATTTTATAACTTTAATAAAGCAAAATTGAGGATCGTTGGAAATTACGATACAAAAAAGATAAAAGAGAAATTCAGTTTCGATATGAATATGTCATCAGGTAATCAAAGATTGTTACCGGAACCTGCAAACCCTGTCGAAGAAACTAAAATTTACTTTTATGACATTCCTGATTCAAAACAATCCGTGATTACAATGAATTACCCATCCTTAAAAGCAACAGATGGGGATTACTTATTAGCAAAAGCAATAAATTTCTCGCTTGGTGGAATATATACCTCAAAACTTAATTCAAAACTACGAATTGAAAAAGGTTACACATATGGAATCAGATCAGCTTTTAATGGCACAAATGATGAGGGTTCATTTCAAATACAAACTTCAGTAAGAACAAATGTCACAAAAGAAGCTATTGAGTTAATTCGTGACATAATCACAAGCTATGGAACTAAATTTACTGCTGCTGAGCTGGAGGTAATGAAAAATGCATTAATTAGAGGTAAGGCTCTAGAAAATGAGACATTCACCAATAAGTTGCAGCTTCTAAATAATATCAGCTTGTATAATTATGACGATAATTATCAGTCTGAAAATACAAAATTAATAAAAGAATTATCCATTGATAAATTTAAGTTATTAGCTGCCAAATATATTCTCCCATCAAAGATGAATATATTAGTGGTTGGTGATGCCAAAACACAATTAGGTAGATTAAAAGAACTAGGGTATGGGGATCCTATTTTGCTAAATAAGAATTAGTCACCACATTTTGATTGCGATTGAAACATGGTATTAATTAAATCAACATGCTCTAGTAGTGCATCCTCTCCTATCTCTGAAATACCATAAACACCTCGACCAATTTTGATAAACCAACCATAATAATTGGCAGCCATTAAATTACGAGCCTTAGGGCACGAAGCTTTATTGGCGACTAGGGATGCCTTTGTAGGGCCATTAGCACTCAAAATTTTAGCGCACCTCAATGCTGCTTGCTTATAAGCAGTCATAACCCCAGATGACATCATTCCACCTTTATTTGGGTCGCCATGTAAAGCTTCAAACTCTTCTATCAATTTTACTTTGCGTGAAGTTATTATTTTTCTCTTAAACACCCCAGGTTCACAAATTACTTTTACGATACCTTCATCGAGGCAGACCGTAATTAATCCAATTCCGAGTCTTCTGGATAACATTTTATTTCTTCTTAAAGAAACATATGCTTTTTTTCCTTTTTTGCGTGGAACAGCAATATATACATTTTTAGTTATGGATTGCCGTTGAATAGCTTGATGAAAGAGCGAAAGGGAGAATCCTATTTTTAATTCAACAATTATAGGTTCGCTTTTTTTGTTAAATTCATTGGGTAATGCAACTAAATCTGCGTTAGCAACTTCACCTTTTACAATAAACCCTTTATCATTGAAGTATCTTTTTAATGGTCCATAAAGGCTTGTTTCCACTACTTCAGCGATAATGAAACCCTTTTGATATTTCGGTTATTTTTACTATTTTACTGGTCAAGAAAACTACGTAATTTTCTGCTCCTGCTAGGATGCTTCAACTTACGTAATGCTTTAGCTTCAATTTGACGAATTCTTTCGCGAGTAACGCTGAATTGCTGACCAACCTCTTCAAGAGTGTGGTCCGTGTTCATGCCAATTCCAAACCTCATTCTAAGTACTCTTTCCTCTCGAGGGGTTAAAGATGCAAGCACGCGTGTGGTAGTCTCACGCAAGTTTGATTGAATTGCAGCGTCAATTGGTAAAATTGCATTGTTATCTTCTATGAAATCACCAAGCTGACTGTCCTCCTCATCGCCAATAGGGGTTTCTAGCGAAATAGGTTCTTTAGCTATCTTCATAACCTTACGAACTTTATCTAATGGCATTGATAGTTTAGCTGCAAGTTCTTCAGGAGTAGGTTCACGACCAATTTCATGTAAAATTTGACGGCTTGTACGTACAATTTTATTTATCGTTTCAATCATGTGAACAGGTATACGAATAGTCCGTGCTTGATCTGCTATGGATCTGGTTATAGCTTGTCTTATCCACCAAGTCGCATAAGTAGAAAATTTATATCCACGTCTATATTCAAACTTATCAACTGCTTTCATTAGGCCTATATTGCCTTCTTGAATAAGGTCTAGAAACTGAAGACCGCGATTGGTGTATTTCTTTGCAATCGATATCACCAAACGTAGATTTGCCTCAACCATTTCTTTCTTAGCCTGGCGAGCCTCGCGCTCTCCTTTTTGTACGGTCTGTACTATTCGCCGGAATTCATCAACAGGTACACCAGTGATTTGAGCAAGCGAACCAATTTCAGCCCTGAGTTTTTCAATTGTAATTTTTTCACGCTTTGCAAAACGTTCCCAAGCTTCGGAAGTTCCAGCCATATCCTCTAACCAATTTGGGTTGAGCTCTGACCCTAAGTAACTATGCAAAAACTCCACTCGCGGCACACCATTCCCGTCAGCTAATCGCATTAATTTACCCTCTAAGCTTATGAATTGTTTATTAAGAGAATATAGTTGATCAATCAGTGCGTCTATTCTTGCATTGTTTAAATGAAGGGATTTGATTTCTTCAATAATTTCAGTTTGTATTTGGTCGTACTCTTCAGCCTGTGGTTTTCGCATTTTCTTACCAGAAAGCCGAGACCGTATAAGCATTTGCTGTAACTTTTGAAACCTTCCAAAATCTTGAGCTATACGGCTCAATTTAGCCATTATATCTTCACGAAGAGCAGCTTCCATGTTAGCCATTGATAAATTTGTTCTATCCTCCTCCTCATCTTCATCATCATCAATGGGCTTTTCGCCCTCTTTGTAATCTCGGTTAATCTCTATTTTTGTTTTACCATTATCAAATTTCTGATTTAAGTCATCTTCTGTAGCTTCTAGCTCACCCTTCTCAATTTTTTCTCTTCTAACTGCAGCTTGAGAACGGTCTTCTTGAATATTACCTATGGCTCTATTATAAGTTGTATCTAGATCGATTATGTCGCGTAAAAGTATTCTACCTTCTTCTAACTCTTCGCGCCAAACCATAATAGCTTCAAAAGTAAGGGCGGATTCACATAAGCCTTTGATCATTGTATCGCGACCAGCTTCTATGCGTTTCGCTATAGCAATCTCACCTTCACGTGATAGTAGCTCGACTACACCCATTTCACGAAGGTACATGCGAACAGGGTCATCAGTGCGATCCAGTTCGTCTTTCGAGTTACCGCCTTTAACCGCAGTTGTTTCAGCTCGCGCTAACGTTTTAGAGCCAAGGGTCTCCTCTTCAACTTCTTCGATGACGGATATTCCTAAATCAGAAAGTTGCGCTAAGGCAACTTCTATATCTTCCGCTGAAATACCCTCAATTTTTAAATGTTTACCTAGCTCATCAGTCGTCAGCAATCCAGACTTTCTAGCGATTGCAACCATCCTCTTTGTCTCGATATGAGTCATATCAAGTTTATATGTTAGTACACGGGGCTTAGCCTTTTCAGCCTGCGCAATGGCTAACTCTTTTTCTGCTTGAGCTAGCTCTTCTGCTTTTTGAGCAGCTGATTTTCGTTTGGTTGGTTTTTTAGCAGTGGTCTGCTTGGTGGTTTTTTTCGTGGCGACTTTTGCCATATTTTTACTCCAGCAAAAACTGAGTTGTACTCAGTCCTATTATTCAATCGGTTAACAATACCGTTATAATCCAAGGCGGACCTAACAAGCATGGCCAAATTTAAATTTAATCGCGTTCCCCTTTCGAGGCACGCATGCGACGCTTTAGAGCGACAGTATTATCGTTTCTGATGGCCTCAGCCATCAAATTTATAGTCTCACTGCCATCGGCGTCTAACTGGTTAAACCCTGATAGGGTGCTGGCCTCTTTTATCCAGATGGCCGTTCGTGTTTCCAGTTCAGCGTCGATGCCTCCCATTGCCGCCGTAATAAGTTGGCGATCTCGGGAAAATCCACTTTTTAGTAGTTCCATTCCATGGTTGGCTATATGGGCATTAAGAGAAGACTTTTCAACTGATTTTGTTAGTTGCCAATAAGACAATAACGTACTCTGCATTTGAATCGCAGCGGAAGATGTAAATTTTAACCCAAAAAAAACTTCATCAAGATAATTTAAAAGTTCCGGCCACTCTAAAATCGCACTAATTAATCGTTTCTCTCTAGCAGTTGTTATGGCATTAGGCCGCATAGTTGCTTTAAGAGCTGTTGATGGATTTCGGGAAGAAGTAAAGTTATTTGATTGATACTTAACCCCTCGACCAAATTCAGAGTCAAAACGACCCAAAAGGTCGTTTCTATATTGCGCCCTCACTTCCTCATTTTGAATTTCTTTTATTGCATCAAATATTCTTGACTTTAGTCCAGCTTTTGCTTCTGGGGAATTTAAAGACTCGAGGTTAATCTCGCGCTCCCACAACATTTTGACTAAAGGTATTGATTGACTCAATATGTTTTGCATCTCGATTTTACCCTTAGTTTTAATAAGGTCATCTGGGTCTTCTCCATCAGGCAACATAGCAAATCTGAGAGTACGCGTTGGGCTAATCAGGGGCAAAGCCCTTTCAATGGACCTGTATGCTGCTCTAATACCAGCCTTATCGCCGTCAAAACATAAGATTGGTTCAGGACCGGATCTCCAAAGTAACATTAATTGACTTTCGGTTAGAGCAGTCCCCATAGGGGCAACAGCATGCTTAAATCCTGCACGGGCTAAAGCAATTACATCCATGTACCCCTCTGCAACAATTAACCCTCTGTGACTGCTTTGTGGACTCGAAACTGCTTTATGAGCACGGTGGTAATTATAAAGTAATTGTCCTTTCTGAAATATGGGAGTTTCTGGAGAATTTAAATACTTTGCTTTAGAGCTGCTATCCATAGCACGACCGCCAAAGGCTACTAGCCGTCCACGAGAGTCATGTATGGGAAACATTATGCGGTCTCTAAAACGATCCCAAGGTTGCCGCGAAGTATCTTCAGGCTGAACTAATAAACCAGCCTCAATCAATGTATTAAGCTTCGCACCTTTTTGAATCAAATCATCTTTTAAAGCTGAAAAGTTATTAGGAGCATAACCTATACCAAAGTAATCTGCAGCAGTCTTAGTTAGTCCTCGGCCTTTGAGGTAATCACGTGATGACTCCCCAACATTTCTGTATAAAGACTTTTGAAAAAATTCCTGAGCATGCTCCATCCAATTAATAGTATTTTTATTTCTTGCGGCTCTCTGCTCAGCAGCAGGATCAGACTTTGGCATTTCGATGCCTATTTGTTCAGCTAATCGCTCAACAGCCTCAGGAAATGTAAGGCCCTCTAGCTCCATTAAAAAGGAAATAGCATCCCCATGCTTTCCACTTGAAAAGCAGTGGTAGAAACCTTTTTCATCATTTACAAAAAAACTAGGAGTTTTCTCACCAGTAAATGGAGAAAGCCCTGAAAACTCTCTGCCTTGACGTTTTAATTTAACATGCTTCGCAACCACATCTGATACTCGAACGCGTGATTTTATTTCATTCATGAAGTTTTCGCCAAATCGCATAAAATTAGCTTAGTATTATAAAATTGTTTTTGCGAATCTTAACTGAAAATAAGTATTAAAAAATACTCGAAACTATTAATTACAAAGGTGTTCTTTGACCAACGCGCCAGCTTTTCCCATGTTAAGTCTACCAGCGTATAGTGTTTTCAAGCTACCCATAACTTTACCCATATCCTTTAAACAGGTCGCATTATTAGCTTTAACTGCTTCGTTTACGGCTGAACGCATCTCAGCATCCGACAGCGGTTTTGGCATGAACTCTCGTATTATATCTATTTCTCTTAACTCGCGTTCAGCAAGTTCTGGTCTGCCATTATCTTCATAGGTCTTAGCACTTTCTTCCCGCTGGCGGACCATTTTTTGTAATTATGAAAGTATCTCTGTATCTGCAATACCCTCACAACGGTCCTCTGCACGTGCTGCTATATCACGATCTTTAATAGCTGCAGAAATTAGTCTCAAAGTTGACACACGAATTTTATCACCACTTTTCATGGCAGTTTTCGTATTACTTGAAATAGAATCACGTAGGGCCATAAGCTTTTCATTCTTTAAACGTTTATAAATTCATCAATAGTTTTATAAATAAAAATAAAACTGATATAATTACAAAAAACAATTGTATAACTTGTATAATTTAGCTCTTTTTTTGCTGATGTGCTAATTACTTTGCATTTGCTACTTGTATACTTTGTCTCTCGCGCTAAAAGTCCTTTCAGATATCTGACTTGCCTAAAAAGGCTAATACCGGGATTTATGACTATGAAAACCGAAAATCAAGTAATTAATAAACTTGTTACCGGCATTTTAGTTTTAGAGAATGGTCAAGTGTTTTATGGAAAAGGCTGCGGAGCTCTTGGCAGTGCCGTTGGTGAGGTATGCTTCAATACAGCAATTACTGGGTATCAAGAGATACTCACAGATCCATCTTATACTGATCAAGTTGTATGCTTTACCTTTCCACACATAGGCAACACAGGAACTAATGATGAAGATGAAGAGGCATCAAGTACCTCAGGAAAGAGCGCAGCCAGAGGAGCGATATTTAAAGCTTCAATAACCAGAGCATCCAACTGGAGATCGAAAAATGATCTTGATGTGTGGCTAGAAAACCGGGGAATAATTGGCTTATCAGGTATTGATACGCGAGCGCTTACATCATTTATCCGAGATAATGGTATGCTTAATGGGGTAATAGCACATTCAAAAGACGGAATATTTCAAGTTGATGACTTAATAAGAAAAGCTAAAATTTGGAAAGGCCTCATTAAATCTGATCTTGCAACAAAATCGTCAACAAACCAGAGTTTTAGTTGGGATGAAGGGCAATGGATTTGGCCTGACGGTTATAAAAATAACAAGGGTATAAAGTCCGTAGTAGTTATAGATTATGGAGTTAAGCGTAATATTTTGAGAAACTTAGTATCAGCAGGACTCAAAGTTACTGTTGTTCCCTCAAGTTTGTCGGCAAGTGAAATATTGAGTTTGAGGCCGGACGGCGTTGTTCTTAGCAATGGGCCTGGGGACCCAGAAGCAACAGGCATTAAAGCCATACCCGTAATACAAGATATTATATCGGCAAATATTCCAGTTTTGGGAATATGCTTGGGACACCAAATGCTTGCACTCGCATTAGGGGCCAAAACAATTAAAATGAATCAAGGTCACCATGGAGCTAATCACCCTGTTAAAGATTATACTACTAATAAGGTTGAGATTGTTTCGATGAACCATGGCTTTGCAGTCGATGCAAACAGTCTTCCAAAAAATGTTGAAGAAACTCATGTAAGCCTTTTTGATGGATCTAATTGCGGAATACAGCTAAAAGGAAAGCCGGTTTTCTCTGTTCAGCACCACCCAGAAGCTAGCCCTGGGCCAAGGGACAGTTTTTATTTGTTTGAACGATTTGCAGCGGCTCTCTGAAGATAGAGTTACCTTATACGAACAGACCCATTCGCAATTAAACTGTATGCACCTTCAATAATTGCTTGCTTGGCTGGCCTAGGAATTACTTTAGTCATGTTATTGACATAAACCATGTCAGTATCATAAAATTTTCCTAAATCTTGGACCAGTATTTTTACCCGATCATCAAACATAGCAATAGCTTTAAACAAGAAATTAGGCATCTCATTCTTTGGTATTTTTTTTAATTCTTTAAATTCATTTCTGAGTATTTTTGCTATATCTTTGAACCAAAGAGTTTCTCCTGTTGCCAGAAGCCTACGACCCCCAGCTTGCTCAGAAGTCATAGCTGATACATGTATTGAAGCACAATCTCTAACATCGATCAGCGGAATACCAACTTTAGGCAAATAAGCTAAATTTCCAATCATTAAAGATTTTAAAAGTCCAAGTGAAGCACCAGCATTTCCAAAAATATCTGGACCAAAAACAAGGCCCGGGCATACAGTAGTTAATTTCGATTTTAATCCCTGAGCTTCAGTATAGGCCCATGCTGAAATCTCAGCTCTTGTTTTTGAAATTGGATATGAGGTCATATATTTCCACTCGGGGTCTGACCAGCTACTTTCATTTAACATTACTATTTTTTCTTTATGAGGCCTTCCGGTCATTGCGGCTATTGAGGAAGTCATAACTATTTTTTCAACACCCGCTGAATATCCATGTTCAAGCACTCGCTGAGCACCCGCACGAGCTTCAGGTACTAATGCCTCTCTATCGGTAGGAGGATCATTTGGCAGTGGGGATGCTATATGCTGAATGTACCGACAATCTTTTACTGCATCACTCCAACCCACATCTGAACCTAACTCAACTTCAACCAATTCAATACCTGAAGTATCACATCCCATAGCAGACAAAGTATCTACAACACTATTGGCTTTATCTAAATTCCTTACTGCGCCCCTTATGTTATAACCTTTATCCAATAATAGTTTGGATATATTAGCACCAATGAAACCTGAAAAACCAGTAACCAATACTCTATCTGTCACTTTTGTCTCCTTAAGCTTTCTTCACAAAATTAATTTGCAGTTTAGAAATGCCTCACTTTATTATTGTTTAGCATAAATATTATATGGATTCTGTCAGAAAATAATTGAAAAGCAAACTTAATACAAAATATAAAATATTTCTTGTCTATAAAATGAGCAGAAAAGTACTTTCTTTAGCCAGAAAATGTTGCATTTTAATAAATGAAATTATAGAAAGGTACAGTTTGGCTTTTCTGCCAGATTCGTATCTCAAAGAGGCTCACTTAATGCCAAAAAGAACAGACATTCACTCGATTCTTATAATTGGGGCTGGACCTATTGTAATTGGTCAGGCCTGCGAATTTGATTATTCAGGAGTTCAGGCTTGCAAAGCACTCAAAGAAGAAGGTTATAGAGTGATTTTAGTTAACTCTAACCCTGCCACCATAATGACAGACCCTGAAATGGCAGATGCCACTTATATCGAACCTATTACTCCTGACTTAGTTGAAAAAATTATATCAATAGAAAAACCTGATGCATTACTTCCAACGATGGGAGGGCAAACCGCTTTAAACACGGCTTTAGCACTTGAACAGAATGGTATCCTAAAAAAGTATAATGTTGAAATGATTGGTGCAAAAGCCGATGTAATTGACAAAGCAGAAAATCGTGAGCGTTTTGCAAAAGCGATGACAAGCATCGGTTTAGAAAATCCCAAGGCAACAATAATTACAGCCCCAAAAAATGAAAATGGCGAAGCTGATTTATCCGCTGGGGTAGCTGAAGCTGTAGATAAATTAGATTATACGGGGCTCCCGGCAATCATTCGTCCAGCATTCACACTAGGTGGAACAGGTGGAGGTGTTGCTTACAACATAGAAGAATACAGGGAAATTGTGAGATCTGGATTGGCGGCTTCGCCAACTAATCAAGTACTTGTTGATGAAAGTCTCCTAGGCTGGAAAGAATATGAAATGGAAGTTGTACGCGATAAAGCGGACAACTGTATCATAATATGTGCTATTGAAAATATTGACCCGATGGGTGTGCACACAGGTGACTCAATCACAGTGGCTCCTGCATTAACACTAACCGATAAAGAGTATCAGGTTATGAGAGATGCATCTATCGCTGTTCTAAGAGAAATTGGTGTTGAAACTGGTGGTTCGAATGTCCAATTTGGACTTAATCCGGAAGATGGACGGATGGTAGTGATAGAAATGAACCCAAGGGTTTCAAGGTCTTCAGCGCTAGCATCTAAAGCAACTGGGTTTCCAATCGCAAAAATAGCAGCAAAACTAGCAATAGGTTATACACTTGATGAACTTGATAATGACATTACTGGAGCAACGCCAGCTGCTTTTGAACCTACCATAGATTATGTAGTAACAAAGATCCCGCGGTTTGCATTTGAGAAGTTCCCAGGAGCCGAACCTGTATTAACTACAGCGATGAGGTCTGTGGGCGAAGCAATGGCAATTGGAAGAACATTTTCTGAAAGCCTTCAAAAAGCATTGAGGTCTCTGGAGACTGACTTAACAGGTCTTAATGAAATTATCCTTGACCCAACTGGTGAGATGACAAACGAAGAACTTCGTTCGGCAATGAAGGCACGCCTTTCCATACTCGCCCCCGACCGACTTCTTGTTATTGCTGAAGCATATCGCCTAGGATTTACTACTGATAAAATTTTCCAATATACAAAAATTGACCCTTGGTTCTTAAGGGAGATTAAAAATTTAATATTATCTGAGGAATGGCTAAAGAAAAATGGTTTACCAAGTAATGAAAATGAATGGAGAGCAATAAAGTCAGAAGGGTTTTCTGATGCAAGAATTGCAGAACTTACAAAAAATAATGAAATTTTTGTCAGAAAGTCTAGGCGCAATTTTAATGTTAGACCTGTCTATAAACGTGTAGATACATGTGCTGCAGAATTTCAGGCTAAAACACCTTATATGTACTCAACTTACGAGGCTCCGAGTTTTGGAGGCGTTGTAGATGATGAAAGCAGAGTAAGTAACCGTGATAAGGTTATTATACTGGGTGGGGGGCCAAACCGAATAGGCCAAGGTATTGAATTCGATTACTGCTGTTGTCATGCCGCATTTGCTCTGAACGATATTGGGATTGAGTCTATAATGGTTAATTGTAACCCAGAAACTGTTTCAACAGATTATGACACCTCCGATCGTTTATATTTCGAACCCTTAACTGAAGAAGATGTTTTAGAGATTATAATGACAGAACAACGTCATGGAAATTTAAAAGGTGTGATTGTTCAATTTGGAGGTCAAACACCTCTAAAATTAGCTGAGGCACTCGAAGCTAATAACATACCACTTCTAGGCACAAATAGAGATGCCTTAGATAGGGCAGAAGACCGAGAGCGATTTAAGGATTTAGTCGAAAAATTAGGCCTAAAACAGCCCAACAATGCAATTGCAAGGAATGTTAAAGAAGCTAATGAAGCCTCTAGTATTGTTGGGTATCCATTAGTCTTAAGGCCTTCGAATGTACTGGGCGGTCGCGGAATGGAGATCGTGGATAATGACAAGGAATTTAACCGTTATATCTCAGAAGCGGTTAAAGTATCTGGAAAATCACCTCTCCTAATAGATCAATACCTGAGGGATGCTATCGAAGTAGATGTAGATGTGATCTGTGATGGTACAGAAGTTTATGTTGCAGGTATTATGGAGCATATTGAGGAAGCAGGAGTACACTCTGGTGACTCAGCATGCTCTTTACCTCCATATACATTATCAGAAGAAATTGTTCGCGAATTAGGTAGGCAAGCTAAAATCTTAGCACTTGAACTCGGAGTCGTTGGCTTTATGAATACTCAGTTTGCTGTAAAAGATGATGAGGTATACCTTATAGAAGTAAACCCTCGTGCATCACGAACTGTTCCATTTGTTGCTAAAGCTATAGGGCAACCTATCGCGAATATTGCGGCAAAAGTAATGGCTGGAATGAAGTTATCTGAATTTGACTTAACACTTAGGGCTCAAAAATATATAGCAGTAAAAGAAGCTGTATTTCCATTTGCGCGTTTTCCTGGCGTTGACACTGTCCTAGGGCCTGAGATGCGCTCAACAGGTGAGGTGATGGGCCTAGCAGAAACTTTTGGTATGGCATTTGCAAAAAGTCAACTTGGCGGCGGCGTAAGCTTACCCGCTAAAGGTAAAGTCTTTATCTCTGTCAGAAATGAACACAAACCTGTGATGGCATTATTATCAACCGAACTCATTAACTTAGGTTTTTCAATAATAGCAACGGGCGGAACAACTAAATATTTGAGATCAAAAGGAATAGAGGTTGAATATATCAAGAAATACCATGAAGGACGTCCAAACGTAATAGACGCTATGAAAAATGGTGAAATTTCACTAGTATTTAATACAACTAGCGGCAAACAAAGCCTCAAGGATAGCTTTAGTCTTCGTCGTACTGCTTTGACACAAAAGATACCTTATTTTACAACGGCAGCAGCCTCAAAGGCAACAGTTGAGGCTATAAAGGATCTTGCACATAGTGGTTATGAAGTTGAAAGCCTTCAAGCAATAGCTTCAGGGAACTAACCTGAATAGTTCAAATTATCAGAAGATTTACATTAATTGATCTAGCACTTAGTCCATTAGATCTCTAATTTATCATAATAAACTATGTAAAAACCAAAAATTAATAATTAAGTTATAAAAAAAGAAAATATATAATAAGGATTATGAATAGATTTAAACTTTAAAAAAATGAAAAGGTGGGAAAGTTACCTTATCGCTTGATTATATTTTAAAAACCACTAGTTCTCCGCGCCTTAGTAATTTGGGAAGTAAGAAATGCAAAAATATCCGATGACAGTTGATGGACATGCCACTCTGGAGGCTGAACTAAAAAACCTTAAATCAGTTGAAAGGCCCTATATTATAAACGCAATATCAGTTGCAAGAGAGCATGGTGACCTTTCAGAGAATGCTGAATATCATGCCGCAAAAGAAAAACAAGGTTTCATCGAAGGGCGAATACAAGAGCTTGAGAGCAAGTTGTCTCTTGCTCAAGTCATTGACACTTCAATTATGAGTGGCGAAACAGTAAAATTTGGTGCAATTGTTAAAATTGTAAATGAAGATACAGACGTCGAGAGTACCTACCAAATAGTTGGTGAAGACGAAGCAAACGTCAAAGACGGTAAGGTTTCTATTACCTCTCCGATTGCAAGAGCCATGATTTCGAAAGAAATAGGTGACTCCTTTGAAGTAATCGCCCCTGGAGGGTCAAAAGCTTACGAGATCATTGAAGTCAATTATAAGTAATGAAAGCAGGGTTAACCAACTGCTTAATAATAACTGATGGACGCCAGGGTGTTAGAAATCAAGCGGTTGGGTTAGCTGTAGCTTTAAAAAATATTCAGCCTTTAATTTATTCAGAAACTAAAATTAAAAATTTAAAATTTTTTCATAAATTAAATTCTAGTTTACAGTATAGTTTAATCAAATTATTTAATATTTATAAAGCTGAAGTAAAAAATATTGATATAGTGATTGGTTGTGGAAGACAGGCCATTGCACCTCTCCTTGACCTTAAAGAAAAAAATCCAAATATATTCACTATTTACATACAAGATCCAAAATATAAAAATAATAACTTTGACCTCATTATAGCGCCTGAGCATGATGCTCTTAAGGGTAAAAATGTAATATCTATGATTGGATCTCCTAACAGGATAACTAAAAGTCTTCTGAAAATGGAGTCACAGAAATTCTTGAAAAAAATCAATGATTTTCCTCCTCCTCGCGCAACTATCTGCATTGGCGGCAACTCAAAACACCATAAGTTAATTAAAGAAAATCATTATAATCATATACAGACTGCAAAGGACTTAATTGAACTAGGTTTTTCGGTCTTCATTTCAACATCACGACGTACACCTAGTTGGGTGGTTAAGGAGTATAAAGAATTAAGCTGCAGTCATAAATCAGTCTGGGGATATTTTGGAGAAGGGGAAAACCCTTATTACGCCTTTTTAGAAAAATCAGATATAATATTAGTCTCCGAAGATAGTTCAAACATGCTGACTGAGGCAGCATCTGTTGGTAAAAGGGTTTTTTCCATGCCAATATCAGGAGGATCAAAAAAATTTAAGGAGCTAAATAAAACTCTCAAAAATCGATATAATATTTCTTATTTCAAAGGTGAGATTGATATTGATAAATGTGAACCTCTAAAAGAAACTCACTTAGTAGCTGAAAAAATTTGGTTAAGGTATGATGAATATCTAATTCGTAATGAATAAGGCAAGTAATTAGGTTAATTAGCCCTGCTATAATCTGTGCACAATTATAATGGCTCTTCAATTTGCGAATCTTATATTTATTTTATAAGATGAGATGACAAACTTAACGAGATTACAAATGACAGAAAATATACACCATAAAGTCATAATTATTGGCTCAGGTCCAGCTGGATATACAGCAGCAGTATACGCTGCACGTGCTATGATTGAACCTGCGGTAATCTCTGGTTTGCAACCCGGCGGACAATTAACAATTACTACTGATGTAGAAAATTACCCAGGTTTTCCTGAAATACAGGGTCCAGAACTCATGGAAAAGTTCAAAGAGCATGCTCTTAAATTTGGTACCAGCTTTTATGAAGACACAGTTATAGGTGTCGATTTTACGACGAAACCATTTAAAATGTTTGGTGACAGCGGAAAACTCTATACATCAGATGCAGTTATAATAGCTACAGGGGCTCAGGCTAAGTGGCTGGGGCTACCTACAGAAGATAAATTTCAAGGTTTTGGTGTATCTGCTTGTGCTACTTGTGATGGGTTTTTTTACAGGAACAAAGAAGTAGTAGTAGTTGGTGGCGGAAACACAGCCGTAGAGGAAGCATTATTCTTAACTAACTTTGCATCAAAAGTTACGCTTGTACACCGCCGCGATACTCTACGCGCTGAAAAAATTCTACAAAACAGACTTATCAATCATGAAAAAATTGAGGTTTTATGGGATACAACACTCGAAGAAATACTTGGTGATGATAACCCAATAGGTGTGACAGGTGTAAAATTAAGAAATTTAAACACAGGCGAAATCTTTGACCGTGAAACACACGGTGTTTTTATCGCTATAGGTCACAAACCTTCAACAGATGTATTTAAAGGTCATGTTGAGATGAATGACGGGGGCTATATTTTCACTGCATCAGACAGTACCGCAACCAATGTCCCTGGAGTGTTTGCTGCTGGCGATGTATCGGATGAAACATATCGCCAAGCTGTCACTGCAGCGGGATTAGGGTGTATGGGGGCACTGGAGGCAGAGCGGTTTTTAACTGAACAAGAGGCTCTAGCTGAGGCTGCTGAATAGTGAATAACTAATGGATAGTTTGGATTGGGATAAAGTTAAAACTTTTCATGCTGCTGCGGAGACTGGGTCTCTTACAGCAGCCTCAGAACTTTTAAAAATATCTCAATCTGCTGTTTCAAGACAAATATCAGCATTAGAAGATAGTCTTAATACTCCTTTATTCCATAGACATGCACGGGGATTAACTCTTACAGAACAAGGCCGTATTTTATATAATACTGCTCGCGAAATGGCACATAAAGTAGCTCTTGCGCAAGCATCAGTGATTGATAGTAGAAATAAACCTCAAGGCGTACTGCGAGTATCAGCCCCCACTTCATTGGGAGCTAATTGGCTAACATCTGTTTTACCAGAATTCATAGAAGCTTACCCAGAGATTGATGTTCAATTAATACTTGAAGATGAAGAACATGACCTATCTGCCTTTGATGTTGATTGTGCATTAAGACCTTGGCCGTCTACCCAAGGTGATGTCATTGAAAGAAAGCTAGGTACTATATCACAGAGCCTTTATGCATCACATTCATATCTCGCCAAATTTGGAGCTCCAACTTCGGCACAAGATCTAGATAATCATAATATAATTGCATTTGGTGACTTAAAACCTTCGCGGCTTCATAGTGCTAATTGGGTCCTTAGTGCAGGTTCAGAAGGCTCAATAAGAACGCCGATTCTCTGTGTAAACAACCTGCATGGAATTATGAGGGCAGCAGAAGCTGGTATTGGTCTAGCAGGCATACCCGATTACATGACTGCGATGTCACGAAGGTTAGTTAGAATTTTACCGCAAGTAAAAGGTGAAAGTTTTGATGTTTTTTTCGTATACCCCAGTGAATTACGTGGCTCTGTAAGGGCTAAAGTTTTCAGGGAGTTCCTTATGCGAGTAACACGAAGTTGGAAGTATTAAGCCATAGGTAGAATTTACTTAAGCTATGCATAAATGCATATCTATGCTGCTTATCTATGCCTTCTGTTCATACCTATTTTTATTTATGTATTCAATAAGAATTAGAAACGTCCCTCCCCTTTCGTTTCCATTATTCTTGTCCGCAAACTCTTCCTCCCCGAAGTTTTAGCGATGACTTAGACCGGGCCTCGGATTTACCGAATGCCCGGTTTTTTTTCTATAAAAAAGTGAAGTTTACTTTAAAGCTTCGCAAAATTTTGAGATGCGGTTCATGGCTATACTCAAGTTTTCCATGCTTGTAGCATAAGAAATACGAAAGTTAGATAAACTATGAAAAGCGCCCCCTGGTACAACAGCAACGTGTGAGATTTCCAAAAGAAGTTTTGAAAAATCAATGTCATTTTTCACCTGGGTACCAGTCGGAGTTATTTTCCCAATTAACCCAGAACAATCGGGGTAAACATAAAATGCACCATCTGGATTATTACAAACAATACCTTCTATTCTATTTAGTCGCGATACAACCATATCGCGCCTCTCAACAAACTTTTTATTTCTCTCATATATAAAATCTTGTGAGCCATTTAAAGCAGCTACACCAGCCCACTGAGATATAGAGCAGGCATTTGATGTAGATTGACTCATGACCTT
>JAQXEH010000056.1 GCA_029250925.1 Hellea sp.
CCAATTACAGCAAAAGGGTAATGTTTTCTGAGTTTTAGAGAGCAGAAATATACAGTTAAAACTATCAGTAATTCAGTGACAGCAAAACTTGGGGGCATGTGAGACTTCTCTCTTTTAAAAAGGTCTAAATTTTTTGCTCGTTAAGCATTGTATAATATTCACGCTTTATATCTTTTGATGTCTTTCGTGAATTATCATGGCTCCAACCGGGAGGCGCAACTATGTAGAGCAGTCTGTCTTTCAAGGATCTGTTGCTCCCAAACACATCCTTTAGGATGCCCCAGTACTCATGAATAAATATTTTAAAAGGGTTGAAAGTTTCAAAATCTTTGACAAGTCCATAGTCAGGATAGGCATTCTCATTCTCAGGGACAAATGTTCCAAAAATTTTATCCCAAATGATAAGAGTTCCGGCATAGTTACTATCAAGGTATTCAGGGTTTTTGCCGTGATGTACCCTATGGTGGGAAGGTGTATTAAATACTGCTTCAAACCATTTTGGTAGTTTATGTACAGTTTCAGTATGTAAGAAGAATTGATACACTGCGTTTAACGCTCCGCAAAATATAACTAGTATTGGATTAAATCCAACTAGAACTAACGGAATTTTTAAAACTGTGGTTCCCGTGAAATGTTTAGTCCAGCCTTGCCGTAATGCAACTGCAAGAGAGTATCTTCGGCTAGAATGATGGATTATATGCATCGCCCACGGCCAGCGGCACCTATGCGCTATCCTATGGTGTAAATAATAACGTAGGTCGTCTAGAATAAAACAAGCTAATATGACCGTTAAAGTGAGCGGCAATTCAAATATTTTATATTGTTCAGCCCATAACAGCATGCCGAGAGTTATAAAAGCGGCCGCTCCGTTGGTAACCACACTCATTAACCCCATAAAAATACTTACAGAGTCGTCTGTGGAGTTAAGGGTTCCTCGAGCGTTAAGTAATTTCTTAGCCGTTATTTCTATTAAGATTGCTATGAAAAATACAGGCAAAGCAAATAAAGTTACTTTTGCTGAAATTATATTTTCTAAACTCATTAATTTTGCCCTCTAGTACAATTATCGATAGTTACAAATTTATCCAACCATCCATATGCCACTCATAACAATAACAACAGTAGATGACAATATAGCAATGATTTTCCAGGACGCATTAGACGGGCGCTTATTAGTGCCCGCTTTATTTTTTGAAAGATCTATCTCTCCATTACTCCATGCCTTTGCTAAAGCGGCTATATCTTTAGTTGCGTCGGGTAAAATTTCTAAAGTTCGCCTTGCTTTGTTAAGGCCGCGGAGTAAGTCGTTTATGCGCCCTTGTGGACCAAGTTCACGTTGCATAGATTTTTCAACTACTGGTCTGCTTATTTCCCACATATCGAATTCAGGATCCAAACGACGGCACACACCTTCTGTCTGCATCATAGTCTTTTGCAGCATAATAAGTTGAGGTTGCATCTGCATATCAAATATCTCTGTAATTTCAAACAATTGAAGAAGCACCTTTGTCATGGCTACATTTTCAGCGGTCTGCCCAAATATGGGCTCTCCCACAGAACGTAAGGCACTAGCAAAGTCCTCTATGGAATGATGTGTTGGCACGTATCCTGCTTCGAAATGGACCTCTGCTATTCGTGTATAATCTCGCATTAGAAAGCCGTAAAGTATCTCTGCATGAAAACGTTGTTCTGCTGGAGCAAGCCTACCAAGAATACCAAAATCCACCAACCAAAGTTGCCCTTTAGGACCAATAATCATGTTGCCCTCATGCATGTCTGCGTGAAAAACCCCGTAGTCAAACGAGCAGGCAAGAAAACTTTGCATAACTTTCTTTGCTATCTCCTTTTGGTTAAATTTCCCTTTTTCAAGTATTTTTTTATCTGAAACTGAGGTGCCTTCTATCCATTCAGTGACTAAAATATTTTTGCTGCCATAGCTCCAGTAAATTTCTGGGACATTAAATAAACCTGTTTCTTTGGCGGGCTCTGATAATTCAGAAGCGGCTGCAGCCTCCAACCTTAAATCAAGCTCTAACATAACTGCTCTGTCAGCTGTCTCGACAAATTTTTTGGGACCAAGTCGTTTGGATGATGGAATTAAGCTTTCTGCTATCGCGGCTACCATATGTAATACATCCATATCATTACGCATTCGTTTATGAATGTTAGGCCGCAGAATTTTTATGGCTACAACTTCGCCGCTTTGAAGAGTAGCTTTATGAACCTGGGCTATGGATGCCGCTGCAATTGGTTGAGAAAATGTCGAGAGTTTATCCTGCCATTTGACGCCCCACTCCTTAAGAATTGTATCTTCGGCAGCTTTCATAGAAAATGGCGGTACTTTGTCTTTAAGCCGAGATAGTCCCTCGACAAAAATTGGATCTAACATATCGCCGCGAGTAGAGAGTATTTGTCCAAACTTTATGTAAGCTGGACCTAACCTTTCTAATGCTAAAGCTAATCTTTCGCCGGGGTTTACTGACAAATTGCGCAGGGTAAACACTCGTGAAAGGCTTCCCAACGTGCGGACAATCATAGGTACAGATTTCGCATATTCTGAGGGTACCAAAGCGTCATGTCTAGCTAGCACCCAGCCTGTTCTAATCACACGTAAAAATGTATAAAACGTCCTTTTCATAACCCCCTATAGGAAATTATTTGAGGGGGGTATATGGATAAATGCGCGCAGCAGAGTTCATTATGTAATTATTTCATACCTCCTAAGGAGATGTTTTTATATAGATTTAATATTTGTTAATTTGCTTCAGTTTCTTTAGTGTCTCAGAAATACTGAAATACTAATAATTTACTCGAGTTGATAATGACGAAAAACAAAAATTTTTTTGGAACGGACGGTATCCGTGGCCCTGCCAATGTAGGTATACTCACTCCTGACAACATCATGCGTTTTGGAATGGCTGCAGGTAAGTACTTTCTTCGTGGCAATACACACAAACATTCTGTTATAATAGGAAAGGACACAAGGCTGTCCGGTTATATGATTGAACCCGCTCTAGTTGCAGGATTTGCTTCTGTGGGTATGGATGTTAAACTTACTGGACCTATTCCTACGCCTGGTGTGGCTTTGATGACCACGAGATTAAGAGCCGATCTTGGAGTTATGATTACAGCTTCGCATAATGGTTTTTCCGACAATGGTATAAAGTTATTTGGACCTGACGGACGAAAGCTTTCCGATAAAGCAGAATTAGAAATTGAAGCGTTAATGGAGGAGGGGTGGAAAGAAGGTCTTGCTATCAATAAAGACCTCGGGCGTGTCAGAAGGTATGAGGATTTTCAGGCCAGATATATCGAAATTGCAAAAAGAACATTTCCTAGGGGTATGAGCCTAAAAGGTATGAAGATTGTAATAGATTGTGCTAATGGTGCGGCTTATAAAACAGCCCCGGATACGCTTTGGGAGTTAGGCGCAGATGAAGTTATTCCAATAGGAGTATCCCCGAACGGCAGCAACATAAACTATAAATGTGGTTCAACTCACACTGATGCAGTAATTAGCAAAACGCTTGAAACGGGCGCAGATATAGGAATAGCTTTAGATGGTGATGCCGATAGAGTGCTCATTTGTGATGAAAAAGGCAAGCTGATTGACGGAGACCAGCTTTTGGCTTTAATAACTACAGGTTGGAGAGATAGCGGTGATTTAGCTAATGGTGGAGTAGTTACCACAGTTATGTCAAATCTTGGTCTTGAACATTACATTAAAAACCAAGGGCTTGACTTTATTAGAACTAATGTTGGTGATAGGCACGTTGCAGCCCGCATGCATAAAGGTGGATATAACCTAGGAGGAGAGCAGTCTGGACACATAATAATGACTGACTTTGCCTCCACAGGTGACGGAACAATAGCTGCCTTACAAATTTTAGCACAAATAATACATGCCGGCCGGCCCGCTAGTGAAGTGCTTAATGTTTTTGATGCTGTGCCCCAGGTTTTAAAAAATATACCATATAGTGATACTTCACCCCTTGAAAAACCCGAGGTTCTCTCTGCTATAAAAGAAGCTCAAGAGATGCTTGTAAATTCTGGACGTATATTAGTAAGACCCTCTGGCACTGAAAAACTTATTAGAATAATGGTTGAGAGCAGCGATGAAGCTAAGCTAAACAAAATAGTCGATGAGTTAGCATCATTAATTCACTTTAATACTGATTGACCGTTAAGTTTTAATGTTCACAGATTACTTCCAAAAACAAATCTTTTAAATTGTTATAGTTCAGGCTATGTCCAATTTGTTGAAAGGTTTTATGTGTTTAGAGAAACATTAGATATAGATTTAGTAGTTTCTTTAGCTTCTATGCTTTTGGTAGTAATTTTAATTTTTATTTCTTTAATTACTTTTTTTATTAGTAAAAAAAGATTACAATTTTGGAAAAATAAATATCTTAATTTAACTAGAAAAAACGATAAGACCGTCTCTATATTGGAGTCATATGATGGCCTTACCATCATATGGGAAGACTATATACCTGATATAAAAAAAGGTTGGGGGCGGCCCAAGCATTACGGTTCGCTGGAGTTTTTTTCTGATATAGGTGTTCAAGAAATTCCAAACACACTCGATGATATAGTTATTGAATTTCTAGATTCTATAGCCGATTTAACTACTTTTAGTACAAGCGTTACAAATGAAACTTTACGAATTAATATTGCTAAATTATCGAAAACAGGCCTACCATTTTCGATAGATATCAGTTTATCTGATAACTTGGTTGTAAAAGCAGAAGGCCGTGTGACAGGAAATCAGATTGTTATTTGGCTAAATAGCAACAAAAATTACCCTATTGATTTGGAGTTTTCACAAAAATCAAATGCTGACTCAACTAGTTACTTGAATTCTATCACATCTGAATTTTCAGAAATTCTTGACCGCTCCCCCTATCCTAAGTGGAGAATGACAGGCACGGGTAAGATAACCTGGGTTAATGCAGCTTATGTGGATGCTGTAGGGGGAAGCACTTCAACTAATGTAATTGAACAGCAAATTCATTTGGACAATAGAGTTATTGATCAAGGGAAAAAAGCACTAGAAATAAATAAGTCCTTCACAAATGTAAGAAATATAATCCTACACGGAAATAATAAGCCAACTTCTATAACTATTTACCCGGTTTCAGGGGGAGTAGCAGGTATTGCTCTTGATGCTACCGAAGTTGAAACTTTAAGGAGAAATTTATCAACTTATAAAACTGCGCATCAAGAAATTCTTGATAAGATGGATGAGGCCATTGTAATTTTTGGGTCTGATCAAAAAGTAAGTTTTTATAATTCATCATTTGCTTTGCTTTGCTCTTTAGATACGGAGTGGTTTAAGTCCAGCCCCACGCATGGTAGTTGGCTTGATCATATGAACGAAAAAAACCTTATTCCCGCTCAGTCTGACTATGTTTCATGGAAAAACTCAGAGCTAGCGCTCTACAACGTGTGGCCTGAAGAAATGCCGGACGAAATATGGTCACTTCCTGACGGAAAAACATTACGGCTTGTTAGAATGCGTGACTTACATGGAGGAGTTTCGTTGCTTTTTTCTGATATGACTGACTCAATAAAGTTAAAAACAGAATTAGGGAAGTTAATTAATGTACAAAAAGCAACATTAGATAAATTATCTGAAGGAATTGCTGTTTTTGGTACTGACGGTAGATTAAGAATTCATAATGCATCCTTTTCTACGATATGGAATTTTTCTGAGGATGATTTAGAAAATACTCCGCGCCTTTCTGATTTAATCAAGTTGTGTTTACCATTGTATAATAACCCAGATTTTTGGAGTAGTTTGAGAGCCAGAGCAACAAACCCTAATCCACAGATCAGACATCATGACTCTGGTGAAATAATACGTTCTGATAATCGAATTTTTACATGGCTTTCCCGCCCTCTTCCAGACGGTGCAACTTTATTGGCATGGGAGGATGTAACAAGTGCTAGAAAGGCACAGGCTGCTTTAATAGAAAGAGCAGAAGCATTAGAAGAGGCTGATCGAATGAAGTCAGAGTTTGTAGGTCATGTCAGTTATCAATTACGTACACCGTTAACAACAATTTCTGGATATTCTGAATTTCTCCAAAAGGGTGGAGCTGGAGAAATAACAGATAAGCAAAGTGAATATATTTTTGCAATTCAGAGTGCATCGGAAGACCTAGCTAAGACAATTAATGACATTCTTGATATTGCTGCCATAGAAGCAAATGTTCTTGATTTAGAATTAAGTGATATAGAAATTCATCAAATACTTGAGCATTCTTTAGATTATGTAGCTACAAAAGCAGAAGATACTAAAATTTCATTATCCTTAAAATCTCACCCTAAATTAGGAAAAATCAGAGGAGACGAAGTAAAATTAAAGCAGGTGGTCTATAATTTATTAACTAACGCTCTGAGGTTTACAAAACCAGGAGGGGTTATTGAGCTCGGGGGAAAGAAAGCAGATGGCGGCGGAGTTATTATATGGGTGAAGGATAATGGAGTTGGCATCCCTACTGACTTACAGCCTCAAGTTTTTAGTTCATTTAAAAGTAGCCGTGGGGGTTCTGGTTTGGGCCTAGCTTTGGTCCAAAGGTTCGTTGAGCGCCATGGAGGCTGGGTAGAGCTAGAGTCGGAAGAGGATGTTGGCACATGCGTTAGTATTTACTTGCCCCGAGAGGCACCAGAAGTTCAGTCACATGTTGAGTTGTTTAATAAAACTGCCTAATTACTGACTTTCAGGTGTGGTTACGGTTATACCGTCCAGTTCATCATTCATAAGTATTTGGCATGATAGACGGGAATTTTCTTGTACATCTTCTGCAAAATCAAGCATAGAGTCTTCCATATCATCTTTGGCCTTCAATTTATTTATCCAACTATCTGACACATAAATGTGACATGTAGCGCAGGCGCAAGCTCCGCCGCAGTCAGCATCAATTCCTGGTATCATATTTTGGACAGCAGCTTCCATTACAGAAGTTCCATTTTTAGTTTCGACTTCACGATTTGTACCATCAGAGTCTACGAAATTAATTTTTGGCATATTTTAACCTTATGGATTGTTTATTTTTTACTATTTAGAGGCTTGCCATCAATTTGCAAGAGCGTATCAATGCCGCATGCAAGTTGAACAATTATTTAGTGAAAATGATACATTAGACCTTGGGTCTAGACTTATAAAAGTTCTCACCAAAGGCGATGTCTTAGCGATAACAGGAGAATTGGGCGCAGGAAAAACTACGCTTGCTAGAGGAATTATACAAGCGGAGAAAGGGGATATAGAAGTTCCTTCTCCTACTTATACTTTAGTGCAAATATATGATATGAAAAATTTTGAATTATGGCACTGCGATATGTATAGACTAGAAACTCCTAAAGATGCCTACGAACTGGGGCTGTTTGATGCCTTCGAAGATGCTGTATGTGTAATTGAGTGGCCAGAAAAACTTGGTTCATTGTTGCCTAAAAAAATTTATAAAATTGATCTAAAGTTCAACAATAAAGGACGTACAGCATATCTTGAAGGTTTTAAAAAAGATATATGACTACTTCATTAGATATAGAGATATTCCTCAAAAAAAGTGGCTGCAAAAATTTTGACCGCACTAGAATAAAGGGAGATGCTTCATCGCGCAGGTACGAAAGGGTAACTAGTCACAATCAAAATGCTATATTGATGATCACCCCTCAAGCGGAGAGGGAAAATTTTGAAATTCCTAGTGGAAAAACTAAAACTCGAGAAAATATGGGATATAACTCGCTTGCAAGACTGGCGGGAAATAAAGTTGAGTCATTTATATGTATTTCAAAGGAACTGAGTATAAGAGGTTTTTCAGCACCTAAAATCTTAGCATCTGACTTGAGTAAAGGGCTGCTATTATTGGAGGATTTGGGTGATAATTTGTTTTCAAAATTTATTCAAAGTAATGCAAACCAAGAAAAAAAATTATACTTAGCTGCCGTTGATTGCCTTGCCGCTATTTACAGATCTACTTTTTCAAAAAACTTAACCCATGAAAATTCTTGTTGGGATTTAGAGGTATATGATGATGTGGCTATGCTTGCTGAGGTGGATTTACTTTTAGATTGGTATGCAAAAGATCTTGGACATCAAATAGA
Source organism: Hellea sp. (assembly GCA_029250925.1). Taxonomy (GTDB): domain Bacteria; phylum Pseudomonadota; class Alphaproteobacteria; order Caulobacterales; family Maricaulaceae; genus Hellea. The sequence goes on from JAQXEH010000056.1 coordinate 8,110, forward strand.
TAATCAGAAAAAGCAAATATGG
>JAQXEH010000068.1 GCA_029250925.1 Hellea sp.
ACGCACTTTGGATGTATCCCAGTTGGAGAATCTGGCGATTTTAACGGTTGGTATTGTCCTTGCCATGGCTCTCATTACGATACATCTGGCCGGATTCGCAAAGGTCCAGCCCCTAAAAACATGGCAATTCCAGAATATAAATATGTTTCAGATACGGTTATTAAGGTAGGTTAAATATGAGCGGACATCCTTCTACATACGAACCCAAATATGCCGCAACTAAATGGCTTGATACTCGTCTTCCTATAGTGCGCATGGGTGCAGACTTTATGACATTTCCTTCCCCAAGAAATTTAAATTATTGGTATACATTTGGGGGTATTCTAGCATTATGCTTAGTATCCCAGATAATTACCGGCATCATACTTGCCATGCATTATGTACCACATGTTGATTTTGCTTTTGACTCTGTCCAGCGTATTCGACGAGACGTACCATTTGGTTGGCTTTTACAGCCCATGCATGCTGTTGGTGCTTCAATGTTTTTTCTAGCAGTTTATGTGCACATGTTTAGAGGTCTCTACTATGGATCTTATAAAGCACCGAGAGAGGTTTTGTGGATAATAGGTTGCTTGATTTACTTAGTAATGATGGCAACTGGATTTCTAGGGTACACACTACCTTGGGGACAAATGTCTTTTTGGGGAGCAACAGTTATTACTGGTTTTTTTGGGGCAGTACCCGTTGTGGGCGAGAGCTTGCAACAATGGTTATTGGGAGGTTATGCCGTTGATAATGCAACCCTAAACCGCTTTTTTGCTCTCCATTATCTATTGCCTTTCGTGATTGCGGGTCTTGTTGCTTTACACGTTTGGGCTCTACACCATGTTGGTCAAAACAACCCGATAGGTATCACAACAAAAACTAAACAAGACACATTAAGTTTCCACCCATATTATACCATTAAAGATGGTTTTGCGGTTGTAGTTTTTCTACTAATTTTTGCATTCTTTATATTCTATCAGCCTGATGCATTAGGGCATGCTGATAACTATATTCAGGCAGATGCGCTTAAGACACCACCTCATATAGTACCAGAATGGTATTTTTTACCCTTTTACGCAATACTCCGTGCTGTACCTGACAAACTTCTAGGAATTGTCCTAATGTTAGGAGCCATAATTGTTTTATTCGTATTACCATGGCTAGATACTTCAAAAGTTCGCTCAATGAGGTTTCGCCCAGTAGCAAAATGGTTCTTTTGGATTTTCTTGTTTTTCTGTTTCATACTGGGCTGGTGTGGAGCTGAAACACCTGACAATATCGCTATACCTTTTGGGACAGATGCATCAGGACAAGTACGAGGACTTAACTTTACATGGCTTTCACGCATTGCGACTGTTTATTATTTTGCATATTTTGTTTTAATATTGCCCATATTAGGGCTTGTAGAAACCCCAAAGGATCGTCCAGATTCTATTACTAAGGCAGTACTTGGCGACATTAACCATACAGCAATTGTGCCAGCTGAATAGGGGATTAAGATGACTTTTAATGCTAAGCTAATTTTTGTCACAGTAGCTCTTGTAATTACAACCTTCTCTGGGGTCGTCGGCCATGCCGCGGGGGATAATAACACGGGCGATTATGAAATGGAGCATAAGCACTGGCATTTCAATGGTGCTTTTGGAACTTACGATAAGGCGTCTGCCCAGCGCGGATACCAGGTATATCGAGAAGTGTGTTCATCATGTCATCAATTAAAGCATCTATCGTTTAGACATCTCGGCGATCAAGGGGCTCCTTTTTACGATGAGCGTTATCCAAATCCTAACGATAACCCACTAGTGAAGAATTTTGCTGCTGACTGGAGTATCGAAAGTATAGATGGAGAAACTGGTGATATTTTTGAACGCCCAGGTGTTCCTGCGGATAAATTTCCTGCTATATACCCCAATGATGCTGCTGCTAGAGCTAGTAACGGAGGTGGGCTTCCCCCTGATTTATCGGTTATAGTTTCAGCGAGAAATGGTGGGGCTGATTACATCTATAATCTTTTGTTAGCTTACGACGCTGAGATACCAAAAGACATAGTTATGGGCCCAGGTTTAAGTTACAATCCTGTCATGGATGGAGGAGCCATTGCTATGGTTGCTCCTTTATCTGACGATATAGTAGAATATGCTGATGGCACACCTGCTACAGTAGAGCAAATGGCTGCAGATGTTACTGAATTTTTAGCGTGGTCGTCTGATCCAAAAATGGAACAGAGGAAAAGTGCTGGACTAATGACAATGCTCTATTTGACCATTCTTGCAATATTACTTTGGTTTTCTTATAAGCGAGTCTGGAAAGACGTTGAGCATTAAATATTTTAATAGTTTTATAAATCAACCGCCGTTTCATTACAGGCGGTTTTTTTATTTTGAGATTTAGTAGATTATTATGAGTGAATGGATTTTAGGAATAATTGGAGGCTCTGGTTTATATAATATAGAAGGGCTTGAAAATAAAGAGTGGATTTCCATTGATAGCCCTTGGGGACTACCCTCTGACTCTATATTATTCGCTGAAATAAATGGAATTAAACTTCGATTTTTACCTAGGCATGGTCGAGGGCATAGCCTGACTCCCAGTGATATTAATTATAGAGCAAATATAGATGTTTTAAAAAGAGCAGGGTGTACTGACCTTATTTCAATGTCGGCTGTTGGTTCTTTGCGCGAAGATTACCAGCCTGGAGATTTTGTTATAATAGATCAATTTATTGATAGAACTTTTAAGCGCGAAAAAAGCTTTTTTGGAAAAGGGTTAGTTGCGCATGTATCTCTCGCTAATCCAGTCTGTAACCGGCTTGCAAAACTTGTTTTTAAAGCAGCTAATTCGACTGGAGTAAAAGTTCATAACAGAGGAACGTACTTAGCGATGGAGGGACCTCAGTTTTCCACTAAAGCTGAAAGTAACCTTTACAGAAGTTGGGGTTGTGATGTTGTTGGAATGACAAATATGCCAGAAGCAAAGCTCGCTAGAGAAGCAGAATTACCATATGCTTCTGTTGGAATGGTAACAGATTATGATTGTTGGCGCGAAGGTGAAGACAATGTGGATGTCGCGGCTGTAATTAAAATTTTAAACGAAAATGCCTTCACGGCTTCAAATACTGTGAGCGAATTTTCAAAAATAATAAAGGACTATGGTTTTAGAGATGATGGAACTCAAGGTATTGAAAGAAATCTAGATTTTGCGATTATAACCCCTCAGGAAAGTCGTGATAGCCTTTTGGTCGCTAAACTTGATGCAATAGCTGGGCGGGTACTAAATTAAACTCTAAGTCCGCCATTTTAGTGTTGTTGCTTTTACGGGATTTTGAAATTTGCGACCTTTCTCATTGCAGTCATTCCATTCCTTTTTTATTGCATAATACCATTTTGCTTGGGTGTTAGCATCATCAATAAGCATCATTTTAGGGTTGTAAGCTAGACCCAGCTGTTGAAGTTTAATAATTCTTGCATCCTGTTGGATAAATTTTTTGGTAAAGATCTGTAATATTGGTGATAATATTTTTATAATTCTCAGGTTAGTAAAAAATATTTGGCGTATTTCAGTTTTATTCGCACTAACCGGGGTTACAATAGTGATTGACAGAAGAGTTTTTTTACCAATTTTTATTTCCTCGGTTCTGAAACCAGGAATTTGAAAGATAATTTCAGTGACTGGATTTCCTCCAAGTAGCTTGTAGGCGAAACTGTTTGAAGATGGAGAGTGCGGTTTCATGGTAAAGCCTAGTAAGTAAGGCTCAAAATATTTTATTTTATCTTGTATCTTCTTAGGTGATCGCCACCACCATTGTTTATGAACATATGGGCCATGTGCAGGGTCTATTAAGCCAATAACAGCATGATCAATATTGCATTCTAATATGCAGCTATAATCAATAATTGCTTTTTTTGTTGAAAATGGAAGCCTATAAGGTTTTATGCTCGGTTTATTCGTGGATTTATTTTTTGCTAAGTAAACCCATATCAAATTGTCTTGCTCTTTAGTTATATATGTCGGAACTGAAATTCTTTCTATTTTTAAATTTTGATCCGAAGTTAAAGAAGGTATAGTTTTGCAGATACCAGAGTCTACATCAAACCTCCATCCATGGTAGGGGCATTCAACTGTATTTTTTATAATACAGCCTTTTGAAAACGGGGCGGCACGATGCGGACAAGTATCTCTTAAGGCGAAAATAGCACCATTTTTACGCCTTCCAATAACTAAAGGTTGTCCTGCAATAACTTTTCTTTTCATTTTCCCTAAATTTATTTCTGAGGAAGTTCCAATGAAATACCAAGTGTTGAATAAGAAATTATTTTCATGAATTTCTGTCATAAAGTTGCCATATCTAACACTTGCTGCGCGGTTAAGCCATTACTTCGTAAAGATCTAATTGTTGTGTCTAATCCGCGTTTTGAAAGTTTATCACCATATTCATTATTTAGAACTGGATGGTGATGGTATTTTGGTGTTCGCCAATTGCTTAGTTTTTGAATTAAGACATGTAAGTGTGTTGATTCATACAAATCATATCCGCGAACTACATGAGTTATTTTCTGATAATGGTCGTCATATGTCACGGCTATATGGTATGATACCCCTATATCTTTTCTTGCAATAATAGGGTCAGGTTTATTGTTTTCTACAGCATTCATCAACGCAATCTTTGAATTTACTTTATTTTCTGTTCCAGAGCCTGTTTCTATAAATGTGAGTTCTTGATCTTTTACATATTGCAAAGACTTTTTCAGATCCAGCCTAATGGAGTTTGTTATATTTGGTTTACTATTGCCGTCTTTGAAGTTATCCAAATACCCTTTGACGATTGTTCCTTTATTTATTGGTAATAAGCCGTCTCTAATGTTTCCTCTTGTTAATGGGCATTCATAAGCAAGCCCTAAATTACAAAGGTTTTTTATAGCTTTAGCGTAATCATAATAGTGTTTGCTTTGTACCTTTACGGGCAAGGGCCAATCAAAACCAAGCCAGTCCAACTCTTGATATATTTCCAGTGTGTATTTGTTTGTACAGCGGGTGTGATCAATATCTTCAATACGAAGTAAGCAATTAAAGTTCTGATTTTTTGAAAAATTAAAAGCTACTTTGGCTGCAAACGCATGCCCTAAATGCAGCCTTCCCGTTGGTGATGGAGCAAACCGGGTAACCATGATACGAATCCTATGTTTTAACTAAGGGTGAGCCTTGTAACTACAGCTTTATTTTTTTATTCATATCCACCTATTGGATATTTACTTTTAATGCAATGTTGACGTCATTGATAAAAGAGAGGATTAAAGTGCTATGGATACTACAATACGGTCATCGCTTTTAACTTTAACTTTCATTGCTGTGATTACATCTTTGTATTTTACTCGTGATTTAATGTCCCCGATAGCATTGGCTGTATTTATCTGGCTTATAATTGATGCTTTTGCGAGTTGGATAGATAGCTTATCAAAAAGGATACCTTATTGGGTAGCGCTTATTATTGCAATTATGACTGTTGTAATTTCACTAGCAGGAATAACTGTTGTTGTTATCGACACTGCAGGTGACCTAATTGAACAGGCTCCAATTTATGAGGCACGTCTAGATGTTCTATTTAATTGGGCTTCAAATCTAGTGGGTTATCAAGAAGAGAATATTGCTAATTTTATATCTGGTTTGAATTTAGAGGCTAAAATTAATTCCAGTTTAATTGGTTTTGCAAGTTCAGTACAGAGTGTTTTATCTGATTTTGTTACTATTTCAATTTATGTGGCTTTCCTCTTTGCAGCCCAAGCCTCTTTCCCTCAAAAAATTGAGCATTTGTTTAGTAAAAAATCTTCGAAATTAAAGGCAATGAAGATTTTTGAAAGTATCCGTTATTCAGTTAAGAGGTATGTGAGTGTTCAGACCATTATAAGTCTAATTCAAACAATACTGTCTTTTGCCATAATGTCGATTTTAGGACTGGAAAACGCATTATTTTGGTCGCTCGTTATTTTTATTCTAAATTATATACCAATCGTGGGTGGATTGGCGGCAATTGTCTTACCTGTGGCTTTTGGTATTATGCAGTTTGACTCTTTAACTCCAATTTTAATTCTAACTATTGGTTTATTTGCAGTCCAATTTATTATTGGCAATACAATACAGCCAAAAATGATGGGAGATAGTTTAAATCTATCCGCCCTCGTTGTAGTGTTATCTTTAACCCTCTGGTATGCATTATGGGGCGGAGTAGGTGCGTTTCTTTCTGCCCCTTTAACGGTTATAGTTATGATTGTATTTGCACAATTTTCAACAACACGTTGGCTAGCAGTTTTATTATCTGCTGATGGTATGCCTAGTACTGGTAAACAAATATAAATTATATGATTTTTTAAAACTTTCATTGCCCATATGATTCTCAGGGCGTAAAGCACCAAAATGAGTAGTATTTTATATGTAGCACTCGGAGGTGCTCTAGGAGCTAGTGCACGTTATTCTTTGAGTTTGTTTATTTCGAAGTTTTATGTATCTGACTATCCGTTGGGTACAATTACCGCAAATATCGTGGGAAGTTTTTTTATGGGTTTCCTTGTGGGTTGGGTTTCATCAAAGGTTAATGATGTAAGTAATCTTATGCTTTTTCTTGGGGTGGGTCTTTTGGGTGGATTTACAACCTTTAGTGCTTTTTCTCTAGAAGCCTTCACTATGTATGAAAAGAAAGATTATGGCTTATTTATTTCATATATTGGTTCCTCCGTTTTATTTTCTGTGGGAGCTTTAATTATGGGCCTAATTTTGGCACGTAAAGTATTAGGCTCATGAGTTTAGTTCAAAATATAACTGTTGATACTGTTGATACAGGATCACGTCTTGATCGGTGGTTTAAAAAACGGTTTCCACATGTTCCGCATGGCAAAGTTGAAAAGTTGCTTCGTACAGGACAGTTGCGCGTGGATGGCAAACGCTCCAAGGGAAATTTAAGGATTGTAAGCGGTCAGGTAATTAGGATTCCCCCTTTGCCTGAACCGTCTAAAGTAAAAGTCAAACATCAGGTAAGTTCTAAAGAAGCAGACTTTTTAAGATCAATTATAATATATGAAGATAGTGATATAATTGCTCTAAATAAACCTCATGGAATAGCTGTTCAGGGGGGAACTGGTACGTCGCGACATATTGATGGAATGCTGCCTTCTTTGGGTGAGGGTTGCAGGTTGGTTCATCGGTTAGATCGTGATACATCTGGAGTTCTTGTTATTGCCAAAAACTTATCTGCTGCAAAGTCAATCGGTAATGCTTTCCAAAGCAGGAAAGCTGATAAAATTTATTGGGGAATAACTAATGGGGTCCCAAAGCCTTCAAGTGGTGAGATTAAAGGCTACGTTGCAAAAGGACGTTTGGACAACAGGTTTGGGAATAAGCATGAAGGCAAAGAAATTATGGAAGCTGTTCGCCACGGTGCTAAAGGTGCGAAATATTCTAAAACATTATACCATACAGCTGCAAAAGCTGGCCAACGTTTAGCATGGGTTGTGATGAAACCTCTGACGGGTAGAACACATCAATTACGGTTACATATGCAATTACTTGGTGTACCTATCGCGGGTGACCCTAAATATATGACTGATAGACCATTGCCTGGAGGAATAGAAAATTCATTACATTTACATGCTCGTTCAATAACCTTACCAATTGAGGGTAAAGAAAGCCTATATATAGAAGCTCCACTCCCTTCGCATATGAACGATGCATTTGAAACTTTGGATTTTGACAAAATAAATCCCGTTGTAGATTGGGATGATCTTTCTGATGGCTAAGAAATATTCGAAACGCTTTTATAAAAATGTTTCTACTGAAAAATCAGAAGACGGGTGGATTATTAAGCTTGATACTTTTATTTTAAAAACACCTGGTAAAAAAAACCTTTATCTGCCTAATCAAGACTTGTCTTTATTGGTTGCAAATGAATGGGACAAGCAAGACGAATATATCCGTCCGTCATTAATGCCATTAACAAGACTTTTCAATGTGGCTGTAGAGCAGACTCCTAATAATAGGCAAATATTGATAGCAGAGGCCAGAAAATATGGGGAGACTGATACACTTTGTTATCGCGAAGATAAGGTAAGGCTTCATAGAGAAGAACAAGAAAAAAAATGGAGCCCCATTCTTGATTGGGCGGCGTCAAGAAGTGTTTTTTTAAAAAAGACGACAAGTATAATAGCTGTAAAGCAAGATGAAGCATCTTTAATAGCAATAGAAAAATATGCATCAAATCTTTGTAATTTAAAATTAACTTTATTTCTTCATTTAGTTTCTGTTTATGGGTCGGTTATCTTAGCTATGGCTGTCATGGAAGCGAGATTAAACGGCAATGAAGCATTTAATCTTTCGCGTTTAGATCAAACCTGGCAACAAAAATATTGGGGCGAGGATGAGGAAGATGCTGAACGTATTATTAATTTACGTGCTGATATAAACGATTTGTGCAAAATATTAAAATTTGTTTGAGTTCATAAAATATAAGGTGCGGCCTTTGTGACTATTGTTCCAAGTTTACTTAAGGGTTAGGTCGTCTTATGATTACACCGAGAAAAATGTTATTATCACCTTCAGGCCGAATGGGCCGAAAAGATTTTTGGGTAGGTTTAATTATATTAACCTTGCTTTCTTCGCTTTTTAACTTCGCTTTGCAAAGATTAGGAAATAGTCAGCTTGCTTTTCTTATTTCTATTCCTTTTCCATTTTTGGTTCTTCACATGACTTACTGTGTTTATGGAAAGCGTTTGCATGATATGGGAAGAAGTTTTTGGCCACTTACAGGTATGATAGTACTATTGATTTTTGTTGCTATTGTTGTGATGTTGGCATTTGGAGGCACTGAATACTTTAGTGAATTTTCTCAATATGATAGAAAAGAAGACATAGATCCTGAAGAGATAGAGAGAATAAAAAAAGCATATCAAAAAAATCTGTCAGAGGGAAATGCAACTGTTTATAATGTTATGGCCTCCATCATATTCATTTTTACGCTTTGGTGTGGCACGTCAAAATCTGACTCAAATGCTAATTCATATGGCAAGCCTAAATAATTAAGTGATTTCGTATATTTAAAAAAACTTCTTGTCTTCGATTTAAAACTTTTACTATAATGATAATCGAAAAAGGAGCTAAACATGTTAAATACTTATCTATCACCAGCCGGTAGAATGAACCCTAGTGATTTCAAAAAGTCAGCTCTAACGCTTATTGTTATAGGCGTTATTTTTAGTATTCCGGAATTATTAGGAATGGATAGTCTTGGTGCTCTGGCAGGAATAGTTTCTTTTGCACTCCTATACCCTTGGATAGTGATTTGGATTAAACGTTATCATGATGGCGGAAAGTCTGGCTGGTCAAGTTTATTGCCGATTATAGTATATTTATTGGCCACTATAATTCTGATGATGACAATGCTTGGTGATGGTTTTATGGCTATTATTGAAGCCTCATCCACGGGTGCTTCGCAAGCAGACACAGAAAAAATGGCCGAAGAAATGGTGGCTGGTAAAGAAATGATGATACTTTTAGCTAATACAGCTTTAAGCGCTGTTGTTGCCTTAGGGTTTAATCAATACCTAATAAGCAATGATGACCATGAAAACCAATATGGGCCTGTAACTTAATTACTTAAGTTTTTAGATGGGGTGGTGGATCCAAAAATTGTTTCAAAATTGGATTTTAATGCCTCGTCTAATTCGTCCATAGTTATTTTCTTTCCAAGCTTGTGTAAGCTGGTAACTCCAAAGTCTTGGATGCCACAAGGTACAATACCTTCAAAATGTGATAGATCTGGATTTAGGTTTATACTAATACCGTGAAAGCTAATCCATTTCTTTAATCGGACACCAATAGCTGCTATTTTTTCTTCCGTTCCATTTTCTTGTATAACCCATACTCCCACGCGCCCGCTTCGCCTTTCTGCTGTAATACCAAACACCAGAAGAGTGTTTATTATCCATTGCTCTAAGTTACGAACAAAAGCTGAGACGTCTCTTCCTCGTTTACGTAAGTCTAGCATTACATATGCAACTCTTTGACCTGGCCCATGATATGTATATTGGCCCCCGCGGCCGCTATGAAATACTGGAAACTTATTTGGATCAATTAGGTCTGTCTTATCGGCACTTGTACCTGCTGAATAAAGCGAAGGGTGTTCCAAAAGCCAGACTTTTTCTGTTTCTGTGTGGGTAGCAATAAGCTTTGCCCGATTTTCCATATAAACAATTGCATCTTCATAGGGTATTATATTATGACTTTTTTTCCACTCGATGGTATCATTTACATTTTTCAAATTATTATTTCCCATGTTCGATAACTGGCCGTAAAATAAATAAAAATCAAGAACTCTAAAACCTAAATTCTTTCTTCACAAATTTTTATATCCTGCTATAGCCCCTGTTCTTAACGTGCGGCCGTGGCGGAATTGGTAGACGCGCAGCGTTGAGGTCGCTGTGGGGTAAAACCCGTGGAAGTTCGAGTCTTCTCGGCCGCACCA
>JAQXEH010000073.1 GCA_029250925.1 Hellea sp.
TTTTCTGACACAGTTAATGAAGCTCTAGCTAAACATCAGAAAGACCAGGGCTTAAGAGTTCAGCAGTCAAATTTATGCGCAGAAATTATGCTTCCAACTGGGAAAGACAAATATGGAAAACAGCGAACAGCTGTCTGCTGTCTATCATCGATCAACGCTGAGAAATATGACGAATGGAAAAATGAAGAGGGATTTATCGAGGATATAATGCGTTTTCTTGACAATGTGCTTCAAGATTTTATCGATAATGCGCCTGATTCAATGAGTGATGCTAAATATTCCGCTGCTCGTGAGCGCTCAGTTGGATTAGGCCTGATGGGTTTCCATTCATTGCTTCAAAGCAAGAGTATACCTTTTGAAAGCGCCATGGCGAAGTCTTTTAATAATCGTTTATTTAGGCACATTAGACGCGGCGCTGATGCTGCCTCAGTAACGCTAGCGGATGAGCGTGGTTCTTGTCCTGATGCAGCGGAAGCTGGAGTTAAAGCAAGGTTTTCGCATAAAATGGCTGTAGCACCGACCGCATCTATTTCTATAATATGCGGAGGAACATCAGCCGGTATTGAGCCAATCCCAGCTAATATTTATACTCATAAGACATTATCAGGCTCGTTTACTGTTAAAAACCGCTTATTAGAAGACTTATTAGAGACAAAAGGGTTAAATACAGACGAAATATGGGGAACAATTCTTGAAAATGAGGGGTCTGTTCAGACACTTGATGAGCTTGATGAACACGAAAAAGCTACTTTTAAAACCGCCTTTGAAATAGACCAAAGGTGGGTTATTGAGCACGCAGCTGATAGGGCGCCATATATTTGCCAAGCTCAGAGTTTAAATATATTTCTACCAGGTGATGTTGATAAGTGGGATTTACATATGCTGCATTGGCAAGCATGGGAAAAGGGTGTTAAATCACTCTATTATTGCCGTTCTAAATCAGTACAGCGTGCAGCGTTTGCAGGAACTGAAGATAAAACTGAAATGGAAAAAGCCATGGAAGCTGCCGCTCCAACTGACTACGAAGAATGCCTGGCCTGTCAATAGGGAGAATTTTTGAATATCGTAAATTTTTGAACCTCTTTATCTATTCACTTCAATTAGATGGGATTCAAGATGGCTGGGATAGAAGTGGTCTAGTATCTGAAACAGGGATAATTAAAGCTTAAAAATTATATATGAATAAACTTTTAAATTACACATTCGCTGAAGAAGTAGCTAATGTGATTACGCATGGCCTAGCTTTTTTGGCGTCTCTGTTAGTGTTTTTTTATTTTATTGATATCATACCCCTTGAGTACAGTTACGGTCAAAAGACAGCTATTATTATTTATAGTTTAACATTGATGTTAATGTTTTTATCATCAACTTTATATCACGCTGCAAACAACCCTTCAGTAAAGCAATTTTTAAAACGGTTGGATCATTGCTCAATATACCTGCTTATAGCGGGAACTTATACTCCTTTATTAACTATTTTTATACCAGGGACTATGTCTATCATAATTTTGGTCGCAGTCTGGTTAATGGCCGTTATCGGTATATTTTTCAAAATATTTTTTATAGGGCGGTTTAAAAAAATCTCTATTACAACTTATTTATTAATGGGGTGGTTAGGTGTTCTGCTAATAAATAAAATTAATAAAGTTTTAGACCCTGCAGGACTTTATTTGATATTAGCGGGAGGCATAGCTTATAGTGTGGGTGTTGTTTTTTATATAAATAAACACATTCCGTTCAATCACGCTATTTGGCATTGTTTTGTTATTATGGGAGCCTTTATTCATTGCTGGTTTATTGCTGAAAACGTTCTTTTGGTAATATAATTAAGTTAGATAACTAAAATTATATTGATTTTATACGTCTTTCTCTCTGATAAATGAACATTTATGCAACTTTACTAAAAATTAATAAAATAAACTGATTTTTTTGAGGACTATCTCATAAGTTCTGTGTTAAGGGGGAATTTAGATATTAGCACACACTTTAGACTTATGAGGAAAACGTAGTATAAATGTCTTCAGAAATTAGACATACTCGAGGCATCAGTAGAGCAAAAAAGCCTTTAACTGAACTGCTTATAGGCGCGACAACTGTTCTAATGTTGGCTAACCCTGCCTTTGGACAAGATAATAAAGATATTATCAATGTTTCAAAAGTAGGCGCTCCCTCTAATGGTTTATCATTAAATGTAGCTACCTCGGGAACTCAAAGTTTTGCCTCAAATTCAATAGACTTTTTTCGGGATAATAAAGGTGTAAAACTATTTGATTTAGGCGATTATGGTAATTCATGCCTCTCTGGCGATAAAAATTGTGTCACTGGTAACGAGAGATTGGATATTGGATATGCGCGGGCATTTAAAAGTAGAAATCAAAAAGGACTTAACCTTACATTAACACCTAGAGCAGCTCTCAGGTTTGATGATGATAGCTCTTCGGCCGTGCTCGGTGCTGTAGTCGAAATAGGTGAGGACTCAGGAAAAGGATCAAAATTTGACAAAAATACTTGGTATTTTTTCGCGGGTGCGGATGCTGAAGCTGTGAGTTATTCACCCAATAGTTTAGGAAGGTTGACTGCTGGGCGGTATCATATGCAAGACCAGATTTTAGTTGGCGATGCTCAGGCAGGCTTGGGCTACAGGATGGGTGATGCCGATGTATCTTTATCAGTTTCTCACCGCGAAGGCTCATCTGATGACTTTAATTTTAAGGAAGATGCAGCAGCTATCTCTTTCACTTGGAAACGTTAGTAGAGTAAGTTTTAGTAAGGGTCGTTAGATTCTGGTAAGAATATTTCTCTTTTCCCCCCTGCACCACTTGGGCCGATCATACCATCAGACTCCATTCTTTCTATTAAATCAGCAGCACGGTTATAACCTATACTAAGTTTACGTTGAATATAGCTTGTGGAGGCTTTCCTATCTCTTGAAACGATAGCAACTGCCTGATCAAAAAGTGAGTTCCCACTATTTTCGCTATTATTTGTTATGGAATCAGAAGCCATATCTTCACGCTCAGTGGTGATATCTTCAGTGTAGCTGGGGGATCCTTGAGCCTTAACAAAATTAGCTATTTTTTCAACCTCACCATCAGAAACGAAAGGGCCATGGAGGCGTCTTGGCCTGCCAGTTCCCATAAATAACATATCTCCGTTTCCTAATAACTGTTCGGCGCCCTGCTCACCTAAAATGGTCCGACTATCTATTTTTGACCCAACCCTGAAAGAAATACGAGTAGGAAAATTTGCTTTAATTGTACCGGTAATAACATCGACCGACGGCCTTTGAGTTGCCATTATCATATGGATACCAGCAGCTCGCGCCATTTGTGCTAAGCGTTGTACACTTCCCTCGATATCTTTTTTAGCTACCATCATTAGGTCGGCCATTTCGTCAATAATTACAACAATGAATGGCATCGGTTCAAAATTTAATTCTTCTGTTTCAAATTCTGGATCACCTGTTTCTTTATTATACCCTGTCATTACCTTTCGGCTCATGGACTCACCTTTGGTCTTAGCTTCCGCAACCTTTTCGTTATAGCCCGCCATATTTCTGACGCCCATTTTAGACATTTTTCGATAACGATCTTCCATTTCTCTCACTGTCCATTTTAATGCAACAACAGCCTTTTTAGGCTCTGTAACAACTGGTGCTAACAGGTGGGGTGCGCCGTCATAAACTGATAATTCGAGCATTTTAGGGTCGATCATTATAAATTTACACTGATCGGGCGTTAGGGTGTACATTAATGAAAGAATCATTGCATTGACCCCAACTGATTTACCTGAGCCTGTAGTACCTGCTATTAATAGGTGAGGCATTTTAGAAAGGTCTGTAATGAAGGGTGCTCCGCCTATATCCTCACCGAGAATTAACGGCAGCCCCATATCTGTATTTTTAAATAATTCAGAGTTTAACATATCTCTAAGCCATACGGTCTCTCTTCTTCTGTTTGGCATTTCAACGCCCATTGCATTTCTTCCTGGAACAACGGCTATTCTTGCTGATTGCGCTGACATATTTCGAGCTATGTCATCAGACAGGTTGATCACTCTTTGTGATTTAACACCAGGGGCAGGTTCAAATTCAAATAGCGTTACAACTGGCCCAGGCCTCACAGCGCCCATATCCCCCTCTATTCCGTAATCTTCCATAACTTTGTGAAGTTTATCTGAAGCCTTGCTAAGAGCACCCTCATCCTGAACTGTTGATCTGGGCGGAGGATTTTTCAGTAGGTCTAACCCAGGCAAAACAAATTCAGATCCTTCTGGAAAATAAAATTCATTTGACGGAGTTTTTCTTTTTTTAATTTTTGGCTTTGCTAAAGGAGATTCTGATTTGGCTATTTTAGGTATTTTTTCCTTAACCTTTATGACCTTTTGTACTTTTTCAACAATTTCACTTTCAGCACTCGATGCCTTACGCTTTCTTAAAACTTTCTTTGTAATCATAGATGAGTGCAATGTAGCTTTTCTTAAATAAGACCAGAGAAAAAAAGCTGAATGCAAGATATCGAACATATCTTTTTTAACAATCTCTAAAAATCTTACCAATAAAAGTAAAGTGGCTGTAAATGTTATTAGAGTAACAATAAGGCTAGGTAAGGGGACATTTAACTTATTAAGACCTGCTATAGAATTTAAATATATTTTATCTCCTAAAATTCCTCCTAAACCAGTGGCTAAGGGCCAATCATGAGGTATTGGAAGTGCAGATAGGGTGGAGGCGGAAAAAATAATTATACCGAGCCACATAAAAAATCTATGATTTACCTCTGAAGCTCCTTTTTTAAAAGCAAGGTAATAAAAAGACTTCATTCCACTAAATATTATTAGGACGGATCCTAAAATAATACTAGTTCCGAAGATTTGGAACAAAATATTAGAGGCATATGCGCCAATTAACCCCATAGAATTGTTTATTGGGCCAATACCAGCAGTATCACTTGATGAATCGAAAGCACTAAATGAAGTTACGGCGGATAGAATAATAGCGCCTACTAAGAGTAACAAACCGGCACCTACAAAACTCTTAAAGCTCCTTGGTGGAATGCTTTCGTTATATCCGAAGGACCTCTCACCATATTGAGATTTTTTTTTATTGGAGGTGCGCTGTCTCCCCATTATAACACTCCATGAAATTTTATTGTAAATACATCTACTCTGTTGTTAAACCTCGGTCGTAAACATCGCGTTAAGAGAATTTATTTTTTTATAATACACATTTAAATCAAAACTAATGTATTAAAGGTTTGGCATGCAAGAAAAATTTGACATAGTTGTAGTTGGGGCTGGGTTAGTTGGACTCACGGCCGCATTAGCCTGTGCAAAAAAAGGCGCTAAAGTTTGTATATTAGATCAAAAATTACCTAACATAAAAGGAGATATGAGGGCATCAGCCATTTCGGCTAGCAGCTTTGTGTTGCTAAAAAATTTAGATGTTATCGACTCTGTTGTTGGCAATATACAAGCAATAGACAAGATTTTTATATCTGATAGCCGAGTAGGTAGAAAAAATAAGTTCAATTTAAAATTTCAAAATTTAAATCATGCAAAGTACAAAGGCTATATGATTGATAATAGTATTTTAAAAAATGCACTTTTAAAAACGGTCAATAAAAGTCACGACATTACTGTAAAAGCGCCAGTGAAAATTCTAAAAACTTCTACAAATAGAGGTAAAGTAAAGATTAATTTAGAAAATAACTGTATAATTGAAGCTTTTTTATTGGTTGCAGCTGATGGAAAAGATTCTAGGCTTAGAAAATCTGCAGATATAAGCGTTCGATTTACTCACTACAAGCAAAGTGCGATTGTGACTACAATAGGCCATGAGTTTGCACACAATGGGTCAGCGCATCAATTTTTTTTCCCAGGCGGACCACTTGCTTTACTGCCTTTAACAAAAAACAGGAGTTCAATTGTTTGGTCTGACAGTTCACTAGCTTCAGGTGCTACCATGAGTTTAAACGATTCTGATTTTATTGATGAACTTTCGTACAGAATTAATGGATTATTAGGCAAGATAAAATTACTTGGGCCTAGGCAGATTTTCCCGTTAAATTTACAGATGGCTAATAGATATACGGCAAAAAGATTAGTACTTGTAGGAGATGCCGCTCATTCCATTCATCCTATTGCTGGCCAAGGCCTTAATTTGGGCCTCCGTGACGCAGCTGCTTTGGCTGATAATGTAGCATTAAGTATTCGTAAAGGTATAGATTTAGGAAGTGACGTAATTCAAGAATATGAAAAATGGCGTAGTTTTGATAATAATAAACTTGGAATTACCACGGATATATTAAATCGTTTGTTCTCAAATAAAAACAGATCAATTCGTTTTATAAGGCGCTTAGGACTAAATGGTGTTAACCATTCGGAACTATTGAAAACATTTTTTATTGAAGAAGCTTCGGGCCTTAGGGGAGAACTTCCGACTTTAATGATTGAAAAATAAACCAAGCGCTTTATTTTGGTAAGGGCCCATTGGAAACGATTGGCCAAATGAGTTGTTCTAGAATAGATGTTTTTGGTAAGTCCTCAACACCAAAATCAGCTGGGTAGCGTCTTTCTATTTTTGCGGTTCCAAATATAACATCCCAAATAAATAGCATATTGCCAAAGTTACCTTTGTAATGTGTTATACCGTCAGCTTTATATTTTCCATGGTGAGCATGATGTGTAGCTGGCGTACTAATGGTTCGCTCTATTACCCACATAACTTTCGACAGCCCTTTAACTTTATAAAGGGGTTTATCCCATGGAAGGTCTGAATGTGCACCAAATATAATAGTCATCTTCATAACTATATATACCGCGTAGACCCACCCTAGACCGAGATATATTAACAGACCAGATAGCCATAAACTTGGCATCAGAAAATAGTAAAAGACATTGTTTCTATAAACTAAGCGTATGCTCATATATTCAGCATTATGATGAGGCCTATGAAGTTTATAGAGCCATTTCACGCTATGTGAAAGTCGGTGCCACCAATATTGAGTGAGGTCGTCAAAAATTAAGAAAAGTGAAAAAGCAATCAGGGGGCTTATACCTTTCAGACTATTTTCGAATGATGGAAGGTATAGTTGGCTTATCAGATAGGCCGATGTTAAGACCAGGGGCTGTGTGACAAGAAGAAGACCTCCAGCACTAATGACCTCCACTAACCCGTCACTAAATTTTTGATTATTTTTTCTAAAAAAACTTGTAAAGAAAACTTCTAAAAGAATAAAGAATAAATAAATAAGTAGAATTGCTACTATTTCTGTTTTCATAATCATATCCTCTATCACGCATTATCTTACATACTGACGGATAGCAAATCACTTTTAAAGGTGCTTAGTTAGTATGCCATTTGTAATTTCAAATTGTTGAGCTCTATCTCCAAAGGCTTCAAAAAGCAAAGCATCTGTACCGGTCATAAATAATTGAGTATTTAGGCTTACTAATTCTTCTATTAGCGCGGCGCGTCTATCTATATCTAAATGTGCTGCAACCTCATCGAGTAATAAAATTGGCGATCTATCAGCCTGCGCGCGCGCATGGGCAAGAGTTAAACCAATTAATAAGGCTTTCTGTTCTCCTGTAGAGCATTGAGATGCGTCCATATTTTTTTCTATGTTAACAACATTTAGATCAGATTTATGTACACCATAGAGAGTTCTGCCTGCCTTCATATCCAGTGGACGTGTTAATTTAAGGTTTTCTCGCAGATAATCCTCTATATCTTCAAAGGCCATGCCTTGTTTGAATTTCTCTTCCGCATCACCTTCAAGGCTTACCCTTCCCCTTGGGAATATATCATTTGATTTAGAGCGATTATCTATCTCTTGATTAAGTCGATCAATTGTTTCTGTTCGAGCCTTCGCTATAGACGCTCCTTGGTTAGCCATATCACTTTCAATAGCCTCAAACCAACTTTTGTCATTAATTCCATCGGAAAGTAAGCGATTTCTTTCAGACCGCATTTTCTCATATCTTAAAGTGGTTAGCCCATGTGAAGGAGTATGCACGAGAGTAAATCTATCTAAAAATTTTCTTCGGTCTGCCGCAGGTCCTGTAAAAAGGCGATCTTGCATTGGAGTTAACCACATTAAAGTAACTAATTTTGCTAGTTCTGTGCCCGTTGCGTTTCTTCCGTTAATCTTGGTAATCTTTCGTCTAGGATTTTCCGGTATTTGCCCAATAGACAGCCTGGCCTGATTTAATTCAGCATTAATTCCCCAGGCCGCACACTTTTTTTCAGATGATAATCTGGATAATTCTTCTATTTTTGCCCTTCTTAAACCCCGCCCAGGGGATAGAAAAGAAATAGCCTCAAGTAAATTAGTTTTTCCGGCACCATTTGGCCCAAAAAAAACAACAGGGCGTCCATCAAATTTTATATCCAGAGACTCATAGGACCTGAAATCCGTAAGACGAAGGTAGTCTATATAGCTCACGGTATAGTTGTGATTAAACGCGTAATGGCATTAGTACGAAAAGTGCACTTGCATCCTCAGTATCCTTAACCAAAGCTGGAGCAGCGGGGTTATCTAGAAGAAAGACTACATCCCTTCCTTCAATTTGTCCCGCGACATCTAATAGGTATTTTGCATTAAAACCAATCTCTAAAGGCTCTGAATTGTAGTCAACTACTATATCTTCGTGCGCATTACCGCTCTCTGGGTTGTTTACAGTTAACGATAAAGAGTCTTGACTTAATGCCACTTTAATTGATCTGGATTTTTCTGCCGATATTGTAGCTACGCGATCAACTGCATTAGCAAAAACTTTATTATCGATAGTTAGTTCCTTATCATTTCCTTTAGGTATAACTCTTTCGTAATCTGGAAATGTTCCGTCTATTAATTTTGATGTTATAATAGCTGAATTAAAGTGAAACCTGACTTTTGCTTCTGATATTGAAATTGCGATATCTTTATCGCTGCCATCGATCAAACGGCGAATCTCGGCTATAGTTTTACGAGGCATTATAACGCCCGGTAAACCCTCTGCCCCTTCAGGCAAATCCATTTCCGCTAATGCTAATCGGTGACCATCTGTTGCTACGGTTCTGAGTTTTCCATTGTGCGCGTGCATGTATATACCGTTTAGGTAATAACGAGTTTCTTCCGTAGATATTGCAAATTTTGTTTTATCAATAAGCCTAATAAGCTCAGGCGCTTTAAGAACAAAGCTATGAGTAAATCCATCTGCAGTCATTTTTGGAAAATCGCTAGATGGCAAAAGCGGAAGAGTGAAATGCGACCTTCCTGCATCAATATCTAATCGTCCGTCAGAATTAATTTGCAAATTAACCTGAGACCCATCAGGTAGTTTACGTGCTATATCGTAAAGTGTGTGAGCGGGGGCTGTAACTTGCCCTGGCGCACTCACAGTAGCGATAGCTGCTTCTGAAACTTCTATATCTAAATCTGTGGCGACCAGAGTTATATTATTTTCATTTGCGTCGATAAGTACATTCGAAAGAATTGGTATTGTGTTACGGCGTTCTACAACATTTTGTACGTGACCAAGTGCTTTTAAAAGAGCGGCGCGTTCTATAGAAATCTTCATCAAATTAGCCTAAATAAATATTGTTGCTAATAAACTGAGTAAATCAGAATACTATCAGTAAGAATATCATAGCTCAAATAGAGAAAAAGCCAAGACCTGATGTGGATAACTAAATTGACAAGTTGATTTAGTATTCATTGACGTTTATTCAATATATGCTCTATTGGTTGTTAAAAAACATGACGGGAAAGTAATGCCCACCGATATTTTAATGAGCTCAAAAGCGTGGCCATTTGAGCAAGCAAAGCAAATACTAAGAAGGCTGGATATTGAAAAGCGTCGTGGTTATGAACGCGGAGATAAGCCTGTCATTTTTGAAACCGGATATGGTCCATCAGGTCTTCCACATATAGGTACTTTTGGTGAGGTAGTGCGAACGACCATGGTGATGAATGCTTTTCGGGCCTTAACAGCTAATCAAATTCCAACGAAATTAATATGCATCTCTGATGATATGGATGGGATGCGTAAAGTTCCCCCTACTGTACCCAACCCCGCCAAACTTGAAGAGTTTCTGCAGAAACCTTTAACTGATGTTCCTGACCCGTTTGGCACTGCAACAAGTTATGGAGCAAATATGAATGCTCGGCTTTGTACTTTTTTGAATAGCTTTGGATTTGAGTATGAGTTTAGATCAGCGACCACTTTGTACCGAGAAGGAAGTTATGACAAATGGTTGCTATTAACTTTAGAAAAATATGATGAGATCATGGCGGTAATGTTGCCGACCTTAGGCGAAGAAAGGAGAGCTACTTATTCTCCATTTCTTCCAATATCACCTAAAACGGGCCGAGTTTTATATGTGCCAATGAAGTCTATTAACTCAGTAGATGGGACTATAACTTTTGATGATGAAGACGGATGTGAAATAACAACTTCCGTTACGGGTGGGAATGTTAAATTACAATGGAAACCAGATTTTGGAATGCGTTGGGCTTCACTTGGTGTTGATTTTGAAATGTTTGGAAAGGACCATCAAGATAATGCCCCGTTATATTCGAAGATCTGCAAAATATTAGGCGGAAATCCACCAGTACAATTTGTTTATGAGTTATTCTTGGATGATAAAGGTGAAAAAATTTCAAAGTCTAAAGGTAACGGGATATCAGTGGAAGATTGGCTTAAATATGCCCCTCAAGAAAGCTTATCTCTTTTTAACTACCAAAAGCCTCGAGCTGCTAAAAAGCTATACTTCGACGTCATTCCAAAAAATGTGGATGAATATTTTCAGCATCTTGCTGCTTGGAGTTCTCAAGACACTAAGTCACGTTTATCAAATCCTGTTTGGCACATTCATAATGGAAAGCCCCCAAGCTTTGTGCCCCCAGTTTCATATAGTTTACTTCTCAATTTAGTCAGCGCGGCTAACGCATCGGATAAAGATATTTTGTGGGGTTTCATAAAAAGGTATGCACCTGATGCAAGTCCGATTGATAACCCAACACTTGACCGCCTTGCTGGGTTTGCTGTCAGGTATTATGAAGATTTTGTAAAACCAAACAAAGTTTACCGTGAGCCAACTGATCAAGAGTTTAAAGCACTTAAAGATTTAGCCTCAGAGCTGGATTCAATTCCTGAAGCCCAATCTAAAGATTCAGAGGTTTTACAGACCTTAATTTTTTCAATTGGAAAAAAATATGATTTTGAGAATTTAAGAAATTGGTTTCGAGCTATTTATGAAGTCTGTCTTGGGCAAAGCCAGGGGCCGAGATTTGGTTCATTCGTTTCGATTTTCGGCACTCGTGAAACATC
>JAQXEH010000007.1 GCA_029250925.1 Hellea sp.
ACCAATCGCAGTCAGGAGACCTGATAATTTCATGTGAGTGTTTTTTAAATTTCGGTTTATTGACCAGCTCACGAGGCCAAGCAATGTGCCAAAAAAGAAAATGAGACCAAAATAGCTAATCTTCTTAATATCAAGCTGCTGCATCATTTTTTCAGTTGCTTTATCGATCTGAAATCCGAGGTTTGGGTCAGCTGCCTTTGCGAGATCTGGTATAGGGCCTGTTATGACTATTTGTGCTAGTAGCCAACCTAAAACGGTAAACCAAAACACAAGTATCCAGCTCCACCAAACTGAAACACCATCGTTGGTAAGTTTGAAATAATTCATATTTTTCGAAACCATTATCATTGGCCTTATTTTTTTTAGTATTATTGTAATAAAGTATATTAAACTAATTTTCTTATTTTATTTTACTACTTGTATAACTATTTAATTTTTATGATCTAGCAAAACCAATTGTAGTTATTTATTTATTAATTTGCTATAGCCATAGTTTAATTGAAAACTAATTCTAACTTAATTGCCTATGAAATAGGAAAGACTATGACAAAGTGGACACCCTCAAGTTGGCGATCATTGCCGTCAAAACATATCCCAGATGACTATCCAGACATTAAAAAATTGGTAGAAGTTGAAACTGCCTTGAAGGGTCATCCCCCATTAGTTTTTGCTGGCGAGGCAAGACGTTTAAAAGCGAGGTTGGCTGATGTTGCTAATGGAAAAGCATTTCTCCTTCAGGGAGGAGATTGTGCTGAGAGTTTCAAAGAGTTTCATCCTGATAATTTAAGAGACATGTTTCGCGTCATGATGCAAATGGCTGTTGTTTTAACTTACGGGGCAGGGAAGCCAGTTGTGAAAGTAGGCCGTATTGCAGGTCAGTTTGGCAAACCTAGAAGTTCTCCTGTTGAGGAGCGAAATGGAATTACATTGCCAAGTTACCGTGGTGATAACATCAATGGAATGGAATTCGATGAGAAAACCAGAATTCCAAATCCAAAACGATTACTGAAAGCTTATGGTCAATCAGCTGCTACTTTGAATTTGTTAAGAGCTTTTTCAACAGGTGGATATGCGAATTTAAGAAATATCCATAAATGGACTTTAGGTTTTGCTAGCCAATCGGAACAAACCAATCGTTACAAAGTTTTATGCGAAAAGATATCAGAGGCTATGGACTTTATGGAAGCGTGTGGCGTTACTCCTGAAAGTACGCCTCAAATGTCTGCCACTGATTATTATACAAGCCATGAAGGGCTCTTATTGGGTTATGAGGAGGCCATGACCAGAATTGATAGCACTACAGGGCGTTGGTACGATACATCTGCACATATGTTATGGATCGGTAATAGAACACGCCAGCTTGACCACGCTCATGTTGAATTTATGCGAGGTATTGAAAATCCTGTAGCCATTAAAATCGGTGAGGGACTAGAGTCCGATGAACTGATAAAACTTATTGATAGATTGAACCCAGAAAATGAGGCTGGTAAGATTACTTTAATAGCTCGTTATGGGCATACTAAGGTTAAAAAGTATCTTCCAGATTTAGCGCGAGCAGTGAAAACATCTGGCAGACTGGTTGTTTGGTCATGTGATCCTATGCATGGTAATACAATAAAAACTACTACTGGATATAAAACCAGACCTGTTGATAACATTTTATCAGAGGTAAAAAGCTTTATGCAGGTACTGCATAGTGAGAACTGTTGGCCTGGCGGTGTTCATTTTGAAATGACTGGACAAAATGTAACGGAATGTCTTGGGGGTTCTGCGCGCGTAGTTAGGGAAGAGGATTTATCATCTCGGTATCATACACATTGTGATCCGAGGTTAAATGCGGATCAAGCATTAGAATTAGCTTTTTTAATAGCAGAAGAATTAGGAAATTACAAAAAAGAGTCTGTTACAAAACTGGCTGTGTAAATAACTATTTACAAATAAAAAAAACCGCAGTGACATTCACAGCGGTTTTTAATGTAATAAAAGAAATTTTTATATTAAAGATCTTTTAAATTAGCTGATGCTTTAAACGTAGCTGAAGTCTTAGCTTTGCTCATCATCATTGCGCCTGTAGCAGGATTTCTCATTTCACGCGATGCACGATGCTTCGCAATGAATTGTCCAAACCCAGGAAGTGCAACAGAGGATTTGTCACCCTTTTTTAGCTCATTAGTTACTATTTCTGTAAAAGCGTTAACAAATTCTCCAGCTTGAGCTTGAGTTGTATCGCAATGAGCTGCTAGTGCGGCTACGAGTTCTTTCTTGTTCATCATGGTCTCCCTTATTGATGCCGACTCGGTCAACAACGACTGAATCATTAACTACCATCCTAATTATTTTAGTTAACGCAAGGTTAATAACATCAGTTTTATTGGGTTTTTGGGTGTAATTACTACTTTTTATGGAATAATAGGTGCTTAATTTCGAAATATAGTTCATTTTTTTATTTTTAATAAAATTAGTTGTCATTTTAGTACTTGTATTTTGTCTGCTTGAGTGTGTTAAAGGGTTACATGAATCAAGATCTTAAAATAGCAATTATTGGTGCTGGAGTATTTGGCAGCTATTATGCTGAGAAGTGTTTCTTAAACCCTAATGCTGTTCTGGTAGGCTTATTTGATGCGAACTTTCCTAAGGCTGAATTTTTAGCGAAAAAGTATAATGCTAGAGCGTACTCTAGTCTTGATGAGATGCTATCGGATGTTAATGCAGTTATAATTGCTTCACCCGCAATAAGTCATGGAAATTTAGCTGTAAAATGTTTGAAGCTTAATAAGCATTGTTTGATAGAAAAACCAATTGCATCGAATTTAGTCCAAGCAAAAGAAATTTTATCC
This sequence comes from Hellea sp., assembly GCA_029250925.1. Taxonomy (GTDB): domain Bacteria; phylum Pseudomonadota; class Alphaproteobacteria; order Caulobacterales; family Maricaulaceae; genus Hellea. The sequence continues at coordinate 2,838 of JAQXEH010000007.1, forward strand.
TTGTCAGACAGGAAACCTATTATTGTTCAAATAGGGCATCAAGAGAGAATTATTTTAAAGACAATAGGAATAGATAATTTACCTGAAAAGCCTCACAGAATTACTTCACAACGTTTAACGGCGCCCTCAGAAAGAGGAAGGGATGTATCTGTTTCGTTAGATCTAATGATACATGATTTAGACTTAATATTAATGTTAATGCAAGAAGAGCCAGAGTATGTAATTCGGAAAAAAGTTATAGGCGTTCAAGATTTTTTTCATCACTCTACAGCAGAAATTAAATTTAAAAATGCGGTTGCAACATTAACAGCAGACAGAACATCCAATGTTAATAAACGAAGCATGGAATTGGTTTATCCGAGTGGTGTTATTAAAATTGACTTCCATAATAGAAGAATAACCCATAATACGCCCTTTAAATTGAATGAAAATTTTTATAAAAGTGAGGATGTGAAGGATAGTTTAAAAACTGCTACAAATTCATTTATAGAATCTATTTTATTCGGTAATAAGGTTACTGTTTCACCAAAAGATGGTTATAATGCCCTAAAACTAGCTTTAAAAATTGATAAGGATTCGGTGTGACCATTAGAAAAGTTTTTAAGTACTCATTACTTTTAAGTATTATTATAATTTTAAGTTTTGTGGCTTTTAATTGGAAAAACGTACTCCGATTACAAACTGTTAGTACTCTGTTTGATGCCGATAAAATTGTCTATAACTTTTCAAATATGAAAGAAGCTTTTTTGCATAACCAGCTAGAGTCCTCACCTAAAACTTATGCATTTGATGAGGAAATAGAGCCTCTTCCTAATAAAATTAAAATTAATGGAGAGAAATTTAATCTAGAAAATATTTTGGCTGAATTGGACACTACCGCTTTAGTTATTATCAAGGATGGAAAACTAATTCATGAGAGTTATTACAGAGGTACACAGAGAAATGACCTTCGTATTAGTTGGTCGGTAGCTAAATCATTTATGTCAGGTTTATATGGAAAAGCCCTAGAGAGCGGAGATATAGATTCTATTGATGACAAAGTCGTAAAATATGTTCCTAGTTTAGAGGGGTCTGCTTATGGGGGCGCAACAATTAGAAATGTTCTAAATATGGCTAGCGGTATTACATTTAACGAGGATTATATGGACCCAAAGTCTGACATTAATGATATGGGTCGCTTATTAGGTTTAGGCGGATCAATGGATCAGTACGCCGTTAATCTAAAATCTAAAGATATTGAGGCTGGCGAACGCTGGAAGTATGTATCAATAGATACGCATATTGCTGCAATGGTTCTTAGAGAGGCTACAGGGAAGAATTTGCATGATCTATTTAATGAAACTTATTCAAATTTTCTAGGTTTTGATATTGCTCCTTATTATCTCACTGATGGAAAAAACGTAGCTTTTGCTTTGGGTGGCCTAAATTTGACCACGCGCGATTACGCGAAATTTGGTCAATTATTTTTACAAAATGGCATATTTAATGATAAGCAGGTAATACCTTCCTCTTGGGTTTCACAGTCCACTAATCACAGTGCTCCAACAATAGGTGATCGGGGTGTTGGCTATGGATACCAATGGTGGATACCAATGCCACAAGAGGGTTCGAATAAAGGCGACTTTACAGCTTCAGGTGTTTATGGCCAGTACGTATATGTTAATCCTTCGAAAGGAATTGTAATAGCAAAGAATGCTGCTGACAGAGAGTTTACGCAAAAGCAGTATGGTTATAACCATTCTATGAATGTCAATATTGATATTTTCCGGAGTTTAGCTGACTATTATAGTGCTAATGAAGAATAAAATTTAAACTAAATATGTTTTTCGAATAAAGAAAAGTCTAATAATAATTCTCATGATGTGTTTTTTAGTTTATATATAAAATCATGACAGAAACTTTAAAAATTGCCTCTGCCCAATTAAATCCTCATGTTGGTTTTTTGAAATCCAATATTGAAAAAGCGCATGTAGCATATGAGAGAGCAAAATCTGATAAAGTAGATATTTTAGTTTTTTCTGAGCAGTTTATTATTGGTTACCCTGCAGAGGACTTAGTCTTAAAACCATCTGCATTAAGGGATTGTAAAATGTATGCTGAGGAATTTGCTAAGATTACTCTTAATGGCCCAGCAGTAGTTTTTAATCTGCCATGGATAGAAAATAATAAAATTTATAATTCAGTGCTCTTTATGAGAGATGGTATCATTTCAGATATTCGTCACAAGCACCATTTACCAAATTACGGTGTGTTTGATGAATTTCGAATATTTGAAGCGGGCGAACTTCCAGAACCAATTGTATTTAAAGGTGTAAAGATAGGTTTACCAATTTGTGAGGATTTATGGCGCCCTGGTGTTGCAAGCTATTTGTCTAAAAAAGGTGCTGAGATATTGATTTCGCCTAATGGGTCTCCTTGGCGAAGATCAGCTATGTCAGAAAGGACTGCAGTATTAGGAAAAAATGTCCATAATGAAGGCTTACCCTTAGTTTACGTTAATCAAATAGGTGGACAAGATGAACTTGTTTTTGATGGCTCTAGTTTTTCTTTATCACATGATGGAAAAATAGTTCAGGCTTTAAAGAGTTTTGTAGAAGATTATGATGTTGCTACGTGGGTTAAGGTGTCAGGTGTATGGATTTGTACTAAAGCTAGATTAGAAAAACAATTATCCAAACACGAGTCTGATTGGAGAGCCATAACTCTTGGTTTAGCTGATTATGTAAACAAAAATAACTTTGAAAGTGTCATAATTGGTCTTTCTGGAGGTTTAGATAGTGCAGCAGTTGCTGCCATCGCAGTTGATGCGCTTGGACCGGGTAGAGTATGGTGTGTTATGATGCCGTCTATCTACACTTCTGATGATAGCTTAGGCGATGCTCAGCTATGTATTTCTAGCCTGGGGTGTCGCTATGATGTTGTATCTATTAAGCCTGCCATTGAAGCGTATGAAGCAATGCTTGGTACTTTGTTTAAAGATCATGAGATTGATTTAACAGAAGAAAATTTGCAGTCACGGGCGCGTGCAATAGTCTTAATGGGTATGTCTAATAAATTCGGCCCTATGGTTGTAACTACAGGAAATAAGTCCGAAATGGCTGTCGGCTATGCTACACTTTATGGTGATATGTGTGGTGGCTTCAATCCAATAAAAGATATTTATAAAAGTAAGTTATTTGAAATCTGTGAATGGCGAAATAATAATAATTTGGATGATTTATTAGGAAGTGAAAGGCCTATTCCGTCTAATATTTTAAAAAAACCTCCATCCGCTGAATTACGACTAGATCAGAAAGATAGTGATAGCTTGCCGGATTATAAAGTGCTTGATGACATACTTTTTGGTTTAATTGAACTGGAATTAACAGTTGAAGAAATAGTTCAACGCGGGCATACGCTTGAAGAGGTTAAAAGGATTCAACAGTTATTATATGTTGCTGAATATAAGCGCCGTCAAGCTCCCCCAGGAGTTAAAATTGGAACTAAAAATTTTGGGAAAGACCGTCGTTATCCAATTACAAATGGGTATCGAGATCAGTGATACATTAAGGATAAATAGATGACAGTCATTTGCCGATTTGCGCCTTCACCAACAGGCCGTTTGCATGTTGGAAATGTCCGTACCGCACTTATGAACTGGCTTTTCGTCAGAGAGAAGAGAGGTAAATTCATTTTACGTATTGATGATACTGATACTTCAAGATCAACTGATGCGTATGAGTTAGGAATAAAAGATGATTTAAATTGGTTAGGTTTAGGCTGGGATCATACATTTAATCAGTCTGACCGTTTTCAAACATATAGATCAATAGCAGAAAATTTAAAAACAAATGGACTATTATACGCGTGTTATGAAACCTCTGAGGAGCTTGATAGACAAAGAAAGCTTCAACGTGTTCAAGGTAAACCCCCAGTATATAACCGTTCGGGTCTAGAGCTTACGTCTCATCAGAAAACCGCTTATGAAAATGAAGGAAGAAGGCCTCATTGGCGTTTTAAACTTTCAGGAGCGATTGTAACTTGGAATGATATGGTTCGTGGAAATCAAAGTGTTGATACTTCATCTCTCTCTGATCCTGTTTTAATTCGCGGAGATGGTACTTTTTTGTATACCTTACCAAGCGTTGTTGATGATATAGATGAAAATATTACACATGTTATTCGTGGGGAAGACCATGTTACTAACTCTGGTGCTCAGATAGAGGTTTTTAAAGCATTATCTAAACATATTCCAACATTTGCCCATACCCCTTTGTTAGTTGGAAAAGATGGCAAGGGCTTATCGAAACGACTTGGTTCTCTTTCCATGGAAGAGCTAAAATCTCAAGGCCTTGAGCCTCTAGCTATTTGTTCATTATTAGGAAAGATAGGGACTTCAGACTCCATAGAGCCTCGCGCATCTATGAATATTTTAACAAGTGAATTTTCATTTAATAAAATTGGCCGTGCCCCAGCTCGATTTGACGAGGCAGAATTAGAATTATTGAACGGTAAACTATTAAATGAGTTGTCCTACAAAGAGGTAAGTGCAAAATTATCTGAGATGAGTATTTTAGGCTCAAAAGATTTTTGGGAGTTAATTCGCAGTAATATTCTTAAAATGAATGACGCCATATTATGGAATGAAATTATTTTTAAAGATATACAAGGCCAGATAAACGAAGAGGATAAAGACTTTTGCTTCGGGGCTGCAGAAATGCTTCCTTCCTCTATTACTGATAATACATGGTCAGAATGGACAAATGCATTAAAAATAAAATATAACCGCAAAGGAAGAAATTTATTTATGCCATTGAGAAAAGCGCTTACGGGTCTTGATAAAGGTCCAGAAATGGCAAAGTTAATTATTTTACTGGGTTCTGATAAGGCTAGAGAAAGATTAAGGAATATTTCTGCTTAATATTCACACTAGTTTACTAGTAAGAATTTTACTTTGTAACATCTATTTATTTAAATTAAAAAAAAATTTATATTTTTAAATCCATTTATGTACTTAATTGCGTAGATATATTGTTACTGATTGCGGATTACCCGAGATGTAACAGTCCATCTTCTCCCCTTAAAGATTGGGCAATTTTCTGCGTCTTGGCTTCCCCTAGCCAAGACGCTATTTTTTTAGCATAATATAACTCATATGCCGCTTTACGAGGCGTTAGCATAGGTCTATAGCACTCAAAATCTAATCGAGATGAAAATGCATGATATAAAGTCTATAAGGGAAAATCCCAAAAATTATGACGAGCTTTGGTCTAAAAGAGGATTAGAGCCAATTGCTCAGAAAATCCTGAATCAAGACGCTTTGATACGCAAAGCTATGCAAGTTCTCCAAGAAGCCGAAGCTGCTCGTAATAAAAGCTCTAAATTGATAGGCCGTGCAGTAGCAAATGGTGATCATGATGAGCTTAATAGGTTGAAGTCAGAAGTATCAGGTGCAAAAAATATTATATCAGCAATGGGTATACAAGTTGAGAGTGAAAAAAATCAACTTCAATCACTTCTGTCTGAGCTTCCTAATATTCCATTTCCTGACGTTCCTATAGGCGATAACGAAGATAGTAATGTTGAGTTGCACCGATACTTAGAACCCCCAGTATTTGACTTTTCTCCAAAAGGACACGATCAATTAGGTGAAGAATTAGGAATGATGGATTTCGAAACTGCTGCTAAAATGAGTGGTAGTCGGTTTGTTGTCTTGCAGGGTTCATTGAGCCGACTAGATAGAGCTCTTTCAGCTTTTATGCTGGATATTCATACAACTGAATTTGAATACACTGAATATTCACCACCTGTTTTAGTGAGGGAGCATGCTCTTTTTGGAACTGGACAGCTGCCAAAGTTTGAAGAAGATTTATATAAAACTACAGTTGACCAATATTTAATACCGACTGCAGAAGTCTCTCTTACTAATATAGTAAGAGAGAGTATTATTGATGTTAATACTTTACCTCGTAGAATGACTGCTCAAACTCCCTGTTTCCGCAGTGAAGCAGGAAGTGCCGGAAAAGATACACGTGGAATGATAAGACAGCATCAATTTAATAAAGTTGAACTTGTTTCAGTTGTCAAACCCGGAGAAAGTTTAAAAGAGCATAAGAGAATGCTCAGATGCGCTGAAGAAATATTAAAACGTTTAAATTTACCATATAGGGTTGTAGAGTTGTGTACTGGGGACCTTGGTTTTAGTGCTAGGCGCACATTCGACATTGAGGTTTGGTTACCCAGCCAAAATACTTACAGAGAAATTTCTAGTTGTTCTGATTGCGGTGACTTCCAAGCTAGACGCATGAACGCGCGTTATAAGCATGCCGAAAAAGATAATCGTTTTGTACATACTTTAAATGGGTCAGGACTTGCAGTTGGTAGAACATTAGTTGCCATTTTAGAAAACTATCAAAATTCAGATGGTTCAATAAGAATACCTGAAGCTTTAATACCATATATGGGTGGTATTGAGGTCATAAGTCATTGAGAATTTTAATTACCAATGATGATGGTGTTCACGCTAAAGGTATATCTGTACTCAAAAAAATCGCCTCAGTGTTGTCGGATGATATATGGATTTGCGCTCCTGAAACTGAACAATCAGCATCGTCTAGAAGTGTTTCATTACACAATCCGGTTAGAATAAAACAATATGGTGAAAAAACTTTCTCAGTTTCTGGAACCCCTACCGACTCTGTCATAATTGCTCTGAGTGAATTACTTAATGAGCATAAACCTGATTTATTATTATCTGGTGTTAATCGTGGACAAAATCTAGCCGAAGATGTTTCTTTTTCTGGAACTATTGCAGCTGCATTACAAGGCATGCAAATGGGTATTCCCTCGATTGCTCTTTCATTGGCTAGAGGTTTTCAAGGGGAAAAAAGCCTTCCTTGGGATACAGCCGAAATGCATGGATCAAAATTAATATCAGACCTATATAAACACGGTTGGTGTTCCCGTTCTATATTATCGATAAACTTTCCTGATGTTCCTGCAAAAAATGTGAAAGGTATTAAAATAACAAAGCAAGGGAGTAGAGACTTTCAAATGAGCGGGGTAGAAAAAAGAAGCTACCCGCGTGGAGGTGATTATTATTGGCTCACTTATGGTGCTGGTAAGTCAAATCCACCCGAGGGCACTGATCTAAGGGCAATTTATGATGGATACATTTCTATAACGCCTATCCATACTAATTTAACAAATACTTCAGAGATTAAAGTTCTTGAAAAGGAGTTTTTAAACTCTCAATGATTGATCCAGGCCTAATAGACTTAATAATGCGATTAAGAGGATCTGGCATATCAGATAATAACTTACTCGGCGCTATGGAGACAATTTCAAGAAAACACTTTTTGCCATCAGATTTATGGGATCTCGCTTATAATGAGCAATCACTTCCAATAGGCTGTGGGCAAGATATATCTTCTCCACTGACAATAGCACTTTTAACGCAATCATTAGACCTTGTTTCTACCCATAAGGTTCTAGAAATTGGTTCTGGCAGTGGATATCATACAGCAATATTATCTCAAATGGCAAAACATGTATATTCAATAGAGCGATATAATACTTTGGTTAGATCTGCTGAACAAAAATTAGGTTTCTTGGGCATTCAGAATTATACTATTGTATATGGTGATGGGGCACACGGGTTAGAAAATGAGGCTCCATTTGATAGGATAATTTCTACTTGTGCATTCAATAATACTCCAGCAAACCTTATTGCACAGCTTGCGCCTAGTGGTAGGCTAGTGGCAGTAGTAAATAATATTTTAACTATTTTCACTCAACGCTGTACTGGTTCAGAAGCAAAAGTACTTTTTCCACTGAGACTTCCTTTAATTGAGGTGGGAAAATCAAAATTTTTATGAAGGTGTAATAATGTTTAAAATTACAACCAAACTAAGTTTATTCTTTTTTTTAAGTTTAGTTCTAACAAGTTGTAATACTGTCAGTACAGGATCAAAAGTAGTCAAAAATACTGGTAAGGCAGCAATAAGTTCAAGTAAGATTGTGTATAAAACTGGAAAAGCGACTGGAAAAGTTGCTCTTAAAGTAGGTAAAACTTCATCTGCTACATTTAATAAGGCCACTAGTTCTGATATTTTACAAAATGTTACTGGTGCGCCAACTGCAAAAAATATTGATAGGGTTGGTGATAAAGATAGCTTCGGTGAAGTTATTTTAAGTCCTTTGGGTGATATAAATTTAAGAAAACAACGTATACCAGAGATTTTATTAACATTGGAAACTCCGTATGATGTAGTTCGTAATAGGAGTTGTCGCTCTTTAAGAAATGATATCTTCAAATGGAATGCTGTTTTAGGTTCTGATTTTGATGCAGAAAAAAATGATGATAATAAAACACGTGAAACTTCACTCGATGTAGCAGAGGCTGGTGTGGGATCACTAATACCTTTCCGTGGTTTAGTTAGGGCAGCAACAGGTGCAACTAAACATGAAAATATGATAAGAAGAGAGTATAGAAAGGGTGTAGCAAGACGAGCTTATCTAAGGGGCATTGCCGCTACTAGGCGATGCACGATTTATTAGTTTATATTCGTTCCTTAGAAGTTAAAAAACGAATTTCGGGATACTTTTCTTCCGCATAATTCACATCCCAATAAGACTTTGCTAAGAATACAGGGTCGTCATCTACATCCACCCCTGAATTTGATATCGACTTTGAAATGAATTGCTCTAAAGCTATTTTATCCTCGCTAACTATCCACCTAGCTATTTGGTATGGAGGAACTTCAAAAGTAACCTCTAGGCCGTATTCAGTTTTAATACGCTCTCTCATTACATCGATTTGTAACGCACCTACTGCTCCAACAATCATATCAGCTCCAAGTGATGGTTTAAAAAGTTGTGTTACACCTTCCTCGGCTAATGACTCCAAAGCTTTCCTTAAGTGCTTTGCCTTCAATGGATCTTTTAAGCGTGCACGTCTAAGAATTTCTGGTGCAAAATTAGGTATTCCTGCGAATTTTATTTTACCACTCGCTGATAAACTGTCCCCAACACGTAATGATCCATGATTTGGAATTCCAATGACATCACCCGCATATGCAGTTTCCGCAATTTCTCTATCTTGAGCAAAAAACATAACTGGATTATGAATTGTGAGGGATTTTCCCTCAGCTGTTTTCATTTTCATTCCTCGTTTAAACTCACCCGAACACAAACGTAAAAATGCAACTCGGTCACGATGATTTAAGTCCATATTTGCCTGCACTTTGAACACAAAACCAGCAGTTTCTGCTGAGCTGGGTAGCATTTCAGCGGATTTACCAGATTTCATACACTTTTCAGATTGAGGTCCGGGGGCAAATTTTACGAGCGCGTTTATAAGTTCCAATACACCAAATTTCCTCAATGCTGATCCAAAATATACAGGTGTCATGTGGCCTTCATAGAAGCTTTGTAAGTTAAATTCGGGATATTCTTTTGCTAGCTCATGCTCTTCAGTAAATTGTTCTAGCAACGATTCATCATCAAAATGCTCATTAAACTCAATACTATTCATTTGAATCCATGTGTGCTTTTTACCTGATTCAAGATTCTCAAACTTTAAAAATGCTCCAGTAGATAAATCAGATACACCTTTAAACCGTTTTCCTGATGCTGCCGGCCATTGCATTGGAACTACATCGAGGGCAAGCTTTTCTTCTATTTCTGATATTATTTCAAATGTATCCCGTGCTTCACGATCTAATTTATTAATAAATGTTATTATGGGTATATCTCGTAAACGACAAACTTCAAAAAGTTTCAGAGTTTGGGGTTCTATTCCTTTTGCTGCATCTATAACCATCACAGCACAATCTGCAGCAGTTAGTGTGCGGTATGTATCTTCTGAAAAGTCCTCATGTCCGGGAGTATCAAGTAGATTAAAGATAAGTTTTTCATGTTCGAACGTCATCACCGATGATGATACAGAAATACCACGTTCCTGTTCTATCTTCATCCAATCAGATTGTGTCCTTCTTGCTTCACCTCTTGCGGCCACTTGCCCAGCCTGATGAATAGCCCCTGATGCAAGGAGCATATTTTCTGTAAGCGTTGTTTTACCAGCATCTGGATGAGAGATTATAGCAAAAACACGTCGTTTCTGTGGTTCAGTTTCAAGATTTTTTGACATAATTGTGAATATGGATTCTTTTTTTAATAATGGTATACATCAAGGCATTCTAAGAAGTGATACCTTGGTGATGAAATTACGTGTTATTATCCCTTCTGGTCAAAAACGCGAGTCTCTCAAATAAATGCACATCCTGCTCATTTTTTAATAATGCACCATGCAATGGAGGTATCAGTTTTTTTGGGTCAGACTCTTTTAAGGTGTCAGGGTCTATATCTTCTATCAATAGTAACTTTAACCAATCTAATAATTCACTCGTACTCGGTTTTTTCTTGAGTCCGGGCATTGCCCTTACTTCATAAAAACGTTTCATCGCAGCTGTTAACAATTTAGGCTTTATACCTGGAAAGTGGACTTCAACAATTTCACTCATAGTGTTATCATCAGGAAATTGAATGTAATGGAAGAAGCATCGACGAAGGAATGCGTCTGGTAGGTCCTTCTCATTATTTGATGTAATAATAATAATTGGCCTTTGCTTTGCTGTTATAGTTTCCCCAGTCTCATAAACATGGAACGCCATCTTATCTAATTCGTGTAATAGGTCATTTGGAAACTCGATATCTGCTTTGTCTATTTCATCGATAAGAAGTATGGGCCTTTTTTTTGCTGTGAACGATTCCCATAGTTTTCCTTTTTTGATATAATTAGAAATATCATGAACTCGATCTTCACCCAATTGAGAGTCACGTAACCGAGCTACTGCGTCATATTCATATAATCCTTGTTGAGCTTTTGTTGTCGATTTTATATTCCATTCCAATAAGGGTGTATCCAGGCTTTTAGCAATTTCGTGGGCAAGAACTGTTTTCCCTGTTCCTGGCTCCCCCTTTATGAGCAATGGTCTTTCCAAGGTAATGGCAGCATTTACTGCCATCTTAAGATCTTGGGTGGCTACGTAATTTTTTGTACCTTTAAATTTCATTTTTGTGTCCTTATTTTCTTGCTTTGTATACAGGGTACACAGAGTTGCAAGCTTCTTTCATCAACAATTTTTATGATATATTGTGTTGCCCAAGAGGCTTTCACGCGATATCAAGCGCTCGTTCTTGGTTTGATATGAGTCTTTTCAGTTCAGAGTAAACATTAATACGGAGGCTGTTATGGCGGCAACAAAAAAAGTAAAAAAAAGTGTTAAGTTGCCAAAAGGATATCTTCCTTCAGAAGATGAAAAATTCATGAATAATAAGCAAAAAGAATATTTCCGTAGAAAGCTAGTAGCTTGGAAAGAAGAGATTGCACAGCAGACTAAAGAGACGGTTACTTTCCTTCAACAAGAAAATGTATCTTACCCTGATCCTGCTGACACAGCTGCTGCGAATGCTGACAGACAGCTGGAACTCCGAACACGTGATAGATTGCGCAAACTTGTAAGCCAAATTGATAAAGCTTTAGATCGAATAGAGCAGGGTACATATGGATATTGCCAAGAAACAGGTGATCCAATTCGATTAAAGAGGCTTGATGTAAGACCAACAGCAAAGCTTAGTTTAGAGGCTCAAGAAATGCATGAGCGTGGAGAGAGGGTAAGAGCGAACTAACTTTTTAGCTCTTTATTAATCCAACTATCCACACGCTCCTCTAATATATTCAAGGGTACGGGTCCTGAGTTTATTACTGTATCGTGAAAGCTTCGAATGTCGAATTTTTCTTGAAGTTTATCTTTTGCATTTTCTCTTAGCTCTAGTATTTTCATCATACCTATTTTGTAGGCGGTAGCCTGACCTGGCATAACGATGTATCGTTCTATTGCTTTCTCGCAATCATTTTTTGGGTTAGGTGTGTTTGCAAGGAGATAATCTATTGCTTCTGTTCTTGTCCATTTTTTATCATGGATTCCTGTGTCCACAACCAAGCGGGCAGCTCTCCAGAGTTCCATAGCTAGACGACCAAAATCTGAGTATGGGTCGTCATAGAAACCCATTTCCTTTGGAAAAAATTCTGAATACAATCCCCAACCTTCTGTGTAAGCTGTTACACTATTATGTTTCCTAAATTCTGGAACTCCTGAAAGCTCTTGTGATATTGAGAGTTGCATGTGATGGCCTGGGTTGCCTTCGTGATAAGCAAGCGCCTCCATTTGATATTTCGGCATGTCATTTATATCATTTAGGTTTGCATAATAATAACCCGGTCGTGATCCATCAGGAGTGCCTCTAGAATAAAAGGCTTTTCCTGCTGTTTTCTCTCTAAAAGCCTCAACCCTTCTTACCTCCAACTTTGCTTTCGGTAGCTTTAAAAATACTTCATCAAGCCTTTTTGATATTGTTTCTATTATACGTGTTGCTTCTTTTATATAATCCTCTCTACCTGCCTCGGTATCAGGGTATGTAAATCGTGGTTCGTCTTTAAGGTACTTGAAAAAATCTTGAAGATTACTTTCAAAACCAACTCTCGACATTATTGCACGCATCTCCTCATGAATTCGATCTACTTCATCAAGACCTATTTGATGAATTTCTTTTGCACTTAATTCAGTTGTAGTCATAGTTTTTAGGCGACTGGCATAATATTCATTACCTCCAGGTAACTTCCATACGCCATCGTCTTCAGTAGTTAGTTTTTGTTGAGTTAACATCTCATTTATCAATAATATGTATGCTGGTTTGAATGAACCTTGTAAGGCATCCTGCGCTTGTTTCTTGAGGTTTTCTGAAACTTCCTTTGGTAAACTTAGTTCGAATATTTTTTTGTTGAAGTCGTCATAAACAAGGTTTAATTTATCACTTTTTTCGAATGGGAAGCCTCTAATAATATTTCTTGAAGTGCTTATTACGTGACCATAAACAAATCTAGGAGGCCTGATGCCTTTACGTGCGCTTTCACGTGTATTCTCAAGTACTTTTTCTAGATAGTTACCACTTAATTCGATGCGTTTTATATATGCATTTGCATCAGCAATATTATCAATTGGATGCTGATTAATAAGGAATGTGGGTACGCCTGAATGTGCTCCATACATTTGTGTTAAAGCGTAGTCATGATACCACCACTCCATTTGATCTAAGCTGTTTTGGCTGTTTTCTAGGAATAGTCGGTATGATAATTTTTCTTCATCAGCTAGGCTATCGAAGTTAAATTTTACTTTTATCTCATTCATTTCATTAGATATTATTTCAAGTTCTTTAAGTGCAAATTCATAGCTTGGATCATTCCATTCGGTCATTCTTTCCTTAATTCCAAGTCCAGCTAAGTATTGTGGATAACGTCTTACTCGCTCGTAAAACTTATTATTGAGCCATTCGTTGAGTTGTAGTTTTTCATTTGGCACTGAGACTTGTGTAGAAATCTCATTAGTTATTTCTTTAGTTTTGTTATCAACCTGACAAGCCATTAGAGCAATTGTAGAGAAGCCAATTAGTAAGAATTTATGCATTTAGTTACCCTAAGTTAATATACTGTACTTGTTTGTTAATGTAATAGACGTTTAAAGATAAAGTCTAATAGTAAATAGGTATTTATCAATATTATATGAACAAAAAAACTTCTTTGCCTTAGTGTGATTATATGTTTTCTGTGATTCGAAAAAAATTGACTCAAAATTATCAAATTAATTTTGTGATTATTGTTTCTGTTTTCCTTGTTTTTATTGCTTTTTTATCTCTAGCTTTTGGCTATGTTTTTTTATTTGATATGGATAAAATTAATTTTCTTGGTTTCACGATGTTGCTTATCAATATATTGGTTGTGTTTTTAGGTATTTTTACTTTTTTAACTTATTTTAAAAAAAGTAGAAACCTTAAAAAAGTTTATGTAGATCGTGATCGGGTTTTTTCAGGTGCTTTTATCAATAACCCCATAAGTTCTATATTTACTGAGAAGGGAAAGGTACTTGTAGCTAACAAATCCTATATGAATTTAGCAAGTAAGTTACAGGTAGTGACCTCTGGAGATGTTCCGCCTTCTGTGGAGAGATTATTTGTACCTTGCAGTAAAGAAACTTCTGCTGCAATTTTTAGATTGCATAACCTAGATAATGATATCCCATTTTCAAGTGAAATAGTAGATGCTTTTGATTTTGCTGATAGACATAGGCGATATAAAATACAGGTAATCAACCTTTACCCACAAAAATTATGGCAAATTATAGATATTACTTTCGATGCATTGGGAAGTAAGAATAAACTTATTGATGCACCTGTTGGTTTGTTTTCTATTACCAGTACAGGAGAGATTATTGAAATTAATTCAACACTGAAACGCTGGTTGAGCGGCCCCAAGAAGACAAAACCACAACATATCGATGAATTTATAGAGAATTCAAGAGAATTACTAGAGAGGTCAGATTCTGTTGGGGAAATTATACGAACACATTCAAGATTAATTAATCTTAAAGGGGTGTCGATACCAAGTATTATGGTTGGTGTATGGGCTTCTTCTGAGGATGGTGAGAATATTTGTAATGTATCTATACATGGATATTATAGCATAGGTTTCCAAAAATCACCGAGTTCTAAATCTATTAAGGAAAATCTATTGAGTTCTGATAGTGCTGAGGATTTTTCGGCGGCTCCTGTTGCTATATTGCACCTGGTAGGTTCTCAGCTAGGCAAGGCTGTTATTAAAAGTGAAAATTTTTCCTTTAGTCGAATGAGCGCGGGAGAGTCAGGTGTTGGCAAGACCTTTGACAAGATTTTTGACTTAGAAAAGACAGATAGGAGTTTTCTTGATTTTGTAGCTTATGAATGTGAAACTGATAAACCATTTGATGCTGTTTTGGCTAGTCCCTCTAACTTAAATGTTTCTGTATATATCGTATCGGAGTCGGAGATTGAAAAATCTTTCCGAGTTTATATGGTGGATACAAGTGCTCGAAAATTATTGGAAGACCAGTTAGTTCAGTCACAAAAAATGCAGGCTATTGGACAGCTAGCAGCCGGGGTTGCTCATGATTTTAATAACTTATTGACAGCAATTCGTTTAAATACTGATGAACTATTGCAACGCCACCCAATAGGTGACCCATCTTACCCTGAGTTGCAGAATATTAATACCACAGGAATAAGGGCGGCCGCACTCGTAAAGAAACTATTAGCCTTTTCGAGAAAGCAAACTCGTAGAACTGAGTCGATTTCAGTAACAGACATATTAACTGAAATGGTAGTTACTTTAAAACAGACTTTAGGGGAGCGTGTTAAACTCAAAATAGTTCATGGTCGAGATTTACCTCTTGTTAGAGCTGATAGGTCTCAAATAGATACTGTTTTGATGAATTTATGCGTTAATGCGCGAGATGCTATGGAAAAAAGTAATGGAGGAATAATCTCTATATCAAGTTACTTTTTAAAACGAGAAGTTATCGATAACCCAAGCGTTCAGCTAGCTTTAAAGTCCCTTATGGGTGATGATTTTGTTGTTATTGAAGTGGCCGATACAGGCGAGGGTATGAGTGAGGATGTAAAGTCAAAAATATTTGAGCCTTTCTTCACGACTAAAGAAATCGGCAAAGGAACAGGGCTAGGCTTAGCTACTGTTTACGGAATTATAAAGCAGTCGGGGGGGCACTTAACAGTGGATAGTTCTATCGGTAAAGGAACAACATTTCGAATATATCTACCCTCATCTGATCAGAAAATGAATATAGATTTAACTAAATTGCCTACAACTAATAAACGATCTGCTGATTTAACAGGGCAGGGGAATATTCTTTTTGTGGAAGATGAAATTTCTGTTCGTGATATCGCTTCAAAATCATTGAGAAGAAAAGGCTATAAAGTTATAGAGGCTGATGATGGTGAGGAAGCTTTAGATATATTAAAGAATTCGAAGGAACCATTTGATTTGATGATTTCTGATGTTGTAATGCCATCAATGGACGGACCTACTCTCTTAAGAAAAGGTCGTGACTTGCTTGGTGCTGCTAGAATCGTTTTTGTATCCGGATATGCTGAAGATGACTTCTCTGAGCTTTTGTCTGATGAGACCGATGTTTCTTTTCTCCCCAAACCTTTTACACTAGCGCAATTAGCTGAAAAAGTTAAAAATGAGATTGGTGAAAGTGATGTAAAACAATGATTAAAATTTTTTTGTTCTCTAAATGTTCTTTTTTCTTGATTAATAAGAACAGATGTGGAACAAGTCAAATACGGCAGTCCAACAAAAGCCGCAATTTCAATATAATGACCGAAGGACTCCGGTTATTTTTACTGGAGTTATGTAATGGCCAGAAAGTCAACAACACCGTTAACAGTAGTGGGTAAAGCCGAAGATAAAAATAAATCTGCAGCTCTGGAAGCCGCAATGAGTCAAATTGATCGTGCTTTTGGTAAGGGCGCGGTAATGAAACTAGGCCAGAAAAGCGCCATGGACATTGAAGCTGTTTCAACAGGATCTATTGGACTGGATATTGCCTTAGGAATAGGAGGATTACCAAAGGGTAGAATAATTGAGATTTATGGACCTGAAAGTTCGGGTAAAACTACTTTATCTCTTCACGTAGTCGCTGAGATGCAAAAACAAGGTGGAGTAGCGGCGTTTATAGATGCCGAGCATGCATTAGATCCAGTTTATGCTGGAAAGTTAGGTGTGGATGTAAATGAATTATTGATAGCTCAACCTGATACGGGTGAGCAAGGACTGGAAATTGCCGATACTTTGGTGAGATCTGGAGCTGTAGATATTTTAGTTATAGACTCTGTGGCAGCATTAACTCCTCGGGCAGAACTTGAAGGAGATATGGGTGATAGTTTACCTGGATTGCAGGCGCGACTAATGAGTCAGGCACTTCGAAAGTTAACCGGCTCCATATCAAAATCCGGATGTATGGTTATTTTTATAAATCAAATCAGAATGAAGATTGGAGTGATGTATGGATCTCCTGAAACGACTACAGGCGGAAATGCTCTTAAATTCTATAGTTCGGTTCGATTAGATATAAGACGAATTGGCGCCTTAAAACATAGAGACGAAATAGTTGGAAATCAAACGCGTGTCAAAGTTGTAAAAAATAAAGTTGCCCCACCATTCAGGCAAGTTGAATTTGATATAATGTACGGAGAAGGAATATCAAAAACGGGGGAACTTATTGATTTAGGAGTGAAGGCTGAGGTCGTTGAAAAATCAGGTTCTTGGTATTCATATGGTAATGAACGCATCGGACAGGGTAGGGAAAATGTTAGATTATTTCTTAAAGATAATCCAGATATTGCTGCCGAATTAGAACACAAAATTAGAGTGAATGAGGGTTTGTTGGAAGATGAACTTTTAATGCCTAAAGATGAACGTGATTCAGAAGATGATATAATAGAAAATATTTCTACTTTAAGTTAATAAGCTAACCTTAAAAATAAAGTAAAATATTGTATACTTAGTTATATCGATATTTTAATAAACAGCGCTTGGCATAGTCAGGCGTTTTTTATATATAATATTGTAGTTAGGTAGTTATTTATGGTTAGTTTGAGAGATATCAGAAAGTGTTATTTGGAATTTTTCCAAGGACATGGACATGAAGTCATTAGATCTAGCTCACTTGTTCCAGATAATGATCCTACTTTGTTATTTACTAATGCCGGAATGGTTCAGTTCAAAGATTATTTTACTGGTGTTCAAAAGCCAATCTATAATCGAGCTGTAACTACTCAAAAATGTGTAAGGGCAGGAGGGAAACATAATGACCTTGATAACGTAGGCTATACAGCTAGACACCATACTTTTTTTGAGATGTTAGGTAACTTTAGTTTCGGAGATTATTTCAAGGCCGAAGCAATTGAACTTTCCTGGGACCTAGTTACCAATGTGTTAGGCCTGGATAAGAATAAACTTTTAGTGACTATTTATCACACAGATGATGAGGCATATAACCTTTGGAAAAAAATTGCAGGCCTTTCTGATGATAGAATTATTAAAATTAAGTCATCAGACAATTTTTGGGCAATGGGTGACACCGGACCCTGCGGTCCTTGTTCTGAGATATTTTATGATCATGGAGCTCATATAGCAGGAGGCCCCCCTGGTTCTCCTAATGAAGATGGTGATAGATTTATAGAAATTTGGAATTTAGTGTTTATGCAATTCCAAAGACATTCTGATGGAAGTCAGGTTGTGTTGCCAAGACCCTCTATTGATACCGGAATGGGATTAGAACGTACTGCTGCTATCTTGCAAGGAAAGCATGACAACTATGAAATTGACTTATTTAGTAATCTTATAAAAAGCTCAGTTGAGTTAACTGGAGTAAAGGCCGAGGGCGAAGCAAAATTTTCACACAGAGTTATCGCAGACCATTTAAGGAGCTCTTCTTTTTTAATGGCGGATGGGGTCAGCCCTTCGAATGAAGGACGGGGTTATGTTCTTAGACGAATTATGCGTCGAGCAATGAGACATGCACATATACTAGGTTCAAAGGAACCATTAATGCATCATTTAGTGCCTACCTTAATAAATGAAATGGGAGATACATTTAATGAACTTAATAGAGCAAAATTAAGCATTGAGTCTACATTTTTGCAAGAAGAAGAAAGGTTCTTAAAAACTCTTGGGCGCGGAACAACACTTTTGAATAGTGCAATTGAAGGCCTCTCTCGAGGCGATATTCTTAACGGTGAAATGGCCTTTAAGCTGTATGATACCTATGGTTTTCCTGTCGATTTAACAGAAGATGCATTGCGTACAAAAGGTATTTCAGTTGACTTAGTGGGATTTGATAAAGCTATGTTACGCCAAAAAGAAAACTCCAAAGTATCAGGATTTAATTCGGGAGATGCTGATATGGATAATGTTTGGTTTGAAATTAAGGATAAATGCGGTCCAACTGAGTTTGTTGGATATGAAACTCTAGAAATTGAGTCGGTTGTTGATTGTATTCTAGTTAATGGTGCCGTAGCGAATAATGCTAAAGATTGTGATATAATGTTCATTACTAAAAAAAGTCCTTTTTATGCTGAAAGTGGTGGTCAGGCTGGTGATATAGGTACGGCCATACTCAAAAATGGTAATATTAAGGTGTCCAATGTCATTAAAAAAGCTGGCGATTTACATTTAGTGATAGGCTATTTAGATGGTTCAATGAAATGTGGCGATAAAATTAACCTCTGTGTAGATGCTGTTAATAGAAAACAAACAACAATAAATCATTCTGCTGCGCATCTTATGCACGAAGCCTTAAGACGCACGCTAGGCGAACATGTAACTCAAAAAGGGCAAATGGTTGACGGTAATAAGATAAGGTTTGATATTTCGCACGGTAAGGCAATCTCAAACGAAGAATTACTTGCTGTAGAAAAAGAAGTGAATGACATTATACTCCAAAACTCTGCCTCAACTATAGAAACTATGAAACCTGATGAAGCTATAGCTCAGGGAGCTATGGCTCTCTTTGGTGAAAAATATGGAGATAGTGTTCGTGTGCTGTCAATCGGAGATAATAACGGTGAAGAAATAGGTAAATATTCTGTGGAACTTTGCGGGGGAACTCATGTTGAATTCACAGGTGATATAGCATTGTTTAAGATTCTTTCTGAAAGTGCTGTAGCAGCAGGCATTAGGCGCCTAGAAGCCGTGACAGGCCATGCTGCAAGAGAATACTTAGAAAACCAGGCAAGCTATGCAGTATCAGTTGCTAAGAAGCTAAAGTCTAAGCCTGAGTTAATTGAGGACCGTGTTACCACACTTATTAATGAACGTAATTCTCTTGAAAAAGAGCTTATTAAAGTTAAGAAAGCCCTAGCTCTCGGTGGTGATGGCAAAGAAGCTATAACTACTGAAGATATTAATGGGGTAAATTTTTTAAGTGCCATTCTAAATGGAATATCAGGAAAAGATCTTCGTTCTCTGGTTAATGAGAAGCTGTCATCTATAGACACAGGGCTTATTTGTTTTATTGGTACGGATAATGAAAAAGTTGCAGTAATAGTGGCAGTAACAAAAGATCTTTCAGAAACCTATAATGCAGTTGAGTTAGTAAATGCGGGCGCTGAAATTATAGGGGGGCGCGGCGGAGGTAAGCCAAATATGGCACAAGCTGGTGGCACTCAAGCATCCAAAGCAGCAGATGCCTTGAATGCCATAAGGAATAAAATTAAATAAAAGGCTTTTAAATATCTGACCCTTTAATATTAAGCCATTCTTCTTTCAAAATTCTCTGCAATAGCCTCCAAGTATCCTGTTGTTGTAAGCCATCCCTGTTGATCGCCGACTAATAAAGCAAGGTCTTTTGTCATTTGTCCTGCTTCTACTGTTTCAATAACTGTTTTTTCAAGGTTTTTTGCAAAGGTTATAAGTTCCTCATTTGAGTCAATTTTACCGCGGTGCGCTAACCCTCTTGTCCAAGCAAAAATAGATGCTGTTGAGTTAGTCGAAGTGGCTTCACCTTTTTGGTGGTTTCTATAGTGCCTTGTCACTGTGCCATGAGCAGCTTCAGCTTCCATGGTTTTTCCGTCGGGGGTAAGTAAGAATGAGGTCATTAACCCCAAAGAGCCAAACCCTTGTGCCACAGTATCAGACTGCACGTCTCCATCATAGTTTTTGCATGCCCAGATGTATCCACCAGACCACTTCATTGCCGCTGCAACCATATCATCAATTAGTCTGTGTTGATATTCACCACCAAAATCATTAAATTTACTCTCAAACTCGGTTTCGTAAACTTCTTGGAATATATCTTTGAAGCGTCCGTCATATTTTTTTAGAATTGTATTTTTAGTAGATAAGTAAACAGGCCACCTACGTTGAATTCCATAATTGAAACATGCTCTGGCAAAGTCTTTGATGGACTCATCAAGATTGTACATTCCCATCGCAACCCCTGCATCAGGAAAATCGAAAACTTCTTTTTCAATTTTTTGGCCATTTTCTCCTTCCCATGTCATTTTTAATTTTCCTTTTCCGGGAACTAAAAAGTCTGTTGCCTTATATTGATCTCCATAAGCATGCCGACCGATGACTATTGGTTGTGTCCATCCTGGGACTAATCTCGGTACATTTGAACATATTATGGGTTCACGAAAAACGACTCCTCCTAAAATATTACGAATAGTACCGTTAGGTGATCGCCACATTTCTTTTAAATCAAATTCTTCTACACGTTGTTCGTCTGGCGTAATAGTTGCACACTTTATCCCTACATTGCATTTCTTGATAGCATTTGCAGCATCAATAGTGATTTGGTCATTAGTAGCATCTCGGCTTTGTATGGATAAATCATAGTCAAGAAGTTCGATATCTATATATGGGTTAATGAGTCTTTCTATTATTAAATCCCAAATGATGCGTGTCATTTCATCACCATTCATATTGACTACTGGATTATTTACCTTGATTTTACTCATAATGTCCTCTGTAAGCGGAGTTGTTTACTTGTTTCGCCGCGGTGTAACAGAGGAGCAATAATATTAAAAGAGAGAAGATGGGAAAAACTAATAAAGATCAGCTAGGAAATAAAATTAATTTTGATTTTACTAGCAATTTACCTGCTGTAATCCTTGTGAAGCCTCAATTAGGAGAAAATATAGGGGCAGTGTGTCGCTGTATGCTAAATTTCGGTCTCTACGAATTACGGTTAGTGGCCCCTAGAGATGGCTGGCCTAATCCTTCCGCTGCTCCTATGGCAGCTGGTGCAAAAATAGTTATGGATAATGCACAAGTTTTTGAAACATTGGACGAGGCAATATCTGACCTTAAGTTTGTTCTTGCGGCTACCGCTCGAAGGAGGGAAATGGAAATCCCTGTTGTAGGAACTCATGCTGTTGGGAAAACTCTCAGGCATTATTCTGATAAAGGAGTGCCGACAGGTATAATGTTTGGACCCGAAAAAGCTGGATTAACGAATAACGATGTAGCATTATCTGATGCAATTTTGACTTATCCAGTAAATCCAGCTTTCCAGTCTTTAAATCTGGCGCAAGCAGTGAATATATTCTCCTATATATGGGCGAGTTCTAAAGATGGTGGTATGCCGCCGGAAATATTTCAAAAGGATATTAGCGATTCTGCTGATAGAGTTGATTTAATAAGGATGTTTGAGCATTTAGAAGGAGAACTCACGGACGCAGGTTTTTTTTACCCACCAGAAAAAAAGAACCTAATGGTTCAAAATATTCGTTCTCCTTATACCAGAGCGCGGCTAACAAAACAGGAAGTGCAAACAATGCGTGGAATAATAAAAGCCCTTTCTAAGGGTAGAGGAAGAGGAATTAATAAAAAATGAAATATATAGTTTACTTATTTATAGTTATTTCTGCTGCACTTGGCTATTATGGAATACATATTGGGTTTTTGATATTCACAGCTTTTTTATCGACAATGTTTGTAGCTCCAAGCAGAAGAGATAACCTTCAAAAGGCGCCATTAAATCCAGACTATAATCGCTTCACTGATGGTTTTTTCTTATTTTGCGGTCAGCTATTAATAACTTTTACAGTTTATATACTAGGTTGGTTTTTAGCTAATTTGAGAAGTTCCAGTGGAATGTTAGAAAATACAGCCATAGCATTACTTTTTATACTCCTGTTGGGTGTTGTTGTTGGTTTAATTGGAAAAAGGTTGGATAGATAAAATAGTGTATTTTATTTTTTCGAATAGTTAAGATAGCTATCATAACTGTACAGAATTATACCAATCCATATGAGACTGAAGCAGATCGCATAAGCGGAAGTGAAACTTTCTCCATAATATACTGCAAGAATAAATTGTCCTGTGGGACCAATATATTGAAGCATGCCTAATGTAGAGAGCTTTAGTTTTTTAGCTGCTAAAGTAAATGCCCAAAGAGGCAGTACGGTAAGAGGGCCTGCTAGTATTAACAGAAATGACATTTTAGGAGTATTTCCAAAAGTTAAACCACTTGAAGATCCAAGCCATACAAGGAATAATATTGCGGGTATAAACAAAATAGCCGTTTCTATTATTAAGCCAGGTATGGACCCAATATCTGCTTGTTTTCTAATTACTCCGTAAATAGAAAAACTTACAGCTAATACAATGGAAATATATGGGAAAACCCCCCCATATAAAGTAAGAATAAAAACACCAATAAATGCGAGTAAAACAGAAAAATTTTGGAACTTTGTTAGTTTCTCTTTAAAAAACAGAACACCGATAAGGATATACATGAGGGGGTTTATGAAATACCCTAAACTAGCTTGAAAAATTTGATCATTTTGAACCGCATATATGAAAACCCCCCAATTGATAGATAATGCAATTGCAGAGAAAAATAACGTAGCTAATAATTTTGGACTTTTAAAAGCAGTGCTTAATTCATTCCATTGTTTGCGCATTGCTATGATTATAAGTGCAAAAGGAACGGACCAAGCTATTCGATGGGATAATATCTCCACTGGGTTAGCGTCTTGCGTTAGTTTAAAGTAAATCGGAAAAAAACCCCAAAATGTATAAGCTAAAATACCAGATATTAAACCAATACCTACATCATCAAGTTTATTTTGGTTCTCTGTGTGCATTTACATTCCTTGTCATAAATAAATATTTATTCAATACCCCGTCGGTATATATTTAACTTGACTTGTGCATGTAATATTTTAGAAGGCGCTCAATTACGGAACGATAGAGTCTCGCCGTTGCGATCGCTAACAACTGAATTGTTTAGCCGGGCTATGTCAAACTAAAGGCTATTACGCATGTCAAAGCGCCATTCCACAAAATATAAAATTGATCGCCGTATGGGCGAAAATATATGGGGTCGACCTAAGTCACCTGTCAACAAGCGCGCATATGCGCCTGGTCAGCACGGTGCTAACGCCCGTAGAGGTAAGATGTCTGATTTTGGTACTCAGTTGCGTGCCAAGCAGAAGCTTAAAGGCTATTATGGTAATATTACAGAAAAGCAGTTTAGAAGAACTTATGACGAGGCTACTCGTCAAAGAGGCGATGCATCTGAAAACTTGATAGGGTTACTTGAAAGGCGATTAGATACTATTGTGTATCGTTCTAAGTTTGTGCCTACAGTGTTTTCTGCACGCCAGTTCGTAAACCATGGACATATCCTGGTTAACGGTAAGAAAGTTAATATACCTTCTTATAGATGCCGTGAAGGTGACGTAATTGAAGTTCGCGAAAAATCCAGAACTATGGCTCTTGTTCTTGAAGCATTAGAAAGTGCTGAACGAGAGCTTCCAGATTATATCAGTGTTGATCCTAAAGGAATGAAGTCGACATTTACACGAACCCCAAGTTTTGATGAAGTTCCATACCCAGTGGTAATGGAACCAAATCTAGTGGTCGAATTCTATTCAAGATAATTACACCTAACGATTAGGTTAATTTTGCGCTTCAGTTTCTATTCCATTGGAAGCTAGAAACTGGCGCATTTCGCCTGTTTCGAACATATCTTTTACGATATCACAGCCACCTATAAACTCCCCTTTGACGAAAATTTGTGGAATAGTTGGCCAATTGTTAAAGTCTTTGATCCCTTGTCTTATTTCGGCATTTTCAAGTACGTTAACACTTTCATATTTTACGCCCAGATAATCAAATACTTGGACTACTGTTGAGGAAAAACCGCATTGTGGAAATACGGGGGTACCCTTCATGTATATAACAACATCATGGTTTTTAATTTTTTCACTTATGGCATCATTAACTGACATATATCTTCCTACTCTTTATTTGTAAGTATGATTTATGTATCAGTATATCAATAGCCTAGTTTATAAATTCATTAAAAAAATCGTTAATTATCTAAGATATACTTGACCTACAGAAGATAAATTAGAATATATGAAATAATAATAATTAAAAGGACTGTCGTGCTAAAGAAAACTTCATTAATAATACTATCTGTTATAACTTTATTTTATTCAATAACTGCAAACACTGCCCCCTTAAAAGCTGAGTCGAAGAATATAATATTATACGGAGATGTCTCTCCTAAAATAGCCAAGCAAACATTAGAAAAGATGGAGATATATCGCAGACTAATCATGACATTAGGCGGCTTAGATCCATACATTGATGATGAAGAAAAAATAACTATTTATGCTTTTGATAATGGAGCTCAACTTAGAAGTTTTGTTGGAGTAAGCGGAGTGGCTGGACTTTACACCAGCGACTATGAGGGCCGTCCTATGATGGCGACGACAATAGCCAGTAACGAAAAACAAAATAGCTTTGATAATCAAGTGATGCTTCATGAATATAGTCATCATGTTCTCCATTACTACATGGAGGGTTCTTATCCGCGTTGGTATGATGAAGGGCATGCGAACTACCTTGGATGTTTCAAGATGTATGAAGGCAATGTTCTTGAGATGGGAAGCGCTTGTGCTAAACATGCGAGGTGGTTGATGGGGGATGGTTTTAAATGGGTAGATATCGAAGATGTAATAAGCGCAATACGCGTGTACCCATTTTCTGATAAATCCCCTAGAAAAAGAGGTATGATGATGAACCAATTTTATGCACAAAGTTGGTTATATGTTTCCTACCTGCAATCAAATACACAACTAAATAGAAGATTAGGATCCTACCTGGATCTTATTAGGGGTGGCAATGACCCTATTGAAGCTTTCGAAGAGGGTTTTGGTATGAAAGCTAAGGATTTTCACAAAGCTGCCAAAAAGTATTTTGAGAGTGATAAATTCAGTGTTCAACAATATAGACCTGGACCAGACTTTTTTGAAGTTAAGGTTTCCAGGAAAAAATTATCTGCTGGTGAAGTAAATATGCAGATGGCATTGGGGCAAAGAAATTTTTTAAAAAAAAGCACTCTTTCCTCATATGCAAAAAAAATAAATAGTTATGAAAAAGAGTTTGGCCAAACAGCACAGTCTTTGAATGCTAGATCGCTTTATTATCAAAATAATGAAAAATATGAGGATGCGATTAGTTATGCGCAATCTGCCCTGGGGCTTGAACGAGATAATATAAACTCAATAAGAATATTAGGCGATATTTATTTTCATAAATCTCATGATTCAAAGTTCGAAGAATTAGAAGATACAGAGCCTAGATTGTATACTCTCAATGAAGATTTAGAAGTTTCAATAAATCATTTTGAAACAGTATTAAAATATAATGACGAGGATTTCACTTCTACAGATCACTTACTGCGAATATACGGCTCCTCAGATATACCTTTAACCTCTGCTGCTCGAAATGCTGCAATCGTTTATGAGGAGGTTCATGATAAAGGCTTTGACCCATTTCAAACCTTAAATCTTGCTAATGTATATTTAAAGTCTGGAAAATTAACTGCTGCCTGCAAATATTTTGAAAACGTTAAAAAACAAGCAGAAACAGATCCGAATAAAGATAAGTATTCATTATTTAATCATGTGGAGCTATTAAAGCCTTCTTTTGAAGAAGAGTGTGAAATCTAGGGTATTTTTAGACTACCCTAGTTTCTAATGCTAGTGCATGAAGCTCTCCATCGGAGCCGTCCATTTTTCCTTCTAGCGCTTGGTATACCATCTTATGTTGCCGAACTCTATTAAGACCCTGAAAAGATTTACTTATGACAATGGCTTTCCAATGATTGTTGTCGCCAGCAAGGTCAATCATTTCGACCTTTGCGTCAGGAATAGACTTTACAATTAAATCGGCGATATCTTTACCAAGCATACTCATTAAGACATTAGTTCTGGCAAGGTGTTTTCATGCTTTTCACGAACTGTTGAAATTGGTAAATCAAAAGCTCCCTCGGCTTTTATATTCATACCTCCTACTTTGCCTACAACATATGCTTTTACGCCTCTATCTTCAGCAGTCGTCAGGATAGGATTTACGCTATTTTCTTCAACTGATATTAAATATCTCGCTTGGTCCTCACCAAATAACCAAGCATGTAATGGACAGCCTGATGAGCGTTGTAAATGAACACCAATATTGTTTGTAAGTGCTAGCTCGCATGCCGCTATTGCCATTCCGCCGTCAGAACAATCATGAACAGCATTAACCCGCTTATTTCTGATGAGTTTTCTGATGTAATCGCCATTTATCTTTTCTACATCAAGATCTACGGGCGGGGGTGCTCCTTCTTCTCTTCTAAGTATCTCGCGAAGATATATGGATGAACCCAACCAACCGTTAGTTTCACCGATCATTATAAGAGTATCGCCTTCTTTAGCGCCAGAGATAGATGAAAAATATTCAAGATCAGGTATAAGGCCAACCCCGCCAACAGCTGGGGTTGGCGGAATAGCTACTCCATTTGTTTCGTTGTAAAGAGATACATTGCCCGACACAACTGGATAGTCGAAAGCTCTGCATGCTTCATTCATACCCTCAATTGCACCAACAAATTGACCCATTATATCTTCCCGTTCCGGATTTCCAAAATTCAAGCAGTCAGTAATTGCTATAGGGTCTGCGCCTACACAAGTAAGGTTTCTCCATGTTTCAGCAACACATTGTTTTCCGCCTTCGTATGGGTCGGCTTGTACATATCTTGGAGTGCAATCTGTTGTTATGGCTACAGCTTTATTTTTGTTATGTATTCTAATGATTGCTGCATCACCTCCGCTCTGACTGCTATCGAGAGTATCTGTCATTACATGGCGATCATATTGCTCCCATATCCATCTTTTAGAGCAAATATCAGGACTTCCCATAATTCTAAGTAGAGCATCATTATAATCTTGGGTTTCATGAATATCTGTGGAGTTGATAATGGGTAGGGGTTTTGGTATTTTATAAGGCCTGTTTAAGTTGGGTGCGTCATCTGCTAATGGGGCTATGGGGATATCGCAAACCTTTTTCTTTTTGTGCTTTAGAACTAATCTACCAGTATCTGTTGTTTTACCAATCAACGCTACATCAAGCTCCCACTTCTCAAAAACTTCATATGCTAATTTTTCTTTACCTGGCTTTATGACCATTAACATTCTTTCCTGAGACTCAGAAAGCATCATCTCATAAGGTGTCATTCCTTCTTCTCGCTGTGGTACATCATCAAGATTAATTAAAACTCCAACGCCTCCCTTATCAGCCATTTCTATAGATGATGATGTAAGGCCAGCCGCTCCCATGTCTTGAATGGCTATAATCGCATCTGTTTCCATTAACTCTAAGCATGCTTCGATGAGTAGTTTTTCGGTAAACGGATCACCCACTTGAACTGTTGGGCGTTTCTCCTCAGAGTTATCATCAAATTCAGCAGAGGCCATAGTCGCCCCATGAATGCCATCGCGGCCAGTTTTCGAACCCACATAAAATATTGGGTTGCCAACACCTTTAGCTGCTGAATAGAAAACCTTGTCTGTTCGTGCTAAACCCACGCACATAGCATTGACTAATATATTTCCATTGTAACCTTTGTGAAAGTTTGTTTCGCCGCCCACAGTTGGCACTCCGACACAATTCCCATATCCACCGATTCCGGCTACTACACCATTTACTAACTGCTTGGTCTTCCAGTGAGAATGCTCACCGAATCTCAATGCGTTCATTAATGCAATTGGTCTGGCTCCCATCGTGAAGACATCGCGCATGATACCACCGACCCCAGTAGCTGCGCCTTGATATGGCTCGATATATGATGGGTGATTGTGGGATTCCATTTTAAAGATTATTGCATCCCCATCATCTATGTCGATTACACCGGCATTCTCGCCTGGTCCTTGAATTACTCTATCGCCTTTAGTCAAAAACTTGCTAAGGTGTCGACGTGAAGACTTGTATGAGCAATGCTCTGACCACATGACCGAAAATATTCCTAATTCATTTATGTTAGGCTCCCTCCCAAGTCGGTCTTGGATTACTTTATATTCTTCCTCAGAAAGACCATGCTCAGCTACTACTTCGGGAGTAATTTTTACCTTTGTGCTCATTAAATAGACTCAATAATTGATTTAAATAATTTAATTCCATCGGTTCCCCCGTGCAGTGGATCAATTGCACGTTCTGGATGAGGCATCATACCAAAAATATTTCCACGCTCATTGCATATTCCAGCTATGTCATTGACAGAACCATTGGGATTATCTTTATAGCGAAATATTACCTGCCCTTGACCTTCAATTTTATTCAGGGTCTCTTTATCTGCATAATAATTACCATCATGGTGGGCTACTGGATAAACCACCTCTGATTGATCATTATATTTTGATGTATATCGCGAAGTATTATTGACTATTTCTAATTTTTCAGGTCGACAAACAAACTTTAAGCCTTTGTTTCTCATGAGTGCACCTGGTAGTAGGCCAGCCTCAGTCAAAACTTGAAATCCATTACAGAAGCCTGCAATTGCTAATCCTTTTTTTGCTTTCTTCACAAGATCTGCAACTATGGGTGATCTAGAGGCCATTGCTCCGCATCTTAAGTAATCACCATAAGAAAAACCGCCAGGGATAACTACAAATTCTATATCGTTCGGAAGCTCTATGTCTCGGTGCCAAACCATTACGGGTTTTATTCCTGTAACTTTATGCAGAGCCACGGCTGCGTCACGGTCGCAGTTAGAGGCAGGAAAGGTGATGACTGCTGTTCGCATTACTTCTTTATCTCTACAAGGTAACTTTCTATTACGGTGTTTGCTAGTAATTTCTCACACATGTCAGTGACTCTTTTGTATGCTAGGTCTGTGTCTTTACCTTTTATATCTATCTCTATAACTTTTCCCTGGCGGGCATTGACTACTTCATCAAACCCAAGATCATTGAGTGATCTAGAAATAGCTCTTCCTTGGGGGTCTAGAACACCTGGTTTTAGGCCTATATGAATTATTGCTTTCATTGATAACTCGCTATTCTTCGTTGGTTACTACGGAAAGGGTAGGTTTGCCTTGAGGCGGATTTGATTGAAGAATCCCTAAACGAGTCGCAACTTCTGTGTAGGCTTCCGTTACATCGCCTAGGTCTCTGCGAAACCTATCTTTGTCTAATTTTTTATTGGTATCCCTATCCCAAAGTCTGCAACTATCCGGACTAATTTCATCAGCTAGTATAACTTGATGACCACCATTAAGGTCGGGTAATCGTCCAAATTCTATTTTGAAGTCTATCAGGTTAATCCCTATGCCGGCAAACATGCCCTGTAAGTAATCATTGATACGTAACGTCATTGCAATCATTTCATCAAGTTCAGAGTGTGTAGCCCAGCCGAATGCGTGGATATGTTCTTCCGCTATCAATGGGTCTCCCAGGTCGTCACGCTTGAGACAAAATTCTACTATTGATCGCGGTAGTTTTTCTCCCTCCTCAATACCTAATCGCTTAGACATTGTACCAGCAGCTGTATTTCTACAAATAACTTCAAGGGGGATTATCTCAACTTTTTTGATTAACTGCTCACGCATGTTTATTCGTTTGAGAAAATGTGTGGGTATGCCTATTTCAGATAAGCGTAACATTACGTACTCAGATATTCTATTGTTCAGAACACCCTTGCCATCAAGAGTTGCTTTTTTTTGAGCGTTAAAGGCAGTGGCATCATCCTTAAAATATTGAACTAAAGTTCCTGGTTCAGGTCCTTCGTAAAGTATTTTTGCTTTACCTTCATAGATCTTTTTTCGACGGCTCATATTTATCTCTTTTTGGCCCCGACTCGGGGAGCAACTGAACATGATTTATAGCTTATTCAATCAATAACGGCAATGTTCATCATTTCATTAGTTGTTGAAACAGTTTAACAAACCTAATTAAATACACGATTAAAAATCGTTTCAACATGCTTTAAATGATATTCATCGTCAAACATGCTTTGTACTTGTTCATCCGTCAGCAATTTCATTATATCTGTATCAGATAAAATTAAAGCCTTGAATGACCCTTCACCTGCGCTACCGTCTTCGCGAAATATATCCCATACCCTCATCGCGTTTCTTTGCACTAATCTATAAGCACTTTCTCTTTGTTCTCCCGCTTGTGTTAAAGCGAGTAGAAGTCTTTGGCTGTTATGTAAGCCGCCAAGTCTATCCATATTAGATTTCATTTTTTCTGGGTAGACAACCAAGTTTTCAATAACTCCAGCCAGTCGATGAAGAGCAAAGTCTAAATGCGCTGTTGCATCTGGTGCAATCCCGCGCTCGACTGAACTGTGAGAAATATCACGTTCATGCCAAAGAGCAACATTTTCTAAAGCGGGTGTAACTGCCATTCTCACTAGCCTAGCCAGGCCTGTTAAGTTTTCTGTTAGAACTGGGTTTCTCTTGTGCGGCATGGCAGATGAACCTTTCTGCCCTTTGGAAAAAAATTCTTCTGCTTCAAGAACTTCAGTTCTTTGAAGGTGCCTAATTTCTACTGCAACATTTTCTATAGAACTTGCTATAACACCAAGTGTAGAGAAATATGCCGCATGCCTATCTCGCGGGATGATTTGTGATGATACGGGCTCTACATGCAAGCCCATTTTTTTAGCTACATGTTGTTCAACTGATGGATCTATGTTTGCGAACGTACCAATTGCTCCAGATATAGCGCACACAGATATTTCTTCGCGCGCTGATAACAACCTAATTTTATTACGAGAAAATTCAGCATAAAAACGAGCGAGTTTAATTCCAAATGTTGTCGGTTCTGCATGAATTCCATGACTTCTACCGATAGTGATTGTGTTTTTATGTTCGAAGGCGAGGTTTTTTAGTGCATCCAATACTCTATCAATACCCAAGAGAAGTATGTCTGTAGCTCTAGTAAGTTGAACTGACAGAGTTGTATCTAATATGTCTGAGCTAGTGAATCCTTGATGAACAAATCTGGAGTCGTCACCGATAAACTCAGCTAAGTGCGTTAGGAATGCTATTACGTCATGCTTAACTTCCCGTTCTATTTCATCTATTTTTGATACATTAAATTCAACATTTCCGCCTCGCTTCCAAATATTTTCTGCTGATTCTTTTGGAATAACACCGATTTCAGCAAGGGCGTCACAACCATGAGCTTCAATTTCAAACCAAATTTTGTACTTAGTTGCTGCTGACCATATTTCAGTCATTTCTTTGCGCGCATATCGATTAATCATAAGTAACTCACTGTATATTTATTATATGCCTTAAGGGCAGGGTAGGTGTTTGGCCAACATAATTTTGATTGACTATTCATTTGCTAGTTTTTTATTTCGGATATCAGCTATTTCCCAGTCCTTTGGAAGTGTTTTTGCTGCCCAAAAAAATGATATTACCGATAGAATATATGGAAACACTAAAGATGATATAGCCAGTCTCAGAGCATGAGTGTCTCCGTACTTGTAGGAAAGAGACTCGCTCAACATACCTACAAAAGTTGGACCACCGCCGAGGGCAATAATATTTAGCACTAAGAAAAATAGAGCTGTAGACATAGCTCGCATATTTATGGGTGCAAGTGTTTGTGCTGCAGCAAAACTTGGACCAAGATAAAATCCTGCAGAAATTAGATACACGGTAATTAGTCCAAGGTGAAGATAAATATTTTGAACCCAAAAAGCTGCAACTAGACAAGGTACACCTATTATAAGCACGGCCCCCGGCATAATTCCATAAAAGCTAATGTTCTTGTGAGCTAATTTCTCTGTGATAACAGCTCCAAAGTAGGTTCCAGCACCATAACCGAGCAGATGTATCATTCCTAGCCAAAACATAATCCATTCAAATTTATTGTTATCTGGATTTGGCATGTACTCTGGCTTGAATCTCATTATGTAATCGACTCCCCAAGCTGATACCGCATACCCTCCAAAGCTAACCCATGCAATTCCCATGCACATAGCCCACCAGCTTGGAATTTTAGCTAAAACTGTGACTGACTCCCGTATTGAAACTGTTTTTAAATTTATGTTTTTTCCATCCATTTGTCCTCGTTTTGGTTCTTTGATAATTATTGCTAGAATCATAGCCAGTAAAATTCCGGCAACACCTAAAATGTAGAGTGTTCCTCTCCAGCCAAATTTTTCTACTAGGGCGCCAGCTAACAGATAAGAAAAGCCTATTCCGATAGGAATTCCCAAAGAATAAATGCCTAAAGCCGAAGCCCTTTTTTCTTTAGGGTATAAGTCTGATATAATAGAGTGTGACGGCGGTGAACCCCCGGCCTCACCGATTCCGACCCCAATTCTTGCAAGAAACATCTGCATAAAACTTCCAGCCATGCCTGTAAGTGCAGTAAATCCGCTCCATGCAATTAAGGAAACTGTGATTATTTTTTTTCTACTATAACGATCCGCTAGCCAAGCAATTGGTATGCCTACTATGGAGTACAAGAGTGCAAAAGCTAACCCTTTCAACCACCCTAACTGCGCATCAGTGAGCCCCATTTCATTTTTTATGAAAGGGGACAATATACCAATAATTTGCCTATCTATAAAGCTTATTACATACATTAACGTAAGTAGCCAAAGTACTGTAGTTCTGTAACTTTTACTCTCTACGGTCAATGAGTTGTTCATGCTTTCCCTTTTTTTGAAGGCATTAAATAATTTCTAATATGGGGGCTTGTTTAATCCTTTTGGGGATGAAGTAAATATTTCATAACCATCCTTTGTAACACCAATCGAGTGTTCAAGCTGGGCTGTCAGTTTCTTATCT
>JAQXEH010000012.1 GCA_029250925.1 Hellea sp.
GGTCTTGATACTACTGCTGGCGACGCAACTGGTCTGAACAGCAAAGGTGATGTTGCTATATCACTTGGCCTTGGTTATAATTTAGGCAATAGCTGGCGTTTAGAGCTAGACGGCGCACTAATAAACACAGATCTTGGCTCAATTAGCGGAGTTCAAGATACGTCCTCTGGTTTCAGAAGTAAATCTATGATGATTAACGCTATTCATAACTTTGACACCAACAGCCGTTTTGAACCTTACTTGGGTGCAGGTATTGGTTTTGTTCAAGGCAATGCTAAGTTTACTGCAAATGATTATGGTAACGCTGCATCTCCGACAGTTAACGCAGTTTGCGATGGAACTCGTACAACAATAACGGGTGGTCAGTCTTGTAGTGTTGATGATACCGACACTGCATTTGGCTATCAGCTTTTAGCGGGTTTGGGTTATGAAATCACTGAAAATATTAAATGGGATACACAGTATCGCTATCTTGACGCTCATGGTATGGATTTTAATGGCATAAGGGTTGCTAACAACAGTAATGCAATTAATTCTTTAGCTGTAGAGGCATCAAATGTAGGTGCACATTCCGTAATGACTGGCTTTAGATACCTCTTTGGTCATAAACATGAACCGGAAGCACCACCACCACCACCACCGGCTCCAGTGCCTGACTATCAGTGTTGGGATGGATCTATGACCTTTAATGCTGGTGAGTGCCCGGTTAAGCCAATTCCAAAACAGACATGTTGGGATGGCTCAATAATTCCAGAAACATCTACTTGTCCCGTCAGACCAACATATACTTGTTGGGATGACTCAGTTGTATATGATGAAGCTAATTGCCCCGCACAAGTTTTTTCAGAAGCAAAAAACAATATGTCTGAGTTATGCTCCATAAATAGTCATCAGGAAGTTATTTATTATGATTTTGATGAGCATAAATCACAAGATACAGTTAACGCAATCACAAAAATAGCGGATATTGGACAATACTGTAATATCGGTAAGGTTAGTGTTGTTGGACACACTGATACTTCTGGGCCGACTGCTTACAACTTAAAGCTATCTAAACACCGTGCTTCTAATACTAAAGCTGAATTAATTGCTAGAGGTATATCTGAAGACAGCATTGTATCTGATGGTAGAGGTGAAACGGAATTAGCTGTTGAAACTGCTAATGGCGTTAAAGAAAAAATGAACCGTCGTACTGAGGTTTTGGTTTCATTAAGCGCATTAGGGGTGATCAACTAAGCAGTTAAAGAAATAAATAAAGACCCGGCTTTAAAGTCGGGTTTTTTTTTGCCATAAATCTTTAGATTTAGAATTTATTTTCTTTTTACTTATTTATACATATAAAAAAGACAAGGTGCTAATTTGACATATATCAGCTTAACGACGGCGGAGCATAGGATTGTAGACGAGATAAGTGCTACCAAACATGAAATGTTAAGTATTGTCAAAGATTGGTCGAGTATAAATTCAGGAAGTTATAATCACTCTGGCTTAAAAGACATGAGGGAGCGTTTGTCCGATGGTTTTGCATCTCTTCCTGGCGAAATAAGTGAAGTCACTTTGGAAGAAGGACAGCAAATAGATCAAAAAGGGAATATAGAAACTATAAATTACGAGCCTGCTTTAAAAATATCAGTGCGTCCAAAAGCTCCTATCCAATTAGTTTTAACTGGACATTACGATACTGTCTTTCCTGTAAACAGTCATTTTCAAAACTATGAAACTTTAGGAGTTGATATCTTAAAGGGGCCTGGTGTAGCAGATATGAAAGGCGGTATAGTTGTGATGAAAACTGCCTTACAATTTTTTGAAACTATGCCAATATCAAAAAATATTGGCTATAATATTCTTCTCAGCCCTGATGAGGAAATTGGTTCTTTAGGTTCAGCATCTATTCTAGCAGACTTAGGAAGAGCTTCCCATGCAGGACTGACTTATGAGCCATCACTTCCAGATGGTTCATTGGCTGGAGCAAGAAAAGGGAGTGGTAATTTCACTGTAATTATAAAAGGACGTGCCGCTCATGCCGGTAGGGAGCACCATTTAGGAAGGAATGCGATTGTTGCGATGGCTGAGTTTATAAATGGATTAGAAAAATTAAACGGAAAGCGCGAAGGTTTAACAATAAATATAGCTAAAATTGAGGGAGGAGGGCCTTCAAATATCGTGCCAGATCTTTCTATAGGTCATTTTAATATAAGAATGCAGGAGGAAGAAGATATGCAGTGGGTAAGCAATAAAATTAATATTTTAGTTACACATATAAATGACAAAAAAGGAATTTTTGCTCACCTTCATGGTGGTTTCACAAGGCCACCTAAACCTATGTCACCAGCTAACGCAAGTGTTTTTGCATGGGTAAAAAAGGCTGGAAATCTATTAGGGCAAGAAATCAATTGGTCACCGAGTGGCGGAGTTTGTGAGGGTAATAATTTATGGGCATCGGGCTGTCCAAATGTTGACACACTTGGAGTAATTGGCGGTGAAATTCATTCTGATAGAGAGTATATGAAAATTAATTCTTTGACAGAAAGAGCTAGATTATCGTGTCTTATTCTTCTCAAAATTGCTAGCGGAGAATTTGATGCTATAAAAGCTAAAAAATTAGTTAAAAAATGTTAATTGTACGCCCTGTATGTGCAAGTGACCTTGACGATATTTGTGACTTATCGAGACTAGCAGGGCCAGGATTTACATCTCTAGCTGTAAATAAAGAAGTGCATCAAGCGCGAATACAGCATTCAATAAAAAGTTTTTCTGATATTAAAAGCATAATACCCAACCATCTATATATTTTAGTTGCTGAAGATACTATTACGAACGAAGTTATTGGAATAAGTTCAATTAAAACTAACATAGGCGTAATTGACCCTTTTTTTAATTTTAGAATTTTACAGTTAGCCCAGAAATCTTCTGTTACGGGTTCGCGTTTCGATATGGCAGTTCTTGTTCTCGTTAATGAATATGCAGGTTGTTCAGAAGTTGCTTCGTTATTTGTTAAGAGTGAGTACCGAGGAAAAGGAGCGGGTATGCTCATTTCTAAGGCAAGATTTATGCTTATTGCCGCAGATGAAGCGCGCTTCGGAAGTAAAATCATTTCAGAACTACGAGGCCTGGTATCTGAAAATGGTGAGTCCCCATTCTGGGATGCAATTGGAAAAAAGTTTTTCCGTATGGACTTTCAGAGTGCTGATGAGTTTTCCGCAGGTAAGGATAGTCGGTTTATTGTCGAATTAATGCCAAAACATCCAATTTACGTCGCACTGCTTCCTGAAAGTGCTCAAAATGTTATTGGTAAAACACATCCAAAAGGCATTGGGGCAAAACGCCATCTCGAGTCTGAGGGTTTTAGATATGATAACACTGTAGATATTTTTGATGCAGGACCAACTATGGCTGTTTTAAAGAAAGACATGCGAACTCTGAATGAAAGCTTTTTGGTAAAGTTACGAACGGACCCGTCTGATAAAAATCATAATATACAAGCTTTAATTAGCAATAACTCCTTAGCAGAGTTTCGATGTGGTTTACTAAATGTAACGCGATTTGGTGGTAATTACTTTATTAATGCTGAGAAGATGGAATGCCTTAAAATTAAAAATACTGATACTGCTCGTCTATGGATTAAGAAATGAAAAAATCTTTATTTATAAATGGTCAATGGTTTGAAGGCACTGGCAATTTTTTTAAATCAATAAACCCATCTGATGGTACAGAATTATGGGAAGGAAATTCAGCCTCAAGCACGGAAATTAATGCAGCATTCGATGCTGCCAAGTCAGCACACAAAGTCTGGAGTTCTATGTCATTTGTATCGCGTAAGGAGATTATTTTAAAATTTAAAAACCTTGCACTTGAGGCCAACCCTGAAATGTCTGAATTAATTTCAAAAGAAACAGGCAAGCAACTTTGGGACTCAAAAGGTGAAGCATCTGCTCTGCCAAACAAAGTGGACGTATCTTTGACTTCTTATCTTGATAGAACAGGGCAAATTAATAAAAATACACCATTTGGAAGTGCGGCTTTGCGGCATAAACCTCATGGAGTATTTGCTGTGCTTGGTCCATATAATTTCCCCGCTCACTTACCTAATGGACAAATATTGCCTGCATTAATTGCTGGAAATACAATAGTCTTTAAACCTAGCGATCAAACACCAGCAGTTGGTGAAGCGCTCATTAAATTATATGAAAAGGCGGGTTTTCCAAAAGGTGTTATAAATATGGTTCAGGGTTCTGGTGCCGTTGGCAAGCTAATGTTAGATCATCCAGATTTGTCGGGTGTTTTATTTACAGGTTCAGCAGAATCGGGAAGAATGATTCATAAGAAATTTGGCGGAAAACCAGAGGTAATTCTCGCATTAGAGATGGGTGGTAATAATCCTATTATTGCATGGGATGTGGATAATGCTGAAGAGGCTGCGAGCATAATTATTCAATCAGCTTTCATAACCTCTGGCCAACGTTGTACTTGTGCCCGAAGGTTAATAGTGCCTGACAATGAGAAGGGTCAACTTATTATAGAATCAACCATGAATGAAATGGACCGAATAACTTTAAATAAATGGAATATAGAAGCTTCTATGGGTCCAGTAATAAATCAAGATGCAGCTAGTAAAATAGTTGAAGATGCTAATTCTCTTAATGGGAGAGTTATAAGGGCCTCTAGCATTTCTGAACTGGGTAGTGCTTTTGTTACCCCCGCTTTAATTGATGTGACTGATACTAAAAAAATAGATAAAGAAATATTTGGTCCAGTTTTACAGGTTGTTCGTGTTCCTGATTGGGGTACAGCAATATATGAGGCAAATAATACGAATTTTGGATTAGCAGCAGGACTTATCTCTAATAATAAAGATTTATGGGAGACCTTTCACAATAACGTGAGAGCAGGAATTGTTAACTTCAATAGACCGACAACTGGTGCAGCCAGTTTTTTACCTTTTGGAGGTCCTGGTTTTTCGGGCAACCATAACCCTGGGGCTTATTACTCTGCAGACTTTTGTGCTTGGCCAATGGCTAGCCAAATATCAAATAAACCATCAATATTAGAATTTAAAGGTTTAAGGTGAAATGGTTACTGTCGCAAACTTTGATGGTCTTATTGGATCAACGCATAATTATGCAGGATTATCATTTGGAAATTTAGCTTCATTTTCTAACACAGGACTTACTTCAAATCCTCAAGCTGCTGCATTGCAGGGACTAGAAAAAATGAAAAAAATGGTAGACCTTGGTTTGTTTCAGGGAGTTTTACCTCCACATCAGAGGCCATATCTACCGCTAGTACGGAGTTTGGGGTTTTATGGAAATGACAGAGAAATTTTCGATTCTGCTTGGAGGCAATCTCCAAATCTAATGATTAACTGTTTTTCAGCAAGTCCTATGTGGGCAGCTAATTCTGCTACAGTAAGTCCTTCAATTGATTGTGCTGACAAGGAACTTCATTTAACTGTAGCAAATATGTCAGAAATGTTTCACAGGTCAATTGAAAGCAATCAAACTTATAAGTCTTTAAAGAGAGCTTTTCCTTTTGCCAAAGTTCATAAAGCCCTTTTTGACCACCCTTTTCTTGCAGATGAAGGTGCAGCAAATCATGTAAGGTTATGTGGAGAAAAGTCTAAAAAGGGGATAGAATTATTTGTTTATGGACGTGAAGGGTATACAAAATCTAATTCAGCTTATCCAGCAAGGCAAACATATCAAGCTAGTCAGACAATCATGCGCAATCATAGATTAGACACATCGTGCACAGTTTATGCAAAGCAATCTAAAATAGCTATTAATGCAGGTGCATTCCACAATGATGTGGTTTGTGTTGGCGCAATGAATACTTTATTTTATCATGAATGCGCATTTGAAAATAGCGGCAAGCTTCAATCCGACATCAGAAAGGCTGCTAATGGAATTTTTGAACCTATTTTTATTGAGGTAAAGGAGTCTGTAATACCTCTGCAGGATGCTATAGAGTCATACTTATTTAATTCCATGCTAGTAAAAATTCCTGACCGTAAATATTTAACACTTATAGCTCCGCTTGAAGTGAAGAAAAATGCAAGGGTCGCAAGATTTTGTGAAAATTTAGTGGTTGGAAATAATACTATAGACGATGTTTATTATGTAGATGTTCGACAATCTATGCGAAATGGAGGGGGCCCCGCTTGTTTGAGGTTAGCCGTTCCACTGGACTCAGAAGAAAAGAAATTAGTAAATAATAAAAATGTTTTAACTGAAAACTTATATAGTGATTTAAAGGTATGGATAAATAAACACTACCGAGAAGAGATAAGCCCAAATGACTTGCGCGATGTTAATTTGATGTATGAAAGCTTCGCCGCTCTTGATGAACTCACAAATATAATGCAACTTGGAAGCGACTTTTATTCTTTTCAAAAATAAATTTTGTAATTATTGATTAAGTTCATTCACAATAATTTCTCGCATTTTAGCTTTTTCTTTGAAAGCTAAAGTTGAATAACCAAGTACATCTATATTTGAAAGCTGTGTAGTTTTTGAGAGGGAAGTTATTTGTGAATCAAAGTTTTCAGTCCAATGAATGAGGTCAGCATAAATAACTAAAGTGCTTAAACCATTTCTTTCAATTATAACTGGAAGCTTTGGGTCCCCTTCATATTTAATGATATCTCCGTTAGACGTTAGATAAGCTATGTGTTCGATAGTTCTTAATTTGTTCATAGCAATTGTGCGGTTATTTTCTTTGGCTGCTGCGTTAAATAATTTCAATGCGAATTTCTTGTCAGTTATTGTATCAAGTGATTTAAAAAGTCGCCTTCTATATTTTTTTGTGTAAGTTTTATTTTTATAAAAAAAGTTCACTAAATTAGTATCAGCACCCCATCCCTTTAAAATTTCTTTTTCATGATTTCTTTGTCTGTGGGCATCCTCATAGCTAATTATAAATTCAGCATTATTATAATAACCAACACCCATAAAAGCATCACTTAAGTAATCTATGCCTGCCTGTCCGGCACCAAGTTTAATGGTTGTTCCTGTGTATGCATTAGCATACGCGAGACGGTCTATTTGCTTCCTATATGCTTTATTATTTGTTTCTGGGTCTGTATTGAATTCGGCATGCAGTCTTCGTGAAGCATTATGTTTACCTGCTAGTGAGTTAAAGCCTGACCATATATCGGTTCCTGCTTTTTTTACGCAAGTATACCCTGAACACTTTGTGCTAGCCGCACCTTTACTAATTCTAATAATTGTAACCCCAAATTCGCCAAAGCCCTTAGCTAGTCGAAACACGGTATTTGCACTATGTTTTGGAATAAACATTACAACATCTTCAAAGTTTTTTACTTTGCGTCCAAGTTTACTAATATTCTTTACCAAGCGCACAGGCGTTTCTATTAAGTTTGTTGTACGATTTTTTCCTGAGCCTAGGATAGCTAATCCTGTTGAACGATTCCGTAAAACTTCGGTTGCTTGTATTTCTTTTATATGGATTTTAGTTTGCTTTGTCCCTAAAATCTTTGTTGATTTGTTATTATTTAGAATTTCATATTCAAGCATATAGCCACTTTTAAAAGCTTCAGGTTTAACTTGATGATTAGAACTTTTCATAAAGCCTTCACCAAGAAAATACACGGCGCTTAAGCTTGTTTCTTCTTTTATGAGCTCTTGGGAATATAATGATGTCGAACTAAATATATAAGTAATAGCAATTAAATTTACTATGCTTGTGTGTATAAGACTCATTGCCATGCTTCAGATATAGTCAAAACGATATAAAAACCAATAAATCATTTGGCATAACAATATAATTTATTTTTTTTATTCAAAATTATTTATAGTTTAAATGCTATTAGTTACTTGAAGACTTGCTCAGCTTGGTCTAGATGGCCATACGACTATTGTGCCGCTTTAGCTCAGTTGGTTAGAGCGCTGGTTTGTGGAACCAGAGGTCCTCAGTTCGAGCCTGAGAAGCGGTACCATTCTAATTATTGTGGTTAACTTATTAGAACAGGGGTGCTAGCAATTACCTATACTGCAAATTGTTCCCTCAATATTTTTTCACTTAATCCCTGCTCTTTGTCGAACAATAAAGTTAAAGATGTTTCTTTATCCTGTGAAATTTCAACATGAGTGATATTGCGAATTTCCATATTATCTGCTGAAGCAGCTACGGGTCTTTTTTCAGCATTTAAAACTTCAAATTCTACACTTCTATCAGCATTTAAAAGAGCGCCCCGCCATCTTCTAGGTCGGAATGCGCTAATTGGTGTTAGTGCTAAAATATGGGCTGCCTGAGGCACTACGGGTCCATGAGCAGAAAGGTTATAAGCGGTAGATCCGGTGGGAGTTGCAAGTAAAACTCCGTCTGCAATCAAGCACTCTAGGCGTACTTTTTTATCTACCTTGATTCTTATATGAGCGGCTTGTTGTGTTTGCCTATAGAGCGAAACTTCATTAAAGGCAAGCTCCTCAAATATTCCTCCCGCCCCTTTGGCTATCATTTTTAACGGCTTAACCGTGGTAGGTTCTGCTGCAGCCAATCGAGAAATTAAGTCATCTTCATTAAACTCATTCATTAAAAAACCAATAGTTCCTTTGTTCATTCCATAAACAGGTAGTCCTCTTCTAATCAATGTCATATATCTTCTGAGTGTACGCAGCATAAATCCATCTCCACCAAGAGCTACTATAGCATCAGCGTTGGCTGCATCATGGTTGCCGTACTTTGCTATCAATGAGTCACGAGCAGACTTTGCTTCTTTCCTAGCGGTACTAACAAAGGCTAATTTTTCGAATTTTTTTTCTTTGATCACTATTACTCCAAATTTTATAAAAATTATTTTTATAGTTTTATTCGATATCTGCTGTTGTCATTTCTTTTAGGTAAATTAGTAGAGCAGTTCTATCTTCTTGTTTTCTGATACCCACAAAGCTCATTCTAGTGCCTTCCATAAATTCGTTAGGTTTCTGTATGTAGGCGTTTAAGGTTTCATCGTCCCAAATTACGCCTGATTTGCTCATAGCTTTAGAGTAATTAAAGTTAGATTTATTACCCGCAGTTGCTCCATAAATGTTCCAGAGGTTTGGCCCAACCTTATTTTTTCCTTTAATGTCTAATGAGTGACAGGCCCTGCATCGTTTATAAATTATTCTTCCGCGCTCAAATGGTGATAATGATACTTTATTTAAAGTTTTTTCTTCAGATACTGTAATCTGTTTTTTATTTATGTCTGTATTGTTACAAGATATTAGTATAAATACACTAAAAATTAATATCAATTTTCGCATGGACTTCCTTAATTTAATATTATCACTATCACTGTGATTATATTATTGAAAGGCTCAAACTATTAAAAAAGCAGTTTAAAAACATAACGCGGCAAAATGATACTATGTTTTTAGATTTTTTATGTGTCATATAGCATTTCAGCAAGAGGTAAAAATGTCATTCACTCCACCAATTAAATTAATACAATACCTGATCGAGCATAGTACGGATCTTGACATCATATTGAATTCACCTGCATTTGAGGGCATTAATATGGAGCTCATAGGTGATGTTCTTTCTGCAGCTTCAAATTTTTCTCAGAATAAATGGGCGCCTTTAAATTGGGCTGGCGACCAAAACCCAGCAAAATTAATTGATGGGCAAGTCATAAGTACTCCCGGTTTTAAAGAAGCGTATAAAGATTTTGTAGATGCTGAGTGGCTTTCAATAG
Source organism: Hellea sp. (assembly GCA_029250925.1). Classification (GTDB taxonomy): domain Bacteria; phylum Pseudomonadota; class Alphaproteobacteria; order Caulobacterales; family Maricaulaceae; genus Hellea. The sequence continues at coordinate 9,695 of JAQXEH010000012.1, forward strand.
CAACCCCTTCTGAAGTTGGTGGAATGGGGTTACCTCAAGTTGTTAAAGTTGGCACGGATGAAATGTTTTATGCTGCAAATATGGCTCTTGGCTTATGCCCCATGCTAACTTCTAGTGCAGCAAAGGCTATATTGGCACATGCTGATGGGTCTATTAGAAATAAATATCTACCAAAAATGGTTTGCGGGGAATGGACAGGTGCTATGTGTCTAACTGAACCTCAAGCTGGATCTGATTTAGGCCCTGTCAGAACAAAGGCATTGGATAATGGAGATGGAACGTATTCGATTACGGGTCAAAAGATCTATATTACATGGGGTGACCATGATGTAGCGGATAACATAATTCACCTAGTTTTAGCTCGTTTGCCTAATGCCCCATTGGGATCGAAAGGTATATCTTTGTTTTTGTGCCCTAAGTTTATGGTGAATGATAATGGAGAATTAGGTGCTAGAAATAGTTTTTCTGCTATTGGGCTTGAACATAAATTAGGTATTCACGGATCCCCTACATGTGTGATGGAGTTTAGTTCTGCTACAGGTTGGCTTATTGGGAAGGAAAACCAAGGTCTCTCTTGTATGTTTACCATGATGAACGAGGCTCGTTTATTTGTAGGAGTTCAAGGTGTTGCTATTGGCGAGAGGGCATATCAAGCAGCATTACAATATTCGAACGACAGAGTGCAGGGACGGACTATCACGGGTATTGAATCAATTAATGGACACCCCGATGTGCGGAGAAGTTTAATAGATATGAAGGCCAAGTTATTAGGTGCTAGGGCGATATGTCTTGCTGCTGCTGCTGCAGGGGACATAGCAAGTCACTCAAGTGATGAAAAAATTCGAAAAGAAGCTCATATCCGAGAAGCTTTGCTAACGCCTGTAGCTAAGGCATATGGATCTGATATTGGTGTTGAAGTCAGCTCCTTAGGTGTTCAAGTTCATGGTGGAATGGGTTTCGTTGAGGAAACAGGTGCCGCGCAACATTATAGAGATAGTAGAATTGCTCCGATATATGAAGGAACTAACGGAATTCAAGCTATTGATTTAGTTGGAAGGAAACTAAGGCGGGATGGTGGGGCAGGCATGAATGCTTTAATAGTAGACTTAAAAAAAGTCTGTAATCTAGCAAATTCGTCTTCATTTGATTTAATAGAATGTTCAGCATCACTAATGGACGGCATTCAAACATTAGAGCTTGCTACTGATATTATGCTTCAAGCAGATGAAATTGATGCATTATCCGCTGCTACGCCTTATTTAAACATTGTTGCAAGTGTGATATCTGGTGCTTTTATCATGAAAGCAGTTGTAAATGGCGCAATTGCTGGGGACGAAAATACAGAAAATATGGTATCTCTTTGCACTTATCATTTAAAATCTATTATGCCGTTGGCAAAAAATTCTATTGAATTTTTAAGAAGTCCAAACAAGTTAGTTTTTGACTTCCCTAGGGAACAGCTTGCTGATTTGTAATTCATACTTCATATTAAGGTCTAGCTATAGGAGTTCTAATGTCAGCTCAGACAAGTATCAAAAGAATAACTGCGCCTCAAATTACAGAGCGGAAAAACGGCAAACCAATTGTTTGTTTGACGGCGTATGATGCTCCAACAGCAAATATTTTAGACAAATTCTGTGATATACTGTTAGTTGGTGATAGCGTAGGTATGGTAGTACATGGATTTACAACAACTGTTGGCGTAACTCTTGATATGATGATTTTGCACGGACAAGCTGTAATGCGTGGATCACAAAAGGCTCTCGTTGTAGTGGATTTGCCCTTTGGTTCCTATGAAGATAGTGTTGAAACAGCATTTCGTAGTGCCTCCAGGGTTATGATGGAAACAGGATGTAATGCTGTTAAAATTGAGAGTGGATCATATGCCGCTGAAACAATTAGTTACCTCGTTGAGAGAGGGATTCCTGTTATGAGTCATGTGGGGCTTCGCCCCCAAAGTATGAATGTACTAGGAGGTTTCCGCGCTCGTGGAAGGAGAAAAGTGGTAGAAGATGAAATTATTGCTAATGCAATAGCTGCAGCTAATGCAGGGTCTTTCGCAGTAGTTGTGGAAGGTACGTCAGCTGAGATAGCAGAAAAGGTTACAAAGTCAGTTAAAATTCCTACTATTGGTATTGGTGCTTCTGAAAAATGCGATGGTCAGATTTTAGTTACACCTGATATGCTAGGGCAATTTGACCGAGTACCTAAGTTTGTGAAAAAATTTGCGGATATGAAGGGTTTGGTTGAAGGTGCTGCTAAAGAATATGCAGAGCAGGTAGGTAATAGAAGTTTTCCAGCCGAAGAAAATACTTATAAATTTAAACATAAATAAGACTTTCTTTTTAAAAATAATATACTGTTATCACGTTAGCTGTTGCGAAAGTATCACTTGGGAGATATGTTGTTTTTAGCAGAAATTCATTTTGCAATTTTCAAAAGGTTTTTTAGTGGTTGATTTTATCAATGAAGTTGAAGAAGAGCTACGCAAGGACGAGTATAACCGACTTCTCAGGCGTTACGGCCCTATTCTATTATCGATCATTATTATCGTTGTCATTATAGCTGGCATTATCGAATTTCGTAAATATTCAGAGGACAAAGCAGCTAGAGCAACATCAGCTAGTTATGTATCTGCATCTGATAAAGCTGCTGCTGGGGAAACTTTAATCGCAATATCAGATTTTTTATCTCTATCTGAAAAAGCCCCGTCCGGATATTCCGGCCTTGCCCTGATGCGCGCTGCAGCGCTTCAGCTTGAGTCTGGAAATAATATTGAAGCTGTCCGTCTGTTTGATAATGCATCCACCAGATTTAGTTTGCCTAGGCATTCGCAATTAGCAGAAATCAAAGCGGCTTATATACTTGCTAGTGAAGGGCAACATTCAGATGTCATAAACCGATTAGGTCCTTTAGCGCAAAAAGATGCTCCCTATGAGTTTTTAGCTCGTGAGCTATTGGGATTATCGGCACTCGCTTCTGGTGATATAAACACGGCCCAAGAGCAATTTAGTTATCTAGAATTTATTCCGGGTGTCCCACCAAATATAAGAGATAGGGCCAAGCAAAGCCTTAGTCTAATGAAGGCAAATGTAATTAACAGTGACGGAGCTGAAACTAAGAACAATTCCGATTCTGCAACAACTGAGAAACCTGATGGAAATTAAATTGATGAAATATTTTTTCTGTATAATTTTAGTCCTTATGTTGTGTGGTTGTTCTACTATAAGTGGAATAGGTGACGCCGTGGGCTCAATCAACCCGTTTGATAGATCGGATGAAAAATCCAAGGAAGCTCAAGGTAAAGTTGCAGGGGAAACTGACAGAATTTCTATTTTGGAATTGAATGAGACTTTGAAACAGTCAGAAACTATTAAGCCAGAACAAATTGTTTTGCCTCCTGCCTACTCAAATGCTAATTGGCCCCAAGTTGGTGGTAACGCAGCACATGCTTTACAGCATACTGATGCAAAAGGAAGCTTCAGAAAAATTTGGTCTAAAAGTACAGGTAAAGGCTCTAACCGAAAAGGAAGAGTTGTCGCTCCACCTGTAACAGATGATGGTTTAATATATACTATGGATGGAAATAACCTAATCACTGCTATGGATATTATTTCAGGAACTAAGATATGGAGTTATAAGGTTGCCTTGAAGGAACGTCAAAGAACACGCTTAGGTAGAGTTGGTATTGTAGAACGTGTTAGAGATCCTCTTTCAATTCTTGACGGATCAGGAACAGATAAAGAGTCCGTAGGTGGTGGAATAGCTGTGGTAAATGGAAAGTTATTTGTTACATCAGGATTGGGTGTGGTGAGTGGCCTTGATTCTAAGAGTGGGGAAGAGGTATGGCGCACCGTTACTAGAACGCCAATGCATTCTGCCCCCACCGCTGCTGGCGGGCGTGTGTTTGCTGTCTCGGATGATAACGAATTATTTGCGTTTAACGCTGAAACCGGAGAAGTCATTTGGACATATCAAGGAATAGTTGAAAGTGCTAGGATGCTAACTGCTCCAAGCCCTGCTGTCGTTGGAGACACAGTTATTTCTGGCTTTGCTTCCGGTGAGTTAATTGCATTAAGAGTACAAAATGGTAGTGTTCTTTGGCAGGATGCTTTATCCTCAGCAGGGCAATTAACGCCCCTTGCTTCACTTAACGATATTGCTTCGGGACCAGTTGTCGATGATGGATATGTCATTGCATCAGCCCAGTCAGGGGTTACTAGTGCTTTTGATTTAAGAACTGGGCAGAGAATATGGACTCAGCCAGCTGGCTCGCTAAATTTTCCATTACTAGCTGGGGATTTTGTTTACCTTGCTATGACGGATGGCCGTATTATATGTATGTCTAAAACTGATGGTTCAGTAATATGGATTACGCAACTTCGATCTCACAAAAATATAAAGAAAAAGAAAAAACGTATTTCTTACTCTGGTCCAATATTTGTTGGTGAAAGATTGTTGGTGATGTCATCAAAAGGCAAAGCAATAACATTAAATCCTTATGATGGAACTATACTTGATGAGTTTAAAATTGGTGGGAATGTTTTTGTTGCTCCTGTAATTGCGAATGAAACTGTATTCGTAATGACCAATTCTGCTAAACTTATCGCTTTCCGTTAGTCTTGTAATCATGTCCATTGACCCAGGTAATATTGAGGAAGTTAGTTCCAATTTCGACTCGTCTGGAGAACTTCGTCCTGCGAAAATTGCAATTGTAGGGAGACCTAATGTTGGAAGATCAACGATATTTAATCGTTTAGCGGGTAAGAAGTTGGCAATTGTTAACGATACTCCCGGTGTAACTAGAGATGTTCGTGAGGTCAGGTCAAAGCTTCGTGGTCATAATATGGTGCTGATGGACACGGCTGGATTCGAGAACGCTAAAGGTCATAAAATTGAAGCTAAAATGCGCGCTCAAACCGAGTTGGCTGTGCTCGATGCCGATATAGTTTTATTTGTTTATGATGCTCGCGAAGGTGTCACTCCACTTGATCGTACTTTTGCACAATATGTCCGGCGTACCAATAAGACAACTTTTTTAGTAGCGAATAAATGTGAAAGTTCTGCTTCTGATGCCGGCATCACTGATGGTTACTCTCTTGGTATGGGGGACCCCATAGAGGTGGCTGCCGAGCATAATATTGGTTTTGGAGAGTTGGATGATGCTGTTGAGCTCGCTTTGCGTGATGTTGATCTTAATCTTAGAGATGATAATATCGATTATGAGGAGGCACCTGTTCGTATCGCTATTGTGGGTAGACCAAATGCAGGTAAATCAACGTTAATCAATACTTTAATTGGTGAAAATAGGCTTCTAGTTGGACCTGAAGCTGGTATTACTCGTGATTCTATAACTATCGATTACATGTGGCAAGGTCGTCGCGTTCAATTTCATGATACAGCTGGGTTACGTAAAAAATCAAAGGTTCATGAAACATTAGAAGTACTTTCTGTGCAAGACACATTGAGAGCGATTAAATTTGCTCAGGTTGTGATTTTATTAATGGACTCAACTCAGCCACTTGATAAGCAAGACCTTCAAATAGCAGCATTATGCGAACGTGAAGGTAGAGCACTCGTTTTAGGAGCTTCAAAGTGGGATTTAGTAAGTAATAAGTCAGAAGCTTCAAAATTTCTACGTGATGAAACTAAGAGGTTATTGCCCCAGTTGAGGGGACTAGAAATAATTATGTTTTCAGGATTGACGGGCAAGAGTGTTGATCGCTTATTACCTGCTATTGAACGTGTACAGATTAATTGGTCAGCCAAAGTAAAAACATCAGATTTAAATGACTGGTTGCGTGAAAAAGTGCAGCGCCATCCGCCCCCAGCTGTTAATGGTAGGCGTATCAAGCCTAAATATATAAGTCAGACGAAAACAAGGCCTCCTACATTTATTCTAAAGTGTTCAAGGGCAACTAAATTGCCTGAAAGCTACAAACGATATTTAATTAATGGCCTCAGAGAAGATTTTGACCTCCCGTCAGTTCCAATTAGATTTTTTGTAAGAGCGGATGAAAACCCATATGATAATACGGTTCGCAAACAAGGAATAGAACCTTTGCGAACAAAAGATAGGCCTTAATTAACCTATTTGTCCTCTGTGCCTGAGCTTATGGTCTGCAAGTACACAAGCTAACATTGCTTCTGCTACAGGCACACCTCTAATGCCGACGCAGGGGTCATGTCTTCCTTTTGTTTTTAGATCAATTTCTTGGCCTTCTGAATTAATACTTTGTACAGTTTTTAATATTGACGATGTTGGTTTGATAGCTATGCGAACGATAATATCATCTCCATTAGAAATACCGCCTAATATCCCGCCAGAGTTGTTACTTAGAAAATGCGGTTTACCGTTGTTCATTCTTAATTCATCAGCATTTTGCTTGCCACTCAGTCCAGCTGAATTAAAACCTGCACCAATTTCTACGCCTTTTGCTGCATTTATACTCATCATACCCATTGCGATATCAGAGTCTAATTTTCCATAAATTGGAGCCCCCCACCCTGCAGGAACGCCAGATGCATGTACTTCAATAACTGCCCCTACTGAATTTCCATCTTTTCTAGTGGTGTCTAAATAAGTTTCCCATTTTGCAACAGAATCTGGATCAGGACACCAGAATGGATTACTGTCTGTGATAGCCCAACTAAATTTTTCTCTATTTATTTTTAATTCCCCAATCTGTACAACAGCTCCTCTTATATTTATTTCTTTTCCTAATATTTTTCTAGCAATTGCCCCAGCAGCAACACGATTAGCAGTTTCACGAGCAGAACTCCTTCCACCACCTCTATAATCGCGTATGCCATATTTATTATGATATGTCATATCTGCGTGGCCCGGACGGTAACTTGATTTTATTTCTGAGTAATCTTTACTTCGTTGGTCTGTATTTTCTATCATTAAACTTATCGGAGTTCCCGTTGTTTTTCCCTCAAATACTCCTGATAAAATTTGAACAATATCAGCCTCTCTTCTTTGAGTTACAAAACGCGAAGTACCTGGTTTTCTTTTATCTAAATGTTTTTGAATGTCGGTTTCTGATAGATTTATTAATGGTGGGCAGCCGTCGATAATGCAACCTATAGCTGGGCCGTGACTTTCGCCCCATGTTGTAAACCGAAATAGGTGCCCGAAGGTATTGTGTGACATACCTTTTTCTTTAGACGGCTACGTTATATAATGCCAGAGGAAGTTAAGAAAAATTTTTGAAAGGTGTATCGAAATACATATTATTTTCAAATAAAAAAAATGGAGGGCTAACCCTCCATTATCTAATCTAAGACTTATATTTAATTAAAAGTTATAATTAGCCCCAAATCTAATTTCATATGCTGAAGCATCGAAACTAGTTGAGAATGGTTGTCCCTCTACCAATGTACGTGGGAAACCAGGCTGTTCAAGAACACCCCATTTATCATTAATTAGATTGGTCAGGTTATCAATGACCACAAACACTTGCGCTCTGTCACCATCACGCACGCCCGGTAATTCTTGGGAAATCTTTAAGTCAACTTTTGTCCAGCTTGGGCCAGTGAATTGATTTCTCGTTGTGCCTTGCTGAAGTATGCTTGAGTTACCTAAAAATGGAGTGAAACTATATATGCTGTTTTCTACTCCAGCTTGAGTTCTGCTGTATGGACGGCCTGAGCTAGATTGGAAGAACGCAAAGATTCTGGTATCATAATCTTTCCAGAAATCTTTTGTGTAAGATACTGAACCAGAAAAACGATGCTTAATATTGTAATTCGAAGGTGCCAATATCTCCTCTTGTGGGTCTAAGAAAGCTCTATTGTTGTAGTTTGAAAACGCAACAGAACTTGTCATTGGAGATACATCTTTTGCATCTGAATAAGCATAACCAAAGGTTGCTGCCCATCCACTATCCCAGTCCTTTGATATACCAAGTGAGGCTACGAAGGCCTCATTACCAACTTCACTATTAGTCAGAGTAAAGGCATCCATGTCAGGGCTATCATATGTAGGATATGTAACACCATCAACAATGCGTGTTCCGTCCTGAATAAGATCGGCACGTTTGATTATTGCCGTATCCTTACTTTGTGAAATTAATAGATCAGCTTGGAATAACCATGGACCACCAAATATATCTTCGCCTGTATTAAAATCTGGTGTCCATGTGGCGCCAAGGGAGTACTTCCAATCAGATGGAATTTTAAAGTTGGGGTCAAGGTAATTAAGTTCAAAATTACTTCCTACCCCTGTGGAAACTGAGTCATAGACTACATCAGGTATAGCATAACCAGCAAAGTTAGGCACTCCATCTTCACCACCGGAGTATGTTTGAGCAAACAGGTCAATTGGGTTTGGTTGCCCACCTCGACCAGCACGGGCGAGTGCACCCACTTGGTCAATGTTATTTGCTGAATAATTGTTTGAAAGCCAAACATTTGGATTACCACCGGAATACCTACCAATTCCACCTCGAAGTTGTAAGTCGTCAGCAGCGTCCCATGTAAATGCTAGGCGAGGCTGCAAAAGGCTTTTTCCATCGAGTGTTTGAGAGTTAGAAAAACCATATTCTTGTACGAAATCTGGATTTTCTGTGGGTGCATCTGATGTTGTATACCAATCAAAACGCGCTCCAGCTATAACAGACAAACTGTCATTTAATTGTATTTCATCCTGCGCATATACCGTGTTAATTGCATAACCCCAATCAGCTGCAGCATCTACAGGGTTTTGAGATGGTGAGTTATTGTAGTATATACGATCGACAAGACCGGCCTCAAATTCATCAATACCACGGAAACGCAGTTCTGTTTCCGTATGTTGAACAAATAAATTAAAGATGTTTAAATTGCGATGTTCCGCCCCAAATAGTAATGAATGGTTTCCTGCATCATAATTCGCCCTGAAAGATAAATCTAGCTGATCATAGGCAAGTTTATTGGATTGACGGCTATCATCTCCGCCTAGGTAGACTGTTACACCACGGTCAGTCCTTATCTGGATTTCCCCAAAGTCATTACCTCCAATTGAACGCACATCATTTTCAAGATCTAGGTAACCTACTCTGACCTCTGTTGAGAAATTATCAGTCCAATCTGAATATATGGCTCCAGATATAGATTCTAATTTAGAGCCCCTGTTGTAAAGGTGATTTGAGAATTCATATTCATCACTATCCCCGTCGGAGCGTACAGTATTGAAGCCATCGTTGTAATTATAGGTGAACGCAGCTCTGTGCTGATCGTTAATATTCCAGTCGAGCTTAACCAATATTTTTTCATCGGCATTTGCAAAACTTGAAGGAGTTGTACCTGGGTCATATTGATATACTCGGTTAGATATCTCTGAGATCCGATCGAGTTCTGTTTGACTAACTTGGAAATTACCCGTTCCTATTGTTTGGTCTAAGTTAAATGTATTTGCACCTTCTAGTTTTTCGTAAGCGACACTGAAGAAAAGCTTGTCTTTGATAATTGGGCCATTAACATTTATTCCGTAACGAATTTCATCATAGTCATTGTAATTAGCGTCTCTTCCATCAACTTTCTTACCGCGTAACCCATTGTCAGTGTAATCCATAAATGCACCACCGTGGATTTCGTTCGTACCAGATTTAGTGACTGAGTTAATGTTACATGCAGTAAATCCGCCATATTTTACATCAAACGGTGCTATTTCAACTGAAACCTGTTCAATGGCGTCAAAAGGAAATGGTTGGCGCTCGGTGGGGTAGCCATTTGAATTTAAACCGAAAGCATCATTCATGGAAATGCCGTCAAGAGTAATAGAGTTAAATCTCGAGCTTTGCCCCACGCATTGTACTGAGTTTATATCTCCCCTGGATTCATCTACATAAACGCGAGGGTCTAATCTTATAATATCAGCTATATTTCTGTTTATTGCGGGTGCATTTTCAAGTGTAACCTGACTAAAAGTTGCACTCGGACCAACAGCAACATCTGCTAAAACTTGCTTTTGCGCTACAACAATAATTTCATCTACGGAGCTTGCATCAAGAGAAAAGTTCATCGCGGTTGAACCACCAAGCGATAGATTGACGTTTTCAACGCGCTCACCTTGGTAGCCATTTGCTGATACTGTTACATCATACTGACCCGAAACTGGTAAGTTACGGACTGCAAAACTTCCAGAGCTATCGGTTTGTGAGCTTCTCGTTAAACTCGTTGCTGTATTTGTGATAGTCACCTGTGCGCCAGATAAAGGGGCATTGCTTGAGGTTGTAACATAGCCTTGTACCTCAGAGGTTGTGACTTGTGCTTGTGCTATTGAGCCTAGGCTCATAGCAAGAGCTATGGAGGACGTGCTCATGATGGCTTTAAAGCCAAGTGAAGTAATGTGTGAGTTCATAAAGTTCTCTATGGGTTGTGAGATTTATCTCGGGTGAATCATTAATTATTTTTAATCTTAGACCCTGATAACCAATTTTTATGCCTCTTGCCACTAGTGACTAAAAGAAAACTGTGAATTGTAATTATTTTTTTTATTTGTTGTAACCTTACAACACCCTCTGCCATTTCAGAGGATAGTAAAAAACTATTACCATTAATATAACTAGCATCGACAAGTATGGTTTGTTAGTTAAGGCTATAATTTAAAAAAAGTATTGTTCATGACTCTAATCATAGCCATTTCAGGCGGTAGCTGCTCCGGAAAAACCACTTTAGCAAAGTTCTTGCAAAAACGTTTGGGAAGAAATCGTTCAATGATTATCAGCCAAGACGATTATTATCTAGACATTCGCGAGAGGGTGAAAGGTAATAAAATTCCAAACTTTGATATTCCTGAGGCTCTTGATTTTAACTTACTATTAGAAAACCTTAAATGCCTGAAGGATAAAAAGTCAGTTATTTTACCGAGATATGATTTTTCAATGCATCAAAGAATTGCAAATAAAATTCCTACAGATCCAAAAGATTTCATAATCGTGGAAGGATTATTATTGTTAGATAACAAAGAAGTTAGAAATTTTGTTGATTTGTCTGTGTATATATCTTGCCCTCGAGATATCCGGTTTGAGCGGAGACTTGATAGAGATGTTACAGAGAGAAAAAGAACAAAAGAATTTGTTATTAAACAATTTTCAAATGATGTTGAGCCAGCACATGTTAAGTATATTCTACCCTCTTCTGCGCATGCAGATTTAATAATAGATCAAAATGATTTTATAAACTCTGTTGATCAGGTGCTTGATACTATTATTGACTGTCTATTAACGATTGATTCTAAAAAATTAGTTTGTTAAACACTGTTTTTTAGGGGCTTTCATGGATCATCCAGCTTTTGGCTTAATCGGCGTTTTTCTAATTCTTCTGATGGCATGGCTCTTTTCAGAAAATAAGAAGGCTATAAGCCCTAGGACAGTCTTAGTTTGTTTTGCGCTGCAAGTTTTTATAGCTGTTTTAGTATTATATGTACCTTTTGGTCAAAACTTACTAACAGGGATGTCAGATTTAGTAATCACTTTGCTCTCCTATGCTGATGTTGGAATAGATTTTGTTTTTGGCGGTTTAGCTTCGGAGAATATCGGCTTCAGCTTCTTGATTAGAGTACTGCCAGTTGTTATTTTCTTTGCTGCCCTCATGGAGGTTATGTATCATTTAAAAGTTATGCAGTTCGTTGTTCGCCATGCAGGAAAAGCAATATGTAGGCTGACAAATTCAAGACCTGTTGAATCTTTGAATGTGGTAGCCAATATCTTTGTTGGGCAGACTGAAGCTCCATTAAGTCTTAAGCCATATTTGCCGAGTATTTCTCGGGCTGAACTCTTCACTATAATGGTATCCGGTATGGCTTCAATCGCAGGAACTGTTTTAGCTGGGTATATTCAGCTGGGCATCAAACCTGAATATCTTATTGCAGCTTGCTTCATGTCTGCTCCCGCAGGATTATTGATGGCAAAGATAATTATGCCATCAAATGTTGAGGACTTCAATAAACCAGTAGATGAAGTTTTTGATCTAGCTGACGACCGTGAACATGCTAATGTAATTTTAGCTGCCGCTGTGGGTGCTCAGAATGGAATGAAACTTGCTGTAAATATAGGAGCAATGCTGTTGGCTTTTGTTTCTTTAATTGCATTATTCAATGGACTTCTTGGCTGGGCGGGGGGCGTTTTTGGAGCTGATAGCCTATCCATGCAAACAATTCTTGGTTTTATATTTGCCCCTGTAATGCTGGTATTAAATGTTCCTTGGTCGGAGGCACAACAAGCTGGAGCTATTTTTGGCGAAAAAATTGTGCTCAACGAATTTATTGCATATATAAGCCTTGTAGATGTTCAAGAGCAGTTGTCCGAGAGAACAGTTGTTATATTAACTTTCGCCCTTTGCGGCTTCGCTAATTTTAGCTCAATCGCTATACTTCTCGGGGGTCTTGGTGCCCTAATTCCTGACCGTATGTCAGAAATGGCAAAAATGGGAATTAAAGCTGTGTTTGCCGCTTCCCTTGCTAATTTAATGAACGCTGCATTAGCAGGCATATTAATTAGCGGTTTTTAAGTCCAATTTCGACTAAACGTTGGGATAAAAATTCCTGAGCGGTGATTGCTGGTTCGGCTATAACGCCTTCACTCAAGCAACTATCCAATGGTTCAATAATTGCATCATTGTTAAGGTGTAAAAAGAAAGGTTTTGAATACCTAGAGAACATTGCTCTATTTGGTTTCGGATTTATAACTCGATGTGTTGTTGAGGGTAAAACACCAGATGTTATTCTTTGAAGCATATCGCCAACATTTACAACCACTGCGCCTTGTTTTGCATTAATATCTATCCAGTTTCCAGATCTATGTTTGACTTGAAGTCCTGACTCTGATGCTCCGAGTAGCAATGTAATTAGATTGATGTCTTCGTGAGCACCAGCTCGTACTGACCCATCCAAAGGAGGTACTTTTTGGGGTGGATAATGTAAAAGTCTTAAAATAGAGTTTCCATAGTTTATCTTATCTTGAAACCAGCCTTCATTTAAGTTTAAATAAATTGCTATTGCTTTCAGTAGCTCTTTTCCAAGTTCATCAAATTCTACATATAATTTAGATATATTTTGGTCGAAATTCAATATTTCATCAACGCTAGGAGTTTGTTTCATAGTTGCATTATACTTTGACGATGGAAGGAGCTTTCTTCCCGTGTGCCAGAATTCTTTTAAATCGGCTTCTTTTTTATTCTTTGCGTTTTCTGTACCAATTGGTGAGTAACCGCGCTGAAAGCCGTCTTCTGGGTCGGAATATTTTTGTTTAACGTTTAGCGGCAATGAAAAAAAAGCCTCAGATGATATATCAGCATTATGAATTATTTTTTCTGATATTCTATGATTTTCAATTATTGCAAATCCAGTTTCTTTGAATGATTTTCCGAGTAACTCAGAGAAAGAAAACTTGTCTAAGCTCCAAAGCTGATAATCAATTGGATCAAGTTTGATCATATAATTCTTCCAGTTAATATTTTTATAGTTTATTATGTGTGTTGTAATTTATATAACAAGCCAATCAAAATCAATTTAGAAGTTTTTCTGAGGATAATATGGTAAGTCTAAAAGTTTGCTCTCTAGGGTCTATAAATTTGGATTTCACTATTCAGACGCATTCTCTACCAACAGCAGGTAAGACTGTGGGAGGCGGACACTTTAATACATTTCCCGGTGGCAAAGGTGCCAACGTTGCATTAGCAGCCAAAAAAATGGGCGTAGACACGACCCTTTTGGGTGCTGTTGGTAATGATGATTTTGCTGATGAGGCTCTTGTTTTATTGAAAAAGTCAGGAGTGGACCTTAGTAATTTAGTAATTTTTGATGATATCTCTACCGGCATTGCTTTTATTAATGTCGATGCAGATGGGGAGAATCAAATTGCTGTTGCTTCAGGTGCAAATGCTAATTTTTCTCCTGAGCACATCGGAGCTATAGATAGTGATGGTATTATAACTCAATTCGAGATTCCGTTAGAAACCATATTTAAAGCTATTAAAGACTATAAAGGATTTGTAGCAATTAACCCATCTCCAGTTTTAGATGGGTTGGATAAGTTGTTACCTTATGCGTCAGTTGTAATTGTTAATGAAGGAGAGTATCAGGCCTACAGCGAAACTTTAAGTTCATATACTGGATTATTAGCCGTCACTAAAGGCGCTGAGGGAGCGGTATTATTTGAAAATAAAATTACTGTTGCATCAATTAAGCCTCCCCATATGACACCAATAGATACGACTGGGGCAGGGGATTGCTTTGCAGCGGCGCTTTCTATATCATTGATGGAGGGAAAGTCTTATGGAGAAGCACTAGCATTTGCATGTGCTGCCGGAGCATTAGTTACTCAAAAAGTTGGTACTCAACCTGCTATGCCAAGTCGGTTTGAAATAGAAAAATTATCCAGTATCTTTTAATATTTTGAAGATACGTTCAGGCACTGGTTTTTTTTCTATTATTTCTTTAAGAGTGCAACCTACCATTTCATGAGGGAAGACAGCCCAAGCATCAGTTTTATGAATAAAGTAATTGGGCTCTCTCTCAGTTTTATTTTTTTCTGGTTTGTAAAAAACTGTGGCCACTTTAATTTCACAGGGCGTGCTTAATTTGCTGTCCTCTTGGATTGCTTCTATTGTTGCTTTAACCGATCGGCCAGTATCAAAGATGTCGTCAACTAATAAAACTTTACTATCGGATGAAATGGTATCAATAACTTGGCTAATCCCGAAAATCTTTACCTCATTTGATTGATTATTAATCCCTTTATATGAAGAGGTTCTTATGGCAAAGTGTTCTGCGTGAACGCCGAGTAAATCTAATATCTCATGAACGGCGATCCCGACCGGTGCCCCACCTCTCCAAATTCCAATAACATGTGTCGGATTAAAACCACTTTCAAATATCTTGAGGCCTAATTCAAATGAACTTTTAAGAAGTTCTTCAGCTGTAATAAATAATTTTTCCATCAGTTCAATTTAATATAAAGCATTTATACAATCAACTGTTCTCATCTCATAAAATTAAGTTATAGTAATTTATGAAGCGAAAACTTATAATTGATTGCGACCCAGGGCAGGATGACTGCATAAATCTTTTTCTGGCCTTACCTCACACAGACCAGTATGATATATTAGGAATAACTGTTGTTGCTGGGAATGTAAGTTTAGAAAAAGTTTCAAGAAATGCTCGCATGATCTGTGAGATGTCTAACCGTTTTGACATACCGGTCTATGAAGGCTGTGCTTCCCCTTTTGAGGTTCCTTTGGTAACTGCTGAAGAAGTTCATAGTGATGAGGGGTTGGAAGGGATAGAGATTTTTGAACCAGAAATCAAAGCTCAAGATAAACATGCAGTGGACTTTATAATTGATACTTTAATGGCATCGGGAAGCGGGGAAATAACTTTGATTCCTACAGGTCCTCTCACAAACATCGCATCAGCTATTGAGAAGGAGCCATTAATTATAGATAAAATTTCTGAAATTGTTATGATGGGTGGAGCTATGAGAGAAGGGGGTAATGTTACCCCTTCTGCGGAGTTTAATATTTTTGTAGACCCCAAGGCTGCACAAACAGTGTTTTCTAGTAAATGCAAAATAACTGTTTTTGGGCTTGATGTAACACACCAAGTTTTATCCTCAGTTGAAGTTCTTGAGAGAATTGGAGCAATCGAAAATAAAGTTGCCCAGTCGGCTTATAATTTATTAACTTGTTATGGTCGATATGATGCAGAAAAATATGGCAATGATGGCGCACCATTACATGACCCTTGTACAATGGCTTATATACTTAAACCTGATTTATTTGAGTTTAAACAATGCAATGTGAGAGTAGAAGTTCAATCTGAACTTACAAGGGGCCATACCTCTGTAGATTTTTGGAATTCTACTAGTTTACCACGAAATAGTTTGTGGGCATATAAGGTTGATGCTGATGGCTTTTTTGATTTATTGGTTCACCAGCTTCAAAAGTACTAAAGACTTTATTTAGAAGTCTTTTTTTCTAGCCAATGCCTTCTGCATAAGCTTATGTACTTTTCATTTCCCCCAACTTCAACTTGTTGTCCATCTGTAATGGCATTGCCCTTAGTGTCAAAGCGCATAGTCATAGTTGCTTTTCTTCCGCACCAACAGAGTGTTCTAATTTCTCTTACATCATCTGCAATTGCGAGCATTGTAGCGCTGCCAGGGAAAAGATTTCCTTTGAAATCTGTTCTTAGACCATAGCACATAACCGGTATGCCAAAATCATCTGATATACTTGCAAGCTGCCAGACCTGATCTGAGGTTAGAAATTGAGATTCGTCAAGAAGAATGCAGTCAACTTTTGTATTATTATAATACTTTTTAATAAATTCTTCTAAATTTGTGTTCGTGCTAAAAACTTCTGCTTGAGCCTTTATACCAATTCTTGAAACTATATGATTTGAAAGTGGATCACGTGTATCAACTTCAGGTTTTAGCAATAGTGTTTTCATGCCTCTTTCATGATAGTTGTATGCCGACTGAAGCAAAATAGCAGATTTTCCAGCATTCATAGCCGAATAACTAAAATACAATTTTGCCATTATTAAATCTTTCTTGAACGAATCTACGTTACATTCATTACACGATTTATTTATTTGCCCAAGATACTAGATGAATTTAAAAACTTCGACTTCTGGCTTGAACTCTGAAAGCTTTTGGAACAGGAGGTATTAAAGTATGAAATGCTTCTTGCGCAAGAAAAAACCCACGTTCATCAGCGTAGGGGCTATCAGGATGAAAAAATTTAGCTTTTTTACGCCAAGCAGACCTGATTTCGGCCTCTCTAGCTGACATATTAAGACCTAAAGTAAGTAAGGCTTGTTGACGTGTCATTATTATGGGCCTAAATTTTGTACGGAAACTATTATCAGTCTTTATCGTATTCAATAATAGTAACGACATAGTTAACAAACCGATTAATTATAGAATTAATTATTAATTTTTAACTAGGGGGAAACAATGAGTAAATCTATAATTCCAAACACTCCAAATGAAAAAGATTATGCTTCTAGTCAGTCAAGTGACTTAGGCTGGATAGATAGCAAAGACCCTGTAAGTTTATTTTCAAATTGGCTGTCTGAGGCCATTGCTACTGAAACAAATGATGCCAACGCGATGTCTGTTGCCACAGTTGATAAGAACGGAATGCCAGATGTTCGAGTTGTATTGCTTAAAGATATAGATCACCGCGGCTTTGTTTTTTATTCAAATTCAGAAAGCA
This sequence comes from Hellea sp., assembly GCA_029250925.1. GTDB lineage: Bacteria > Pseudomonadota > Alphaproteobacteria > Caulobacterales > Maricaulaceae > Hellea. The sequence continues at coordinate 26,900 of JAQXEH010000012.1, forward strand.
CCAAGGGCCAGCAGTTAAATTTTAGCAACAAAGTGGCTTTAGGCTTTCACTGGAAAAGTAAAAAAAGACAAGTACGTGTGAGAGGTAATGCCGAGGTGGTTGCTTCAATTGAAGCGGATGCTTATTTTGCATCTAGGGCACGTGGGTCAAGAATAAGTGCTTGGGCTTCACATCAATCACGTCCAGTAAAAGATAGAAGGACGATGATGAAGGAATTAAGTGAAACCGAAGAAAGATTCGAGGGGACCTCTGTTCCTCGACCTGGTCATTGGCTAGGCTGGCGCGTTAAGCCCGAATATATAGAATTTTGGCAAGATGGGGCTTATAGATTTCACGACCGTATAGTTTTTTCTTTGACTTCAGATGGTTGGGTCAAGAGTAGGCTTTATCCTTGACCTAGCTAGGATTCGGTTATTTTATATCGGCAGTCTAGGCCATTATCTGCAGTAGCCATAACTACACCTTTTTCTCGTAGGTGTATCAAATGCGATAGCACGCTATGGGCTGCAGCTGGATATAATCTTTTATCAAGGTCTGAATAAAGTTTCTTTACAATATCTAGTATTACACCCGAACCCGTTTTGAGTGCCTCTATAATTTGTTTTTCGCGGTAAAATCTATGATCAATATAGGCGTCAATGAATTCATCAACCTTATCAATATATGTCCCATGAGTTGGAAATATTAATGAAAAATTTCTTTCTTTAATTTTTTTTAAACTATTTATGTAATCTCCCATATGGCCTTCATATGGAGAAACTACACTTGTCGACCATCCCATTATATGATCGCCTGAAAATAATAAATTTTCTTGTTTGAGTGCGTAACAGACATGATTGGATGTATGCCCGGGTGTGTGGATAGCTTCGATTGTCCATTCATCTCCCTTAAATAAGTCCCCACATTCTATATCAATATCAGGCTTAAATGTGCTGTCTTCGCCGGCCTCTAGAGAGGGCAAACCATTTCTTTTTTTTAAATCAATGCTTAGCCCATAAATATTGCACCCGTGTTCAAGTGCCAGAGGTTTTGCCAGAGGTGAGTGATCGAGATGGTGGTGAGTTAAGAAAATATGAGTAACTTTCTTTCCTGTTAGTGCTTTTTTAATAGCATTTTTGTGTTCAGGTGTGTTCGGTCCAGGGTCAATGACAGCAACTTCTTTATTTCCGATTATGTAAACTCCAGTTCCAGTATAAGTGAAAGGGCCAGGGTTATTGGCAATAACCCTTTTAACAAGAGGGCTCATTACAGAGCATTCACCGTATTTAAAATCAAAGTCCTTTACAAACGGAATGCTCATTGTATCGGTAGTAAGTAAAATTTGGGCCTTAACATCTTTATCTAACTCGCCTCACGCGTATGGCGACTCCACGTGAGTTAATCCTCAATAAGAAGCTACCTATAGCTCCCTTTGATATTAGTGCTGTATTCACTTTGTTGTCTTTTGCTCTGGGTATTCTGACTCTGATGTTATCGATTTGCTCCCAAACCTGCCCATTAGTCATGAAAAATCTTGTTTTTTTATAGCCAAATACTGATGTCTTTTTGATATTTAGTACAACTTCATCAATATCTTTTACTTTAATTTTTTGCTTCTTTTCTTTTTTCTTTGGTGATTTTTTTAAAGTACTTGGTTTTTTTACTGGTGCGGTTAGTTGGTTTTTATCTTTTATATCTGCTGCGATAGTGTCACTCTCAGATTTTTCTTTTAATCCAAATATGCGATTGAGAGAGGACAAGGACGGAATGTTGAAACCGAAGGCCTCACGTTCAACATTTTGTATTTTTGATTTACTAACAGTGACTAGCTCTCCATCATTATCAGCCTTTTCAAAACGCTCAACCGCGTTATCATAGCATTCAAGCCTTATTTCTGGTTTTTCTATGGATTTACATTTATATATAGCAAGTAATTCATTTGGAGTTTCCCCCACCTGTGCCGAAGCTACATTAGCCGCGAATAAACCAACTGTTACTGATATTAGAAAGTTTGCTTTGATCATCTACTACTCATTTATATTGTTGAAGCTGTTTTATTCAGTACACATTTACTCGTCTGTATTTGCTTATATATAGAAAATTAAAAAGAACAACATTCAGGTTGCAATGGGTGGTAAATTTGCAACTATGAAATAAAAATACTTTTTTTATTAAATTTTAGTAATTTTTTTCTTGTGACTCTGTTATTTATAGGATTTAAGCAGAGATTACGCACGGAATGAATCCGTCAAAATTATATTGAAACCAGTTCGAAGGGGTTCCTTAATGAATATTTTAGACAAAACACGTTTGCTTCAAACTTCTATTTTATCAAGTTTGATGATGGGATTGGGAGGAGTAGCATATGCACAAGTTGACACTACACCTGCTGAAGTAGAGCAGATCGAAGCCGAAGAGGAAGACGATTTTGCGGAAGAGAAAGGTGAAATAGTTGTTACTGGTTCGCGTCTTCGTAGAAATGAATTCACATCTGCATCACCGCTACAAGTTATTGATGGTGAGCTTGCTCGTGATCTCGGTTTGGTTGACGCAGCAGATCTATTAGGACAAACAACAGTTGTCCAGGGTCAACAAATTACAACCGGTCTATCCACATCAGCTGGTAACCTTTCAGCTAATGGACCTGGTTCTGCTACTGCTTCTTTACGCGGTTTGAACCCAGGACGTACTCTTGTCTTGGTTAACGGCCGTCGTCTTGCTCCTGCTGGTGTTCGCGGCGCTCCAAGTGCGCCTGACCTTAACCTTATCCCAGGATCCCTCGTGCAACGCGTTGATGTGCTTCTAGACGGCGCATCATCTGTATACGGTTCAGATGCTGTTGCTGGTGTTGTAAACTATCAGCTACAGAGAGAATTCGAAGGTATCGAAGTTGACGCTTATGCAACTATTCCGGAGCTTCCTGGAAATGCTGGCCACAGAGAGGTTTTCTCTCTTAAAACGGGTGTATCAAACGATAAAGGTTTTGTAACTTTCGCCGCAGAGCACAGCCGCATAGCTGGATACAATGAAGCGGCTCTTTCAGATTTCTATTCGCCTTACAGTAACGGCTGCCTGAGTTATGTAACCCAAGGTGCAAGTGGTACAATTTACGATCCGGACCGTTGTGCGGGTTCATTTGGTGCTGGCTCTGCTATTACTCCGCTAGGTTACTTAGGTTACCTCGAAGGTAACACAGGCGAGGTAGTCTCTGGCTTCACTCTTCCTGATAACTTCACTAGAATTGCCGTCACCGGAAACCTTATTCAGCCTGATGATGCTGATGGTCAGAGACTCTTGATATTCCCAGAAGAGCTTGACGCAGCATTTGCACCAGACTTTAACAGAACATCACTGTTTACTTTCGGTGAATATGACACGGGTCTCTATGGTAACATGAAAGCTTATTTTGAGGCTTCATACGCAACACGTGAAACAAAAACTAACACAGCTGGTCAGGGTGCTATTAACTTACCGGGCTCTTATCCGCTCAATCAGATACAAGTTATTGGTCTCGACTCAACACTTTTCTTCCAGTCACGTTTCATCAATGACACAAATGTTGCGCAAACACGCTTCATATCTGGTCTTAAAGGAGATCTTCCGTTTCTTGAGTCAGCTGGTTTAAATAACTGGGCATATGATGTTAGTGCAAGTTACTCACGTTCGAGTGGGCAAGACGCCGTCAAAGGTATTCCATACTTTCCTCGCCTGGCTCAAACTTTAAACAATACAGTTGTTGATGCCAATACGGGTGAAGTATCTTGTACACCTGTAACAGTTGCCGGTGCAGACCAGGATGTACCGTGTCGTCCTTTAGACTTCTTTCAACCGACTTTCTTGTTCACAGGTGAGTTTGATGATCCTGACGATACCGAGTATTTGTTCCCAAATCGTTTAACTGACACTATTGTTAAGCAAAACATCTTGCAGGGTTATGTTTCTGGTGATCTTTTCGATATTCCAACAGGTGACACAGTAATTGCTGGCTTTGGTGGTGAATATCGTGAAGATATCATTGAAACACGTACTTCTTTGGCAGGTGATTTCGAGGGTTTCTTTAATGATCCAGGCTCTAACGGCCGAAGAACACTACATGAAGTTTTCGGAGAAATTGAAGTGCCGTTAGTTAAAGAGCGCTACGGTATTCATGAGTTAAGTGTTAACCTTGCAGGTCGTTATACTGACGAGAGTAATTTTGGCTCAGCTGAAACTTACAGTATTAAGGGTGTATTTGCACCAACTGATTGGTTAAGCTTCCGCGCTACTTACGGTACATCATTCCGCGCGCCTAACTTAGGCGAGCAATTTGGTGGACGTGTGACTGGATTTGCTAACCCAAGTGACCCATGCCGCGTTCCAGGTGTGGCTGTTCCATTCCAGGATACAGATGGTGACGGAGAAGATGATCGTCGTATTTATGATGCAAACTTAGATCCGCGTGATCCCGACATAATTGCAAACTGCCAAAACGGTGGCGGCCCCTTCGGTCTTGCAGCTACTGATCCGTTTAACCTAGGTGCTAATGGTATCGGTACAAGCTCAACTCCATTTTTCTATGGTTCACCGACTAGGGTAGCTACTGGTTCAAATCCAGCTCTTAAGCCAGAGACTTCAACAGCGATTTCAGTAGGTGGTTCATTTGATCAACCATGGTTTGAAGACTTTGATTTCCGCGTTGCTGTAAACTACTTTGAGATTGAAATAACTGATGAGGTTAATCAATTAACGGCTTCCACAATTGTAAACCGTTGTTACAACTCAGCAGGATTAACAGATCCAACATGTGAATTTATAGACCGTGATGCACGTGATGCTAACGATCCTACATCGGGTGAAGTTACGTTTGTGTCAGCTCTAAATCAGAACTTAGGCGCTCAGTTTGTTGAAGGTATTGATTATAACGCTGAATTTGGATTTGACTTTAAAGCTCCTTTCTCAGACGATCAGTTTGATTATGCCTTAATATTCCGTGCTACTCAGTCTTTGAGACAAGATATTGAGGAAGCTATTATTTCGGGTGTTAATGTAAACGACAACCTTGGTGAGTATGGTAACCCTAAGTGGCGTCTTAATTTCACTCAGCAACTAACCTGGAAAGACTTCGGTTTATTATTCCAATCACGTTATCTTGATAGCATGGTGGAAAATGTAATTGAATCCGAAAGAAATGACCCGGTAACAACTGGCTTCTCACGTTGTGTTCAGGAAGAGGGCAGAGGAACTGTTGATAACCGTACTTGTCGTCAATATGATGATTTAGCTAGTTATTGGTTACACAGTGCTTCACTATCTTATTCTAAAGATACATATACGCTACGTGCTGGTGTAAATAACATATTTGATACAGCGCCGCCGCTAACTGATAATAACAATTTAGGCAGCCTTGCTGGTATTGGTTACGATATTGGTGGCCGTACATTCTTTGTGAATGCGACTAAGAGATTCTAAGTCATTCACTAACTTTGTTAAAATTAATCCCGCCTAGTGCGGGATTTTTTTATTCTAAATATAAGTCAACTTGATTGCATGGTGATTTCATAGAATTCCATTAAATAAAATGCGTAGTATAGAAGTTATTTTTAAAATCATTACATTTTGAGTTAAAAACGAATTGCAATTATAAAAATGAGCAGATAGAAGCCGCAATAATAGCGTCGACTCTATTATTTTTTGGGGCGTAGCCAAGCGGTAAGGCATCGGGTTTTGATCCCGTGATCGTTGGTTCGAATCCAGCCGCCCCAACCATATTAATTTAGGGCGCTATGTTGTGAACAATATAACAAACCTGCGAAAAATTATATCTTGTAGGGGTGAAATCAAGATTATTCATTAATATGTGATTAGAAATATTGATTTTTTATATTAATCCCAAAAAAAACTCATAGATATGCATCCTAACGATTGATTTAATTTTTGAGCACGTGTAAGCGAATTTGTAATAAATAAAAAAAACTCACTTTAATGAGTTAAAAGATATACTGGAGGGTACTTTTGGTGAACTTAGTCATCGCCACTAAATCAATATTTATCGGGGTTGCAGCTTTAGCTGTTTCAATCGGTGATAACGTTTATGCGCAAAGCTCATCGCTGGATACCTATAAAAGTATTTTACAAGAAATATCGGACTTAAAATTATCTACAGCGCAAAAAGAGATTTATTTACAAACTCAAAACGAAAAGATTTCAAATCTTCAGGACCAGATTGAAGGAATACCAGCTACCACAGTTACTGTTGGGCCATTACTCGATAAAATGGCGGCTGCCATTGAAAGTGAAATATATTCTGACTACCCTTTTAAAATTGAAGAGCGTCTAATTCGACTAGATAAGTTTAGGGAGACCATCGCCGATCCGGAGGCAACGCCAGGTCAGAAAATGAGACAAGCTCTAAACATATACGATATAGAAGTAAGTTACGGTAACTCAGTTGCTTCATATGCTGGTAATAATCCTAATAACCCAGGTGTGCGATATGCTGCTTGTCAAGAAGATCAGGAGAGTCGTAATTGTGGTTTGACGGATGATCATAAAAAGAAAATGGCCTATTTAAATGGAAAGCCCACGGGGAATGGAGCATCAATTCAAGACTTGAAATCCGAGCTTATGGATGGTGCATACCTTCACTATGGACGACTTTCTTTTGTATATCTAGAATTTGATAGTTCAGAAGCCTGGAGATATGATTTAGATAATAAGAATTGGGTGGAGCTTTCTGGCTCTGATGTATTAGATGTTAGGAGAGCAGTTAGAATTGCGCGAGGACAGTCTGCACCAGGCGTTTTATCGGCTCCCGTGCATCTAGAATAATAAAGTGGATACGGAAACGCTCTGGAGCATTCCCGTGGTAAATAAATAACGAAAGCAAACTTGGAAGGAAACCATGTTAAAATCTTCAATTGCAAAGCACTTTTTGCTGCTAGGGGCTGCCGGGCTTATTATGTCCGGTAATGCTCAAGCTCAGCTTGAGAGTGCATTAAATACAGCTAAAGCGTCATCGTCTGCAAGTGCAGCATCTCAACAACGCATAGAGGGTCTTGATGATGAGGCTGATCAGGCAGTTAGAGAGTTTCGTGCTGTTCTTCAACAGAAAGACAATATTGCTCTTTTCATAGCGCAACAGGATGTATTTTTACAGTCACAAAAGTCTGAAATAGCGAGTTTAGGGCGTCAATTGGGTACAGTGGAGCAAATTAAGCAGGGAATGTCACCTATGATGCTTAAAATGGCGGCAGAGATTGAGGACACTATCAAGGCTGATATACCTTTTAATCTTGCTGAAAGGCTCACGAGAGTTGAAAGAATGAAGAATGTTCTAGCTGACCCAGACGTATCGCCCGCTGAACAGTATAGGCAAGTATTGAATGCTTTTAAAATAGAAGTATCATATGGTCAGGGCATAGACAGTTATGAGGGCATGCACCCTACTCGACCTGGAAACGTTGTTAACTTCCTGCGTTTCGGGCGGGTATCACTAGTTTATATGACGAAAGATGAGTCAGAGGTTGGTAGATACAATCTAGAGACGAGTTCATGGGATATACTAAAAGGTGCTGATGCTTTGGCATTACGTAAAGCGATACGTATTTCAAAAGGTGAAGCAGCTCCGGACGTGGTCTTCGCGCCCGTTACAGTTAGCAATTAGGTTTGAGGGATAAAAAAGTGAGTAACAAAATGAAATTCTTTACTAAGACGACGGCCACAATAGTAAGTGCCGCTTTAATGCTTTCAGCGACTGCTGCGAGTGCTCAAATAAATTCTATCAGTGATTTGTTGAACCAAGTGCGTTCAGACTCCTCCAAAACTGCAGCAGAAAACCGTGAGCGTGAAGCTAAATTCAGGCAGAAACGCAATCAGCAATCTGCTCTTTTGAGGGAGGCTCGTGGAGAGCTAGGGGCGCTTGAGCGTAAAGCTAAAAGTGTTCAATCTACTTTTGATGCTAATGGCAGAAGAATTGCTCGTCTTGAGGGCGAACTTAGGGCGGCCCAAGGTGATTTTGGAGAAGTTTTCGGACTTGCAAGATCAAAAGCTGGCGAATTTAAGGCTATTTTGGATAGCTCTTTAATAACTGCTCAGTACCCAACTCGAACTGAAGTTCTTGGTACTGTGTCAGAATCTAAGGCTCTTCCAGATTCCGACCAATTAAATGCAATATGGCAGTCTATGCTTCAGGAAATTAAAGCGCAAAGACAAGTGGCTACTTTCTCAGCGCCTGTTGCCAATGTTGATGATGGTGCAATGCAGTCAGTAACCCGTGTCGGGCCGTTTTCTATATTTACGGCTGAAAGTGCTGATTTTTTACAGTATACGCCTCCTTCTGGAAGTGAAGAGAACACACTTCTCGCCAAATTACCTCGTCAACCTGGGGGGGCAATCTCCTCTGCTGCTTCTGATGTAACCAAAACAGAATCTGGTGTTGTTTATGCTCCAATCGATCCAACACGCGGTGAGCTTTTAAAGTCATTTGAACGTGTTCCGGATACTGGTGAGAGAATTGCACAAGGCGGAACTATTGGTAAGATTATACTCTTGTTGTTGGCCATAGGTGTTCTTTTTGGTGTTCTTAATATAGTACGCCTTTCATTGGCTAAGATGGCCGTTGGTGGACAAAAGCGTAATGCTCAGCCTGATGAAAAGAATGCTCTGGGCCGTATCATGATGGCTTATGAGGGTGCAAAAAATAAAGATGCTGATACAGTTGAACTAAAGCTTGATGAGGCTATCCTTCGCGAGTCGCCTAAATTTGAATTTGGATTGAATTTCTTGAAACTTGCGGCAGGTATAGCTCCTCTATTGGGACTACTTGGTACAGTCACAGGTATGATCAAAACTTTCCAGGCCATGATGATCTACGGTACAGGTGACCCTCAACTTATGGCTGGTGGTATCTCTGAAGCTCTTGTGACAACGATGCTTGGCCTCATAGCTGCAATTCCTCTCCTTATATTGCATAGTTTCTGTTCATCTATAGCTCGGTCCATTCAAGGAACACTTGAGGAGCAGTCGGCTGGTATAGTTGCGCGTCATGTTGAAAGCCGTGGTGCGTAAACTACTAGTGATAATGCTATGGAAAGGTTAATCAGATGAATCCCATCAATGTTTATAACGGCCTCCAGGAGTTCTTGGGTGTAGGAGGAGTGGTTCTTTTCGTAATAATGATAGTAACCTTTGCTCTTTGGACATTTATTCTTGAGCGTTTTGCTTATTACTTTTTTGCTCACAAACCCTCTATGTCTGAGTTAAAATTAGAGTGGAATGCTCGGTCAGATAAAACATCTTGGAAGGCTCATGCTGTTCGAGATGAAATGGTTTCGCAGATCAAGGAGAAAACAGACACTAATGTTGGTATTATTAAAACATTGGTTGCATTGCTTCCATTGCTTGGCTTACTTGGGACTGTTACCGGCATGATAGAGGTTTTTGATGTTATGGCTCTCTCTGGCTCATCTAATGCTCGTCTTATGGCTGGTGGAGTTTTTAAAGCGACAATTCCAACAATGGCTGGGATGACAGCTGCCTTATCGGGTTTGTATTTCTCCACCGTGTTACCGCGCTGGAGTGCTCGTGAAACTGCTCGTTTCTCTGATGAATTACAGGTAGGATAGAATTATGAGAAGAGGACGACGAAGATCGGGAGGCGAAGAAGCAGAAGTAGATATGACACCAATGCTTGATATTGTGTTCATCATGTTGATTTTTTTCATCGTTACTGCCACTTTTCTAGATGAAAGGGGTGTAGACCTTACTCAGCCTCCGCCTCCGCCTGACAATGATATACCAACAAAATCTACCCCTGCAATTACTGTTTATGTTGACGGTAGGGATCAATGCTCAGTAGATGGACAGGGTACAACCTGTGATAGAGTATCATTGCGTGTTGAACGTTTGCTTGCAGATAAGCCAGGAGCCAGTGTTATACTAAGGCTAGATGAGGGCGCTAGGCATGAGTTGATGGTTGGTTTGAAAGATGAATTGGATACAAAAGGTTTGGCTTCAAAAATAGAAATTCTGAGAACAACTGGTTCTTAAAGAAATTATTTTGATGCACGCTCTCTGTTTAAACGAAATAAGGTATTAAAATGGCAAGACGAAGTCGCATTCAAATGGATGATGAAGATACAGAACTGAACATGACGCCGATGCTGGATGTCGTATTTATTTTATTGATATTTTTTATCGTCACTTCAGTTTTTGTAAAAACCCCAGGGATTGAGCCTTCGAAACCTGAAGCTATTACATCACAAGAGTGGAAGCCTTCTATTTTGATTGCTGTGAACTCTGCTAACGAGGTATGGATTGATAAGCGTCCTTACGACGTTGATGAAATTAGACCTGTTATTATGTCAATGCAGGCTGAGAATCCAAAAGCAGAGGCTATAATTAACGCGGATAAAGATTCTGAGGTTGGTGTGGTAATGTCTGTTCAGGAAATGATGCAAGATCTAGGGATTGTCACACGTGTCGGAACAAGTCAGTAGGAACTTAAGATGAAGAATGTAATTAGATGGATACTTGGATTTCCTGTAGCTGCATTGGTTACTATAGGGTTATTTATATTGATGATGACGCTGATTGCGGAAGAGTTTAAACCACAAGAAAAATTAGCCTCTGCTTCATTTGAAATCAACCCAACTGTTGAAGACATAAAAGTTATAAAAAGAGACACAAAAGTTAAGCAAGTCAAAAAGGTTGTTACACCACCACCACCACCAACTATTGAGAGGCAACAGGCTGCTAAACCGCAAGAACGTATTGCTTCATTAGAAGGAGCTATTCCTGACTTTGAGGCACCTACGATTGACAGAAAAAACTTTAAAATTGCAGTATCAGATCGTGATGCTCAACCATTAGTTAGAATACCCCCAATTATGCCTCCGCGTGCTGAGAAGTCTGGACATTGCAGGGTGAAGTTTGATGTGAGTCCTGAAGGTGCTCCATTCAATGTGTTGACTACCTTTTGTACTCAGAGACTTTTTGAGCGTGCGACAATTAAGTCTGTTCAAAGATGGAAGTATAATCCTAAGATAGTAGATGGACGCGCTGTTGCGCGAAAAGGTGTTGAGAATAAAGTGACTTATCGTCTTACCGACGAGCGAGGTCGTATTATTCCAGAATAGAAATATAGTTTTGCTTTTATAACGAACAGCAATCTAAAACTTGGAGAAATTGATGGCTCTTTATCGAAAAAAGTCTTCACTTAAAAAACTTATAGCAGCGACCGCTTTAGCGCTCGTTTCAGCCACAACACTTCCTCTTGTAAGTACGTCTGGATTTGTTGTTGCACAAGAAGCTACGGAGGGAAGGCAATTTTCTGCTAAAGCAGGAGAGGCTGTAAACGCTGCTCTTCAATTGATTAATAACGACCAGCATAAAGAGGCCTTAGTTGCATTGAATGCTGTACTGGTTTTTCCAACACTTAACCCATATGAGCGTTCAACTATTTACCAAATGCAAGGCGCTAGCCATTACGAATTGAACGACTATGCTGCTACAATAACTTCTTTTAGAAATGCTATTAAAGCTGGAGGGTTATTACCCAATGAGATAAACAGTCTGCAAGTAAATATTGCCCAATTGATGATAGCAAGCGGTCAATATGCAGAAGGGGCACAAGCCTTAGAGCGATTTATAAATAGAACAGGACAAGTTAAGCCAGCATATATTGAAATGCTAACCCAAGCATGGGTTCAATCAGAAAATTATAAGAAAGCTTTACCTTGGGCCGAGAAATGGTTCAAAGCAGCTCGCCCTAAAGAGCGTAAACACTTTGATTTAATGAACTTTTTATACAACAACTTAGGAATGCAGGCCCGCCAAGCCGATATTGTCAAACAGATGATAGGTAGATGGCCAGAAGACAAAAACCTTTGGGATGCTTGGGCTTCTATGCTAGCCAACGGCGGCCGAGAGCAAGAAGCCTTTGAGGTTACTAAGATGCTATATCTTGGTGGTGCTTTAAATACTGAGCAAGACTTAATGAAAGTTGTTCAGTATTACTCTTTCTATGATATGCCATTTCAGGCTGCTGAAATTCTTGAAAAAGAAATGAATGCAAATAGGATATCTAGATCTTCAGAAAAGATGGTCCAGTTATCTTCTTTGTTTCGTCAAGCGCGTGAGTACAAGCGGGCTATACCTATTTTAGAAAGCGCAGCCGCAAGTTCTGGCAAAGCTAAATTATATGCTGATCTAGGAGAAGCACTTTATAATGAAGGTCAGTGCTTAAAAGCTGAAACAGCTTTCAAAAGCGCAATCAATAAAGGATATGATGCAGGGAAATCCTGGATGTTGATAGCCACCTGTCGTTATGAAGATACTCAAAAACAAGCTAGAATAAACTGTAAGATGTCTGAAGAAGACAAGCGTTCAGCACCAATTACAAAGTCTCGTGAGAGTGCTATTCAAGCCTTTGAACAAGTTCCGCGTTCATCACGCGAAGGTCGAAATGCAAAAAAATGGATTTCATTCATCAAAGCAGAACGTCAAGCGGTTGAAAACCGATGTATTTTTGAAGCCAATGTGGTCAAGGAACTTTGTTTTGCAATCATTAAAGGCGCCTATGACAATGAGGTTTTCGTTGGAAGATTCGACCTTGATGATCCAAAATGTGAAGCCTTCAAGGATGAATACGATTCCAAGTATCGTGTTAAAATAGTAGAAAGATAGTAATCAAATGTTGTTTTTCTATTGCTTGCGCGGTTTCAACTTTAAGTAAACGCAGGTAGCTATTTTCCTTTATAATTTCTATAAGATAGAAATTATAAAGGCATATTCTAAAGAAACCTCTTTTAGCGAGTCGTATCTTCCGGGTTGTCCTTGATGTCCTGAGTCCATATTTATTTTTAATAAAATGGGTGCATTACCTTTCTGGTTTTCTCGAAGTACAGCTGCCCACTTTGCAGGCTCCCAGTAAGTAACCCTAGGATCGGTTAGCCCTCCCGTAATCAAAATAGGAGGATAATCATTTTTGGTTACATTTTCGTAAGGCGAATAGGCTGAAATGCAATCATAGTCATCGGAATTAATTAACGGATTACCCCATTCAGGCCATTCTGGCGGAGTTAAAGGGAGCTGACTATCTGACATTGTATTTAGCACATCTACAAAGGGAACGGCAGCTACAGCTCCTGCAAATAACTTAGGAGCTTGGTTGATAGCAGCCCCTACAAGCAGACCACCTGCGGAACCCCCATATGCGCAAATCATACCTGGAGAAGTATATTTTTTTTTACAAAGCCCTATGCCAACGTCTATGTAGTCATTAAAAGTATTTTCTTTTTTCTGAAGCTTTCCATCAAGATACCATTGATAACCTTTGGACATTCCCCCTCTGATGTGGGCAATTGCATATGTAATGCCGCGATCGACTAAAGGCAGTATGGAAGTTCTAAAACTTGCCGGTATGGTGATACCGTATGACCCGTACCCATAAAGTAAAAGTGGTGATTTACCATCTTGAATGAAGCGCGAGTGGTAGAGAAGAGTGACCGGAATATCAGAACCGTCTCTAGATTTAATATAAATTCTTTCACATGTGTAATCAGTAGCTGTGTGGCCACTTGGAACATTTTGTGTTTGTAAAAGAACCCTTTTATGGGTGTACATATCGTAATCATATATTTGTTTTGGAGTTGTGGGTGAGGAATATGAAAAGCGAAGACATCGAGTATTGTATTCGTGACCCGTCAAGAGACTTATACTGTATGCCTCTTCATCGAAATTAATTACTTTTTCTGAGTTATCGTTTAAATTCCTAATTATGATTTTAGGAAGAGCATTTTCCCTAACGAGTCTAACTAAGTAATTTGAAAAAGTTCTTAATCCTAGAATCAGTGTTCCAGGGCGGTGGGGTATAACTATATTCCAATGTTTACTGTCTAGATCGTTGACACTTGTATGCATTACTGCAAAATCTGTGGAGTTGTCGTAATTTGTGAGTATATATAAATTCTCATTATGATCATGAATACTATATTCGTGACCCGCAGTTCGTTTATTTACACATATTGGTTTATCGTATGGCTTATCTGCCGGGATTATCCATACTTCATTAGTAGTGTGGTTATGAATATTAATTTCTATATAATTACCACTATCTGTTTCTCCGACGGATACAAAAAAACTTGGGTCTTTTTCTAAATAAATTAATTTTGGTGCATCAAATTTATCATGGATATTTTTGGCATAGACGGCAGAAGGTCTCTGATTATCATCTCGCTCAACCCAAAATAAAACACTATTATCTTTTGCCCATTGGATTTCTCCATTACTTTTTACTATTTTTGTAGTGTGAGCTTGTCCGTGCATAGGTTTAATAAATATTTCGTAGTTTTCTGCACCTGACCCATCAACTGAATATGCTAACCATTCATGATTTTTACTATGAGCTACATCGCCAATGTCAAAATAAGATGGGTATAATTTTGAAAGTTTTTCTGCATCAAGTATAACTTGAGGCTCTTCTGATATTTTCCTTGTTGCTTGATCTATGGGAAAGCGTTGATAGACGCCATGTTCATCATTATCTTTGTATTTATGATTATATGCATAATTATGATCTGGAGATGGTACAGTTGATGTGTTTGGCTCTAAACGACCCTTCATTTCCTCGAGTATTTTTTCGCATAAAGGTTCTAAGTCTTCAAGTACTTGTTCAGTATATAGGTTTTCTTTATGCAGATGTTCGTTTATTTCAGGGCTTAGTTTTGACGTATCTGTCATTACAATTTGCCAGTTATCGTCTTTAAGCCAGCTATAATTATCATACCTAGTTTTATCTAGCTGTTTTATAGTTTTTCGGACTTTCTTTGTAACTGGCGGAGTTATATTCGTTTTTAGTTTCTTTATCATTAGCGTGATGTAAACGGATGCAGAAAGACAGGCAAGTATTGCTTTACAATAAAGGTTTAAAAACGAGTTATAATAATCAAATGAATTATAATGAAGTTAATTCACAAATTTTTTGGGTATTTTATTTCTTTTTAAGCTATTTCGCTTCCCCTTGTGAGATCACATGTTTATGAAGTTAAAGTATCAACCGTTTAAATGGAGCGTTTCAAATGCGTCACGCAGTTCTTTTGTCACTTGTTATGGCGGCGACTTGGCTAGTGCTTTCAGGTTATTTCATCGGCATGATTTTAACTTTTGGTGTGATCTCAATTGCTTTGGTGGTGTGGATGACAAAAAGATTAGCTATTCTCGATGACGAAACCGTTCCATATTTAAATATAGTAAAGACGTGCAAATATTACGTTTGGTTATTCATAGAAATAGTTAAGGCCAACATCCAAGTACTAAAAGCTGTGGTAAGCCCTAATTCCGAAATTAGCCCGACATTAGTAAAGATACCTATGCGTAGTAACATTGATATAGCCCAAACAATGTTTGCAAACTCTATTACACTTACGCCAGGGACCGTTAGCGTAGATGTTAGAGAAGACCATATTTTGGTTCATGCTTTATTGAAGGAAATGAGTAATCCGGAAGATTTTTATGAAATGCATTCTCGCTCAGCTGGAGCGGTAAGTATTGGTTTAAAAGACAAATAGATGCCAATATTTTTAGAATACTTTAATTTGGGTGCTGCATTTTTTATAATTGTGTGCATGGTGTTAATGTTAGGTCGCTTATTAGGTGGACCAACATTATATGATAGATTATTAGCGGTAAATTCCTTTGGTACTAAGACAATAATATTTCTTTGTATTTTTTGTTTTATTATTGATAGGCCGGATGGTTTAGATATTGCCTTATTATATGCTTTGATGAATTTTATAGCAACAATTGCTGTTTTAAAGTTTTTTAATTATCGATGCCTTGGTGTTTCCTTAATAAAAGAACAGATGGAGGCAGAAGAATGATAATTTCTACTCTTTCAACAGTTATTTTAGACAGCAACCTTGGGTGGACAGGGCTAGTTCAAAGCAGCCTATCGTGCCTTACTATAGTGACAGGGCTATTTTTTGTATTTGCAGGAACCATTGGTGTTCTAAGATTTCCAGATTTTTATACCCGATTGCATGCTGCAGGAATGACTGATACTCTGGGGGCGGAGTTAATATTAGTTGGATTAATTCTTCAATCAGGTTTTACTCAAACGAGCCTTAAGCTTATGATGATTGGGTTCTTCCTATTATTGACTAGTCCCACAGCTACTCATGCCATAGCTCATTCAGCTTATACAGCTAATCTGAAGCCTAAGTTAGGAAAGCATAATTTTTCTAAAATCCGCGGAGGGAGATCATGATGCTATCATCTTATGCTGTAGCTCCAACTATCATTCTGGATTTAGCTTTAATGGCAATCTTGATAATAGTTGCTTTTTCAATAGTTAGGATGCGTAGTTTATTCGCTATAGTTATGCTTCAGGGAGTTTACTCTTTAGTTTCAGCTGCTTGGTTTGTATCATTAGATGCGGTGGATGTTGCTTTCACAGAAGCTGCTGTGGGCGCTGGTGTTTCTACTGTATTAATGTTAGCTGCAATGTTGTTAGCGAATAGAAAGTCAGACCCTGTCCCTATATCCAAACAAATTGCGCCTCTATTGGTTGTAATAGTTGCAGGATTAGCGATGTTTTATGCAATTGGAGATATGCCAGCTTTTGGTGATGTAAATTCACCTGCTAACACAGGTGTTGGAATGGACTATATTGAACGCACTACAAAAGAAATACATATCCCTAATGTTGTTACAGCCGTTTTGGCAAGTTACCGGGGTTATGATACATTTGGTGAAGCAGTAGTTATTTTTTCAGCAGGGTTGGGCGTCCTCTTATTACTCGGTCTTAACGGAAATGCGGGCCGTTGGACAGCAAGTCCTAGTGGACAGCACACTTACCCGCCTATGGCTCCATCTGCTAATTCGCGATTGAGAAGTTCACGCGATAATATTAAATCAGTAACAAGTTCTGCGGTTAAAAAAACTTCCGTAAGCACTGCCAGAAAGAGTAAAAAGAAGCGCTTTAAAGATAAAGGTGATAATTGATGCACGATCCGCATGTAATTTTAAAAGTTATAAGTAAGTTTCTAGTGCCATTTATTGCATTGTTTGCTTTTTATGTTCAGTTCCATGGTGATTTCGGCCCTGGCGGGGGCTTTCAGGCTGGGGTTATACTTGCTTCTGCTGTCATTTTGTATGCGCTAATATTTGGTCTTGAGGCTGCAAAGAAAGCGTTCCCCCCGAGTTGGGTGAGAATAGGTATGTCTTCAGGTGTTTTGCTTTATGGAGGCACTGGAGTTCTTACTTGGATTTTAGGCGGTGACTTTTTATCTTACGGAGTGCTAGCCCATGATCCAGCTCATGGACAGCATTATGGTATAATAGCTGTAGAGCTAGGTGTTCTATGTTCTGTGACTACTGTAATGATTGCAATTTTTTATGCATTTGGTTCGCGGCAGCCTGAAGTAGATGAGGATAATTGGTAATGTCTTCTCTTATATTAGATCAATACAATTATGCAGTTGTAATAATTTTGATGATGACTGGCCTTTATGTCGTTTTTGCGAGTAGAAATTTAATAAAAAAACTTGTTGGGCTATCCGTTTTCCAAACTTCTGTTTTTTTGCTTTATATAACGATTGGTAAAGTATCTGGAGGGCAACCCCCTATTGTTGAAAGTCATGGCACTGATCACGTTAATTCAGAAACTACGCTTTTTGCGTCGATTGGCGAGCTGGAGTCAGTCGTGCAGTCGAGTTCTGGAGTCTTATATTCTAATCCTCTGCCACACGTTTTAATTCTAACTGCAATTGTTGTCGGTGTTGCCACACTAGCAATAGGTTTGTCATTAGTAGTTCGTGTACGCGAGGTTTATGGGACTATTGAGGAGGATAAAATAGAAGAATATGACAGGATTTACTATAAAGAAATAATTGAAAGACAATGAGTTCTATGTCCTTATTTCCGCAGTGGATTTTTGAACAAGGTCCTGCCTTCCTAATTGTTCTTCCTCTATTAATGGGTGCAGTTACAGCGATATTACCTAATAGAAGTATGGCATGGTGGGTTACATTTTTCGTTACTTTAATCTGTACCTACACCGCTTTTGGCCTTTTTCAGCATATTTATTTTGATGGCTTTTTGCTTTATACCATGGGTGGCTGGGCCCCGCCTCACGGAATATCATTGATCGTTGATGGATTAAGTGCTCCCATTTTACTTCTGATTTCTGTGATGGCAATGCTTACAGTTATTTATGCTTTACCTTCTTCAATTTCAGAAATTGAACCTAAGAAAAGGGCACCTTTTTACGCAGCTTTTTTAATATGCTTTGCGGGTTTAATGGGAATGGTAATCACCGGAGATGCCTTCAATGTTTTCGTTTTTCTTGAGGTAAGTTCTATAAGCACTTATGTGCTTGTAGCGATGGGCGCCGCCCGTGACAGACGTTCTTTAGCGGCAGCTTATAACTACCTTATAATGGGTTCGATTGGTGCTACATTTTTTGTAATAGGGTTGGGTTTTCTATTCATGGAAACAGGAACCTTAAACATGGCAGAAATGTCTGCTATTCTATCTGAACTTAATGGCGGTACTCGTGTGTCAAAGGTTGGTTATGGGTTTATAATAGTAGGTTTGGGACTTAAAATTGCGATGTTCCCGCTTCACACTTGGTTGCCCCGTGCCTATGCATATGCTCCAACAAAAATTACAATTTTTTTGGCATCTACAGCCACTAAAGCGGCGATTTATTTGTTACTTAGGTTTACATTTACAGTTTTTGATCCAAGTTTTGATTACATTGCTGTAATGCTTAAATATCTAATTATGGGTGCTGCTATTGTAGGAATGGTCCTCGCATCGTTTCAGGCTATATTTCAAAGCGATGTGCGTAGAGTGCTAGCCTATTCATCAGTCGCTCAAGTCGGTTATATTTTACTCGGGATTGGTATTGCAACGTCCTCCGGTCTAGCAGCGGGCTACTTACACCTCCTCAATCATGCAATTATCAAGGGCTGCTTATTTATATCAGTTGGAGCTTTCTGGTATCGTTTTGGGATCACTCGAGTTAGTGATTTTTCTGGCTTATTTAAGACAATGC
This sequence comes from Hellea sp., assembly GCA_029250925.1. Lineage (GTDB taxonomy): Bacteria > Pseudomonadota > Alphaproteobacteria > Caulobacterales > Maricaulaceae > Hellea. The sequence goes on from JAQXEH010000012.1 coordinate 45,915, forward strand.
CATTGACCATGGGAGCATTTACATTAGGAGGTTTGTCATTAGTAGGCGTTCCATTTACTGCTGGTTTTGTTTCAAAGGTTAAATTGATTTTAGCTGCAGCTGAACAAGAAATGTGGTGGGCAGTATTGGTAATTGTATTTAGTTCAGTTTTAGCAATTGTTTATATAGGCAGAATAATTATAGTAGCATATTTTGGGAGTCCACCCAAGATTAATGGTAGTACATTTATTAAGAATGAAGCCCCCTTTATGATGCTTTTTCCAATGTGGGTATTGGGATTAATGTCAATTGCCATTGGTGTAAATGCATTTGGAATAGGAGATGGTTTCGTTTCTGCCTCAGAGATTGCAGCATCAGTATTGCTCGGAGGTAGAGGTTAGCATGGAATTCACTAATGAGTTAGCATTGCTTCTACTTTTGTTAATTCCCTTAATTGCGGGTGGCTTGATACCTTTATTTTCTAATCGCCCGAACATTAGGGAGGCAATTACATTTTTAGCGGGCATACTACTTTTATTAAATGTATTCTTTTTATTGAATGCTATTAATTCAGGCGCAAAACCTGAATTATATTTATTCAGATTCGCTGGCAATTTCGATGTTAGGCTAGAGTTAGAGCCACTAGGTGCAATCTTTGCGGCAATTGCAAGTTCTTTATGGATTGTAAACTCGGTATTTACTTTAGGTTACATGAGGGGAAATAAAGAAAAAAAACAAACACGATTTTTTGGATTAGTAGCAATCGCTATTTTTGCTGCTATGGGAATAGCAGCCTCGGCCAACTTAATAACATTATTTATATTTTATGAACTATTAACTATATCGACATTTCCTTTGGTGACTCATAAGGGTGATATGAAAGCAAAACGGGGCGGCACAATATATGCTTTGGTTTTGATGGGAACATCATTGATGTTTTTACTTCCAGCAATACTCGGTACGCATATAGTGGCAGGACATTCGGACTTTGCTGTTGGCGGAATTTTCCCAGCAGGAACTAGCAATTTTACTACATCTATTTTACTTTTATTATTTGTATTTGGTATCGGTAAGGCAGCCTTAATGCCGATGCACTTTTGGTTACCTAATGCAATGGTTGCGCCTACACCAGTATCAGCTCTTTTACATGCTGTAGCAGTTGTAAAAGCCGGTGTTTTTTCAGTTTTAAAGATAACTATATTTATTTTTGGCGAGTCTGTAATGGCGGACATGAATATGAGTACTTGCTTATCTTGGGTGGCAGCCATAACGATTGTGTTAGCTTCAATTATCGCCTTGAGAAAAGATAATTTGAAAGCTAGGCTGGCTTATTCAACAGTTTCGCAACTAGCATATATTACACTTGCTGCGATGTTAGCCACACCAGCTGCATTTATAGGTGGAGCATTACAAATTGTGATGCATGCTTGGGGAAAAATAACTTTATTTATGTGTGCTGGAGCAATTTATACCATCTCGCATAGAACAGAAGTATCTAAACTTGATGGCCTAGGTAGAACTATGCCTTGGGTGTTTGGTGCATTTCTAGTTGCTTCTATTTCAATTATAGGCATACCTCCTATGGGTGGATCTTGGCCAAAATACTTTTTGATTGTAGGGGCTCTAGAGAGCGGAAAAGGTATTCTAACTGCTGCTCTTGTACTTTCGTCTATCCTAAATATTGTTTACCTAATCCCAATTTCTATTAGGGCTTTTTTGAAACCTCCCAAAGATATTTCAGTGGATAATGGTTTAATAGAGGTAAGAAAGAAAAATATATGGGTAATAGTGCCCCCAGTGATTTCAGCTGCTGGAGCTTTCATTTTATTCTTTTATGTAGGAAGCATTATTGACTTCTTGCAGCCTGTAGTTTCAGTAGGTGAATAGTTATGAGTTTAATTAAAAAATCAAATCAGCTAGGCAAAGCAATAGATAAACAAGAAGATATCCATCCTTTTGCCATTCCATTTCTTTGGTTAGGGAAAAAGAAAGTAATAGATAACTTCATATGGTTTCCTTTTTCCGGTTTAATACTTATGATACTGATAGGTTTTTTATACCCTCAAAAACACCCTGCTCCTTGGGATGTTGTACCAGGCTCTTGGGCTTTAATAGGGTTTGTTTCATATAGTTTAATAGTTTTGTGTGCTAAACCCCTTACTTTTCTTCTGGCTCGCCCTGAGAGTTACTATGGAGAAGGAGGGCTGTTAGATCCCGAATTTTCGGTAGAAAATGTGGAAGATGGACATGATTGATATTCTACAAATTAACCCTGGAATTTGGCTTATACTATCTGGTATTATCTGCACACTAGTTCCTAATGGCCCTTTAACTCAACTAACTCGCAAATGCTTGGTGATCGGAGCGCCTGTATTTACTGCTTTTATGATAACCCAAATTTTTACTTCTGACATTGTTGTAGCAGGTCTAATTACTATTGCAGATATAGAGCTGACAACCTTACGCATTGATAGTCTATCAATGGTTTGGGGTTACCTTTTTTGTTTAATCGGAGTACTCAACGGTATTTTTGGCCTGCATGAAAAATGTAGGATTACTGATAGTTCTGCTTTAATTTATTCAGGTGCTGCAATAGCTGGAGTCCTCTCCGGCGATCTTTTAACTTTATTTCTCTTTTGGGAGCTAACTGCCATTTCATCTGTATTTTTAGTATGGCGAGGTGGAGAGCACGCATACGCAGCTGGAGTTCGATATCTGGCTTTACATGTATTGTCTGGTGTTATTTTACTAATTGGGGCAGTTATTCATGCAAGGTTTAACGGTGGAAGTTATGTTTTCAACCACATTGGTTTACAAAACCTTGGTGGTTGGCTCATATTACTCGCCATTGGTATTAAATGCGGTTTTCCTTTTTTGCACATGTGGATGCAAGATGCGTACCCGAAGGCGTCCATTACAGGTACAGTAATATTATCTGCATTCACCACTAAAATGGCTATCTACACTTTAGCAAGAGGGTATGTCGGAACAGAAATATTAATTTATATTGGGGCGGTGATGACATGTTTCCCTGTATTTTTTGCGTTGGTTGAAAATGATCTTAGAAGAGTATTATCATTTTCTTTAAATAATCAATTAGGCTTCATGGTTTGTGGTATTGGCATAGGTACTGAATTAGCAATTAATGGCGTTGTAGGGCAAGTTTTTGTTCACGTGATATTTAAAAGTTTGCTATTTATGTCTATCGGCGCAGTTATCTACCGTGTCGGTACTGCGAAAGCTTCTGAATTAGGTGGTTTGTTTCGCTCAATGCCAATAACTGCATTATTTTGTTTAATTGGTGCTGGCTCAATAGCTGCGTTCCCATTGTTGGCCGCATTTGTCACAAAGGCGATGATTATAAGCTCTGTTATTTATGAGGCACACCATAATTCAGTTTTATATTTAATAGCAGCAATGTTATTGTTTGCATCTGCTGGTGTTATGGAACACTCGGGAATAAAAGTTCCTTATTTCACGTTCTTTAGCCATGATAGTGGACGTAGAGTTAAGGAAGCTCCTTGGAATATGTTGGTAGCTATGGGTCTTGCAGCTTCACTTTGTATATTTTTAGCTTTTCCTTGGGGGGGATACCAAATGCTGTATGATCTTTTGCCCTATGAGGCTGACTATAAGCCTTATACAGTAGATCATGTAGTGTTTCAGCTGCAATTATTATTTGCAGCGATTACGGCATTCTGTATTTTGAAAAAATCAGGTTTATATCCTGCAGAAAAACGATCTGAGATTCTAGACTTTGACTGGTTTTATAGAAAATGTGGTTTCCATATAGTTAAGTCAATTAACCGAGCATGGAACGCCCTTGATGCGAGACTGTTTAGCACTACCAGAGATGTATCCAATTCTATTAACAGGCGCTTGTATGGAGTATTTAGTCCAATCGGTGGTTTTAGTAAAACAGCACCTAGCGGACTATCCGCTGTAATGACCGCGGCTATGCTTATATTGGTGCTTATTTTGGTATACTTCGTAAGGTAAATATTATTCTTATTCTTAGAATTGAATCGGTTCCGTAATAAAAAATAAGGTTAATTCCTTGTTAACCTTTGAATTAAACTAACAAGTCCTTGCCATAAGCACATCCCTGACTCACTTATAGTCTAAGTTATTAAAGCTTAGTATAAAACGTTCAAAGGGGTTGTCGGTGCTTTCTGATGATAATGTTCTTCACCAAATGGTTTTGCCAGAGCAACAAAGCTTTTATAATTATTGGCTGAGTAAATGTGACGGAGATATGTTTCCATCAAGGGGGGATATTTTTCCAAGTGATATTTCTAAGCAACTCCCAATGACTAGTATTATCAATGTGGAGAACGATAAAGAACGAAGGTTCAAATACAGACTAGCTGGGACTGGTTTTTGGAAACTATATAAAAGTGAGATACAAGGCAAATTTATAGATGAGCTACCTATTGGCGATCGCTCGGATTATTGGAACCGAGTGCTTGGGCAAGTAGTTGATAAGCGTAAACCGTATGCGGGTGTAACTCAGCCAGGAACAATAAATGCTTCGAACTACGCTTTATTTTGGGTTAGGTTACCTATTTCTGACAACAAGAAAGATATTAACCTTATACTTGGTTATGATCATTTAGTAAAAATTTCTGAAGTAAAGCAAGATCAATCAAGATTTGGTTTGATGTCTGCTTAAAAAACTTTGTTTACTAAAAAGTGATAAAGATAATTTAGTTGGCTCTTGTTATACATTTTTTTATTCTTAAATTATGTTAATGGCTAAAGACCCCTATAAATTACTAAATGTACCAACCACTGCTAACGATGCAGAAATTCAAAAAGCTTATAGGTTATTAGCTAAAAAATATCATCCGGATGTAAATAAAGATAAGCCTTTAATGGCAGAAAAATTCAAAGAAATTTCCGCAGCCTACACTTTATTATCGGATAAAGAGATGAGAAGGAATTACGACAAAGGCCAAATTGATGGCTCTGGGCAGCAAAAAAGTCCTTTTGGCTATGGAGGAGGGGGGTATAGCTCGGGTTTCTCTGGTATGGGCGCGCAAGACGATATGGCAAGTATGTTTTCATCTCTGTTCGGTATGAATATGGGTGGCATGCGTGGCGGTATGCAGCAAAGACATCAGCCACCACAAAAAGGTGCAGACCTAAGATATAAAATTAATATTCCCCTAAGTAATGCCTTAAAAGGAGGGTCTAAAAGATTATCACCTGGTTTAATCGTTAAAATACCAAAGGGTGTTGAAAGTGGTCAGGTATTGAGGATTAAAAATAAGGGAAGACCTGGAACCAACGGAGGTCCTAGCGGGGATGTTAAGGTTGAAGTTTCCGTAGACCCTCATAAAAACTTAAAAAGAAACGGGAAAAAGTTATTACTTAATCTACCTATCTCACTTGAAGAGGCTCTCTACGGGTGTAAAATTTTACTACCCTTACCAAGCGGTGAAGTGGAGTTTAAAGTTCCTGAAGGTTCAAATACTGGGCAAAAAATGCGATTAAGCGGTAAAGGAGTAAATGGCGGTGATTTAATAATCACGCTTAAGATAACCTTGTCAGATGAAGAAATAAAAAATTTAAAGGGATGGCCGGGTTTAAAAAATAAATTAGATTATAAATATCGCAGGGGTCTTATTTAAAAGATTTTTTATGAAACCACCGATTTATTTATTATTTTAATTTTGAAGGTAAAATATGAGTAACGAAAATATTATTCATACTGAATTCAGAGGACATGAGGCAGCTAGATTAATTTCCCCATCGGTAGAGAGGAATAAAATACCTATTGGTAACGCTTTAGTGAATTTTTTGCCAAAAGGAGCAAATATTCTTGAGGTAGCATCAGGAACTGGTGAGCATGCCATACATTTTTGTGGTTTAAGACCTGACATACATTGGCAACCTTCTGATCCGGATAGTGAAAGTAGAAAGAGTCAAGATGAATGGTCACGAGACTTCAGGGACCAAATTAATTTATCTCATAATATAAGCACTTTAAAACCAAATTGGGCCAATAGATTAAATAATTATGATATCGTGTTTTGTGCTAATATGATCCATATTGCTCCATGGTCTGCGACAGTTGGATTAATAGAGGGAAGTTATAGTGTTTTACAGAGATTTGGTATGCTGGTTTTGTATGGTCCATTTTTAGATGGAAAAAATTCAGCACATTCTAATCTTAGGTTTGATGAAAGGTTAAAAGGTCAAAACTCTTGTTGGGGTGTCAGGGAGATTAATGATATATGTAATGTTTCAAATGTTTATGGTTTTAAACTTTACAAAACTATAAATATGCCAAGTAATAATAAAATACTTATTTTTAAAAAACTATAATAACAGCAAACATTACATTTTTGTAATTTTTTCGTCATAATCAGGTTATGTTCATATCACCATATTGGTCTTAGCAATGGAGGTTATTTTGAGTTTTATAAACAAAATATTATACCCAGTAATTCTCATGTTCACTATCCTCCCGCAATTATCAAGTGCGCAAGATGAAGGAGCTAACCACACTTTCTCTGATATCAATCTAGAAAATAAAAAAATTATAGCAAATCTTTCTATTGCTGATTTGGTTGAAGAAGTTAGTCCATCTGTTGTTAATATAACTGTGTCATACATACCAGATTCACCTCAAGCGACCGGATATGGTTCAGGTTTTATAATTTCAGCCAATAAAGAGGTTGTTACTAATTTTCATCTTGTTGATAATGTTGATAAAATTGAAATTGAGCTCAATGATGGAAAAATATACCCAGCAACAATACTTGGTACTGATGAAGAGACCGATTTAGCTTTACTCCAATTGCAAACAGATTTTACTCTTCCATATCTCAGTTTGCCTAAAAATACTAAAAATAGAGTTGGTGAATGGGTTTTTGCAATAGGTAACCCATATGGAATGGGCCAATCAGTGAGTTTAGGTGTAATATCCGCAATAGGCAGGGCAAGAGAGAATGGTGGCTCATATATTGATTATATTCAGACTGACGCGAGTATTAATAAGGGAAATTCCGGTGGTCCATTAATAAATCTAAAAGGTGAGGTTATTGGAGTGAATTCTGCTATATATTCGCCAACGGGTGCAAATATTGGAATTGCATTTGTAATACCGCTAAAAGTTGTAAAAAATGTAATTACTGGAATACGAGACTATGGCCGTATGAAGCGTGGTTACATAGGCGTAATACTTAAAACTGAAAAATTTCAGGTAGAGGGTGAAAGCCCAAATTATTCGCTAAATTCTTTATATGGAGCTACAATTAAAAAAATAATACCAAAAAGTCCTTCATATTCATTTGGTTTAAAAGAAGGAGACATCATACTTGATATTAATGGAAGCACAATTCGAGACGCCACTCAAGCTACTCGCTTGATAGGTGCTCTAAAACCAAATGAATTAATTGATATAATCATAAGGCGAAGAAATAAGACTTATAAATTTAAGGTAATGATTGGAGAACGTCCAAGTAAAAGTACTCTGGAGTCCTTTAATGATTAGCCATTTATATATATTTATAGGATAGGTTTAATTTAGGAGATCTAAATGAGAATATTAGTTATAGAGGATGACAAAGTGGCTGCTGAATATGTCCGAAAGGGATTAATGGAAGCTGGGCATGTAATCGACATAGCCAACGATGGAGACTTAGGCTTAGAAATGGCGCGAGCTTCGGATTATGATGTATTGGTTATCGACCGAATGCTGCCAAAAATGAATGGTTTGGATATATTGAAAGATTTGCGTGCTAGTAAAGATAGTACACCAGTTTTAATTTTGTCAGCCCTTGGCGAAGTGGACCATAGAGTTGAAGGATTGAGGGCTGGAGGTGATGATTATCTTGCTAAGCCCTATTCATTTACGGAGCTTCTGGCGCGAATTGAAGCTATTGGCCGTAGAAGTGACCCTTCTGGAGGAGTAGCAAATCTCAAAGTTGGTGAACTAGAAATGAACCTTTTATCAAGAACTGTAAAAAGAGAAGGAGAAAAAATATTACTCCAACCTCGAGAGTTCCGCTTATTAGAATGTTTAATGAGAAATTCTGGAAGGGTTGTCACACGAACAATGTTATTGGAAAAAGTATGGGATTACCATTTTGATCCACAAACTAATGTTATAGATGTTCACATCTCCAGATTGAGATCTAAAATCGATAAAGATTTTTCTGTTCCTTTGTTGCATACCATAAGAGGAGCTGGTTATTGTTTGCAGGAATAGTAAATTACCAATAACCTTTCTTCTTGATGATTAAAAATTTTAGTAAAATATATAAAAATACACTTTTCAGATTATCCTTGCTTGGCGCTTTGCTATTTGTTTTATCGCTAATGGTAGTAGCCGTTTCTGTATATTATGTGACCGTTACAGCTGAGTTGAACCGAATTGATAAACTAGTAGAAACCGAACATTCCGAAATCCAGAAAATATATGATGAGAGTGGATTTCAAGCAGTAGAACGTGAGGTTACTTTACGGACTGCTTCCAGTGAAGGTCTTTATGGATTAGTCAACAAACGTGTAGCCATAGGTAATTTATTTTTTCAGGAAGTTACCAAAGAGGATGGTGAATTACCTTTGCTAACTGGACTTCAAGCTGATGAGTTTAATAAGGTTGCTTTTTTATATAGCAACCCACTCAGCGAAGAAAATGATTTTAAGGATAGACGCGCTAGAGCCTTGGTGGGGCCGATAAGAACTGGAAATGGCGTAGCTGCAATTTTGATTGTTGGCCGCGATGTCGAAGGAACTATGAGGGTAGGGCTTAAGGTTAGAAACGCTATATTTATGTCTTCATGCATAGCATTAATTTTAGGTTTAATATCGAGTTGGTTTCTTTCAAAACGATTTACTCGCCGTGTTGATGCTTTTAATAAATTAGCTGATGATGTTAGATCGGGTAATCTGAATAGACGGGCACCAAGAAATTATTCACATGATGAGATGGACTTGTTGGCCGAACATTTAAATGGAATGCTTGACCATATTGAACGTTTAATGCAGTCCATGAAGTATGCTGGTGATAGCGTTGCACATGACCTTAAAACACCATTAACGAGACTGAGGACTCGTTTAGAAAGTGCGGGTATTGAAAGGCATAATACTCAAGATGCAGAGATATTTTTTTCTGCAGCTGAAGATGCTAATGAGTTATTAAAAACATTTGATAATATTTTGAGAATATCAAGACTTAAAACTGGTGAGCGCAGAGAATTATTAATTGATATCGATCCAAAAACCCTCCTTGATGATCTCACTGATTTATATGAACCCTCTTGTGAAAGTGCTGGTTTGGAGTTCCATGCACTCACTACTGAGGGACATATTATCAGAGCTGACAGAGGATTATTGTCACAAGCTGTCTCGAATTTAATTGAGAATGCAATAAAATACACACCCAAAGGTGGGAAAGTAAGACTTGAATTATTAAAAAATAGTACAGGGTCAGTTGAAATATCTGTATGCGATAATGGACTAGGTATTCCTCGAGAGGACCGGGAGCGTGTTAAAGCCCGTTTTGTCAGATTAGATAAAAGCCGTACTCACCCTGGGAACGGATTGGGCTTATCTCTGGTTGATGCTGTTGCTAACTTTCATAATGCTGACTTTATTATTAGCAGTATAGATGACCATAATGTCAAGCGCCCGGGACTGAAAGCGGCAATCATTTTCCCAAAAAATAAAATCAAGTAATTCAATTGTAAAGATTTATATAAAAGTATAAATTTACCCAAGTATTTTCGTTGTAATTTCAAGAATATTGCTGGAGGGATTTGCATTTATAATAGTTTTAAGTAACGATTTAATTTTGATTTGACGGTCATTATCAAGTTTTTCTACAACTTCAAAAACACCTAAAAGTCTTGATGCTACCGATGGATTTACCCTATCTATTTTTAATATCTGATCAATAAAAAATTCATATCCAGTTCCGTCTTCTTTGTGAAAAATGATAGTATTTTCGGCTGAAAAACTACCCAACACAGCTCTTACACGATTAGGATTTGTTATTTCAAATAACTTATGCTGGGTTAATTCTATGATTGCACTTAATCCTCGTTTATGGTTTCTGCTAGCCTGTAATGAGAACCACTTGTCAAGTACTAGTGGGTTATTTTTCCATTTATTGTAAAATAAATCAATAGAATCGTTTGCTAGTTCTCTATCAAAGATATCAAGAGAGTGTAATGACGAAAGCTCATCTGTCATATTAGTTGCTTCATGAAATTGTTTGATTGCTATTTCTTTAGTGACTGGGTCATGCCGTGAGGCCAGCAGAAATAAACAAAGATTTTTTAGTGCGCGATCACTGATTGAAGACATGCTTTTTGTATTTGGACTATTTTTATTAAGCCTTAAATAAGTTTCGACTAATTCTTCGCGTGAAGAATTAGCAATTTCTTTATTAAGCCAATTACGTGCTAGTTGCACAGCAATTGGATTTACTTTTGTATTTGCGTTTAGTATTTCATTTTGATTGGGTATGGTAAGAACAAGTGTTTTAAATGCATTATTCAGGTTATTATTGTTTAGAATATTGTTAACAGTCCTTGTGTAACAATCTAGTGGCTTTCCAAGGTCTGGGCTATTATTGTACGTTATTAACTTGGAAGCACTACTGATTAATGTTCGTGATATAATTTGTCCAGATTCCCAACGATTAAAATCATTTTCATCGCTCTCCATTAGACGAAGCGTATCATCAATGTTTTGTTTAAAATGTAGATTAATTGGAGCAGAAAAGTCTTGAAGAATAGAAATGCTAAAATCCTTATCTGGATATTTTATTGAAACCGTTTTTGTGAAGCCATCCATTACAGTCAGTCTTTGCTTTGAAATTGGTCCTTTATTACCAATGATTTGCCATTTAATCGGTATGACTTGAGCTTCCTTTTTTTTACCGGTGGAATTAGTTGTTAAAATTTGATTGAAGGTTAACTCAAGCTTATCTTTATTTTTCACATATGAAACGTGAACTTGTGGTGTACCGGATTGGTTGTACCATAACAAAAATTGATCTAGGTTTGTGTCTGAAGCTTCTGCAAAGCAGTTAATAAAATCTTCTATAGTTACTGCTAGCCCATCTAGTTTTTTAAAGTAAAGGTCACAACCCGCGCGGAAATGATCTGGTCCCAGTAGTGTTTTGAGCATACGAACAATTTCAGCCCCTTTTTCATAGACAGTAGATGTATAAAAGTTATCTATTTTTATATAACTGTCTGGTCTTACAGCATGAGATAGCGGTCCAGAGTCTTCAGAAAACTGAAATTTACGTAACCTTTTAACATCTTTAATTCTTTGAACGGTAGCCCCTCGCATGTCTGCCGAGAACTCTTGATCACGAAAGACGGTAAAGCCTTCTTTAAGGCAAAGTTGGAACCAATCACGACAGGTTATTCTGTTTCCAGTCCAATTGTGAAAATATTCATGGGCAACTATCGATTCTATTCTTTCATAATTTAAATCTGTAGTAGTTTTTTCATCAGCTAAAAGTAAAGATGAGTTAAAGATGTTTAACCCTTTGTTCTCCATTGCTCCAAAGTTAAAATCCCTGATGGCAACAATCATAAATCTATCTAAATCATATTCACGTCCAAAATTATCCTCATCCCATTTCATAGCCATTTTAAGGCTTTTCATTGCAAATTCAGCTTGTTGTTGTAATCCAGGATCAACAAAGATACTCAATAGTATTTTTCGTTTATTCATCGTGGTAAACGAGCTTTCTAAAATATCAAACTTTCCTGCTACCAGAGCAAATAGGTATGCAGGCTTTGGAAATGGGTCTTCCCATACTGCGAAGTGTTGACCTCTGGGGAGTTCACCACTTTCGATCATATTTCCATTTGCTAGAAGATAGGGGCAGTCATTTTTATTAGCTGTAATTTTAACTTTGAATTTGGATAATACATCTGGACGATCTAGATAGTATGTAATTCTGCGGAAACCTTCTGCTTCGCACTGGGTACAGAATTTATTGTCGGATACATAAAGCCCCATTAAGGCATTATTAATCGAGGGATTTATTGTGTTAATTATTTCGAGTGAAAACTTATTAGGAGTGTCATTAATTATTAGTTTTGAGTTGGTTATTTTATATTGTTCTTTTCCAAGAAGCTTATTGTTTATTTTCACGGATATGAGGTCAATGTTTTCACCATCAAGAACAAGAGGGCCTTGAGAAAGGCGCGAAATTTGCATTGTATTTTTTACAATTGTGTTTGTTTTTTCTAATTGGAAGTCCAGATAAACATTATTAACTTCAAAATTTGGTTTGGTATAGTCGGCTAAATTAATTACTTTAGGTGATAAGTTCATTTTCTACATCCATCCTTATTTTATTTCCTTATTTGCTGAACTGAAATGTAAATACAAGAAAGATTTTGTTCTTGCCTTTTGCCCACTATTCGCTACTGCGACGCAAAGAAGATAGGGTTTATAGAATATGACTAATAGTATTCAAACATTACGAAATGTTGCGATTGTTGCTCACGTTGACCATGGTAAAACTACCCTGGTCGATAAATTGCTAAGACAATCAGGTACACTTGACGAGCGTGGCGAACGTGAAGAGAGAGTCATGGACAGCAATGATATTGAAAAAGAACGAGGAATTACAATACTTGCTAAAAATACTGCTATTAAGTGGCATAATAAAAAAGATAAGTCCGATTGGCGCATTAATATAGTGGATACTCCGGGTCATGCTGATTTTGGCGGGGAGGTAGAGCGAGTACTTTCAATGGTCGACTCAGTTGTATTGTTGGTTGATGCTGTTGAGGGTCCTATGCCGCAAACGACGTTTGTTACAAAAAAAGCTCTTGCACAGGGTTTAAAGCCAATAGTTGTTGTAAACAAGATTGATAGAAATGGATCTCGCCCCGATTGGGCAGTTGACCAAACATTTGATTTGTTTGATAGATTGGGAGCCTCTGATGATCAGCTGGACTTCCCAGTTGTCTATGCTTCTGCATTAAATGGCTGGGCTTCCAATACTATTGACAATGTTGATGGGGATATGACGGCTTTGTTTGAAGCTATTATAAATCACGCGCCGGTACCAGATGTTGATCCAGATGGTGACTTGCAGCTTCAAGTGTCTGCCCTTGATTATAATAGCTACACTGGCGTTATAGGCATAGGTAGAGTGGTACGAGGCACATTGAAAAAAAATCAAACTGTTGTGGTTTCTAAACCTGATAGCTCTGTTCGAAAGGCCAAGGTTGCATCACTTTTTGGTTTTATGGGACTTGAGAGAGTAGAAGCTGATTATGTATCTGCAGGTGACATATGTTGTTTCACTGGCATTGATAAACTCGAGATATCAGATACGATCTGTGACCCAGAAAATATTGAAAATCTACCCCCATTGAGTGTTGATGAACCAACAATATCAATGACTTTTCAAGTTAATGACTCTCCATTTGCTGGAAGAGATGGCAAATATGTTACATCTAGGAATATAAATGATCGTTTGCAAAAAGAGTTAATTCATAACGTTGCACTGCGAGTTACTCAATTAGAGGAAGCTGATAAATTTCGTGTTTCTGGCAGAGGAGAGCTTCACCTGTCTATTCTTATCGAAAATATGCGTAGGGAAGGGTACGAGTTAGCGATATCTAGGCCTCAAGTTATAAATAAAGAAGTTGAAGGTATTTTGTGTGAACCATGGGAAGTACTTACTGTTGATGTTGATTCTGATCATCAAGGTTCGATTATGGAAAAGCTAGGAGAGAGAAAAGGCTTGCTTAAAGATATGGTGCCTGATGGTAAGGGACGGGTGCGCCTAGATTATGAAATTCCAACCAGGGGTTTGATTGGTTTTAGATCTGAGTTTTTGACATTAACATCCGGTACAGGTTTACTCTATCATAACTTTGATGCTTATAAACCCAGAACTAATGCTGGTATAGGGAGAAGGCAAAAAGGAGTCTTAGTCTCTAAAGATTCCGGAAAAGCTGCTGGATTTGCTTTGTGGAACCTACAAGAGCGTGGGAAAATGTTTATTGGCCACGCAGAAGAAGTTTATGAAGGAATGATTGTAGGCATAAATTCTCGTGATAACGATTTAGTCGTAAATCCCCTGAAGGGTAAGCAGCTCACCAATGTAAGAGCTTCAGGTACAGATGAGGCAGTAGTATTAACTACTCCAATCAATGTTACTTTAGAATATGCCTTGGAGTTTATTAATGATGATGAATTAGTCGAGGTTACTCCTAACAGCATAAGAATACGTAAGCGCTATTTGTTGGAGCATGAACGCAAAAAAGAGTCTCGCCGAATTGAAGCTATAATCTAGAGGTAATTTCTTCAGTTTTTTTTATTTAAGATTTGCAAACTAAGTTTATTTTTAATTCGTACTAAATAAGTGAATAAACTTAAACTAGTACGGATTTTTGATGACTTTTGGAAATGAAGCTGTAATTATTGACAATATGTCAAACAATGAATCAAAATCATATTCAGATACAAGTCGCGCCTCCCCTAAAAGCCTCAGTGCAGCAAAAAGAGATGCTCAATGGCTATACTCAATATCCAATAATCAGGATGCACGAGCACTATCTGACTTATTTGAGATTTACGGTCCCAAACTCAAAGGTTGGTTAATGGCAAGAGGCGAAGGCAGTGGTACTTCTGAGGACATAGTTCAAGACGTTATGATCAAAGTTTGGACAAAAGCTGGAAGCTTTGACCCTGTAAAAGCAAGTTTTGCTACTTGGGTTTATCGCATGACTAGAAACCGTTGGATTGATCACAAAAGAAAGCACGGGCGAATGGATGTAAGGGACCCTGATTTGATGAAAATTATTGCCGATGACGAGGTTCAATCTGCTGAAGTTAACTTCATGGCTCAACAAAACTCGGATATTCTCAGAGAGCAGATCTCGCGCTTAACCAAAGCACAGCAAATGGCTATTCGTATGGCCTTTATGGAATTCAAAACTCACAAAGAAATATCAGAAGAAACTGGATTGCCTTTAGGCACGGTGAAAACGCGTATTAGGAGCGCCATACAGGCTTTAAAAGCTAATATGGCTAAACACATAGGTCAAATGCAATGATGCTCTCTATGGATAAAAAAATGAACACTTCAGAACATGCAATAACTGAGTACGCTGCAGGTAATCTTAGCCCTGCTAAACACGCTGTTGTAGCTTGTCAGAGTGAGATCTGTGAAGAAGTTTCAAGTCGTGTTGCGTTTCAGGAGCAAATTGCGGCATCTATGATTGAACAAGTGCAGACTAAGGCATTATCCCCTTTGTTTATGGGTAATGTTTTAGCAAATTTACCGCTTCAAGATGCACCATCTAGTGATACAAATTCAAAAAACAATGCTCCAGAAACTCTTAAACACCTACTAGGTTGTGGGTTGGATAAAATTAAGTGGAAGTCCCTCATACCGGGTGTAGCCGTTCACGACGTCCTAGGCGACAGGCACAACAAAACCGGTGATAGATTATATCTCTTGAAGGCTAAAGGGGGTATGCAGATGCCTAACCACGGCCACAATGGTGAAGAATGGACACTTATTCTAAAAGGAAGTTATAATGTTGGCGACAAGAGTTTCGCTCGAGGAGATCTACACATTGAAGATGAAGACGAGATACACAGTCCGCACATCAATGAAGGTGAGGATTGCATTTGCTTGGTTATGACGCAAGGTCCACTTAAAATGCAAAGCTTGGTTCCGAGGTTGCTTCAGCCTTTAATTGGTATTTAAGTCAACCATATGCATCGTAATGGTGCGTTATGGCTACAGTTATTTGTCTGACAAGATCTCCAGCTCTCTCTAAAGGTTTTATTATTGACTCAGATATATGCGGAAAACCACCTGTCGGAGCTACTGGCTCATTAGTTTTCTCTTGTAGCTGTTCTGTCCATTTCAATGCAGATCTTGTTTCCGGGTACCGATCTTTCAATTCTTTGATAATACTGTCTATTTGGAATGTCTGTAATTTTTGCAAAACATTTATTGGTGAGCTACTTTCTTCACCAGCAGCAGGTAATTCAGTTACTATTATCATCATTTTCATAATAATAGATAATCTAAGTGCATGTAAAATCTCCAAATCTTCATTATTGCGCTTATCAATAGTATTCATTTTATCCTCAAAAAACTTGATAGAATTATAGGAATCTATTCGTAATAGATTGGCTAGATCCATTATTTGTGAGCGCCAAGAAAGTGACCTTAGGGTTGCAGCCACTGCCAAGCTCTTTTTTTCCAATCTAGGTTCGTTACCTGAAAGACCTCTGCTAACCCAAAACCCAGGGTCAAATAGACGGCCGTAAGCACTCAATATTGACATATTTGTGCGTTCTAATGAGCTCATTACCATCGAGAAAATTGACCTTGCTCTAGCCGACGCTTGATAGTGATTTGAAAATTTTTCAATATCAATAGAGACTGCTTTCCCAATACCGAAAAAAATATTTGCAGGTACCCCAAACTGTTGTAAAATTGCATTATGTGGTATGGCACGAAGTTGTCTGGGATCAAACATGCCCGCATTTGATTTCGATCTTTTGGATGCTCTAGAACCTGTTGGTATAAGAAGGTTTTGCCCAAACCCTGACAGTAGCTTTATGTAATTTGGATCATTATATAGATTCTCTTGTTGGGAGCTTATTGTTCTAAATACGTCCCATGAAAAATCAGTATCTTTGTAAAATATATCATTATCAGCATCATCTTTTTTAGTATAGCGTGCTTTTAGAAGAGAACTCATGGTAGCTTTTGCTAGCTCTTTAGTTTGGAACCACATAAAACCATCACCACCCTGAAAGCTTGTTTCGTGACAGACAGGTAACAACCGTTTTTCAAATTGTCTCATTGCCCAGGGACTCATGACATAATTTACTCTATCTATTACAGAGCCTGGATGCCCACCTCTTCCAAAACTTTCCCCATGAGTATTAAATATAACGGCAGTTACGTTTTTAATGTCAAATTTTTCGATTTGTGATGCAAAATGAGAGTGCAGACGTTCGATTGCTAAGGTTGCTGGTATTTGCCCCATAAATCTACCAGCATCTGAAAAACCAGTTTGAATAGCAAATACGCCTCTATCTTTAATGTAATTTCTATAAACTTCATTGCTCAACATTTTACCAATTATACGGCCCCCATTATTTAAGGCATCTGCTGTTTCAAATAATGGTGAAATATCTAAATGTTTTTCAATTCCATACCTTTTAGCTAAATAAAGCATTCCCATAGGCGTCAAACTATCTTCACATTCAGCAATTAAAAGCCTTATGGGCGTTTCATCATCAATATATTTGTGAATTTGCGCAGTTAGTATCATTTTTTCGTGTGCTGTTGACTTTTCTAATGCTAACGAACCAAAGTTTACAGGTTGGACTTTCACATTTTTTGTTAGTTTAGAAGCCCTTAGTAGCAAGGTTCGTTTATCTGATGTATGATCGGTTATACCAAATGTTGATTTTAGGGCAGAAACAACATGTTGATTGTTTAAACGGAAATGAATTCTAGCTGTACCAAGACCAAAAGCGACCATTTTTGATCGTAAACAAATTAATTCCTTATTGAGTTCAAATACTTTATTGTTTTCAATGATCTTATTTATAAGTTCTATAGGACTTTTCAGATTTAGGAAACGCCGGGTAGATGCGCGTGTAAGGTTATTTGCAGCATCTACAAGCTTTTCTGGATTTGTTATATCTTTTTCAAACAGAGTTAAATCTCTCTCAGCACTTTCATGCGCATCTGACATCTTTTTTAAAAGTTCAATTAAGTTAGTGTTTTTATCTAAACTTTTACTATATTTGTTGCTCATAATTGAGATTGTTTCTTTATATCTAAAAAGCTGATCTCTTTTTTCTTGAAGTCTTAGCCTTAAAGCATCCCCCCAACTTATGTCTGTTCTACCGTCAATATCATACCCTACCCAACTATATGCGTTTATTAAGTGAGGGGTTATAGACTTCCAGTTATTTGGAAAAAATTTTTCACTTACAATAACAATACTACTGTTTATATTATCTAGCTCAATTTGAATTCTTTCAAGCGTTTCTTGTGTATCCTCATGTTCTTCTTTAAGTGTAGGAGCACGTTTAGGTAAATAAGGGAAATTTTTTAATTTCTCTACTGAACTGGTATATTTGTTGTCTGCACTACTAGCAATTTCACCCAAACAATTGCGAACATCACGTGACAATGAAAATGTTGGGTGAGCTGTAAGGACTATTCCAATTCCAGGGTTTTCTGCCCAGCTCTTAAAGGCTTTAAAACCTTCTTTAGCTTTTTGGTATGCTATTTTTTCGAGTGATTTATTTATTTCATTATCACCGCAAATACCAGCCCTTTTCCGTAACCTACGGCTTCTGTGAATTGCTGATTTGTCAGATATTGATTTGATTAAACTCTCTATATCTTTGAAAGCTATAGCACGGTCTTCAATGTCTTTTGAAAGATCATAAGCTAGCAGCTTTATTGAGTTAGATTGCGGATCATAGTTTTTATGATTTCTATACTCGATTAATTTTGTTTTTAATTGAGAGTTTAGTTCTTCTGGTGTTCTTCTACGGGTGATTTTAATGCTCCTTAAAGAAACTTTGACATTTCAGAAGCTGTGTCTAGCATTCGGTTAGAAAAACCCCACTCATTATCGTACCAGCTTAAAACCCTGATTAACGATCCGTCTATTACTACTGTCTCGCCAGCGATAAGACTTGATGAATGCGGGTCATGATTAAAATCAATAGAAACTGTTTTATCATCAACCACTTGTAAAATATTTTTCAATGTTCCTTTTTCAGCAATTCTAAAGCTGTTTAATATATCGCTTATTTCCACAGTTTTTTCGAGATTTACAGTAAAGTCAACAACAGAGACGTTAGGTGTAGGTACACGTATAGCCTTACCATCAAGTTTTCCTTCTAGTTCTGGAATTACCAGCCCTATAGCGCTGGCAACGCCAGTGGATGTTGGGATCATCGACATGGCTGATGCTCTACCACGATTAAAATCTTTATTATGTATTGTATCAAGTGTTGGCTGATCGCCAGTGTAAGCATGTATAGTTGTCATAAAGCCATTTTTTATACCAAAAGAGTCGTTTAGAACTTTTGCTATCGGAGCTAATGCGTTTGTTGTGCAAGAGCCGTTAGAGACAATCTTATCATTCGCGCTTAATTTTTTATGGTTAACACCATATACGATTGTTTTGTCGGCACCAGCGCCTGGTGCTGAGATTAAGACACGCTTTGCCCCCGCTTTTATATGATCAGCAGCTTTATCTCTATGGGTGAATATTCCTGTGCACTCCATTACAATATCAATGCCATCATTAGACCAATTCAAATCTTCAAGATTACGCACGGATGAAACATTTATTTTCTTTCCATTTACTTTTAAGGTGTCACCTTGGCTCTCTATGTGTCCATTGAACCGACCATGTACAGAGTCATACTTTAAGAGGTGCGCTAAATTATCCGTTTTAGATAGGTCATTTACTCGCACTATTTCAAAGTCTCTATTATGATTTTCTTCTAAGGCGCGTAATATATTACGCCCAATCCGCCCAAAACCATTAATAGCAATTCTAATAGTCATCAGTACATCCTTACAAAATTGACAGCGCTGTCATATTATTAAAACTGGGGTATTATGCAAGTTAAAACAATTTCTTTTAGTGATTTTTTATTTCTTTCAAGTGTTTTATAGTTATGTATCATTTGTTAAATGACTTTCCTTTACTTATACTTTAATCTCGTAAGAGGCGAATTATGACTCAAAATATAGCTATTGTTGGTGCAGGAATCTCTGGTCTTTCTGCAGCTAGAAAACTTATCGAAAAACATAATGTCATAATATTTGATAAGTCACGCGGTGTTGGCGGTCGAATGTCTACTAGATACTCAGAATCATATGAATTTGATCATGGGGCTCAATATTTTACAGCAAAAGATGAACGTTTTAAAGTGTTGCTGTCTTCAGAAACTTTTGAGGATGTAATTAAGCCATGGGACTCACGAGCCTTTTATAAAAAAGAAAATAAGCTAATCCCTGATACTGGAGGCTTTAGATACGTTAGTCAGCCTAGAATGAATAGTTTTACAAAAAAACTTTCAAAAGGTTTGAACATTTCTCTCAACTCTAACGTCTCTTTTATTCATAGAGATAAGAAAAAATGGGTTATAGAAACTGCGGATGGTAAGGTTTATAGAGATTTCGATTTCGTTATTTTAGCTCTACCTAACGAACAAGCAATATCTTTAATGCCAACCGAAACTGAATACTATAACAAGGTACAAGAAGTTGAAATGGACCCTTGTTTCGCACTTATGGTCGGTCTCAAAAAAAAATATGATTTTGGCTGGGATAGTTTACGATTGAATAATAATATTAATTCTTGGTTGGCAGTTAATAGCTCTAAACCTGGGCGCTCTCATGATCAGACTGCTTTAGTAATTCACAGTGCGGTTGAGTGGTCGAAGAAAAACATAAGTAGTGATATAACTTGGGTGCAAGACCAAATGGAAGCAGCTGCTAGCAAAACCTGTGGTATTGATATATCAGAAGCGCACCACAAAGTAATTCACCGGTGGATGTTTGCATCAGTTAGCAAACCGTCAAATGAGGGGTGTTTTTATGATCATTCACTTAAAATTGCTACATGCGGTGATTGGTGTAATGGAGGAAGAGTGGAGGGAGCATACATTTCAGGGTTAATGGTAGCTAAAATAATTGAGGAATAATTATTAGTAATATTAGTTTACACCTATAACTACTTTCTTGACTTAATCATGACATACGATAATGCCCTTTCCATAAAATAAATCGTGTGAAACCTGCATTGGACAGTTTATCCAACATGCGGAAATGATGGAGAAGCTCATGCACGCTTACAGAACTCATACTTGTGGCGAGATATGCTTAGAAGATGTAGATAAAACAGTACGTCTTTCAGGTTGGGTACATAGGAAAAGAGAACATGCTAATGCATTGTTTATTGATCTAAGAGACCATTATGGTATTAGTCAGGTAGTAGTATACCCAACTTCTAATTTTTATGAAGATCTAAAACGGTGTACTAGTGAGTCTGTAGTTACTATCACTGGTAAATTACTCAAACGTGATCAAGATGCGATTAACTCAGAAATTCCAACAGGGGAAGTTGAGTTAAGAGCAGATGAAGCGATTATTGAGAGCTCTGCTGCGCCGTTGCCATTACCAGTTTTCGGGGAGCAAGACTACCCTGAAGAAATTAGATTAAAGCATCGTTATTTAGACCTTAGACGAGAAACTCTGCATAAAAACATAATAATGCGAGGTGAAGTAATTAACTCGTTGCGTAGTCGCATGATTAAGCAAGGTTTTACCGAATTCCAAACCCCAATTTTAACAGCAAGTTCTCCTGAGGGAGCCAGAGATTTTTTAGTACCATCAAGGCTGAATCCGGGTAAGTTTTATGCATTACCGCAAGCGCCACAGCAGTTTAAGCAGCTACTAATGGTTGCGGGTTTTGACAAATACTTTCAGATAGCACCATGTTTTCGTGATGAAGATGCGCGTGCAGACAGATCTCCGGGAGAGTTTTATCAGCTTGATATAGAAATGAGTTTTGTGACTCAAGAGGATGTATTTCAGGCTATTGAGCCTGTTATGGCAGGTGTATTTGAAGAATTTGCTGATGGTAGAAAGGTTGAGACCCCTTTTCCTAGAATACCCTATAAAGAGTCTATAGAAAAATATGGATCCGATAAGCCAGATTTACGAATCCCATTTGAAATTAAAGACGTTTCAGATTTTTTTAATGATGAAGAAAAAACAGGTTTCGGGATATTTTCTAGGATAATAAATGGTGGTGGTAAAGTTATTGCTATACCGGCTCCCAAAGCAGCTGAAACTAAATCACGTAAGTTCTTTGATAACATGGACAAGTGGGCAAAAAAAGAAATGCAAATGCCCGGTCTCGGATACGCCCGCTTAAAGAAAAATGATGGAGGGGTGGTTGAAAGCCAAGATCCTGTTCTAAAAAATTTCGAAAAAGAACATTTAGAAATACTATTAAATAAAATCGGCCTTAATGATGGTGATGGTGTATTTTTTGCAGCTGGTAAAAAAAATGAAGCTTATAAATTAGCTGGGGCAGCTAGAAATAAAGTTGCAAATGAATTAGAGTTAATACCAGACGGTATTTTTAAGTTTGCTTGGATAGTAGATTACCCAATGTATGAGTGGGATGAAGATCATAAAAAAATTGATTTTTCTCATAATCCTTTTTCAATGCCACAAGGCGGTTTGTCAGTGCTGAATGAGGCCAAGACTAATGAAGATATTTTAAATATTTTGGCATATCAATATGACATTGTTTGTAATGGAGTGGAATTATCTTCAGGGGCAATAAGAAACCATAAGGCCGAAGTAATGTATAAGGCTTTTGAAATAGCTGGATATGGTCCAGAGGTTGTTGAGGAGAAATTTTCAGGTATGATAAATGCTTTCAAATTTGGTGCCCCCCCGCATGGAGGTATTGCCCCTGGGGTAGATAGAATTGTAATGCTTCTTGCCGGTACAAATACGATTCGTGATGTAATTCTCTTTCCTATGAACGGGCAAGCTCAGGACCTAATGATGAATGCCCCTGCTGAGGTTGACCTAAAACAGCTAAAGGAACTTTCATTGAAATTAATTCCAACGAGTGATTAGCGTTGCATAGTTTTTCTAGAATTTAATAATTCTTGGCGTATACGGCTTAGTCTTTTGTAGATGTCTCTATTCTTAGGCCCGGTTGCTCTTAATAATACTTCAACATCTCTAATTGCTTGGTCAATACCTTTCGTAGAATTTTGACTATCACCGGTAGAATCTTTACCATTGCAAAAAGGTATTATAAGGCCGAGTGGAAGCCTTGTATTTAAATTGCCGCAAGCTTTATTGAGTTGATCTTGGTTTAATCCGAACGCCATAGATAGATCAGCATTAGAAAAAATTGTATTAATCATTGAAGCTTTAGATAAATTTGCATTTCCAAAGCTTACACCTGTAAAGTTAGCATTTTTTAAATTAGAATTTTGTAAAATAATGTTATTTAGTTTTGCTTTGGAAAAATTCGAGTTTTCAAAGTTTGTATTTGTAGCATCAACGCGCTGTAAGAATGCCATTTGAAAGTTACCATTTTTAAATTCCCCTCGGCTAAGGTCTGCCGAACTAAAATTTGTTCCGACGAATTGAGAGTTATTAATTTTACCTTCGATAATAGTAGCGTTCGTTAGGTTAGCCTGATTCATATTTACATTTTTACCTTCAACTCGATAGAGCAACGCTTTACGGAACTGTGACCCGGTTAATACAGAGTCATCAAAATTACCTCCAGATAAATTAGAACTGTTGAATATGGACCCTGAAAAATTCGCATTATTTAGCTTTAATCCATTAAGCTTGATGTTTGATAAATCACACCGATCGCAAGAACCAGAGGATATTTGTATTCTTCTATCAACGCGTATTTGTGATTCCGCAAAAGTGTTTAAGCACACTACTACGACTAGAAAACACATAAATTTAATAATTCTAAGCATAACAGGAACCTGCTATATATCATAAATTTTCTTCTGGCGATTAAATTTATTGTAATGTTTCAGAATAAAAAATAGATTTCTAAGAGCACCCTGTTGTAGAACCACAGCTGTCACATTTTTGACATGTTCCATTTCTAATAAGAGTAAAATGACCACATTCGTTACATGGATCCCCAGTGTATCCACGAAAGCGCGATATTTTTTCATTTGAGCTATTGCTGATACTGTTAATTGGTGTTTCTAGTTTTTGAGTATCGGATAGCTCAACATCTACATCGAGAATTTCTTCTTCGCTTTGTAGATCTACAGAATTCGAAATATTTGCTTTAATGAATGTAAATGGGACTATATTGTCATCATTATCATCATTTATACCTTCGCGATTAAAACCTTTAGAATAAACGGGAAGACTTAATTGGTTTTCAATAATTTCTTCATTTGAATGTCGTTCAGCAGCACCAAGACCAAGTTGATCACCTGCTCCGCTGTTGGGGTCTACATGGGCCAGTTCTTCCCAACCTAAATAAGATATTCCCAGCTCACGGAAGATATAATCAAGAATTGAATTAGCGAATTTAATACGGTCATTACCTTGAACAGGTCCATTTGGTTCAAAACGCGTAAAAGTATATGCCTCTACAAATTCTTCTAGCGGAACGCCGTATTGGAGCCCTATCGATATTGCAATAGCAAAATTATTCATTAGGCTTCTAAATGCTGCTCCTTCTTTATGCATGTCTATGAAAATTTCACCTAAGCTCCCGTCCTCAAATTCACCAGTATGTAGGTAAACTTTATGCCCACCTACTGCGGCTTTTTGGATATATCCAGTCCGTCGATCAGGAAGTCTTTCTCGCGTTATCGGTTTTTCGATAACTTTTTCTACTATTTTTTCTACAATTCTCTTTGAAGCTGTAAAAGCCCGCTCATGACTTGTCTTATTTAGTGTTTCATCCAACTCATCAATTTCATCTTGATTAAATATAGCTGAGTTCAGTGGTTGCGAAAGTTTGGACCCATCCCGGTATATCGCGACAGCCTTTATTCCCAAACCGTGGGATTGCTTATAAACTTTTGAGCACTCATCAATCGTCGAATCGGCGGGCATATTAACTGTTTTAGAAATTGCGCCGGAGATAAAAGGCTGTGCAGCCGCCATCATTAAGATATGACTTTCATAAGTAAGCGACCTAGTTCCAAGGAGCCCGCATGGTGTTGCACAATCAAAAACTGGAAGGTGATCTATAAGGAGGTGTGGTGCGCCTTCTAAAGTCATTGCTCCTGAGCAAAAAGTATTTGCAGCTGTAATATCATCTATGCTGAAACCTAAGACGGCTAACAGGTCTGAGCCACTTTCTTTTAATTCTTTATCTGTAAGACCTAGCGCATCACGGCAGAATTCATCTCCTAATGTCCAGCGACTGAATGCATAACGTATATCAAAGGCTTCCGGTAGTAAGTCTTCAATTAGATTTAATTCGTAATCGCTAAATCCCTTCTTTTTAAGAATATCATGATTGATTCCATTAGATCCCTTGAGTGTCCCATGACCTAGCGCATAAGATACTATTTCCTTTATTTTCTTTTTTGAGTACCCCAATGAAGTCAATGCTCTTGGAACTGAATTATTAATTATTTTGAAATGACCACCTCCAGCCAACTTTTTGAATTTCACTAGTGCAAAATCAGGCTCAATACCAGTGGTGTCGCAATCCATTAAAAGTCCTATCGTCCCTGTAGGTGCGATAACTGATACTTGTGCATTGCGAAATCCATATAGGGTACCCAGTTTTTGAGCCTTAATCCAAACTTTTACTGCTCTTTGACATAAACCTTTAAATGGGCATTCAGATCTGTTAAGCGGCAGTGGTTGATATGATAGTCCCTCATAAGCAACTCGTCCTTCTGCCGCTCTACGATGGTTTTTTATAACCTTAAGCATTATTTGGGAATTATGTTTAAATCTAGGAAATGGCCCCATGCTTTCTGCCATTTCAGCTGAGATTAGATAGGCTGAACCAGTAAGTAAGGCTGTAATTGCTGCTGCAGCTGACCTGCCTGCATTGCTATCATACGCGATACCGCACGACATTAGGAGGCCGCCTAAATTTGCATATCCTAACCCCAATGTCCTATATTGATAAGACCGTTTAGCAATTTCTTTTGAGGGGTATTGCGCCATCATGACTGATATTTCTAAAACAATAGTCCATAGACGTGATGCGTATTCGAATGACTTAATATCAAATTCATTGTCTTTATTGCAAAATTTGATTAAGTTTAATGATGCTAGGTTACAAGCTGTATCATTCAGAAACATGTATTCAGAGCACGGATTTGAAGCAACAATTTCTCCATCATTAGAACATGTATTCCATGCATTTATTGTATCTTTGTATTGAATACCTGGATCTGCTGATGACCAAGCAGCCTTAGATATTTCTTGCCATAAAAGACGAGCAGAGACACTTTTTGCTATCGCTCCGTCAGTTCTTCTTATTAAGTCCCAGGTTTCATTTTTTTCTACTGCTTCTAAAAAAATATCTGGTATCCGGATTGTATTATTGGCATTTTGACCGGCAACAGTTCTATATGCTTCGCTGTCCCAGTCTGCATCAAGCTCTGGTACCTCAATTACATCAATGCCTTGCCTAGCAAGGTGTAAGACTCTTTGTATCGCACCGTCAGGAACTCCATTAATTCGTGCATTTTTAATTTCTCTTTTTAATGAAGCATTTTCAGATACATCAAAACACTCTTCTTTGGAGCCAGAGCAATTAATACATGAATTTAAAATAGCATTTAAACTTGTTTTTAAAACTTTTGAACCTGCTACTAGGGCAGCTACTTTCATTTCTTCTTCAGTTTTCCAGTGAATGAAATCTTCTATGTCTGGGTGATCAATGTCAACAATAACCATTTTTGCCGCTCGGCGTGTAGTGCCACCTGATTTAATCGCTCCAGCTGATACATCCCCTACTTTTAAAAAGCTCATAAGACCAGACGATTGACCTCCTCCTGAAAGAGGTTCGCCTTTAGCTCTAATATTAGAAAAATTAGTTCCAGTCCCTGACCCATATTTAAACAACCGAGCTTCTTTTTTCCATAAGCTCATTATACCATCTTTGCCAAGTAAATCATCATTTACAGATTGAATAAAACAAGCGTGCGGTTGAGGGTGCTCATAAGTACCTTTTGACTTTTCTATTTGTCCTGTTTTATGGTTTGTAAAACTATGTCCTTGAGCGGAACCAGTAATTCCATATGCCCAGTGAAGTCCTGTATTAAACCATTGAGGTGAATTCGGTGCTGCTATTTGTGTGGCTAGCATGTATCTAATTTCATCGTAAAATACTAAAGCGTCTTGTTCTTTGGAAAAATATCCACCCTTCCAACCCCAATATGCCCAACAACCAGCCATTCTATCAAAAATTTTTCTAGCATCAGTCTCGCCAGATATTATATTTTTTTTTCCTTTTAAATCATTATCATTTGGTTCGTGTCTACAGAGCCAGGTAGGTACTCCAGTTTCCTTGATTGCTTTTAAATTTGATGATATTCCAGTTTTACGTGAGTATTTTTGTGCGAGAATATCACACGCTACTTGAGACCAATTTTCTGGAACTGAAAATTCAATTTTATTAGAATGCTTAATACCGTCTAAACTGCGAAGCTCACTTTTAACTTTTTTAAAGCCTATGGAGCTGTAAGGACACTCGTTGGGTTGTGTATAATGACGTTTAATTTTCATATGTTTTTATGAATCACTTTTAGTTGATATAAACCTCATTAAATGCATAAAATTATAAAAGCGATTAAAAAACAAAAAAGCCGCCCATTGGCGGCTCTCTTATACATATTTATTTACATCTTAGCACTTGTAATACAGATCGAACTCTACTGGATTTGGATGCATAGCTACGCGATGAACTTCTTCCATTTTTAGATTTATGTAAGCATCTATTTGATCGTCATCAAAAACATTGCCAGCTTTGAGGAAATCACGGTCTGAGTCTAATGAATCCAACGCTTCGCGTAATGAACCACACACTTGAGGAATATCCTTAGCTTCCTCAGGAGATAATTCATACAAATCAATATCCATAGCTTCGCCCGGATCAATCTTGTTTTTTATTCCGTCTAAACCTGCCATCAGGAGGGCTGTATAAGTGAGATAAGGGTTTCCAGCAGGGTCAGGATACCTTACTTCAAGTCGCTTACCGTTTCGTGAAGCAGTCCATGGTATTCTGATAGAAGCTGACCGGTTTCGACTTGAGTAAGCAAGCATAACAGGTGCCTCAAACCCCGGAACAAGCCTTTTGTAAGAATTAGTCGATGCGTTTGAAAATGCATTGATAGCTTTTGAATGTTTAATAATTCCACCGATATAGTGTAGGCATGACTTTGATAGTCCAGCATATTCGTCACCAGCGAAAGTTGGTTTACCATCTTTCCAGATTGACATGTGTACGTGCATACCAGTTCCGTTGTCATTCCACATAGGTTTTGGCATAAAGGTTGCAGTCTTACCATATGCATGGGCTACATTATGAACAATGTATTTATACAACTGCATATTATCACCCATTTTGAGCAGCGTATCAAATTTCATCCCTAATTCATGCTGTGCAGGTGCAACCTCATGATGATGTTTTTCTGGGCGAAGGTTTAGTTCTTCCATAACTGAAAGCATTTCAGACCGCATATCTTGAAGGCTGTCCACCGGTGGTACAGGGAAGTATCCACCCTTTGGTCCAGGTCTATGGCCCATATTTCCTCCTTGATAGGATCTGCCCGTGTTTGATGGTAGCTCAGTTGAGTCGATCTCATAACCAGTTTTGTTTTCACTAGTATCCCATCGCACGTCATCAAAAACAAAAAATTCTGCTTCTGGTCCAAAAAAAACATCATCTCCCACTTTTGCTGAACGCATGTATGCTTCGGCTGCTTTTGCAGTTCCTCGAGGGTCTCTGTTGTAAGATTCACCAGTATCTGGTTCTAGAATGTCACAGAAAACAGCTAGTGTATCTTGCTGGTAAAACGGATCCATTTGAGCTGTTTCAGCATCAGGCAAAAGCACCATGTCAGACTCATTGATGTCTTTCCAGCCACCAATTGATGATCCGTCGAACATAGTTCCATCTTTGAATAGGTCTTCATCAACCAAGTCGCTGTGAAAGGTTACGTGCTGCATTTTACCTTTTGGATCCGTAAATCGTAAGTCAACAAATTTGATTTCTTCGTCTTTGATCTTTTTGAGTAGTTTATCTGACATTTTATGTCCTTTCCCTTGTTATGATCTAATACTCTAGAGCTTATTGTGTAGTTTTGGTGTTATAGTGCGGCATCACCTGTTTCGCCTGTTCTGATTCTAATAGCCTGTGATACGTCTGATACGAATATTTTTCCATCCCCTATTTTTCCCGTCTTTGCTGCCGTTTGAATTGCTTCTAGTGCCGCCTCGACTTGATCATCAGATATAACCAGCTCTAATTTTAGCTTAGGTAGAAAATCAACTACATATTCAGCACCTCGGTATAATTCAGTGTGGCCCTTTTGACGACCAAACCCTTTAGCTTCCACCACAGTCATACCTTGTAACCCTACTCCTTGCAGCGCTTCTTTAACTTCATCAAGTTTGAATGGTTTTATTACTGCTTCTATTTTTTTCATTTTAGACTCCTGAGCTTATTTAGTGGATCGCAAATCATTAACTAATACATGTTGAATCCATCACACAGAGTCGAGTCTGATGCTTTCTATTTCCATATTTCCTTAATGAAAGGATATATTTGCACTTTTTTTATGCTTCATGTTTAACGCGCGATTAAAACTTGAGCACCTTTATTGGTAATAAACTTGGTTTCTCGAGTCATTAAGTCTATGAAGCTAGGATTTTTATAGTTAAAGAAGTTTAATAAAAATAGGAGTGCCTTGTGGCTAAGCTTGAAGTTCGTCCACCGAAGAAAACATATATAACCGATCAGCAGGCTCTAGATTTCCACACTCTTCCTGTTCCTGGAAAGTTATCATTACTTCCGACAAAACCTATGGCAACTCAAAGAGACTTATCGCTTGCATATTCCCCAGGTGTTGCAGTCCCAGTTGAAGAAATCTCTAGGGATCCTGACTTGGTGTATGACTATACATCTAAAGGCAATATGGTTGCTGTGATTTCAAATGGCACAGCAATACTAGGATTAGGTAATTTAGGTGCTATGGCATCTAAGCCAGTTATGGAGGGTAAGTCAGTTTTATTTAAAAGATTCGCTGATATTGATAGTTTTGATATTGAAGTAGAAGAAGAAGATGCAGATAAATTTATTCAATGTGTTGAAAGGTTTGGAAATACTTTTGGCGGCATTAACCTTGAAGATATAGGGTCTCCAGAATGTTTTATCATTGAGCAGGAATTACGTGAGAAACTTGATATTCCAGTATTTCATGACGATCAGCACGGCACAGCTATCATTGCAACAGCAGGACTTATAAATGCTGCGCAACTGACGGGTAGAAAATTTGAAGATATGAAGGTTGTTCTTTCAGGAGCTGGCGCAGCTGGTTTATCTGTATTAGGTTTAATCAAAAGGCTTGGGGTGAAGAATGAAAATGCTATCGTATTAGATAGTAAGGGAGTAATTTATCAGGGCCGTCAAGAGGCTATGGACCAATGGAAAGCTCCCCATGCAGTGGATACCAGTCTTCGCACCCTTGAAGAAGCTATGTCAGGCGCTGATGTTTTTTTAGGCCTCTCTATAGCGGGTATCGTAACACAAGATATGATACATTCAATGAATGACCAGCCAATTATATTTGCAATGGCAAACCCTGACCCGGAAATAACGCCTGAAGAAATAAAAGAAGTACGAAGTGATGCAATTATTGCAACAGGAAGGTCGGATTACCCCAATCAGGTAAACAACGTGCTCGGCTTTCCATATATTTTCAGAGGCGCTCTTGATGTAAGAGCACGAAATGTAAACGAAGAGATGAAACTTGCCTGTGCACATGCACTTGCTGACCTCGCCAGACAGGATGTCCCTGAGGAAGTAGCGGCGGCTTATCACGGGCAAAGACCTAAATATGGGCCTGAATATATTATTCCCGCTCCCTTTGACCCGCGTTTGATATCTGAGATACCTCCTTATGTTGCTCAAGCTGCTATGGATACTGGTGTAGCGCGTAAGCCAATTGAAAACATGGACGCGTATAAGAAGTCTTTAGCACAAAGGCAGGACCCAACAGCTGCTATACTTCAAGGAATTACCAGCGCTGTTGTGCAAAATCCAAAAACGATAGTTTTTGCTGAAGGTGAAGAACCGGCTGTTATTAGGGCTGCTCAATCTTATCAACAACGTGGCTTAGGAAAGGCAATCTTGATCGGTCGTGAAAAGCCTATCTATGACAATATGAAACTATTGGGAATTGAAAAACCAGAAAACTATACCATACTCAATGCCAGACTCTTTGACAGAAACGCTGAATTTACTGAGTACCTTTATGGCCGTCTGCAACGAAAAGGCTTCTTACGTCGGGATGCTCAGAGATTAGTAAATAATGATAGAAACGTTTTTTCTGCCTTAATGCTTCATCATGGATTGGCAGATGGTATGGTAACGGGTGTGACTAGAAGCTATGACATTGCTTTAAGGGATGTTAGATTGGTATTAAACCATGTCGAAAATGAGCGCACTATGGGGGTATCCATAGTCGTAAATAAAAGCAAAACATTGTTCATCGCAGATACTAATATAACCGAGTTTCCTGCTGCCGAGGATTTAGCCGACATCGCAGAGACAACAGCTAGTTTTGCTCGTCAATTTGGCTTTGAACCTAGGGTAGCATTTTTGTCTTACTCAACCTTCGGAAATCCAGTAGGTGAACGTATGCAGAGAGTGCGTAGGGCAGTTGAAATACTCGATGAGCGTAACATTGATTTTGAGTATGAAGGCGATCTTGCTGCGGATGTAGCGTTAGATCCTCTACATACTCTTACCTATCCTTTCTCAAGGTTAACGGGTTCAGCAAACATATTAATAATGCCTGCTATTCATTCCGCGTCTATATCTACTAAACTACTTGATACAGTAGGGGGTGCTACTGTTTTGGGTCCATTCTTGACGGGTCTCGAAAAGCCTGTGCAAATTTGCTCTCTGGGAGCGACTGCTTCTGAAATAGTGCAGATGGCAACTTTAGCTGCCTTCGCCCCTTCACATCGTGATGATTAGTGGCTGCTGGCGCTGTAGTTGATCTAACAGAAGGCAAGGTGTCGAATCATGTGTTACGCATGCTTGGCCCATTTTCTATTGCTGTTATTGCACTTATCTCAACTGGTATTGTAGATACGATATATTTAGGAAATTTAATTGACGTGAGTAGACCTAATTTGGGCCGTTTTGCGTTAGCTGCTCTGGGTGTTGCATTTCCAATTACTTTTGTGGGTAATTCTGTGAATATAGGTTTGGGGGCGGGGACAATGTCCGCAATTTCGCGTGCTCTGGGTCAAGGTGATTATCAAAAAGCTAAGCGTCATGGAGCTGCAGCAATAATGTTTGGATTGCTAATAATGACCTGCTTAATAAGTTTTTTATACTTACTTATGCCACTACTCCTTGGTCTTACAAATGAAAGCAATGAAGTATTAAAGATGGCAACGGATTATCTTGTAATATCACTTCCAGGATTAGCTATAGTATCAGTAGCTATGATGAGTAACAATATACTTCGTGCGGGAGGAGAAGCTCTATTACCAAGCTCGATAATGATAACTGGTGCCGTTATAAATATTATACTTGACCCATTTCTAATATTTGGCTGGGGCCCTTTCCCTAGGTTGGAGGTTCAAGGCGCTGCATTGGCTACGGTTGTAGGCAATGTGATAGCGGCACTTTTTGGTTTATATGTCATTCTATATCATAGAAAGGCTATAACCTTTGTTAACATGACAAAGGGGTCGGTTGTAAGAGCTTGGAGTATAATTGGACGCGTTGCTATACCTGCCGCTGGAACAAATGCTATTGTACCAGTTTCAGCATGGATAGCTGTTCTAATAATAAGCAATACATTAACTACAGCTGACTTGGCAGCCTTTACAGTGGCCAGCCGGGCTGAGTTAATATCCGTTGGTCTATTGTATGCGTTGTCTGCATGTGTTGGAGCTATAACTGGCCAAAATGGTGGTGCAGGTTACACGGTACGAGTTCGTTCAGCGTTTATTTTTTGCTATTGGATATGTATTTTATGGAGTACTTTTATGGCAGTTATTTTGGCTTTATTTGCAGTAGATATTGCAAGTATATTCTCTAATGACCCAGAAGTAGTATCAAAAACTATTTCTTATTTTTATATTGTTCCAATAACTATATTTGCCTATGGGTTTGTTTTTATAAGTGCTGCAGGATTCAATGCCTTAGGTCGACCAATTTATGGGCTAGTCTATACAATTATCAGATCATTAATTCTTTATGTTTTATTCATTTATATTGGTGTTCATTTAGACGGTTTAAGGGGAGCATTTTTTGGTATGGCGATAGCAAATATTATTTCTGGTCTTATTGCTGCCTCATGGTCACTACTAAAAGCTCCAATGACGGCAAAAAAGAGCTAATAATCGGCTTGATTTTTATTTAAAATCAAAGCATACGCCTCATGAAATTGTTACTCCTGTGCGGGTGTGGCGAAATTGGTAGACGCGCCAGATTTAGGTTCTGGTATCGAGAGATGTGAAGGTTCAAGTCCTTTCACCCGCACCACTTTCTTTTTTACTCAAAATATTAATTTACAAAATATTGGTATTGCCGCAAGAGTATTAAGCTTGAGTACTTTAGATGCACGAAAATTGATAAAATATGAAATTTGTAATTGGTTATGCGTCATTATTATCAGAAATCAGCATAAGTAGGCTTTTTCCAAATGTGAGGGAAATTACTCAAGTTAAACTTTTTGGTTATGCACGATGCTTTAATTCATACGGAACACTGTCAGTTGATAAAGGCTTAGTAAATGCAAAGGATAAATGTATATCACATGCCTCTGCTATAATTCACCCAGATTCAACTATGTATGCTTTAGCATTCCAGCTTGACGAAAAGGATTTTAATACTTTTGAAAAACATGAATTTAGGTATGAATTCCATGAAGTGCAGGCTCATGTGAGGAATTCAGAAGAAGTTCTTAGCGCCATTATGTGTTTTGAAAGCTTGGATAGTAAAATACAACTGCCGCATATGAATTATTTAGATATTCAGTCTTTAATGGATCATTATGGTGTCAAAACATTTTGGAATAGAAATGATTTTCCAGCTGCGGTGTACCTAAAACACTGTATTGCTGCAGCAAAAAGCATTAGCAAGGAGTACTTGAATAATTTTTTAGACACATCTTATCTGAATGATCGAGAGGTTACTTTGAGGGAGTATTTGGAATCCACAAGAATCTGTATCGATTCTTACATCGACGATGCGTGTATTTCAGAGATATTTTGAATATTAGAAATAAATTAAATGTATTTTTACTTAGGTCTTTTAGCGCCATATTTGGAACGTTTTGTTTTACGGTCTTTTACTGGTTGAGCATCAAGGCTACCTCGAACTATGGTATATCTAACACCAGGTAAGTCGCGTGGTCCTCCGCCCCTCACGAGAACTACACTATGTTCTTGTAAATTGTGACCTTCACCAGGAATATAACTTGCGACTGTGTAGCCGTTGGTCAGTCGTACTCGAGCAACTTTTCTAAGGGCTGAGTTAGGTTTACGAGGAGTTGTTGTGTAGACCCTTGTGCAAACGCCACGCTTTTGTGGATTAGCCTGAAGAGCGGGATTTTTTGTTCCGCGTTTTTTTGGCTGACGTGGCTTACGTATTAACTGTTGAATAGTTGGCATAGTTAGTCTTCTAGATGTAGCTTTATTTTTATAATTATTTGCGCTCATTTATGTATTTAAGCGCTCGAAGTCAATCAATTATTTCGTTTATAACTGTATATATTTTTTTACTTTTTTAAAGGTGTGTGAAATTACAATTATAATGGGTTATCAAGTATCCTTATTCGCGTATTCCCCACATATCATATTCATCGGTATGTTTTATCTTAACGGAAACTATGTCACCAACTTTAACTTCAGTATCTCCATTGAGAAATACACAGCCATCTATTTCAGGTGCATCTGCCATTGAACGTCCAAAAGCTCCGTCTTCATCAACTTCATCAATAATTACATCGTAAGTTTCTCCGATTTTTGCATTCATAATTTCAAAACTAATTTCTTGTTGGGTTTCCATTAACCTTTCGTATCTTTCATCGATTATATTCTGTGGTATTTGATTTTCAAATTCAAAAGCTTGAGCTCCATCTACATTTTCATATTTAAAAGCGCCTACGCGACCTAATTTAGCTTCTTTTAAGAAATTAATAAGTATTTCAAAGTCTTCTTCTGTTTCCCCCGGAAAGCCAACTATGAATGAAGAACGAATCGTTATGTTTGGGCATATTTTTCTCCACGATTTTATGCGTTCCATAAGCTTATGTTGGTTTGCGGGACGTTTCATTCTTTTAAGCACAGACGGGCTTGCATGTTGAAAGGGAACATCAATATAGGGCAAAATACCTCCATCAGCCATATTTTGTATTATCTTATCTACATGGGGATAAGGATAAACATACTGCATTCTTACCCAAACGCCCAACTTACTGAGTGCCTGCGTTAGATCAAACAAATTTGATTTATATGTTTCATTTCGCCAAGTGCCTTCCTTATAATTTATATCTAAGCCATAAGCCGAGGTGTCTTGACTAATAATTATTAGTTCTTTTACCCCTGAATTAACCAGACTTTCTGCATCTTTCATAACATTTGTGATATTTATACTGTCAAGACTTCCTCGGAGATCTGGTATAATGCAGAATGTGCACTTGTTGTTACATCCCTCGGAAATTTTTAAATATGCATAGTGCTTAGGGGTTATTCGTGAGCGTTCATATGGAATTAAATCCCTAAATTTATTTCCTGTGATGGGTGCTGCTTTTCTAACCGCCCGGACTACATCATCGTATTGTTGCGGACCTGTTACAGATAGAACCTTAGGAAAATGTTCTTTTATAATGGGGTCGTTACCCATACACCCAGTTACAATTACACGTCCATTTTCGAATAGAGCTTCATCAATTGCCGAAAGACTATCTGCTTTTGCCGAATTTAAGAAACCACATGTATTAACAATTATCGCATCAGAGTCATCGTAAGTGCTACCTATTTTATAACCATCTGCCCTTAAAAGGGTGATAATTCTTTCCGAGTCAACCATTGCCTTAGGGCAACCAAGAGATACAAAACCTATGCTTGGATTATCTAGGTCCATGTTATCGCTATTTTTTAATTCTGAATTTTCTGGGGAAACCATTATGCAAAGCCTTTTTATCAAGAATCAAATGTTCACATAAAAGGAATTAAGGGTATGTCCAGTATTTAATCTTGGTTACTTAATCATATTTAATGCAAAAATATGAGTTTGTTTACTTAATTATGGTAATTTTAATGAAAAACAATTATCTTATAAAAATGAAAAATCTATTTATTAATCTATACGTTATTTCTTTTTTTTTATTTCCGTTTGGAGTTTCTGCTCAAGATTTACTGTATGTAGCACCAGGTACAGACAAAGTAGTGCCTAGTTCAACTTTGCAAGTTGAACTATCATATTCTCCAGTAGTCAAATTAACATCTCCCGCAGTTGTAAATGTTTTTACTTCAAGGACAATATCGCGGCGAGGATCTTCATTTTTTGATCAAATGTTTGGTATGAGAAGGGCGCCACAAGAACGTACTGAAAGCTCTTTGGGATCAGGTGTTATAGTTCGAGGTACAGGAGTAATAGTTACTAATGCTCATGTGGTTAATGGCGCGAAAGAATTAAAAATTGTACTTAATGATAGGCGTGAGTTTGAAGCTGTTATTTTAGCGCAAGATGAAGATATTGATATAGCGGTGTTAAAAATAGATGTTGGTGAAGAGATCTTACCTAGCTTAGCTATTCAAAAAGATAATACAACAGAGATTGGAGATATTGTACTGGCAATTGGAAATCCTTTTGGAGTGGGACAAACTGTTACGAGCGGTATAATATCAGCTTTAGGGCGTACAAATGTAACAGACACATCTTCATTTATTCAGACCGATGCTGCTGTAAATCCTGGAAACTCTGGAGGTGCTTTGGTGAATTTAACAGGTGAGTTAATTGGAGTAAATACGGCTATATTTTCACGTTCAGGTGGATCTAATGGTATTGGGTTTGCAATACCTGCAGAACTTGTTTCTCGCGCAGTAGATAGTGCTATTTCAGAAGGTAGAATCGTTCGCCCTTGGATGGGTGCAAGAACCAATGCTGTAGACTCTGTTATGGCCTCTGCTTTGGGATTAGACAGATCTAGAGGCGCTGTGATAAATGATATATACCCATCTGGTCCCGCAGCTTCTGCTGGTTTGGAGCGAGGGGATGTAATATTGTCGATTGCTGGTACTGAAATTAATGATGATAGTGGTCTTCGTTTTAAGCTTGCCACATTAAGACCTAGTCAAAAAGTGAATGTCAAATTATGGCGCAGCGGAACAGAAAAATCATTTACTGTTATTGTTGATACACCAAAAGAATCACCTTTGAGAGATCAGAAAAAGCTCAAGGGTTACTATGCTCTTGACGGAGCGATAATAGTAAATATGTCGCCAGCTTTGGGCGAAGAACTTGGTTTTGACCCATATATGCGAGGGGTTATGGTGCTGAGCGTTGAGAGAGGTTCGGTAGCGGCTTATAATAGATTTCGTACTGGAGACTTTATTGTTAGCTTGGGCAAAGAGACTGTCACATCTACTCAACAAGTTTTATCTTTATTAAATACGAATAAAAAACCAGG
Organism: Hellea sp.; assembly: GCA_029250925.1. GTDB lineage: Bacteria > Pseudomonadota > Alphaproteobacteria > Caulobacterales > Maricaulaceae > Hellea. The sequence goes on from JAQXEH010000012.1 coordinate 83,346, forward strand.
GACTTTAGAAATAATGATAGACAGGAATGGTAGAATAGGGTCCTTACCTGTTAGGTATCTTCCAAAGTAGAATTAAAGCCTACTAAATTTCCATGGTATATTATTGCCACTGTGAAAAGGTACAATAGTTGTATTTATTATATCAATTTCCATGGGTACAGACGTATTAGTGCGCTCAAGCATTACTTTTTCTTCGTTTAGAGGTAAACCATAAAATTGTGGACCAAATTCTGAACTAAATGCTTCAAGTTTATCAAGTGAGTTTTCTTCATCAAATATTTTAGCATATGCCTCCATTGCAAAAGGAGCATTAAACAGTCCAGCACAACCACAAGCACTCTCCTTTGCTCCTTTTGAGTGTGGCGCTGAGTCTGTACCTAGAAAAAACTTAGGAGATCCGGAAATAGCTGCTTTTCTTAATGCAAGACGATGTTTTTCACGTTTGACTATTGGTAGGCAGTAGTTATGGGGGCGTATTCCTCCTTCGAAAATTGCATTACGGTTTAATTCAAGGTGGTGGGGAGTAATTGTTGCCGCTATATTATTGTTTGATTCAAAAACAAAGTCGGCCGCTTCAGAGGTAGATATGTGTTCAAAAACTATTTTTAATGATGGAAAGTCCTTTATTAGCGATTTAAGAATCTCATCAATGAAAACAGCTTCGCGGTCAAATATATCTACATGTTTTTGTGTCACTTCCCCATGTAATAATAATGGCATTCCGATTTTTTGCATTACCTCCAAAGTAGGGTATATATTTTTAACATCTGTTACGCCCATAGAGGAATTTGTTGTTGCATTTGCCGGATAAAGTTTCGCTGCTGTAAAAACACCTTCATTATAGCCAAGCTTTACCTCATCTTTATCAATATCATCCGTTAAATAGCTTACCATTAATGGAGTAAAGCTTAGACTTGGATCAACGGATTTAAGGATACGTTCTCGATATTCCATTCCTCTTTTGGCCGTTATTACAGGAGGAGTTAGGTTGGGCATTATTATAGCTCGCTTGAATTGCTTTGCTGTAAAATTTACAACTTGAGATAACATTGGGCCATCCCTTAAGTGCACGTGCCAATCATCTGGACGCCT
>JAQXEH010000017.1 GCA_029250925.1 Hellea sp.
TTCCAATTTGTAGAGACAGCAAAATGGCTGGGAGGAGGCATTGATTTTAGACTTGGTGTTGATGGTATCTCAATATTATTTGTATTGCTGACCACTTTCTTGACGCCCCTTTGTATTCTCTCCAGTGAAAAGTCGATAGTATCTCGAAAGTTAGAATACATGGTGGCTTTCTTAATTTTAGAAACCTTAATGATAGGTACCTTTGTTTCCTTAGATTTAATTCTTTTTTATCTTTTCTTTGAGGCCGTACTTATTCCTATGTTCATAATCATTGGGGTTTGGGGAGGAAAAAATAGAGTTTATGCAAGTTACAAATTTTTCCTTTACACGCTTTTAGGGTCAGTATTAATGCTTGCAGCAATCATGTGGATATACAGCTATAGCAGTGTAAGCTTAGGTGCCGCTTCAACTAATATAGAAGTATTAATTAATGAGTTGAGTATTCCAAAACAAACACAAAAATGGTTATGGCTAGCGTTTTTTGCATCTTTTGCTGTAAAAATGCCAATGTGGCCAGTGCATACTTGGCTTCCAGATGCCCACGTCGAGGCGCCTACAGCAGGTTCCGTTATCCTTGCAGGTATATTGTTGAAGCTAGGGGGATATGGTTTCCTGAGGTTTTCACTAACTTTATTTCCTAATGCCTCGCTGGAGTTGGCGCCATTAATTTTTTGGATGTCGGTAATAGCAATTATATACACCTCACTTATTGCTTATCGACAAAATGATATCAAAAAGCTGATAGCGTATTCATCAGTTGCCCATATGGGTTTTGTTACAATGGGTATATTTACATTTAATATTCAAGGGCTGCAGGGCGGAATTTATCAAATGTTATCACATGGTATTATTTCAGGAGCATTATTTTTCTGTGTTGGCGTGATATATGATAGAAAGCATACGCGAGAAATCTCTAATTATGGTGGTCTAGTAAAAAGGATGCCCATATATGCTGCTTTTTTCATGCTATTTACAATGGCAAATATAGGCTTACCCGGCACCTCAGGTTTTGTTGGTGAGATGCTCACAATGATTGGAGCATACCAAGTTAGCCCATGGATTGCTCTGGGTGCTGCAATGGGAATGATTTTTTCAGCGGTTTACGCGTTACATCTATACAGGGAGGTTATTTTTGGAGAACAAAAAAATCCTGATCTCGATGACATAAAGGACATAAATATTAGAGAATTAATAGTACTAACTCCTTTAGCGTTTCTAACTATCTTATTTGGTGTTTACCCTTCACTTATAACAGACATAACGTCTGTTTCTGTTGAAAATTTAATTATTAATTTTAACGCTGCTACTGCGTTAAACGGAAATTAAAATTATGTTTAATACAATTACATTATTTGCACCTCAATTGGTTCTAGCTTTTTTTGCCTCGCAGCTTTTATCGACAGGAGCCTTTGCAAAGAAAAATATATCTATGGGCGTACGTAATTTTTCTATATTTGTCTTGTTGGTCTACTCACTAATTGGTTTTATTTTAGGTCAACCCACTGGAACAGCCTTCAAAGGTGCACTAATTATTGATAATTTTAGCCACTACATGAACTTAATAATTGGTTTATCTGCAGCCGCAGCCTTAGCCTTATCTAAAAGCTTTTTTCAAATTGAAAAACTTGATCGATTTGAATTTTCTATTTTGGTACTTTATTGCACTCTTGGAATGAGTATTATGGTATCTGCTAATACTCTACTAGCATTATATATTGGCATAGAAATGCAGTCTTTAGCGCTGTATGTAATGGCTGCTTTTAATCGTGATAGTTTAAGGTCGTCCGAAGCTGGTTTGAAATATTTTGTTTTGGGTGCTCTTTCGTCAGGACTTCTTCTTTATGGTGCTTCACTGATATATGGCTTTACAGGTTCTATTGAATTTACTCAAATTTCTGAGGTCGTATCGTCTGGTGCATCTCCGGGAGTTATAGCAGGCATGGTATTTTTACTTTGTGGGTTGGCATTTAAAATCTCAGCTGCTCCCTTTCATATGTGGACACCTGATGTTTATGAGGGGGCACCTACACCTGTCACCGCGTTTTTTGCATCAGTGCCCAAATTTGCTGCTATGGCATTAATCGCCCGCCTTTTAGTAGGCCCATTTGAAGGCATAGTCAGTCAATGGCAGCAAGTTATTGTAATCTTCGCAGTTTTATCAATGTTTATTGGTGCTATCGGAGCATTAGTTCAGGTAAATATAAAGCGCCTCATGGCTTATTCATCAATAGCTAATATGGGATTTGCACTAGTTGCATTGTCTGCGGGAACTGAAACTGGTGTGAAGGGTATGCTGATATTTATGAGTATATATGTTGTATCAGTTATTGGAATATTTGCTTGCATACTTCAAATGAGAATTCGCGATGGTATGGTTGAAAATATAAATGATCTAGCGGGCCTATCTAGCACAAACAGAAGTTTAGCTGTGGTACTAACAATTTTCATGTTCTCAATCATGGGCATACCTCCGTTACTAGGTTTTTTTGGTAAGTTTTTTGCCTTTATACCAGCAATAGAAGCAGGTATGGTTTGGCTGGTCGTCTTAGCCCTCATAGCTTCTGTAATTGGCGCTTTTTATTATTTGCGTTTAGTGAAAATAATCTGGGGGGACGAGAGTGAACATGATTTTGTTGAGGCTCCTAAAACTCTCAGAAGTATAGCTTTAATCTCTTCTTTATTAGTTTTTCCCGTTTTGATACTTCCGTTAGTTTCAATACCCACCCAAAGTCTAATATCTAGGGCTGCGAGCAGTTTATTTTGATGTGAAAATTATCCAACTAGAAAGCGTTGATTCAACTAACGCCTATGCTAAGCTTTTATTGGAAACTGAGCATAAGTCCCCTTTTTGGATAGCAGCTGAACGCCAAACTAATGGGCGAGGGCGTTATCAAAGAAAATGGATAAGTGATAAGGGTAATTTATTCTGTTCCAGAGTTTATTCGGTAGGTAATGATCTAAAACATGCATCTAATTTGAGCTTTGTGGCAGCCTTGGCGGTAGCAGAAACATTATTAAAATTTGTATCCCCAGAAACAATTAAAATTAAGTGGCCCAATGATGTTCTGCTGCGAGGTAAGAAGGTTTCAGGGATATTATTAGAAAGCTTTAATTATAGAAATAAAAATTATATAATTATAGGAATAGGAATAAACTTGTCACATCATCCTGAAGGTAACTTATACCCTGCAACAAATCTATTAGATAATATAAGTGCTAAATCTTTCAAACTTTCGCCTTCAGGAATTCTTGATATATTAGTTGATAGATTTGAAACCATTAACGAAATCTATTTAAAAGAAGGTTTTACCGCCATAAGAGAGCAGTGGCTGCAGATAAGTCATAATATTCCGGGGGAAGTAGAGGTTAAACTATTAAATGAGCATTTCTCTGGAAGAGCTATGGGAATTGATTTAAATGGGTCATTGCTTGTTAGCTTACCGGATGGCACCATACGTAATGTAACTGCTGGCGATGTTTTTTTTGGTGGCGAAGAGGATAAGGACTAATTGATATGTTGCTTGTAATAGATACTGGTAATACGAATACCCTTTTTGCAATACATGATGGTGATAAGTGGTTAGTTGAGTGGCGCATTGCTACTGATGCATCTCGCACTGCTGATGAATATGCAGTATGGTTTTATCAATTAATGAGCATGCAAAAAATGCAAATAAATGATATTAAAGCTTGCGTTATTTCATCAGTCGTTCCTCAATCACTTTTCAATATGCGAAACCTTGCTAGACGGCATTTAAATGTGGAACCTATTGTTGTTGGTGATGAAGGAATTGATATTGGAGTAGCTATCGATATAGATAACCCGAAAGAGGTTGGTTCTGATAGATTGGTAACAGCGTTGGGAGCCTTGCAAAAATACGAAGGCAATCTATTGATTGTCGACAGTGGTACAGCAACTACTTTTGACATTATTTCAAAAGATAAGCTTTTCGAGGGAGGAATTATTGCTCCTGGTATAAACCTTTCAGTTCGCGCCTTACATGAGGCATCTGCACAATTACCCAGAATTGCAATTTTAAAGCCTGATCGTGTAGTTGCAAAAAATACGGTCGAAGCCATGCAGTCAGGTATTTTTTTTGGATATATCAGTTTAATAGACGGGTTGATTGATAAAATTTTAAGTGAGGATGGTCGTAACTTTACTGTTATCGGTACGGGCGGTGTGGCCTCCTTATTCAAGGGTGAAGCAAAATCTATTCAATATTATGATTCAAATCTAACTATTGATGGCCTTCTAAAAATATGGCGTTTGAATAAGTAGTTTAGATATGGCTAAAAAAGCAAAAAACGAATTAATATTCTTACCTCTTGGTGGTTGCGGTGAAATTGGAATGAATCTAAATCTTTATGGATTTGGTCCTGAGAATAACCGAAAATGGATAATAGTTGATATTGGCGTTACTTTTGGTTCAGCAGATACTCCCGGTGTGGAAATAATTATGCCAAATATTGACTTTATTTTATCTATTAAAAGTAACTTATTAGGTATTATATTGACACATGCACATGAGGATCATATGGGCGCTTTAGCTCGCCTGTGGCCTCAATTAGCATGTCCAGTTTATGCTACTCCATTCACTATGTATCTTGTTAAAGATAGGTTGTCTGAATTTAATTTGTTAGATTTGGTAGAATTAAATACAATTGAATTAAAAAGTAAATTCAACTTAGGTCCCTTCGCTTTTGAATTCATTAATATGACACACTCAATCGCTGAGCCAAATGCATTATCCATAAAAACTGAATTAGGAACAATATTGCACACCGGTGATTGGAAAATAGATGAACATCCGCAAATAGGTGAACCGATAGACTCAAAGTCCTTAAAGCATTTGGGTAAATCTGGGGTTCTTGCTATGGTTTGTGATAGTACGAATGTGTTTTCTGAAGGTTTTTCTGGAAGTGAACAAAATGTAAGAAAGGAATTAGTAAAGTTAGTAGGTGAGTATCCAAATGTTGGAGTTTCAGTTGCATCCTTTGCTTCAAATATTGCGAGGCTTGAATCTGTAATGATTGCAGCTAAATTAAATGGTCGGTCAGTATGTTTAGTTGGCCGCTCCATGAAAAGAATGGCAGGTGCTGCAAAAAGTATTGGTATGTTATCAGGCGTAGATCAATTTATCACAGAGGATGAAGCCAATGCTATCCCCGCATCACATGTTTTATATCTATGCACTGGTAGTCAGGGTGAGCCACGTGCTGCACTTTCCAGAATTGCTAACAGCGAGCATAGGAATGTAAAGTTTCATAAAGGGGATGTCGTTATATTTTCTTCAAAAGTTATTCCGGGAAATGAAGTGAGTATCTATGCCTTGCAAAATAAACTAGCCGAAAAAGGTATTGAAATTGTCACCGAAAAAATGAGAAATATCCATGTCTCTGGGCATCCTTGCCGTGAAGAACTAAAAAAGATGTATGAGTGGGTGAAGCCGATAGTGTCTATTCCCGTACATGGTGAAAGACGTCATTTAATCGAACACTCTAAACTATCTAAGCTTTTGGGAGTAAAACACTCTGTGGCACCAAAAAATGGTGAAATGTATAAAATTACTAAAAATAGCGTTGAAGTTATTGATGTTGTTACTTCCGGGCGACTACACCAAGATGGTTCATTTATAGTGTCTGATGATGATGCGGGCTTAAGGGCAAGAAAGAAAATAGCGTATTCGGGCTATATAAGTTTGAGTTTAGTTTATAACGTAAAGGGGAATATACTATCTGGACCTGAGCCACGTGCAGTAGGAATAGCTACCGGGCATGATGGAAATTTAGTTGAGAGTTTATTGGATGGAGTTTCTGATGTGGCTGAATTAACCTTCAATAGCTTAAGTGCTAAAATTTATAGGGATGAGGATTTAGTTGAGGAAAAGTTAGTTTCTAAAATAAAGAGGTATGTTAAGGATAGAACTGGTAAGCGTACGCAAGTCGAAGTTATTGTGCATAAGGTAGTATGATCATGTCTAAGAGTTTTCTAGGTCCTTTGAATCATGTAGGTGTAGCTGTTCCTGATATTTACAAGGCTATAGATTTTTATGAAAATATTTTAGGAGTTGAAGGTATAACCACTCCAATTGACTTGCCTTCTCAAGGTGTAACGTATTCATTTGTTAATTTACCTAGTGGTCAAGTTGAATTAATTCAACCATATGGTGAAAACTCCCCAATTCATAAATTTCTTAGTAAAAACCCCAAGGGGGGGCAGCATCATATATGTTTCGAGGTAGCTGATATACATAAGGCTAGTGATGATATGAAAGAAAAGGGAATGAGAGTTCTTAATGAGCCTCGCATTGGCGCTCATGGCACCTTAGTAGTTTTTTTGCATCCAGGAGACTCTGGGGGAGTTCTGATTGAGCTAATGGAAACTCCTTTAAATTCACATTAGGTAGTAATTATGTCTGTATTCTCGTTATTTGTTGTTTATCTTCTTATTTGGTGGGTAACACTTTTTGCTGTGCTTCCTTTTGGGGTGGTGGGTCAAAATGAAAAGGGTGAGATTGTGAATGGATCAGAGCCAGGAGCCCCTGCAGAGAGTAAGATAAAGAAGAAAGCCGTCATTACTACGGTTATTGCTACCTTTATATGGCTATTGGTGTGCTTTATTATAATCAGTGGTTTGTTAAGTTGGGATATTTTAGCAGATTTTTTGAACATTGATAAGTTGTCCGAAGAATAGCAGTTATCTTAAGTATTTGTGGTTTAACTAAGTTAAATATAGTTATTTATTCTCTAAAAAATAATTTCAATAATGTATCGATTTCATTGGTTTTATTGGTTTACGTTAGTATAATTGATTTTTAACCGATTAATATAACGGATTATCATTATGCGTTTATCTAACTATTTTTTACCATTATTGAAGGAAACCCCTTCTGAAGCAACTATAGCGTCTCATAGATACATGCTTAGGGCTGGGATGGTTAAACAAGATAGCGCTGGGATATACATCTGGCTTCCTCTTGGATTCAAGGTTTTAAAAAAAATAGAAAAAATTGTGCGGGAAGAGCAGAATAAAGCAGGGGCAGTAGAAATTTTGATGCCTACCATACAGTCATCGAGTCATTGGAAAGAAACTGGTAGGTATGATGCTTATGGACCTGAAATGCTCAGAATTAAGGATAGAGGTGATAGAGAGTTGCTATACGGGCCTACCAACGAGGACATGATAACGGATATGTTTCGTACTTATGTTAAGTCTTACAAAGACTTGCCTCAAACTCTTTATCACATACAATGGAAATTTCGTGATGAAAGAAGACCAAGATTTGGGGTCATGCGCGGACGTGAATTTCTAATGAAAGACGCTTACAGTTTTGATGTTGATTTGGAGAGTGCACGACTTTCCTACAACAAGCAATTTGTGGCCTATTTAAATACATACGATAGACTAGGGTTGAAAGCAATTCCACTGCGAGCTGATACAGGACCAATTGGTGGGGACCTTTCACATGAGTTTCTTATTTTAGCTGAAACAGGTGAGAGTAAGGTTTATTGTCATTCAGACCTACTTGATATGGAGGCTCCAGGTTCTGTTATGGAAAAGGATTTGCAAGAAGTTGTAGATAGCAGAACATCTTTTTATGCGCGAGCAGATGATATGCATGACCAGAGTAAGTTTGATGAGATACCTAAAGATAAACAAGTGGTGGCAAGGGGTATCGAGGTTGGACATATTTTTCAGTTTGGTGATAAGTATTCAAAACCCATGAATGCTAATGTGCAGGGAGCCAATGGTAGAGTTAGTCCTGTAATGATGGGTTCTTATGGCGTTGGAGTATCAAGGCTGGTGGGTGGTATCATTGAGGCAAGTCATGATGAAAATGGAATTGTGTGGCCAAAATCAGTAACTCCATTTGGAGTTGGAATTATTAACCTAAAAGTTGGTGATGATGATGTTGATAGGGTCTGTGAAGAGCTCTATGAAATATTTGAAAAATCTGGAATTGAACCCCTTTATGATGATAAAAACGATAGGGGAGGTCAAAAATTTGCTCGAATGGATTTGATCGGTTTGCCATATCAGATTATTGTGGGGCCCAGAGGTTTAAAAGACGGTATAGTTGAAGTTAAAGTGAGAATTTCTGGGGAGAAAAAGGAACTAAGTTTTGAAGATGCTGTAAACTATATTATAAGTGAATATGAAGTGTAATTTGAATGGGAAATAATGGCGAAACAATATTACCCTTAATTCAATCTAATAGTCCTTTTGGAGCCATTGAACGAAAGATATCATTCAGATACCTTCGTTCAAAAAAAAATCAGGGCGGTGTGGGCCTCATATCTTTAATATCCTTTATCTGTATTATGTTGGCAATAGCAGCTATGATCATAATAATGTCAATTATGAACGGTTTCCGCGATGAGATGATTAACCTCACGATAGGTTCAGAGGGGCATATGTTTGTTGCCTCATCAAACCCTGAGCCGAATAAGCAGTATATTGAATTGCTGGAAAAAGATTTATCATCCTTGTCGGGTATTGAAGGTGCTTTTCAGTTCACTCAAAACTTTACGGGGATACAAGCTAATAGTCAGTTTGGTTTAGCTAAGGTTATAGGTATTTCTCCTGATAATTTAAAAGATTTTGAGCTTGTTGTGTCAAATATTATTGAGGGTTCAATTCAAAAACCTCTCTCCAGTTTAAAGCAAGAGAATATGATAACAATTGGATTGGGGTTAGCAAATTCATTTGGACTTAAAGTTGGTGATAGCATAGTAATTTACTCTCCTAACTCGCGGCAAACCATTAGCGGTCCAATGCCAATAAAAAAGTCTTATACTATAGGGGCAATTTTTAAGTTAGGACTCTACCAGGCTGATTTATCAAATATTTATATGGATATAGATCAAGCTAGCTTGCTGTTTAATAAAGGACTTCATTCTGGAGAGATTCAGATTCGTTTGTCGAATCCGGATGAATTAGATAAAATACGAAATGAGATATTAAATATTATTGATAAACCAGTTTTCATTCAATCTTGGAAAGATCGTAATGCATCCACTGCAACTGCTTTGAGAACTGAACAAATAGCAATGCGTTTTATCTTTATGGTTGTAGTAATAATTGCTGTTTTTCCAGTGTTGGCCTCTATGATTATGTTGGTAAAAAATAAATCAAAGGATATAGCCGTTCTGCGCACTTTAGGAGTTTCTAGGGCGGCTATTTTGAGAATATTTTTTATGACTGGAGTGTCAATAGGCTCTGTGGGTACTTTTTCAGGCGTTCTGTTGGGTATATTATTTTGTTCAAATGTAGATCACATCCAATCAGCTTTAGAGTTCGTTACAGGTGTCGAGTTGTTTCCTGAGGACGTCTATCAATTATCAGGGGGAATACCCTCTAAAGTAATCTGGGTTGAAGTCTTTGGGGTTGCATTTTGGGGATTTTTAATATCAGCGCTTGCAACATTCTTTCCTGCATTGACTGCCTCACGCATAGATCCAGTGGACGCATTGCGCTATGACTAAAATAAATCCAATTTTGGCAGTTCGAGACCTTAAAAAATACTATTCAACTGGCTCAAAGGTATTGAAAGTCCTAGATGGGGTAGAGCTTGATATTTATCCAGGCGAAGTAGTTGGATTAGTCGGGCCTTCAGGATCAGGAAAGTCGACTTTATTGCACTCTATCGGGTTGCTGGAAAAACCTACTTCAGGGAAAATAATTATTGATGGTCTCAATTGTAATAAACTCGGTGGTAAGAAGCGAACATTAGTACGTAGAGAATCTATAGGTATGGTTTATCAGTTCCATCATTTACTGAAAGAGTTCTCGGCACTTGATAATGTAATAATACCGCAAATGGTAGCGGGGAAAAGTATTGAAGAATCGCGAGATGAGGCTATGCGGTTGCTCAAGACCTTGGGCTTAGAAAGCAGATTTTATCACATGCCTGGCGAGCTTTCAGGTGGAGAGCAGCAGCGCGTTGCTATTGCTCGCGCTATATCAAATAAACCTAAGATTTTATTAACCGACGAGCCTACAGGTAATCTAGACCCAGAAACTTCTCTAAAGGTCTTTGAACAGTTATTGGCTTTGAGTATTGATGAGAAAGTTACTGTATTAGTTGCAACTCATAATATGAATTTTATAAACTACATGAATAGAGTTTTAACTTTTCATAAGGGAAAGGCCGTTCCTTTTTAAGCGTTTAATTGAGCCCAATATTTGCATCTCATTAAATGTTTTTTGAACTTTCGAAGTATTTATAAAAAAGTATTCCTACAATAATAATTGCTACACTCCCTAAAGCATTAAGGGGCTGATTTACTGCTGCCAACACTATCATGGTAAATGTTATAATTAAATAAAAAGTAGGAACAAATGGATAGCCAAATGTTCTGTATGGACGATTTAAATCAGGTTCTTTCTTACGTAAAATAAATACGCCGAGGATTGCCAGAAAACTATTTAAAGCAAGTATCATTCCCGCAAAAATTATAATTGTTTCAAAACTAGATGTGAGGATATATATTAAAGCCACTATAGATTGAAAAAAAATTGCATTTTTTGGGATATCTGACTTGTTAACTTTAGACAAGAAGCCAAGCGAATTGAAGTCTTCACCTATTGCTTGTAGAGCCCGGGGTCCTGCTATTGTCATAGCGCTAATAGTTGAAACTAATAGCAAGCAAAGCATCATTCCGACAACAACAGCCCCATTTGCACCAAATATATTTGTCGCCGTGATATAGCCAATCTCTATTTTGCCTTCTAGCTCTGCTATTGGTGAAGTATATAAGAAGGCAAGATTAAGTAGTAAGTAGAGGGCCATTACAATAGCTGTGCCGCTAATTAGGATCTTTGGAAGATCTTTTTGGGGTCTTTCTAGCTCGCTTGTTATATAAACAGCAGCATTCCATCCTGTGTAAGCATAAGAGACGTAAATTAACGAAATTCCAAATGCTGTACTTGTAAATATATTCAAATCACCCTTTTGCGGTAAAAATGAAATAGATTGTGGTTCTGGGGTGATCGTGAAGGCGCAAAAGCAAAAACCAATAATTAGAAAAATTTTTATGGATGTAAAACCTATTTGAAATTTACTGCTGATATCTTTGTTTTTAACGTGAATTAGTGTTATGGTAATTACTAAAAGACATGCTATTATTTTTTTAATCCAAATTGGCTGTGATCCGAATATAATTGCTGTGCTATAGTCACTGAACGCCAGAGCAACTGCAGCTATGGGAGCTGCGAACCCTATTATAGTTGATATCCATCCTGATATAAAGCCAGCAAGTGGGTGGTATATTCTTCCTAAAAAATTATATTCCCCTCCTGATCGGGGAAGGGCTGCGCCAAGTTCAGCATATGTTGCAGCTCCGCATAGAGCTGCAATGCCGCCAATAGCCCAAAGTAAAAGTATAAGAAATATAGATTGTATATCGAGTAGTTGGAATCCAATAGATGTGAATACACCGGTTCCTATCATATTTGCGATTATAATCGAGGTAGCCGCTGTTTTACTGTAATAAGTTCTCATGATGTCACAATGCTTCTCAGATTAGCAGCTGTCCATGATTATTTGATATTGACATCCCACTGTATTTCTATAAGAACAAAAGGTGAACATTATTATTTTATAACATTGTAAACAAATTATTGGAGATTTTATATGAAACAGTTGCTATTAGATGTTATAAATGGCTTGGTTATGGCTGGTTTTGTAGTTACGACAACTTTATGGTTTATTGTTATTGGAGGGTAATCTCCCATCCAGAGGGAGTGCTAAGTGGCAAGATCGCCAGTTTTTGTTCATCTTAGATCTAGATCTCCTTATTCATTACTTGAAGGCGCTTTAAAGATCGAAGAGACAGCACAACTGTCTCGCAGAATGGGTATGCCTGCTCTAGCACTTACTGATACTAACAATATGTGCGGCGCTCTCGAATTTTCAGAAGTTATGTCAAAAGAGGGTATACAGCCTATTATTGGACTAACTCTTAATATTGACACTGTGAAAGAAAAAAACATAGGACACTTTAATAAAGTGGTTGATGGAACCTTAGTGCTTTTAGCTAAAAATGAAATTGGCTACGGAAATCTGATGAAAATGAGTAGTTCAGCTTTTCTTGATGTTGAATCCTATGATTTACCTCACTTTAAGTCACCCCAACTATCATCTTTCTCCGATGGGCTTATCGCTCTTACTGGAGGCCCAGAAGGGGTTTTAAATAAACTTATTATTCAAGGGCAGTTGGATCAAGCAGAAGAATGGTTAGATAGCTTATTAGCTATATATTCGAACAATTTATATATTGAGTTGCAAAGACACGGATTAAAAGAAGAACTAATAGCAGAAAAGCATTTAATTAACTGGGCTTATTCTAAAGGAATAAGATTAGTTGCTACTAATGAACCTTACTTTATTAATCCTGATATTTTTGAACCCCACGATGCTCTTTTAGCTATGCAGGAGGGTTCATATATTCTTGAGAAAGACAGAAGAAGACTTACCCGTCAGCATTACTTTAAATCATCAGAGGAGATGGTTGAATTATTCAAGGATATACCAGAAGCAATTGAAAATACTATTAATATTTCTAAAATGTGCTTAGTCAAGTCAGTAAAGCGCGATCCTATTCTTCCTAGTTTTAGTGATGGTTCCCTTAGTGAAGGGGATATCCTTGACCATCAAGCACGTGAAGGGCTTAGGAGTCGATTATCTAAGATTAAATTATCAGCTCCTGAAAGTGATTATGTTAAAAGATTAGAGTTTGAAATTAAGATAATTCGTCAAATGGGTTTTCCTGGCTATTTTTTAATAGTTTCTGATTTTATAAAATGGGCTAAGTCGCAAGGGATTCCAGTTGGACCTGGCCGAGGGTCCGGAGCTGGATCCGTTGTTGCATGGGCTTTAGATATTACCGATTTAGACCCACTTAAGTACGGCCTTCTCTTTGAAAGGTTTTTAAACCCAGAAAGAGTTTCTATGCCTGACTTCGACATAGATTTCTGTCAAGAAAGACGTGGTGAGGTAATTAAATATGTTCAAGAAAAGTATGGCGAAGACCAAGTAGCTCATATTATTACATTTGGAACTCTTCAAGCTAGAGCGGTAGTTAGAGATGTCGGTAGAGTTATGCAAATGCCGCTACCCCAAGTTGATCGTTTAGCGAAGCTTGTGCCTTCAAATCCTGCTAATCCTGTATCATTAAGCGAAGCGGTTCAAATGGAAAAGGGGTTACGTGATGCGAGAGCTGAAGACCCGGCGGTGAGAAAGTTGCTTGATACCGCGCTTAAACTTGAAGGCTTGTATCGAAACGCATCAACACATGCGGCTGGTGTTGTTATTGGGGATAGGCCTCTGACTGAATTGATTCCATTATACCGCGACCCTAGATCTGATGTGCCTGCTACTCAATTTACAATGAAGTGGGCAGAAAAGGCTGGCTTGGTTAAATTCGATTTCCTAGGGTTAAAAACATTAACTGTCATCGATAGGTGTGTTAAGTACCTATCTAAGCAGGGCATAAATGTAGACTTAGAAAATTTAGATACGTCATCCCCTGCTGCTTATGCGCCTTTATCAGAAGGGCTCTCAGCCGGTGTTTTTCAACTTGAAAGCTCTGGAATGCGAGACGTTTTAAGAAAAATGGCGCCAGATAGTATCGAGGAGCTAACTGCCTTAATTTCTTTATACCGGCCAGGTCCGATGAAGAATATCCCTATGTATATTGACCGAAAATATGGAAGATCTAAAATTGAATATCCACATGAAAGCTTAACAGATATTCTTAAGGAGACATATGGAGTTATAATATATCAAGAACAAGTCATGCAGATAGCTCAAGTTCTCTCTGGTTATTCTCTCGGAGAAGCTGATCTATTAAGACGTGCAATGGGTAAAAAAGACCAAGATGAGATGAATAGACAAAGATCACGTTTTGTCGATGGGGCAGCTACTAATGGTATTAACGAACAACTTTCGAATTCAATTTTTGATTTAGTTAATGAGTTTGCTGGTTATGGGTTTAACAAATCACATGCTGCAGCATATGCTATGATTTCTTTTCAAACCGCTTACCTTAAAGCGTTTTATCCAACTGAATTTATTGCATCTATTATGTCTTTGGACATAACTAACTTAGATAAATTAGCTCAGTTTTTCCAGGAAGCTAAAAGAATGGGAATTGAGGTCCAGTTACCTTGTGTGAATAGATCTAAAGCTGATTTTGATGTGAGTAATGGAAAAGTATTGTATGCTTTGGGTGCTTTGAAAAATGTAGGGGTTGAAGCAATGCGCCATGTAGTCGAAGTTAGATGCGACGGTGGAGATTTTATTGATTTATTTGATTTCGCGAGAAGGATTGATACACGCATTGTCAATAAGAGGGCTTTTGAAAATTTAGCACGTGGGGGAGCTTTTGATTGTTTAGAGCCTAACCGTGCAAAAGCTTTTTCATCTTCATTGATTTTGCAACAAATTGGCTCAAGGTCTGCTCAGGAAAAAGCTAGTGCGCAAACTAATTTATTCTCTGGAGAAGTTGACTTTATGGTTGAGCCAGACTTACCAAATGCAACTGCTTGGACTAGTTTAGAGCAGTTGGATAATGAGCTTAGTGCAATCGGATTTTACCTTGGAGGACATCCATTAGATGCATTTTTACCTGCCCTAGAAAGAAAGAAAGCCATTATGGCTATCGATCTAGAAAGTTTTTGTAATTCTGGCGGAAGAGCAGTGCGTTTGGCTGGTGTTGTTAGAAAACGTCAAGAGCGTGTTAGTAAAAGAGGCAAAAGATTTGCATTTATGAGTATTTCAGATCCTACAGGTGATTTTGAAGTTTTAGTTGGTGAAGATCTTTTAGTCTCTAATAGAACAATAATGGATCCTGGGTCACTTTTAGAGCTTACAGCAAAAGCCGAAGTAAGAGATGGGGAAGTCAGGCTTTTTGCAAATACTATCAATTTACTTGAACTCAAAGAAGAGAAGAATCTTGCTAAAGGTTTAGAAATTAGACTTAGGTCGGCAGATTTATGTGTTCTTGATGAATTTGAAAAGGTTTTATTATCACTAAAAGATGCTCCATCTAAGGCCAGAGGTTTCATAGATATATTAATTCCTATAAGTAGCTCTAGAGAGGGACACTGGAGACTTAGTGGTAGCTTTGGAATTGATATTGCCTTTCAGAAAGCAATTAAGGCTAATAGTTTTGTAGAACTTGTGACCGAGGTAGATTAAATATTTCGGTAACTTTAGGGCTTATATTAATATGGATTATTGAAATTATACTTGATAATTTAATATCATTAGTGTTTCAGTGTTGTGGTTAAAACAAAAAGAATGGTTAATAATCCAAAATTTCATTAAAAAATTAGCAGTTAGGCCTTTAGTGTTTTGGCCGCCATTAATAGTTTTTTTAACCTTTGTTTTCTTGAGTATTTTTAATGAAACTAGATTTTTGGGTATTACTACTTTCGTTAATGATAAGATACTAGACGTCTTTTCCAGCATGTTTAGCTTGGCTGCTTTCTTCTTTTTAGTCACATGCATATGGGCTGCTTTATCCCCATTGGGTACTGTAGTCATAGGAGGTAAGGGGTCAAAACCAATATTGCCTTTCTGGAGTTGGGTCTCTATCACGTTAACGACTACACTTGCTGTTGGGATTTTGTTCTGGGGAACTGCTGAGCCTCTATTCCATTTGTATGATACAGGGATTTCGAGTATTGTTCCGGCTTCAGATGAGGCCCTTAGGTTTTCAATGTCTTCATTATATATGCATTGGTCATTTACACCTTATGCAATTTATACTTTGCCAGGTCTAACTTTTGCTCTTGTTTATTATAACCTTAAATTACCGTTTTCACTTTCAGCACCTATTAGCGTTCTAACGGGTAAGCAAGTTCCGTCAACGATATCACAAATAGTTGATGGTATAGCGCTATTGGCTTTATTATTAGGACTTTCTGCTAGTTTAGGTTCTGGTATTCTTTCAATATCGGGAGGTATTTCAAGGTTATTACCTTTTGAAGCTAATGGAGGTTTCCTTGGAGTTGTAACTTTTGTAATTGTTTTTTCTTTTTTTATCTCTTCAGCAAGTGGCCTTCATAAAGGAATAAAGTTACTTGCAGACGTAAATATTAAATTATTTTTGATAATTATAGTTTTTATATTTATTGCGGGCCCAACATATAAAATTTTAAATATTTCATTTGCTTCAATAAAAGATTTTTCTTTTGAGTTTTTGCCGCGTTCACTGTTGATGGAACCTTTTGATAACAAGATCTGGCTTAATGATTGGACTGTTTTTTATTTTGCAAATTGGATGGCTTGGGCACCTCTTGCTGCTTTATTTTTAGGAAAAATATCTCTTGGGTATACAGTAAGGCAATATATACTGGTTAATTTATTTATACCTGCTTTATTCTCGATTATATGGATGAGTGTTTTTGGAGGTTTAACTTTAGTTTTAGAGGGAAATAATCCGAATTTACTCAATAATGTTTTAAATTTTATGGGGCCGGAGCATGTTCTTTATAAAGTTTTAGAGTTTTTACCTTTTACAATATTTTTAGTGATAATTATTTGCATAGTTTCATTTTTATCTTATGTGACTGCTGCTGACTCAAATATGGATGTAATTTCCGACCTTTGTTTAAAACCTGATCAAGTTAATCCCGAGCGTTATAAAATAATGCTTAAATTTATTTGGTCCTTACTAATTGGATTTACAGCATGGATAATGATATCTTTATCTGGGATTGATGGTATAAAAATGCTGTCAAATTTAGGCGGGCTTCCTTCACTTTTTATTATTATTATTTTTAATTTAGTTTTAATCATTTTAGGGACAATAAAAATTAAAAATCTATAGCTATTTTTGAGTTTATTTTATTTAAATAATGCCTTGCATACACTGAAATTAACATTATAGAACACACAAAATCGCGTGTAGGTGAGGGTTTCATACATATAGTATTTAATCCATTCCGGTGGGAAAGATAATTCTATCTGTCTCCACACCCTGCACAGGCCAACCGGAACAAGGAGATATCCATGGCTTTACCTGAATTTTCAATGCGTCAGCTATTAGAAGCTGGAGTTCACTTTGGACATCAAACACATCGATGGAATCCTAAAATGGCACCATACATTTTTGGTGCCCGTTCTGGAATACATATTATGGATCTTTCTCAAACAGTTCCATTGTTGCACCAAGCACTTGTTCAGGTGCGAGAAGTAGCTTCGAAAGGTGGTAGAGTATTGTTCGTTGGAACGAAGCGTGCTGCGTCTGAGCCGGTTGCTGTCGCTGCTAAAAGGTGTGCGCAATATTACGTCAACCATAGATGGTTAGGCGGTATGTTAACAAATTGGCAAACAATATCTGGTTCAATTTCGCGTTTACGTGAATTAGAAGCCTTAATGGGTGAGGGAGGTGAAGACACTGGTCTCACTAAAAAAGAGAATTTAAAACTTACTCGAGAACTTGAAAAGCTTGATAAAGCGCTTGGTGGCATTAAAGATATGGGTGGCAAGCCTGACCTGATGTTTGTTATTGATACTAATAAAGAAGGTATTGCTATTAAAGAAGCACGTCGTTTGGGTATACCCGTCATTGCCATTCTTGATACAAACTCAAATCCTGCTTCCGCTGACATGCCTATACCTGGTAATGATGATGCGGCTCGTGCAATTCAGCTATACTGTGAGCTTGTGGCTGATGCAGTGCTAGATGGTATGACTGAGGCTCAACAGAAAATGGGGGCAGATATTGGCGCAGCTGAGAACCCGATTGAGATGGCAATTACTTCTGAAACTCCTGTTTTGGAGGTAGAAGAATCCGGGTCTTCAGAAGTAAATTCATCCCCTGAAGCCGCTAAGCTTGATGCATCCATTGAAACAGTTTCTGCTGAGCCAGCTTCAGAAATGATTTCTGATGAGACAGAAAATAAAAATAAATAAAATCAGATGTCCTAGTTATCTATTTTATTAAATTTGATAAATTTAGGACCTATAATAATATTTACCCATAGGAGATATGTATCATGGCTCAAATTACAGCGGCCCTTGTAAAAGAACTTCGTGAAAAAACATCAGCAGGGATGATGGATTGTAAAAAAGCGTTGAATGAAACAGACGGAGATTTAAATGCTGCGGCAGATTGGTTGCGAACCAAAGGAATAGCGAAAGCCGATAAAAAAGCATCAAGAATTGCAGCTGAGGGATTAGTTGCTGTTGCTATAAGTGGTTCTACGGGTGCGCTTGTGGAGGTTAATTCCGAAACAGACTTTGTGGCTAGAAATGATGGCTTCCAAGCAGCCGTATTAGAAGTTGCTCAATTGGGGTTAACTGTAAATAGCAATGAAGAACTAGCATCAGCAATCACTTCAGGTGGTGTTAATGTCACAGAGATGTTCAAGAAGCTAGTTGGCAAAATAGGTGAAAATATGTCTTTTAGGCGTATGACTAGGCTTTCAGTTAGTCAGGGCGTTGTTGCTGGTTATATACATAATGCAGTAATTGATGGGATGGGAAAAATCGGAGTGTTAGTTGCTTTGGAAAGTTCTGGAGATAACGAAAAACTTGAGGCGCTTGCTAAAAAGATCGCCATGCACGTTGCAGCTACTAACCCCTTAGCTCTTTCAGAAGATGACTTAGACTCTTCAGTTGTTGAAAAAGAGAGAGCTATGCTCAAGGCGGAAGCTTTGGAGTCTGGAAAGCCAGAGGCCATCGTTGATAAGATGGTTGAAGGCAGAATGAAAAAATTCTTTAAAGAGTCTGTTCTTTTAACTCAGACTTTTGTGATGGATGGTGAGCGATCGATTTCCAAAGTTATTGAAGATGAAGCCTCGTCCATTAACTCCGATATTAAAATGGTTGCTTTTTCCAGAATGAGTTTAGGTGAGGGAATTGAAAAGAAAGAAGAAAATTTCGCTGCTGAAGTGGCAGCAGCTGTAGCAAGTTCCTAAAACAACAAACTATTTTGATAAAATATAGTCAAACTACTGGCACTATTGATTTGAATCCTTATTATCCTCTGCAGATACTTAATTTGCAGGGGATTTTTTATGGCTACAGTTTACGGTTATAACCGTGTGCTACTAAAGCTTTCGGGCGAGGCCCTTATGGGTGATAAGCCATACGGTATAGATATTGCTATGACGTCACGAATAGCCGCTGAAGTGAAAGAAGCTCATGATAAAGGCTTGCAAATAGCCTTAGTTATAGGTGCTGGAAATATATTTAGAGGATTATCAGCAGCGGCGGGGGGTATTGAACGTTCAACTGCTGATTACATGGGTATGTTGGCTACGGTAATGAACGCTCTTGCCATGCAAAGTGCCCTCGAGCAAATTGGTGTTGATACACGAGTACAATCAGCAATTCCTATGCAAACTGTTTGCGAGAGTTATATTCGGCGGAGAGCTGTTCGCCATATGGAGAAAGGAAGAGTGGTAATTTTTGCAGCAGGCACTGGAAATCCTTACTTTACAACTGATACAGCTGCAGCATTACGAGCAGCAGAGATGGATTGTGATGTCTTAGTTAAAGGAACACAGGTTGACGGCGTCTATGATAGTGATCCAAATATTAATGAAAATGCTTCTAGATATAAAGAATTGAGTTACCAAAAAGTTTTAACCGACAACTTAAGAGTTATGGACTCTGCTGCGATTACATTGATGAGAGACAATGATATCCCCATTGTAGTTTTTTCACTCAAAGAAAAGGGCTCTTTTGATTTAGTTATGCAGGGTTTAGGAACTTGTACTACAATTAAATCTTGATATTGGTTTAAGTAATTATTTATTAAATTGAACTTATGTGCGATGGAGAATTCATAATGGAAGATTTTGACCTAAAAGTGTTTCGTAAAAGAATGGACGGAGCTTTGTCATCTTTGAAGTCTGAGTTTGGCGGGCTCAGAACTGGAAGGGCTAGCGTAGGCATTCTTGATGGTGTTAAGGTGAATGCATACGGTTCAGAGATGATGCTTAATCAGGTGGGTTCAGTTACAGTGCCCGAACCTCGCATGCTTTTAGTAAATGTTTGGGATAAAACGCTAGTGCAAGCTGCTGATAAAGCCATTCGTCAGTCGAACTTAGGACTTAACCCAATTGTTGATGGACAGAATTTGCGAATTCCTATGCCACCTTTAACGGAAGAAAGGCGGAAAGAGCTGGTTAAAGTAGCTGGATCTTATTCTGAGAATTCTAAAGTAGCCGTCAGAAATGTTCGTCGCGATGCTATGGAAACAGTAAAGAAATTAGAACGTTCAAAGGCAATAAGTGAAGACGAATTAAAAGCTCACGAGTCTGATATACAGTCAGCAACGAACTCTGTGATTGCTGAAATTGATAGTGCATTAAATGTTAAATCAGATGAAATTATGCAGGTTTAATTGAAAAATAAAAACTTATACCTTTCATCTATCCCTAATCATGTAGCCATTATAATGGATGGAAACGGACGTTGGGCGCAATCACGTAAAAGGCCAAGGCTCTATGGACATCAAGCTGGGGTTAAAGCTGTGAGGAGAATAGTGAAATCTTCAAGTGAATTGGGCATTAAATGTCTAACGCTTTACAGCTTTTCGACTGAAAATTGGGCTCGTCCTAAAGCTGAAATAGCTGGCTTGTTCAAATTATTAAGAAAATATGTTTCAGATGATCTAGAGGTACTGAATAAAAATGGAGTTTGTATCCGGATCCTAGGCTCTAAAAGAGGGTTAAATGCAGCGATGTCACAATTAGTTGACCGTGTTGAAGCAACAACAAAAACAAACAAAGCCTTCCAGCTAAATATCGCTTTCAATTACGGGGGCAGAGACGAAATAATCAGAGCAGTTGCTAAGGCCTTGGATGCGGGTGAAACTTTTTGTGCTATGAACGAAGATGCCCTAAGTCCGTACTTGGACACCGCAGGTCTTCCAGAACCAGATTTAGTAATTCGTACAGGTGAAGAGAAACGTCTTAGTAATTTTTTAACATGGCAAACTGTATACTCAGAATTTGTTTTTACTGATGTGCTTTGGCCAGATTTTAATCAGTTACATTTATTGGAGGCAGTTTTAGAATATCAAAACCGTCAACGCAGATATGGTTCGCTTGTAGATATTGATGTAGCTTAGTTCATATGAAAAAAAACTCTGATAAGAAACCAATATGGAAAAATGCAGGACTAAGAGGTGTAACTGCACTTATTCTTGCTGGAATAGTTATCCTCCCTATTTATTTTGGGGGTGTTTATTGGGCTATCCTAGTATCAACCTTTAGTGCGAGAATGATCTGGGAGTGGGTTAGAATGTTAAACTCTAGGCCTGTATTGAAAGAAATTTGCATACCAGTTGTGGGAATTTTTCTTTCTTGCTTCTTCATGGCATTTGAAAATTATAATTTCGTTATAATAAGTGTAGGATTAAGTATATTCTTAATTTCCATAGAGCGCTTTAATCTTAATAAAGTGTTTTGGGCTTGTTTGGGGTTTATATATATATGCTTGCCGTCAATAGCACTAATCGGCCTGAGAGGCTCTGAAGTTGGGTTTTCATCTGAGGGTTTCATTAAAATGTGTTATATAATACTCATAGTTATTGGAGCAGATGTCGGAGCATATTTAGGCGGATCTTACTTTAAAGGCCCAAAACTGTCTCCAGTTATAAGCCCCAACAAAACTTGGTCCGGTTTCATAAGCGGTTTAACTTTAGGGGTAATTCTGGGCGGATTAACTGGTTATTTTGCCAATATGGGTATAATATTTAGTCTTACCTTTGCTGTTCCGATTGTATTGCTTTCTGTAGTTGGAGATCTTTTTGAAAGCGGTATTAAACGTTTTTTAAAAGTTAAAGATACTGGCGAATTATTACCAGGTCATGGTGGTTTGCTGGATCGTTTAGATAGCTTAATGTTTGCTGTTCTGGGTAGTGTTATAATACTTTACATTGCTCCAGATATTTGGCCGATATAAAATAAGATGACAAAACGAATTACGATATTGGGATCCACTGGTTCTATAGGACAAAGTACCTTAGATATAGTTCGGAAATCACTTACAGGTATGTTTGAAGTTGTTGCTTTAACAGCCAATCAAAATGCTAAATTGTTGGCGGAACAGGCCATTGAGTTTAATGCTAAATATGTTGCCTTATCTGATAGTAAAAATGCTGATACTCTTAAGGAAATGCTCAAGGGTCTAGATGTTAAAATAGGCATTGGCCCTGAGTCTTTGATTGAGGCAGCTTCATACAAAACTGACTTTTGTATGGCTGCCATCATTGGTGCTGCGGGCTTAGAGCCAACTTTAGCTGCAGTAAACCAGGGGATAAATATTGGTTTGGCCAATAAAGAGTGCATAGTTACAGCGGGTGACTTATTTACTCGGCGTGTAAAGGAGAAACGATCCAAGTTATTGCCTGTTGATTCAGAGCATAATGCAATATTTCAGGTTCTCGATATTGAAAGGCCTAGTGGCGTTAGGAGATTAATTTTAACTGCAAGTGGAGGGCCCTTTCGGGGCACCCCAATGAATGAAATGCGCACAGTAACTAAAGAGTCGGCTTTACGGCATCCAGTCTGGAGCATGGGAGCTAAAATATCAATCGACTCAGCTACGCTTATGAATAAAGGTTTGGAGCTTATTGAGGCTAGCTACTTATTTAACAGACCATCAAAAGACATTGATATTATTATTCATCCCCAATCCATAGTCCATTCAATGGTTGAGTATATTGATGGGTCCATATTGGCTCAATTAGGTTCACCTGATATGCGCACTCCAATTGCTTATTCAATGGCTTGGCCAGATCGCATAAATGCTCACGTAGACAGGTTAGACTTAACTGCTACGGACAACTTAAGCTTTTTTGAACCAGATTTACATAAGTTTCCCGCTTTAAATTTGGCTCGCTTTGCTCTTGAAACTGGCGGTACTGCACCATGTGTTATAAATGCAGTAAATGAAGTAGCTGTAGATGCTTTTTTGCAAGATAAAATTGAGTTTCTAGATATTACACGTTTAATCGATAGGGTGTTAGAAAAATATTCTTCTCGTGCTGATTTTAAAATAGAAATGTCAACTATTGAAGAGGTTATTTCTAAGGATAATGAAGTCAGGAAAATAGCAACTGAAAATATTAAAAAATTGATATGATTAGCTTGCTAAATATATTCGTATTTATATTAAGTTTTCTGATGCTCATTACATTTTTAGTATATTTCCATGAGCTTGGTCATTATTCGACAGCAAGGTTGTTTAAAGTAAGTGTCGAGAAGTTTTCAATAGGCTTTGGAAAGCCTATATTCCAATGGAAATCCAAAAATGGTACAATTTGGTCTCTTGGAAGAATACCGTTAGGGGGATATGTAAAGTTTTCTGAAATTGATAATCAAAAAAATGGCGTCGTACCCCACACTGAAAACAATGATACGCTATTTACTGAAATCCCAGTTTTCCAACGAATGTTAGTTGTCCTAGCAGGACCAATATTCAATTTTATTCTCGCTATCGCTATTTTTGCAAGTCTTAGTTTTACTTTAGGTTCTTACAAAGTGGAATCGATTGTAGGAACAGTTCTTGAGGGAAGTCCTGCTGATAAGGCAGGTTTCCTGGTTGGTGATAAAATACTTTCAATGGACAATGTAAATGTTAGTAATTTCAATGACTTAAGAAGATATATTGCGTTAAGAGGCGATACTGATATTCTAACAAAAATTTATAGAAATGAAGCTAAAATTGAGTTAATTATAAAGCCTGAGCGAAAATTTGAAAAAGACTTGATTGGTGGGATATCCGAAACAGGAAAAATAGGGATAGGTCTATCAGAGCCTCTGGTAATTACCCGATTAGAATATAATTTTTTTGAAGCGATTACTTATGGCTATAAAGAGCTGGTAAGTTCTATCTCAATGACAGGGTATTATATTGGACGAGTAATCAAGGGTGAAGAAGATGGAAAACAATTAGGGTCAATTATAAAGATAGCTACTATTTCAGGAAAAGTAGCCGTGGATGCTGTAAATGAAAATATACCAATCACTCTTCGTCTGAGAGAACTCAGTGTAAGGCTTTTAACAATAGGCGCTTCTCTCTCAGTGGCATTAGGTGTAGCAAATTTAATGCCTATTCCTATGTTAGACGGTGGACATTTGGTGTACTATGGCTATGAAGCGATAGCGGGTCGTCCGCTTAGTCAAAAAAAACAGGAGATGGGGTTTCAACTAGGGTTAGCAATATTATTTACCCTATTCGTTGTTTTAACTCTTAATGATATAAGCTATGTATCAAGTATTTTTTCTTAAGTAAGCTTTTTATGGTAATGGATAATAAATTTATGCTATTAACGTCTCGCTATTTATTTTTTGGGTTAGCGATGGCTCTTATGTTTGGAGTTGTGCCTAAAGTATATGCTCAGGAACCAACCGCCTTAAGTTCTGAAATGCCAACAATCATAAGGGGTATTGAAGTTCAAGGAAATCAGAGAGTTGAAGCAAATACAGTTGCTTCTTATCTGCTCATTTCACCTGGTGACCCTTACAGTGAAGAGCGCATTGATCTGTCAGTCAAAACTTTGTTTGCGACTGGCTTGTTTGCTGATGTCGCTATTTTGCCTAATGCTGAAGGTATTTTGTTAATACGGGTAATAGAGAATCCGATTATAAATAGAGTTATATTAGAAGGAAATAAGTCCTTAAAAGAAGAAAAAATTACTGATGAATTAGAAGCTGAGCCAAGATCAATTTTTACAAGGGCGAGTGTTCAAGAGGATGTGCAAAGGATAATAGAGCTTTATCGACAAGCAGGCAGATTTGCAGCTAATGTAGTGCCTAAAGTTGTTCAGCAGCCTCAAAACCGTGTTGATTTAATATTTGAAATAACTGAGGGACCAGTAACAGGGGTAAAAAGGATTAACATCATTGGTAACAGTGAGTTCCCAGATCGTCGATTAAGAAAAGAAATAGTAACGGCAGAGTCTATTTGGTATAAGTTTTTTTCCTCAGATGACAATTATGATCCAGGCCGTTTAGAATACGACAGAGAGCAGCTCAGGACTTTCTATACTGATAGGGGCTTTGCTGACTTTCGTGTGGTTTCAGCTGTAGCTGAATTGACACCCGACCAAGAAGATTTTTATATAACATTTACCGTTGATGAGGGTTTGGAATACACTTGGGGAGACATATCTGTTGAAACTGAATTAGATGATTTAAATTCAGACTTTCTAGAAAGATTAATTTCTATAAAGCCAGGAACTATCTATAACGCTAGTAGAGTTGAAGATGTAATTGATACTTTGAATTTTGCTGCTGGTACATCTGGTTATGCATTTGTTGATATTCAGCCAGATATTAAACGTAATAGGGATACTAAGACTGTTGATTTAGTTTTCAATGTTGTTGAGGGTCCTAGAGTTTATATTGAACGTATAGATATTGTTGGAAATACCACTACTTTAGATTATGTTATACGTCGTGAACTAGAATTGGTTGAAGGTGATGCTTTTAACCGAATATTGCTGGATAGATCACGCAACAGAGTTCGGGCACTTAGATTTTTCGAAGAAGTTGAAATAACAGAAAGACAGGGAAGCTCTCCTGATAGGGCAATTGTTGAAGTTGATGTTAAAGAACAGCCTACTGGAGAGCTCTCTTTTTCCGCAGGCTTTTCTTCAGCAGATGCTTTCTTAGTTGATTTGTCTATTACTCAAAGAAATTTACGAGGCAGGGGACAGTTATTAAGGTTTGTTATTCGTGCAAGTTCAAATAGACGTGAGGTTGACCTAAGATTTACTGAGCCAAGATTTTTGGGTCGTAATTTAGCCGCTGGTGTTGAGGTTTTTGACGTGGAAATTGACTTCCTCAAAGAGGCTAACTTCAGACAGTCGAGAACTGGAGGCCAGCTTTCGCTGGCTTTTCCTCTAACAGATTATACATCTCTTTCAACTAGGTACTCATTACGTACTGAATCGATAGAATCTCCAGGTGTTAACGCTACAAGCTGCGCTGCGACCGAAGGTTCTAGTTCATCGGTATCACAACAACAGTTAAGCTTTTGCGATCAAATTAATGGTCGAATGTCTTCAATTGTTGGCTATACATTTAGCTGGGATAGAAGAAATGACCCTATCACACCAACAAGGGGCTTTGATTTCCGTTTTTCACAGGACGTTGCAGGTGTTGGGGGTGACGTTCAGTACCTCAGAAGTGATTTCAGAGCAAATGCGTACAGAGGTTTATTTAAAAATGTAATTTCTAGCGCGTCAGTTTCTGGTGGATATATTAGAGGTTGGGGTGGTGATCCCGTTTCTATCAATGATCGATACTTTAAAGGTAACTATGAGTTTAGGGGTTATGATAATGCCGGTATTGGCCCTCGGGTTGTTCAATATGACGCTAATACGGGAGCAATAGTTCGGCGATTGAACTCTTTAGGCGGAAATGCATTTGGTATTGCATCTGCCGAGGTTAGCTTTCCTGTAGGAATACCTAACTTACTGGGTAGTGTTTTTGTTGAAGCGGGCACTGTTGGCTTACTTGACGCTAATGAAACTTTTGATACGGGTATTGATCCTATTACAGGAAATCAATTAACATCTGAAGGTTTTTATACGAAGACGATTGACAGTTTATCAGTTCGCGCTATGTCAGGTTTATCTATATTCTGGGAAAGCCCTTTTGGACCAATACGTTTTGACTTTACTAAACCATTAATACAATATGACTATGATGATCGTAAGTCTTTTCAATTCACTACTCGAACAAGGTTTTAATTATGTTTGTATCTAAAATTATATATCGCTTTTTATTAATCACTGGTTTTAGCTTTGTCTTTTCTATTACAGCTTTCGCCCAAAGTACTATATTAGTCGTAGATACAGGAAGAGTACTTAGGGACTCTGATGTTGGAAAACATATATCTACACAACTTGCTAGTATTGGAAGTTCTATGCAGGCTGAAACGCAAGCTAAGACTTCATCTATGGAAAGCAAGGGAAAGTCTTTAAATGAAGAACTAAAAGGTAAGACCCAAGAGGATTTACAGAATGATCCAGCGTTACTATCGAAAGTGCAAAGCTTTCAAAAAGAGCAGCAAGAGCTCTCTGTAGATGTTCAGTACAAGCAACAAGAAATGAAGATTACTGAGAATAAAGCAATTCAGAAAGTTCAAGATAGGTTGCGTGTTATTTTAGAACTTATAGTCAAGGAACGCGAGGCAGATGTTGTTTTAGAGAGATCTTTAGTAATATATGGTGATCCAGTTGATGTCACGGATGTTGTAATTACACGCCTAAATTCTCAGTTGAAAACCGTACCAGTAAAACGCGAAAGACTGCCTAGGCAATAAACTAGCATTATATAAATTTATCAGTTAGAATTCCTTATTACAAAGTTTTAACCACTTTTTAGGATAGCTAGGGATATGTTTGATGAACGTTTTTATATTTCTTCGGGCCCATTAAAACTATCGTGTATTCTTGAAGGAACTAATTCATTTCTCTTGGATGATAAATGTGGTGAAGAAAAAATATTCTCTGCGGCTGAATTAGACTCAAGTGTCAAGGGGCAAATATCTTTTCTTTGTAGTAAGAAATACTCAAGTTTAGTTCCTTTAGCATCAGCCTCAGCTTGTTTTGTAACTCCCGAATTGTCTGGATTAATAGAGTCTCAGAACATCATACCTATAATATCATCAGCACCTAAAGCACACTTTGCGCGTTCTATTAATAAACTTGTTAAATTAAGAAAAAATAAAAATCTAGCTTCTAAATCTTCCATATCAGAAAGCTCAAATATCCATGAAACTGCTATAATTAATGATGGAGCAGTTATTGAAAGTGGTGTTGAAATATCTCCATTTTGTGTGATTGGACCTGGCGTTCATATTAAATCTAATACATTTATTGGCTCACACACTATTATTAATTGTGCTGTAGTTGGTACTGGATGTTATATTAAAGCATCTTCGGTGATCGGTGGTTCGGGGTTTGGTATATCAAGTGATGAAGTTGGTATCATAAACATTCCTCATGTGGGCCGCGTTATAATTGGTAATGATGTATTTATTGGATCTAACACCTGCATTGACCGCGGTTTTATTGGAGATACAATATTAGATAACAATACTAAATTAGATAACTTTGTACAAATCGGCCATAATTGTACTATTGGGGCTGGTACGGTTATTGCTGCACAAGCTGGAATTTCAGGAAGTTGTTCTATTGGTAAAGGTGTAAGGATGGGAGGTAAGGTAGGTTTATCTGACCATATAAATATAGGTGACTTTGCATCCATTGCTGCGGGTTCAGGAGTTATGAATGATATACCTGCAAAAGAAGTTTGGAGTGGAGTGCCAGCTATGCCTATAAGAGATCATATGAGGGCTGTTAGTGCTAAGCGTAAATTTGGTAAAAAATTTAAAAAATAGTCATGGAGTGTAATAATTATATACTGCCTCTCAATAGAGACTTTATTAAGGGTTTTCTTCCCCATAGAGATCCGATGCTATTTATTGATAATGTTATATCACTTGAAGAAAATCAAATAGTTGTAGAGTCGTTTGTCGACCCCAAAGCGAATTACTTTAAAGGTCATTTTCCAGATATGCCAGTCATGCCAGGTGTGTTAATAATTGAGAGTGTTGCCCAGGCTGGAGCTCTTCTTGTTTCACTAACACGTGGTCTGACAGAAGGAAAATTTATTGCCTTTTCATCAGTCGAGAAGGTTAAGTTTCGTCATTCAGTTTTACCAGGAGAAAAAATTACTATACATGTAGAAATAGAAAAAATACGTCTTCCATTTTATAAATTTAAAGGGGTTGCTAAAGTGCAAAATAAAGTATGTTCTACTTTAGTTTTTTCTGCAGCTGAAATGAGTAACAAATGAGTTCATATGTGCATTCTTCATCATATGTTGATAAAAAAGCGATTATAGCAGATGGTGTTTCCATTGGTCCTTTTTGCATAGTTGGTCCTGATGTGAAACTGGGGAATAATGTTGAATTAGTTGCCCAGGTGAACTTATCAGGAACAACAAGCATTGGTAAAGACTGTAAATTATACCCTTTTGTTTCAATGGGGCATCCCCCGCAGGACATAAAACATAAAGGTGGTGCAGTAAGTATTGAAATTGGTGAGCGTTGTGTTTTTCGGGAAAATGTGAATATTCACCCTGGGGTGGATTATGGTGAAGCTGTAACTCGTATAGGCAATGACTGTTACTTTATGGTTGGCACCCATTTGGCACACGAGGGACAAATGGGTGATAATGTCATTATATCAAATGGTGCTCAGATTGGAGGGAATGTAAAAATAGGGAACCACGTAGTATTAGGGGGGCTATCTGCAATTCATCAGCATACTAGGATAGGTAACCATGCATTCGTTGGGGGGATGGCAACAGTTACTAAGGATGTAATACCATATGGCTCTGTTATAGGAAATAAAGCACACCTATCAGGTCTTAATATAATAGGGCTTAAAAGAAGAGGGTATTCTAGAGAAACTATAAGTCATTTAAGGTCGGCGTACCGAATGCTATTTGCACAAGAGGGAACTTTTAGTGAGAGAATAAGTGATGCAGAAAGCGCATATTCCAATAATAAACATGTTATGGAAATTGTTAATTTTATAAATAGTCAAAAAAATAGACGTATATGCATGCCAGCGTCTTGGAAACAATCTTGAATATAGGTCTAATAGCTGGTGCGGGTAAATTACCCAAACATATTATTACCGCGGCAAAAGAAAGCGGCTGCGAATTATTTGTAATAGGTATAAAGAATTTTGCTAATAAGTCTGAATATCCAGAGGCTCAATTTTATCATGCTTCGGAATTCGGAAAAATCCTAAAAATCTTAAAAAATAATAATGTAACCGATGTATGTTTTGCTGGTGTAATAAAACGGCCTGACTTTAGCAGTTTTAAACCTGACCTCAAAGGAATCATGCACTTAAAAGGTTTAATTAATGCATCGAAAAGGGGTGACGACTCACTGATGCGTTATATTATGAACTTATTTGAAAAAGAGGGGTTTGGAATAGTCTCACCTCAAGTACTGTGCAAAGATTTACTTTTACCTGAAGGTAGTTTGAATTCTACGCCTATAAGTGATGCGCATAAACTCGATATAGATAAAGGCATATCAATTGCCCAGATTATTGGTAGCTATGACATTGGGCAATCTGTCGTAGTGTGCAACGGTCTTGTTTTAGCTTTAGAAGCTCAAGAGGGAACTGATCTAATGTTAGAGCGCGTGTCTAAACTACCCAGGGAAATTAGGGGGGACATACAAAACCCTAAGGGTGTATTAGTAAAAGTGGTAAAGCCGTCTCAAGATACTCGTATTGACTTACCTACTATCGGGCCTGAAACAATTAAAAGAGCATCTGAAGCTGGGTTATCTGGTGTTGCGGGCATTAGCGGTAAGACTCTTATTTTAGAGCGAACTAATGTAATTAAATTAGCTGACCAGTTGGGCTTGTTTGTTGTTGGCATTAATTCAAGAGAAAAATGACAAAATCAGTTTATATTGTAGCTGTTGAAAGTTCTGCAGATCATGTTGGTGCGGGTCTAATAAAAAATATTAAAAAAAAATCATCTGCTATAAAGTTATTAGGAGTTGGAGGTCCCTTCATGGAAACTGAAGGATTGATTAGTAGAGTTGATATTACAGGCCTTGCAATTGTTGGTTTCGTTGAACCACTAAAGTCCTATCCCAAGATAATGTTATCAATTAAAAATACAGTAAATGATATTTTATTAACAAGCCCTGATGTAGTTGTTTTAATTGATAGCTGGGGCTTTATGATTAGGGTTGCTAAAAAACTTAAAAAATCTGGCTATAAAGGTAAAATAGTAAAATATATAGCTCCTCAAGTTTGGGCTATGAGAAAGAAAAGATCCAAGGTTTTATCAAGGTATACAGATCACCTTTTATCAATTCATGATTTTGAGTCACAGTATTTTGAAACTAATGGATTAAGTGTAACATATGTTGGCAATCCAGTTTTTGATACAAAAAATATTTTTCAAAAAAAAGATATAGCTTACAAAAATCTTGATATTAGCCCATCCGACAAAGTACTCGCTATTTGCTTTGGCAGTAGAAGCTCTGAAATTAATAATCTTATCGAGCCTTTTATTGAGACAGTTCTTAAATTAATAGCTATCTGGCCTAACCTGCGAGTTATTAGCCCTGTTTCTGGAGCAGTAATAAAGGATATTGAACTCGCTAAACTTAACGATAAGAGATTAGATAGTGTAACTTTCGTTGATGAAAAATTTAAAGAATCCGTATTTAATATTAGTACAGCCGCTCTTGCATGTTCAGGTACAGTTACTACTCAATTAGCTTTAGCTGGTGTTCCAACTGTAGTTGCCTACAAATTAAATCCTATTACTTTTATTATAGCGAAGATTTTATATAAACCCAAATATATATCGTTAGTAAATATTTCAGCTGGGGAGGAATTAATGCCTGAGTTTTTACAGAAAGACGTTAACTCTAATACTTTAAGTAAAGCTCTTAATCTATACATTCAAAATGATGGACTACGCGAAAAGTTAAGTAAGAAGATATATCATCAAATTGCAAAAATGAGACCTAAAGGAAAATTAGGAAATAATTTAGCAGCAGAAAAAATCTTAGATTTTATTGATAATTAGTTTATCTATTGCTGATTGGGATGTAATTTCTTTCCGCTGCCCCAGAATATAATTGTCTAGGTCGCCCAATTCTTTGACTCGGATCTTCTAGCATTTCATTCCATTGTGATATCCAACCTACTGTACGAGCTAATGCAAATAATACGGTGAACATTGATGTAGGAAAACCTAGTGCAGATAGAACTATTCCAGAATAAAAATCTACATTTGGATATAATTTTTTTGCTACAAAGTATTCGTCCTCTAAGGCGATTTTTTCCAACTCTTTAGCAACAGCTAGGATAGGGTTATCTAAATCAAGTTCTTCCAGCACATCATGAGCGACCTTTTGCAATACTCGAGACCTAGGGTCAAAATTCTTATAAACTCTATGGCCGAAACCCATAAGCCTAAATGGGTCCTGTTTATCTTTTGCTTTTGCTATGTATTCTGGGATTCTATCAACCGTACCTATTTCTCTTAACATATTTAAACAAGCTTCGTTAGCGCCTCCGTGACTAGGTCCCCAAAGGCAAGCAATTCCTGCAGCAATACATGCATAGGGGTTAGCTCCTGATGACCCAGCAAGCCTTACAGTTGACGTGGAAGCGTTTTGTTCATGATCAGCATGTAATATAAATATTTTATCCATAGCATTAGATATGGTCTTACTTATTTTATATTTTTCAGCTGGTACTGAAAAGCACATATGTAAAAAATTTTCAGCATATGACAACTCATTATTTGGATAAACATGAGGTTGACCAATGGAGTATTTGTAGCAGCGTGCTGCTATTGTGGGCATTTTTGCTATTAAACGATGCATAGCAATGTCCCTAGCTTCATCCACAGTTGTATGAGCTTCATCATGATAAAAACCTGATAAAGCCCCAACTGTTCCACACATCATTGCCATGGGGTGGCTATCACGCCTAAAACCATGAAAAAATTGTTCTACTTGGTCATGGAGCATTGTGTGTTCGGTGATAGTACGGGTAAATTTTTCATTTTGATTAATATTTGGAAGTTCTCCATTAATCATTAGATATGCTACTTCTAAAAAAGTCGAATTTTCAGCAAGTTGCTCTATGGGGTAGCCTCGATGTAATAGTTTTCCTTTTTGACCATCTATGAAGGTTATTTGAGACTCAGTTGAGCATGTGGATGTGAACCCAGGGTCGAAGGTAAAATGACCTGTGTATTTATGGAGGGCGCGCACATCAATTCCTGGTGCGCCTAATGAACCTCGCATCACGGGCAATTCGAATGTTTTATTATCAATAGATATTGTTGCGGTGCCTGTATTTTTTATTTTATTATCCATTTATTCCTCAATTAAGTCTTTATATTCATCGGTAATATTCTGAAGTCTTAGTAATGTTTCATTTTTACCAAGGTAGTATAATACAAGTGATAAGTCAGGTGAGGGCCTGCCTCCAGTAAGCGCCATTCTAACTGGCTGACCTAATCTACCGAAACCAATATTTTTAACCTCTAAGTAACTTTCAATTACCTGTTGAATATTATCGTTGTTCCATTCTGGCTCTTCTAAGCATTTAAGTTTGAAAGTCAAAGCCGATAGGTGTTCTAAAGCACCATTTTTATGAAAAGATTTTTTATTTTTTTCAGTAAAATGCAAAGGCCGTGATAAAAGCAAATATTCAGCTTGATCGGCAAGGTCAATTAAGTTTTTTGAACGAGATTTTAACGAGGGCATAGCATCTAGTAGTCTTTTCTTTAAGGTATCGTTTAATTTGTATTCATTTTTACTTTTTATTATTGTGGTGAGTAAAGTTAATAGGGTTTCATCATTTTCTCTCATTATATGCTGTCCATTGATGTAATCCATTTTATCAAAGTCCAATCGAGCAGGTGCAGAGTTGACTCCTTTCGTTGAGAAAACCTTTGTAATGCTTTGTTCGTCAAAGAAGAGTTCATCATTACCATGTGCCCAGCCCAATTTTAAGAGATAGTTTTTTAAACCACTTGGTAAATACCCCATATCTCTATATTCTTGAACGCTTAATGCACCATGACGTTTCGATAGTTTCTTTCCATCTGGACCATGTATTAGGGATAAGTGCGCCCAGATCGGAATCGTCCAACCTAGAGCTTGATAAACCATTGCTTGCCGGCCAGCATTAATTAAGTGATCATCACCTCTTACTACATGAGTAATATTCATGTTATGATCATCAACTACGACTGCAAGCATGTAAGTTGGCGTTCCATCTGCGCGCAGAAGAACAAAATCATCAAAATTTGCATTATCCCAATTTATATTGCCTTGAACTAGGTCTTTTATTTGAGTGTTTCCATCGGGTACACGAAAACGAATAGTATAAGGCTTATTTTGCTCTGACTTTTTGTCTCTGTACGGGCTCCTAAATGATTTCCCTGTTTTTAAGGCTTCTGTACGAAGCTTCTCCAATTCCTCAGTAGATGCGTAGCATTTATATGCAAATTGAGTTTCTAAAAGTTTGTGAGCGGCTTTAATATGGTGTTCTTCATTAGCAGATTGAAAAACTATTTCCCCATCATGTTTGATTTCTAGCCAATTTAAACCCTCAATGATTGCATTTGTTGCTTCTTTAGTAGATCTAATCTTGTCTGTATCCTCAATACGGAGATGAAATTCCCCGTTGAGACTTTTGGCGAAATAATAATTGAAGAGAGCTGTCCTGGCGCCACCAATATGAAGAAAACCAGTAGGAGAGGGAGCAAAGCGAGTTATAATTTTTTTTACTGACATTAATAAATATTTTTTGTTGTTTGAAGGTAAGCGTATCTCATATGAGAAAGCTAATTAACAGAAATAAATTCTTATTTTAATGGATTATTACGTTGAATTGCCATTCTGGAAATAAACTGGCTTTGAAGTTTATTATTTAATTTAAATGATTTAATTATATTTACGTACTAAACCAACCAAAATACCCTGCACATTAACTCTGTCTGGACCAAAAACCTTAGTCGTGTAATTCTTATTTTCGGGTATTAATTCAACTGTATTTCCGGAAGCATAAATTCGTTTTAAAGTAGCTTCTTCTTGATCTACTAACGCAACGACTATCTGATTATTGCGGGCTGTAGATGATTTCTTTATGACAACAATATCTCCATCTAGAATTCCTGCTTCAATCATTGAGTCTCCTTCAACTTCAAGAGCAAAATGATTTGCTCCTACCATAGTTGAAGGAACAGAGACCTTGCTGTAGCTGTCTTCTATGGCAGCTATTGGGTTGCCAGCAGCTATTTTTCCTACAAAAGGTATTTCGTGCTCATCGTTAGCTGGCTGCAGAATATGATCATCTTCGGAATAAAGAGGAATACTTTTTAAAACTTCTATTGCCCTTGCTTTATTGGGTAGGCGACGAATAAAACCTCTATCTTCTAGTGCAGTGATTAATCTGTGTATTCCTGACTTAGAGGCTAGCCCTAAACTGTCTTTCATTTCATCATAGGAGGGAGTTATACCAGTTTCTTTTATTTTTTTATCAATAAGAAGAAGTAGTGTCTTTTGTTTTTTTGTAAGCATTTGTGACCTCGAACAAACTAGCAACATTTAAGTTTGTTCTACAGATGTTCTTAATAAAGTCAAGCTTTCTACTTTATTTTGTAATGGCCTTTAAAATACTGGTTTTCGTTTTTTTAAAAAAGCTTCATATCCTTTTCGAAAATCCTTACTATCGAACGCACTATTTATTTTTTCATCTATTGTGGGACTTGCTTTTATTTTTCCGTTTTCTATTTCGCTTATAATTTCCTTTATTATCATGAGTGAATTTGGCGAATTATTTGCCAGTAAGGTAGCATACTCTAAAGTTTTCATCTCTAGTTCTTTGGTTGGGAATATATGTTCTAACATGCTAAGCTTTTCAGCTTCATCTGCTTTAATAATTCGTGCTGAAAAAAGCATGTCTTTAGCCTTAGAAATTCCAACGGTCGCAACCAGTCTTTTTATTTCTGAAAATGGATATATGATGCCTAATTTAGCAGGCGTAACAGCTAGATAAGCATTTTCTGATGCTATGCGTATATCACAAGCAAGAGCTAAACCACAACCACCGCCTACAGCTCCCCCTTTAATCATAGCTATTGTGGGTCTAGGAAAGTGCACCAGAGCATTAAATGCTTTATTAATAGATTTGCTAAAATCATACGATGAATTAGGGGTGGCGAAGACAGCTTTAAACTCAGAAATATCCCCACCTGCGCTAAATGAATCTCCTTCACCCCTTACGATGAGAACCCTTAGATTTTTATCATTTTTTAATTTTTGAATAACTTGAGGTAAATTTTTCCACATCCTTAATGAGAGAGCATTTCTTTTTTTTGGATTGGAAAACTCAATCCAAGCTATATGCTTGGTATGATAGCCTGAATTTATTGCACCCTTCATTTTACAAAGTTATTCAATGTTATACTTATATTATTTTCTCTCATTAGGCTCTCTCCAATAAGGTAGCCATGGGCTCCTTGTTTTTCTAATTTTTTAATATCAGATCTGGTATTTATGCCGCTTTCAGCAATTAGTGTCGTGCCTTTTGGGGCTTTACTAGATAATTTTCCAAACGTAGCCAACGAAGTTTGAAAGGTACGTAAATCTCGATTATTTATCCCTATTAAATCTGCGCCCAATTTAATTGCTCGCTCAAGTTCGCTATCATTATGTGTCTCAACAAGAGCATCCATTCCCATTTCTTTACTCTCATTTAATAGAAGTTTGGCTGTTAAATCATTAACCATGGCCATAATTATTAGTATGCAATCTGCCCCCATTACTCGACTTTCAGTTATTTGAATTGGATCGATCATAAAGTCTTTTCTAAGAAGTGGGAGTTTAGTGTTTTCTCTTACTTGTTTGAAAATTTCATTTGATCCTTGGAAACCGGGTCTATCAGTCAATACTGACATGCAAGTTGCGCCAGCACTTTCAAATTCCTTAGCTATTTTTATTGGATTAAAGTTATTGCAAATAACCCCTTTTGAAGGGCTTGCTTTTTTAATTTCTGCTATCACAGCTCGGTGCTTACTTTTTTTTATGGCTCTTAAAAAACCCTTTGGAGCAGAAATATTTTTTGCTGAATCTCTCAACAAATCAATTGTAGTAGTGGATTTCAATAATAGAACTTCATTTTTTTTATATGCTGCTATTTTTTTTAGTACATCCGGTGCGTCCATCAATGTGTTACTCATTACTGATTGTTACCAGTTTTTGAAGTGTATCTTTTGCTGCTCCACTATCAATACAATCAGTAGCAATCTTAATTCCAGTTTCTATATTGTTAGATATACCTGATATCATAAGACTTACTCCAGCATTTAAACGAACTATGTCTCTGTATGGACCTTTAATGCCATCAAGTAAATTCATCAATGAGGCTGCATTTTTATCAGGATTTCCACCTTTCAATTTATCTAAATCTACGATTTTTATATCGAATTCTCTTGGGTCTAAAGTAAAGCTACGTATTTCCCCGTCCTTTACTTCAGAAACATTAGTGAGTCCTGTCGTAGTAATCTCATCTAAACCATCTTGGCCGTGAACTACCCAAACATGCTGAGCATTCAGTCTGTTAAATGCTTCAGACATTAACCTCCTCCAATCATCGTCGCATACGCCGACTAGCATTTTTTTTGTTCTTGCAGGATTGCTCATTGGTCCTAATAAATTAAATATGGTCCTTTTCCCTATTACTTTGCGTGCGGACGCAACAAAACGCATTGCGGGATGATGGTTTGGTGCGAAAAGAAAGCCTACACCGCACTTTTCAACACATTCAATTATTTTCTCAGGTTTTACGTTTAAGTTGACTCCTAGATAAGAAAGCGTATCGGCAGTCCCAGTTAAAGAGCTGGCCGCACGGTTTCCATGCTTTGCTACTCTTGCACCTGCACTAGCTGAAACTATAGCGACAGCCGTTGAAATTGATAAAGTTTTAAGACCTGTACCTCCAGTTCCTACGATATCCATGGCATCTGGTATTTTGATACCAGCCATGTTTTCTCTCATTATATCAACACCTATTTTGACTTGCTCAGCAGTCAGACCTGACTGATTTATATCTTCCAAAAAAGTAACAATCTCTGTTTCACTTTTTTTACCCAATAAAATAGAGCGCATATTTTGTTCAAAATTAGTCAACGTATACCGGAAATTTTTAAAAATTGATTGATTAACTCATGGCCATTTTCTGATGCTATAGACTCAGGGTGAAATTGGAGGCCATATATAGGTCTGGTTTTATGATTAATAGACATAATTTCTTGATCATCAACCCAAGCATTTACTTCTAAGCAATCAGGAAGTGTTTCACGATCTATAGACAAACTGTGATATCTGGTTGCTTTAAATGGTCCGTGTATATCTTTAAATAAGCCAGAATTGTCATGGTGAATGGTTGATGTTTTGCCATGCATGATTTGTTTTGCTTGAATAACTTTGCCCCCTAAAGCTTGTCCTATAGTTTGGTGACCTAAGCAAATTCCGAGTATCGGTAAATCCTTGGGCGCTTGAGTGATTAAATCAAGACATATTCCTGCTTCATTTGGTGTACACGGCCCTGGTGAAAGTAGAATGCCAGACGCTCCGATTGATATCGCATCAGAAACACTAATTTCATCATTGCGAACTACTTTTGTTTGCGCACCAAGTTCTTGAGCATAATGAACTAAATTATACGTAAAACTATCGTAATTATCTATAACCAGTAGCACATTTAATCCTAATTAAATTTAACACTTTGTTCTGCTGCTTTGAACAAAGCTGCAGATTTATGTAGAGTTTCTTCAAATTCTAATTTTGGTTTAGAGTCTATGACTATTCCAGCTCCTGCCCTTACGTGTAGTATCTTATCTTTAATAATTCCTGTTCTTAAGGCAATTGCAGTGTCCATGTCCCCATTTGATCCAATATATCCAATTGCACCTGCGTAAATACCACGTTTTTCATCTTCTAACTCATTTATTATTTCCATTGCCCTTACTTTAGGTGCTCCCGATACCGTTCCTGCAGGAAAACCGGCAAATAATGCAGTAATTGCGTCACAGCCATCTAGTATTTCTCCCTCAACATTAGACACTATGTGCATGACGTGACTGTATCTTTCTACTATGAATTTTTCAGTGACTTCCACAGTGCCTGGCTTTGCTACCCGTCCAACATCATTTCTACCTAAATCTAAGAGCATAAGGTGCTCAGAGCATTCTTTCGGATCGTTAAGTAGGTCTTGTTCATTTTGAAGGTCCTCACTTTCAGTTTTACCTCGAGGCCGAGTTCCCGCTATAGGTCTAATAGTTATTTTTTTATTCCTAAGCCGAACTAATATTTCCGGGCTGGAGCCAACAACACTATGATCATCAAAATTTAAAAAGTACATAAATGGTGAGGGGTTTAGTCTCCTTAGGGACCGATACAGAGAAAAATCTTTGTGTTTAAACGGAGCAGAAAACCTTTGACCAATAACAACCTGAAAAACGTCACCTGATAATATATAGTTTTTTGCTTTATTAACCCTATCGGTGAATTGTTTTAGGGATGTACCCATCTTTGGAATTATGCCTTGAATGTCTGAATTTTGATTAATATTGTTATTTATAGGTTTGTTTAGTTCTTTTACTACCTCGTGAATTTTGTTAACAGCACTGTCATAACTTCCTGAGGCATAAACAGGAGAGGCGATAATAATTTCTTGTGCTATGGAGTCAAAAATTGCGACTAATGACGGCCTTACCATAATAGCATCTGGTGTATTGATAGGGTCTTTTGAGTTAGCAGGTAAATTTTCTACCTGGCGTATTAGATCATAGCCTAGATAGCCAAACAATCCAGCTGCCATGGGGGGTATTCCTTTTGGTAAAACAAAGGAACTTTCTTCCTGTAAAGACCTCAGGGATTCCAGAGGCTTTTTTTTCGATTGTTCGAATTTGCCACCATCTCTCGATATTTCACTTATATCTCCATAGGATTTCCATATAATATCAGGCGAAAATCCTAAAAAAGAGTATCTTCCTCTAATCTCTCCGCCTTGAACTGACTCAAATAGAAAAGCGTAAGGTTTATTTTCCGCGATTTTTAAGAAAGCTGATACAGGGGTGTCTATGTCATTTATAATTCTGGCATATACTAGCTGAGGTTTTGAAGGATTGAAATCTTCAGGAGTTGGAGTAATTTGATATGTCATCTTTACTCTTCTGGAATACCCAAAACTAATTTAACTTTTTCTGGGTATTCACTCAAAGTTTTATCCTTCAAAATAGCTTGCTGGTAAGCGTTCTGAAGGTCATTACTTATCTCTTGAGATGATCGCTCTTGAATTATTTTAAGTATTTCACCTGTCGGAAACTCTTCACTTGATAGTACTTCCTCTAGAATAGCAATTTGTCTAGTATTAATTTTAGGAGCTTCGCCTTGAACGATTGCCCCAATATTAGAATTAAAAATATCTGCAATAATGTTATTGCCTAAATTTTGTGGTGGTTGTCCTCTGACAATTACTTGTTCTGTGATAGATTTATTTTTGAGATCTAATACTGCTTCTTTCAAAGTTGCACCCTCATTGATGTCTTTTACAATTTTAGTCGCCAGTGAGTTGAGAAGATTATTCTTTTGCGACTGTTTCCATGCTTGAGTTGCTGAATACTTTACTTCTTCATAAGGCATTCTTTGACTGTCTATAATTTCATCAACTCTAACACTTGCGTATCCACCATTCCGAGTTTCAAAGAGATCAGTTTCAAAGCCTAAGTCGGCAATAAAAGTTTCCTCTAGGATGCTTTCATCAGAAGCAATACCAGGTATTGCCTCAAAGCCATTCATTTTTATACCGGTTTGATCTGATCCTGATCTGTCAATGTAGTCATAATATGAAAGAGGCCAGTTAATAGCATCAGATATTTCCTCTAAGGTTAAACCATCTGTCATTAAGTCCTCTATTGTACCGGTTATATCATATATTTCCTCTTGTGCTTTTTCAGTCAGAAGTGTTTGACGAAGAGCTTCTTTTTGCAACTCATAGTTGGGTGA
The DNA here is from genome assembly GCA_029250925.1 of Hellea sp. Lineage (GTDB taxonomy): Bacteria > Pseudomonadota > Alphaproteobacteria > Caulobacterales > Maricaulaceae > Hellea. Next base: position 40,635 of record JAQXEH010000017.1, read on the forward strand.
CTCAGCTGGTGATATTGATGAGACACTAATAGCGTACCAATTTCCTAAACTACCAAGTATTGATTTAGATTCTGTTTCTTTCATCGTGAATGATTCTTCGGCTGTAATTGGATCTAATATTTCATCTTTAACTACATTTGTGTAGATTTCAGGCTGTATCAAACCGAGAGTGCTGGCCACAGAATTTGGATCTTGGCCTGAAGATAGCATATCAGCTGCTTTTTTTGCTGAGTTTTCATCAAGGGCAGTAATCTGAATAACCGTTCTTTTTTCTGGTGCTCCTAACTCGCCAAGGTCTATTTTGTATTGAAACGCGGCTAAAATTTCATCCTCAGAAACTTTCATATCTGGAGTTATGTCGAAGGGTTCAAGACGTAGTAATGTTATTTTCCTGTATTCGGGAGCTGTGTAAGCATAGCTAAATTCGTCGATATAGCTTTTTAGTTCAGTCTCGGTTGGCAACTTTGAATCCATTATATCAGCGTGTGTAATACTAATAAAACTTATCTTTCGTTGTTCAGTTACATACCTGTAAAGTTGGGTTGAGTATATTTCTGGAATGGAAATCCCACCAATAATTGCTGGAATGGTTTGCTGCCTACGAAGCGTGCTATAGATGTCTTTTTCAAATTGATTCCTTGTGATGCGATTTTGGGACAGCAAGCTTTCCATTTTTTCTTCACTAAACTCACCCGTTAAGTCATTTTGAAAGTTAGCTATTTCTTTTACTACGTTTCTTGCAGTTCTCCTGTTAACCCCAACTCCTAAGTCGTTTGCATCTATTTCGATAATTTCATTAGTAACTAACTCTTGAAGTACTTGGTTGTGAAGGCCGCTTGCAAATGCCTCTGCATTCGTAATTGAGGTTCCATTGTCTCTGTTTTGTGTTTGCAATTGACGTTCGAACGCTTCTGCAAATTCTTGAGAGGTTATGTCGGAATCTCCGATGGTAACAATTGAGTCTCCAGCGCGGGCAGTAAATACGTCATTTACACCCCAGACTGCAAATGCCACAACTAGTAAGCCAACTAGAATTGCTACCATAAAGTTACGAATTTTTTCGCCTATAGTCTTCGTCATGTTTAGGTCCTATCTAATTCAGTATTTACTTACCTGTGGGGAAGACTTGATTCAAGTGCGATTAACCTTGTTATATCGTTTTTATGTTGGCATTATTATAAAAAATACGAAGGATTAATTATGAAAAAATTAATTGTGGGTAATTGGAAAATGAATGGTGAGCCTGCGTGCTCAAATAAGCCAATGAAATTTGATGAGATCTATCCATCACATGCTCGCGATCACCTTGATATTGTTCTATGCCCTCCTTCATTATTAATTCCTGGAATGATGGATTTGTGTAGGGATGCTAATATCCAATTAGGTTCTCAAAATTGCCACTATCTTGATAAAGGTGCTTACACTGGAGAAATAAGTGCTGGTATGTTGAAAAATTTTGACGTCAAGTTTGTTATTTTAGGTCATTCAGAAAGAAGGGCTATGGGGGAAACCAATGAAGACGTTTCTCTTAAAGCAATTAAAGTTTTTGAAGAGGATTTGACTCCAATAGTCTGTGTTGGTGAGAATTTAGAAATTAGAAAATCTGGTCAAGCTCATAAGTTTGTTTCAGAACAAATTAAAAGATCAATTGCTACTTTAAATAAAGATTTTATTATAGCCTATGAGCCAATTTGGGCAATTGGAACAGGTGTAACTGCCTCCATTGATGATATTAGAAATATGCATTATGAGATTAGAAAAATTATAGGACTTGATATAAAAATCTTATATGGAGGGTCTGTTAACATAAAAAATGCAGCTGAAATCTTACAAGTAGAAAATGTTAATGGTGTACTTGTGGGGGGCGCCAGTTTAGATATGGCGGACTTTGCATGTATCGCTAGGGCGGCTGGATAGATTTTTTTTGCTTAAAGGAGTTTAATTAGTGAAAACTTTCAATAGTATAAAAGTGATAAATTATTATATCTTCCTTTTGTTTATCTATTTGCTGACGTTAATAAGTGTTACTGCAAAAGAATTACCTTCTCCAGTGAATGAAGTTTCGATCGTAGCGCAACAGCTTTTAATTGAAGACTGGGCTGTTGATTTGGATGCACCTTGGGGGGTTAGTTTTATTGCTGAAGGAGTAGCGCTTATAACAGAGAAAAAGGGTAATTTACTATTAGTTACACCAGAATCAAAAAAGAAAGTAATAGGAACTCCAGCTGTAGCGAATAAAGGGCAGGGTGGGTTGCTTGATGTAGCATTAGACCCAAATTATAGTAAAAATGGCTGGATTTATCTAAGTTTTTCTGATGCAGATAAAAATACTCCAGAAAAAACAATGACTAAAATCGTTAGAGGAAAGTTATCTTACAGTTCAGATATTGTAGTTTGGAAAAACGAAGAGGTTTTATTTCAAGCTAAGCCTGAAGATTATATGAATACTGGGTTTCATTTCGGCTCCAGAATATCTTTCGATAATAATGACCATCTGTATTTTGGTATTGGTGATCGTGGCGTAATGGATATGTCTCAATCTCTGAATGTGCCTAATGGAAAGATTCACAGATTAAAAACTGATGGCTCGGTTCCCAAAAGCAATCCTTTTAATGGTGGTCGTAGCATGTACCCATCAATTTACACTTATGGTAATAGAAACCCTCAGGGTATTGTGGTGCACCCAGTTTCAAATATTGTTTGGGAAACTGAACACGGACCGAAAGGGGGGGATGAGTTAAATGTTATTAAGCCTGGTTTGAATTATGGATGGCCTAAAGTTTCTTATGGAATTAACTATGACGGATCTGTGCTAACAGAATTTGTTGATTTACCAGATATGGAACAGCCAAAAAGCTATTGGACCCCTTCAATAGCTGTCAGCTCCTTGGAAGTATACAAAGGTGAAATGTTTTCCGAGTGGAATGACCATCTTCTAGTGGGGGCTCTAGCTGATCAATCGGCTAGAATAATAAAGGTAAAAAATGGAAGTTATGTTTCCGAGGTGATCTTGTTCAAAGATTTGGGCAGAGTTCGAGATGTGACACCGGGTCCTGATGGCGCAATTTATGCTTTGTTGCCCAGTAAAATGATAAGGATTTCGCGTTAATATGAATACATATAAAGAAAAATTACTTTTAGGTTATAGAAAGTTTACATCAGGAAAGGCCAAACTGCAAAGAGGTCTATATCAAGATCTCATTATTAATGGTCAAAAACCTAAAATTATGGTAATTTGCTGCTCTGATAGTAGAGTAAATCCTTCAGATATTTTTAATGTAAATCCGGGTGATATATTTGAACACCAAAACGTAGCAAATATTGTGCCAAGTGTTGATAGTTCAGGCAGTTCTTATGGTACTTTGGCTGCTGTCGAGTATGCGGTGATGGCCCTTAAGGTAGAGGTTATTATAGTTATTGGGCATGAAGCTTGCGGAGGCATCAAGGGTTGTCTTGATGGTATGGGCTACAACGCTTCTGGATATGTAGGAAAGTGGGTTTCTGTTTTTAACGAAGTCCGTGAAAAGTTAATTCAGATGGATATACCCAAGGAAAAGTTACAAATAGAAATGGAGCTTGAGGGAGTTAGGCAGTCATTGAGAAATTTAATGACTTATAAATTTGTCGAAGAAGCTGTAAATTCTGGGCAGCTTGAGTTGTTGGGAAGTCATTTTTCAGTATCAAATAGAGAGTTGAGCATTATGAATAGTAATGGAGAATTTAAGGATTTAAAATAATTATTACTATTTTTCAAAAACTTGTGAATGATTCTTAAAGCTTTTAAACTCGATAGCATTGCCTGATGGATCATTAAAAAACATCGTCGCTTGTTCGCCCTTTTTGTTTTTAAACCTTATGTAAGGCGCAATTATAAAGTTTAAATCTTTTGATATTAAACGGTCTTTGAGTGTGTGCCAATCGTTCCATTCTAAAACCGCCCCAAAGTGACGAACAGGTATATCTTTACCGTCTACAAGGTTGGTTGGTTCATTTGATAAGTAGCTGTTTTCAGATAAATGAAAGCTAAGTTGATTACCAAAAAAATTGAAATCGATCCATGTTTTTGCCTCGCGTCCAGTCGAGCACCCTAAAATATTAGTATAAAATAGTCTCGTATCTTCCTTGTTTTTCATTGGATATGCTAGGTGAAATACAGCTCTTTTTGCTTGGTTTTTATGCATATCTACCTTCTTATCGGTTTCAGTGGTGACTTTGAGTAAATTAGTCATTTTCTGGTCCATAAGCGTATGCGCCACCGGCTTCTATTGCTGCAATATATGCTTTTCTTTTGTGAATTTTGATAACATAATCATTACAGGCATCATATTCAGATAGCAAACCTTTAGATTTTGCCGCTTCTAAAGGAAAGATCATCTGAATGTCGGCTCCCGTAATTTTGTCACCTGCAAAATATTCATATTTAGTTAGTTGTTGTTCGCAATAATCTAGTATTTTTTTTATTTCACTTGATATCAAAGGCTGCAGTGGCTTGCCTGCTTCGCCGAGGAAACCTGTGAAAAGTGCAAGTAATAGGGGGAGCATTGCAGACCCTTCTGCAAAATGTAAAAAATGAATATAATTGTTGTAAGACCTGTCTGTTTTTTTTGGTAAAAATTCATTTTTATCATATTTACTTAATAAATATTCAATTATTGCCCCAGTTTCTGCAATTATTAATTGACCATCTTCAATAACTGGAGATTTACCTAAGGGGTGTATTGCTTTAAGTTCTTCAGGTGCTCTGTTTGTATTGGTGTCCCTTTGATAGTGTTTTATATTGTAATTTACTTTTAGCTCTTCAAGGAGCCAGAGTATTCTTTGAGAACGTGAATTATTTAGGTGATGAATAGTTATCATAATATTATTTCCAATAATCTGAAATCCAGCTTGCTGGTTTTATGTATTTGTAGATCTTTTTATACCATGGAGAGGGCCAAACTCCTAACAATGCCTCATCTTGATCCGGCTTTCCTGTAAAAGCAACAATTCGTGCATGTTTGGGTAATTTGGGTTTCTTTAAAAAATTTATTGGCCATTTAGGAATTATATTATGTTTAAAACTTAAGCACCATTCCCTTGGCCAAAATACCATGTTAGGTATTACCTTAGATATATATACTTGCTCTATTCTATAATTATTTAAGATTTTATGCGGGTGAAGATTTATTTTTTCATATATGTGTGAATATTTACCCGATGGGAACCTAAAACACGATGTATTTCCTATGTTTTTCCCAATTTGCGTCCAATTTTCAATTACACAATATTTTCCTGGTTTATAATCAAATAAGTCATCAATATTACCAGTTATTACCAAATCAAGATCGAGAAAAAGAATATCTCCGCTCAGATCTAAAAGTGGATACTTCCACATAGTGAGTTTGCGCCATGGAGTTTCGATATAGTTTTTGGGGAGGTTTATATCTGGAATACTTGTTGTTATAATGTCAGCATCGATACCCTTAGGGTTGTCTGTAAAACATACGAGTCTAGTTTTCCTTTTAGTATGCCGCAGAATGCTATGGTATAGACGATTAACAAACTCAGGACCATATCTATCCCCCCATTTCATGCAGATAATTGTTTGCATAATATTACTTTTCGGAGTTCATCATTTTTGTTCTAAGAGATCTGAATTCTGTTCCTTCGTACCAATTGGGCCACATGGTTGAATTAGCCAAATTATAACCAAGTTCGTATAGTATTTCAGAAGTTTGTTTTATGCCAGATAAGTCCCAAGTCTCATTGTATTCATCAGCTGGTTTGTGGTATCGGTTTTTAGTATAATCATTAGAAAAATCCTCACCAAATATAAGGCCATAATCCTCATGCTCATTCCCTGGGTCAGCGTAAAGCATCGGAACCCCTTTTTTTGCCAAGCTTATGTGATCTGAACGATAGTAGTAACCGGCCTCAGGCTTGTCATCTGGAACAATATACATATTCCTACGATCTAAAGTGCTCTCTAGTAAGTCTTCTAATTCAGAGGCTCCGTAACCAATAACTTTCATATCTTTTGTTCTTCCTAATGGAAGCATAGCATCGATGTTTATACCAGCTATGGTGTTTTTGAGAGGTACTAGTGGTTCCTCGGCATAGTAAGCCGACCCTAAAAGACCAGACTCTTCTGCGGTAACAGCTAAAAATAATGCAGATCTTTCTGGCTGCATGCTGGTCTTAAATGCCTCTGCTATTTCAATAATAGCCGCGGTTCCTGTAGCATTATCAACAGCGCCATTATAAATCTTATCAGTGCCCTCAATTTCTAAATTCATACCAAGATGGTCCCAATGAGCCATATATAATACGAAATCCTCTGGGTATTTTGAGCCTATTACACCACCAGCCACGTTCCTTGATACTGTCGTTTTAATGTTTTGTTTCAAAGAGGCAGATAATGTCAGTCTTGGAATTGATAGTGCTTTAAAGTTATTTTCTGTCGCATCCGCTTCTAAGTCCTTGAGTTTGAGTCCTGCTTTTAAGAGTAATTCCTCTGCTTTACCATAAGTCATCCAGCCTTCTAGAGCAGTTCTAGATGCCCCTTTATCCGGCCTTACAAGATCATATTGCTCTCCAGACCACGAGCCAGATACAACTTGCCAACCATAAGATGCCGGTGCCGTTTTATGAATGATAATAGCTGCTGAGGCACCTTGCCTAGCAGCTTCTTCATATTTATATGTCCACCGACCATAATACGTCATTGCATTGCCCTTGAAGAGCGTTTCGTCCTGAGTTGCAAAACCTGGATCATTTATAAGGATTAAGACCGTTTTGCCTTTTACTTCAATTTCAGAATAATCGTTCCAATTATATTCAGGAGCATTAATGCCGTAGCCTACAAAGACTATTTCACTGCTTTTTATATCTACATTTTCATTTAACCTTTTAGTCCAATAAACTGAATTTTTTTTATCATTTCCATCAAAAACACTTTCTCTATCAAAGTTTATGTTCATTTGAGAGTTGGGCAGCAGTGTTTGTGCTGTTAACTCTACAGATTGAAAGTATGATCCATCTGAACCCATGGGTATTAGTCCAATTGAGTTCATTTCATCAGCTATGTATTGCGATGCAGCAATGCCGCCGGGTGTACCAGGTGCTCTTCCCTCAAAATTATCTGACGATAATTTTTTAATCCTTAAACTTAAGTCTTGTTCTGTTATTTCACCTGAGGAGACGGCATCAGGACTTTCAATGAACTTAGAGCAGCCAATTGTTAAAGAAAACATTAAGCTCAGAGTAAGCGTGGTTGTAAGGATTTTTATCATTGAATGCCTTTTTCATTGTAAATTATTATTAACTGACTAATCATATTACAGTAAAACTAAAAGCCTTAAAGTGATTGTCAACTCAGGTGCATATTATGAATTTTTTTAAATTAGCTCTCATCGGATTTTTTTGTATGGCCCAGCCTGCAGGAGCAGAAAGCCTTATGGATGTTTACAAACATCTCCACGCCAACCCGGAGTTGTCGAATATGGAAAATGAAACTGCAAATTATCTTGCAGATAAAATGGATAATTTAGGCTTTGAAGTTCACAGAGGTTTTGGCGGCACGGGAGTTGTTTCTGTACTAAAAAATGGCCCAGGAAAAACTATAATGGTGAGAGCGGATATGGATGGTCTGCCTGTTTTAGAGACGACGGGTCTAAGTTTCGCGAGTAAGGTAGTTAAAAAAGATCGTTTTGGAGATTTATACCCGGTTATGCATGCATGTGGACATGATGTACATATGACAACTTTTCTTGGGACTGCCATCGAAATGATAAACAACCAAGATAAATGGTCCGGTACCCTTATAATGATACTTCAGCCTGCTGAGGAGATTAGTCATGGTGCTAAAGACATGTTAAAATACGGTTTATTTGAGAAATTCCCTGTGCCTGAATACAATCTGGCGCTTCACGTTAATTCCGCCATGCCGGCTGGGACAGTTGGTATTACATCAGGTTATGCTTTAGCTAATGTAGACTCAGTTGATATCACAGTTAAGGGGATAGGCGGTCACGGTGCGTACCCGCAAACAACAAAAGACCCTATAGTTTTAGCATCGCAAATTGTTCTCGCACTGCAAACAATAGTAGCGCGGGAAGTGGATGCTCAAGACTCTGCTGTAGTGACAGTGGGTTCAATTCACGGAGGGGCTAAGCATAATATAATCGGCGAGCAAGTTAAGCTTCAGCTTACAGTTAGGTCATACTCGGATGAAACCCGAAACATGTTGCTTAATTCTATTCGAAGAATTGCTGAAAATATGGGACGTGTTGCTGGTTTGCCAATTGATAAATTGCCAATTGTTGAGTTACAAAATGAATATACACCGGCAACATTTAACGACCCAAAGTTATCATCTAAAGCAATAAATTTTATGAGTGAGGTAATTGGTAACGAGAATGTTTTATCTACTCCCCCAGTCATGGGAGGAGAAGACTTTGGACGCTATGGAAGAACATCTGAAAAGGTGCCGGGTTTGATTTATTGGCTTGGCGCAGCTGATCCTGTTGAATTTGAAAATGCCAGACAAGAGGGCAGGCAAATGCCCTCGTTGCATTCACCGTTTTTTAAACCAAATTCAACTATAGCTATTCCTGTTGGAGTAAAAACTATGACTAAAACAGTAACAAGTTTGTTTAATGAGTAGTTTTTTCTGGACTTCTGCTCATATGCATTTAATTGCATAACAAAATTTCTTAAAGGATAGTTTATGTCATTGCCTCCAATACTGCAAAATTTAGAAATGCCCATTGTAGCTGCACCAATGTTCATTGTATCAGGTCCTGAGCTTGTTATTGCTCAATGCAAAGCAGGTATAGTTGGTTCCTTTCCAGCATTAAATGCAAGGCCAGCTGATGAGCTTGAGAAATGGATAGTCAGAATAAAGTTGGAGTTAGAACAGTATCAAAAAGACAACCCCGGAAAAAAGGTTGCTCCTTTTGCTGTGAATCAAATTTGTCACCCTTCTAATAACCGTTTAGATCATGATAATGAAGTTTGCAGAAAGCACGAAGTTCCGATTATTATAACTAGCTTGCAAGCAAATCAGGATGTTTATGATTCGACACATAGTTATGGCGGTATCATCCTGCATGATGTGGTAAATATTCGTCATTCTAAAAAAGCTCTATCAATGGGTGCTGATGGTTTAATAGCTGTTTGTTCTGGGGCAGGGGGGCACGCAGGTCGTTTGTCGCCTTTTGCTTTAATCCCTGAAATACGCCAGTTTCATGATGGGCCGTTGCTTTTATCAGGTTCGATATCTACGGGAGGGTCAGTCGCAGGTGCTTTAGCTATAGGAGCTGATCTGGCATATATAGGGACTCGGTTTATAGCTTCTAAAGAGGCAAATGCGGTAGATGGTTATAAACAAGAAATCATAGATAGCTCAGGTGAGGATATAGTTTATTCAAGTTTATTTACTGGAGTACATGGTAATTATTTAAAAGGCTCTATCGAAAAGGCCGGTTTGGATCCAGCTAATTTGCCAACTGCAGATAAATCTTCAATGAATTTTGGGTCTAGTGGTAATACGGATGCTAAGGCTTGGAAAGACATATGGGGCGCTGGACAGGGTGTTGGTTCAGTACATAATGCTCCATCAATGCAAGAGATAATCGATATTTTCAAAGCTGAATATACTGATGCGCAGCACAGAGTTGATATTTAGAATAGAATTCTTGAATATTAACTGTTGGTTAGCAATCAAAATTATCTTACTAATAGAATATTATATTAACTTAATAATTTGAAATAAAATTGGAGATCAAAATGTTAGACACTCTTCTGGGTTACGCGCCTATGGTTATCATGGCCCTTTTGGGACTAATACTAGGAAAGATATTATTCTCTCCAAAGCCTGATCAGAGTGTTAAAAGAGATACTTCAAAAAATGATACCTTAGATGCAGCAGACACTGATGAAACATATGCTCTTGAGTGGAGAAATAGATACCTAGCGGCTCGTGTGAAGTACCTTGAAGAGCGTCTGTCTGAAAAATCATCCCCTAAAGCAAAAGCAGCGGCCAAGCCTAAAGCAAAAGCAGCGGCCAAGCCTAAAGCAAAAGTAGCGGCCAAACCTAAAGCAAAAGCAGCGGCCAAGCCTAAAGCAAAAGCAGCGGCCAAGCCTAAAGTAAAAGCAGCGGCCAAACCAAAAAAATAATTTATTTAAGAATTATCAAG
>JAQXEH010000063.1 GCA_029250925.1 Hellea sp.
CGCGCGCTTGGTGTTGAATGTTTTGGACAGACAGGGACAATATCTGAGCTTTACAGGTATTATGGTATTGATGCTCAGGGAATTATTAAAGCAGTTGAGGAAATAGCTCCTGGGCGTCCTGTTAGATTAGTCAACTATGCGTAGTTATTACTTAATCAAATATTTTTATATTATAACATTTGACCCTCTAAGAAATTTAGTCCAAACGTAAAAACTTTAAATAAGCCTGCACTTTTCGCTGAATTATTAGAGGTTGTAAATTGAGACTAAGCTATTTCATTACTTTCCTTGTTTTCTCTAGTTTTTGGTTTTCAATAGCTAGCGCCCAGATTTTTTATCGCGGAAATGATGGTGATCCAGAAACTCTAGACCATCATGGAACCTCTACAACTTCAGAGGGTCGATTGATGGATGACCTTTATTCGGGATTGGTTGACTTTTCTGAAGATGCAAAAGTTATTCCTGGCACTGCTGAGCGTTGGGATATCTCACCTGATGGTTTGACATACACCTTTTACCTTCGAGATGATGCATTGTGGTCCAATGGCGACTCTGTAACTGCTCATGATTTTGTATTTGCTTACCAACGTCTTATGGATCCATTAACAGCGGCAAAATATGCTACACTTTTATACCCTATTAAAAATGCTGAGAAAGTTAATTTAGGTCAATTAAGTGTGCCTGAGCTAGGCGTGAGAGCGGTGAATGATAAAATACTAGTAATTCAACTTGAGCAAGCGACACCTTATTTTTTAGAACAACTCACCCACCAGACAGGTAAGCCGCTTCATCAAAAGTCAGTGGAAACTTTGGGAGACCAATTTGTTAAACCCGGAAATTTGGTTACAAACGGTGCATACGTATTAGATTCATACACGCTTAACAGCCGGATTGTTATGACTAAAAATGAGTATTTTTATGACGCTGAAAATGTTTCAATAGAAGAATTACATTTTATTCCATTTGAAGACCGTTCGACCTGTGTTAGAGCTTGGGAGGCAGGAGAGGTTCATGTTTGCTCTGACCTTCCTGCACAGGATCTAGAAAGATTGAGAGTTTATGAGGACTCTTTGCGCATAGTTCCTTACTTGGGAACCTACTATTATGCTTTAAATACGACTGACGAGTTTCTATCGGACCCTGAAATTCGCCGTGCAATGAGTATGGTTATAGACCGTGAATTTCTTTCTGAAGAAATTTGGCCTGGGATGATACCGGCGCAGAGTCTTGTTCCATTAGGTATTAACAATTATCCATTGGGCTCTCCTGAAACAGACTACTTTAACATGTCCATGCTGGACCGTGAGGATGAGGCCATAGCGATCATGGCGCGTAAAGGTATCAGTAAAGATAGCCCCGTCACTGTAGAGCTTATGTATAACAGCGGAGAGAACCACAAAAATACAGCAACGGCTATCGCTGATATGTGGTCGGAAATTGGCATTAAGATTACTTATAAGATTAGAGACGCAGCTGCTCATTACGCTTATTTAAGAGATCTAGGGGAGGTTCAGGTTGCACGCGCAGGATGGATTGGAGATTATTCTGATCCATATAATTTTCTTTTTTTGTTAGAATCCGATAATACGGGATTTAATTATGCCCGTTACAATAATCCAGAATATGACTCTTTGATGGACAAGGCATCTAATGAGCTTGATCTAAGTAAGCGAGCCAAAATTTTACAACAAGCTGAGAAAATGATTATGAGTGCTACGCCTTTTCTTCCTATATTTTATTATTCTTCCTTTACATTAGTCTCTCCTGAAATTGAGAATTGGCAGAGTAATGTTATGAATAAAAACCCGACTAGGTTTTTATCTTTTAAAAAGTCAGGATAGTTAAATGCTAAACTATGCTTTTAAACGTATTTTAACAATAATCCCAACTTTGTTCGCTATCATAACTCTGACCTTTTTTCTGATGAGAATTGCGCCTGGCGGTCCGTTTGATGAAGAACGCCCCTTGGCTCCTGCTGTTCTAGAAAACATACAGGCCAGCTATGGGTTAAATAAACCACTAATCGAACAATACTTCATCTATATTAGTAATTTGTTGCAGGGTGATATGGGGCCTTCATTTGTATACCGTGACAAGCGAGTTCATGAGGTTTTAGCCGAAGGTTTGCCGATTTCTATAACGCTTGGGGGCACAGCTCTATTACTAGCGCTTATCATTGGGGTTTTTCTGGGAAGTATTGCTGCTCTCAATCAAAATAAAAAAACAGATGTTTTTATTGTTACCTTTGCGACCTTTGGCATTACAACGCCAAATTATGTAATCGCCCCAATTCTGACGCTTATTTTTGCCCTGACATTTAGCATACTACCGGCAACGGGTTGGGGTAGTCCATCGCAGATGGTTCTTCCTGTTATTTCACTTGCTTTACCACAAATCGCTATCGTGACTCGCTTAATGCGTGGCAGTATGTTGGAGGCTTTAAAATCTGACCATATCCGTACGGCTCGCGCCTATGGTTTGCCCATGACCCATGTTGTCGGCAAGCACGCCATGAGATCAGCTTTATTGCCTGTCTTGAGTTATCTAGGACCAGCTGCAGCGGCATTGATGACGGGATCAATTGTTATTGAACAAATATTTAACTTACCAGGTATTGGCCGTTATTTCGTCACTAGCGCTCTGAACCGTGATTATACGATGGTGATGGGTACTGTCATAATCGTTGCAACACTTGTTTTAGTTTTTAATCTAATTGTCGATTTACTTTACACTGTTCTAGATCCACGGGTGCGTTATGACTGATACGGTATTAACCCATGATAACAGTCCATCCGAGGGTGCTGTAAAAGGGCGTTCGCTTCTTGATACAGCCTTGCTTCGCCTTAAACGTAACCGCGCCGCGATGGTATCTCTTTGGGTAATTATTGGAATGACCCTCGCTGCAATTATTGGTCCTTCGGTATCCACACACTCCTATGATGAGGTCTACAATCATTTTGTCGGAGAAAAACCTTCGATTGGCGCTTATCCAAAACAGGAACAAATTACTCCTATCACAGAGCGCGCTTTGAGCCGTGCGCGAGTAGATATGGAAGATATAAATATTTCAAAAAATAACCTGAAGATTATCATTGTTAACCGTAAGCAAGAGCCACTTGATCCTCGTATTACTCGATATCTACTGCGGGCTGATATTTTTAAAAATGTTAGCCTTGAAATATCAGAAGCTGACCCTCAGCGCGGAGTTATATCAGCTGATATTAAACCTTTACGGTTTTTAATGGGGACAGATCAGAACGGTCGTGATTTGCTCACGCGAATTCTTATTTCACTGCGGATTTCTCTTATGGTTGGCGCACTTGCAACAGGAGTTGCATTGATTATTGGCGTAACTTACGGAGCTGTATCAGGTTTTATTGGCGGTAATATAGACAATTTGATGATGCGGTTTGTTGATTTGATGTACTCATTGCCTTTTGTATTTTTTGTTATTCTTTTGGTCGTATTTTTTGGGAATAATATTTTTCTTATATTTATTGCTGTTGGCTGTATTCAATGGTTAGATATGGCAAGGATTGTTCGTGGTCAGACGTTGCAGTTGAAACAACAAGAGTTTGTGCAAGCGTCTGAGGCTCTTGGAGTGTCTCAAGGTAATATAATTAAGCGTCACATTATCCCAAACCTAGCTGGCACAGTTGTCGTTTACATGACACTTCTTATACCTAAGGTCATTTTGCTTGAGAGTTTCTTAAGCTTTTTGGGATTGGGTGTTCAAGAACCTTTAACATCACTTGGGGTTTTGATTGCCGAAGGCGCAAGATATATGCGTAATGATCCTTACCTACTCCTTTTTCCTGCCTTAACAATGTCAATTTTACTCTTTGCGCTCAATTTTCTTGGCGACGGTCTGCGCGATGCTTTAGACCCTAAGGATCGATAGTATGTCTATGCAAAAAGCTGCGCTCGATATTCAGAATTTAGTTGTTGATTTTTCTACACCTGACGGCGAGGTACATGCTGTCAAGGGCGTCTCTATGACCATCACTTCTGGCGAAATCGTTGCCATTGTTGGTGAAAGCGGTTCAGGTAAAAGCCAAATCGCTATGTCAATTTTGGGAATTTTGGCGTCTAATGGTCAAGCAAGTGGTCAAATCCTTTTTGAGGATCAGGATATTTTATGCCTACCTAGAAAAGAGTTGAACGCTATACGTGGATCAAAAATTTCTATAATTTTCCAAGAACCTATGACCTCACTAGACCCACTATACCGCGTGGGTGAGCAGATCATGGAGCCTCTTCGTACACATCAAGGACTAAGTAAAGGCGAAGCAAAAAAACGCGCGCTAGAATTGATGCGCCAAGTGCAAATACCTGATCCGGAGCGAAGATTCAAATCTTTCCCAAATGAGATGTCGGGTGGACAGCGTCAACGTATTATGATCGCGCTAGCTCTTGCTAATGATCCAGATATACTAATTGCAGATGAGCCCACAACGGCGCTAGATGTTACAACTCAGGCTGAAATTCTTAAATTACTTGCCGAGCTCAACAAACAACGCGGCATGAGTATTATTTTCATTACCCATGACCTAGGTATTGTTGAGGCATTTGCAGAACGAGTTTATGTTATGCAAAGCGGCGAAGTAAAAGAATTTGGTTCAACCGAAGCTATATTTAAAACTCCTAAAACCGAGTATACAAGGACGCTTCTTGATGCAGAACCTGAAGGTGCTAAGCCGCCAGTCGAAAAGGCACGGGAGATTGTTTTAGAAGCTGAGGCCATGGATGTAGTGTATGGACAAGCTCCAAGGTTTTTACAAAAAGATACACGTTTTCACGCTGTTAAAGACACAAGCCTTAGATTGCATAAAGGTCAAACTATAGGCCTTGTTGGAGAGAGCGGTTCTGGAAAATCGACACTTGGACGTGCGCTGTTAAGATTAACAGAAAGTACTGGTAAGATTGTTTATTTGGGAAATAATATTGACTCAGTTTCTCTAAAGTCGCTCAAACCCCTGCGTGAAGAATTACAGATGGTCTTTCAGGATCCTTATGGTTCTCTCTCACCTCGTATGACAGTCTTAAATATTGTTGAAGAGGGCCTTCAGACCCATAAACCTGAGTTGACTAGAGTAGAGAGGCAAGACCTTTCTCTTACCACCTTAGAAAAGGTTGGTCTTGACCCCTCTGTCCGCAATCGGTTTCCACATGAATTTTCAGGTGGACAAAGACAGAGGATAGCAATTGCACGTGCTATGGTACTTCAGCCAAAAGTGGTGGTGCTTGATGAGCCAACTTCAGCTCTAGACCGAACAGTACAGAAAGAGGTTCTAGAGCTTTTACGTTCCTTACAGAGTGAGTTCTCATTATCTTATATTTTCATAAGTCATGACCTGGCAGTAATAAAAGTGATGGCCGATTATGTTATGGTCATGAAAAATGGAAAGATTATTGAGGAAGGCGTTACTCAAGAAATTTTTGAAAGTCCGAAACAGGATTATACAAAGAGCTTAATTACCAGTTCGTTTAATTTAAAAGAGCTTTTGAGCGAAGTTTGATATCAACTTTTTTTCAGACTAAATAAAGCTCTAGGGGGTATTTAGTCTTAACTAATATTTGGCATCGATGCGCATCTGGCCATAATAAGCCCCAACTAAAATACAGGCTTTTTCATCAAATGGTTTTTAAGTCTTTATAGGATAATATAAGAGAGTAAAATGGTGCCCCCACACGGACTTGAACCGCGGACCCCCTGATTACAAATCAGGTGCTCTACCAGCTGAGCTATAGGGGCACTTTAAAGTAAAGTGAAGGCTCTTTAGCCTCGTAGTTAAACTGTTGCAAGATAGAAAATACGTTATCTATAAAATTATATATTAACTTGATATCAGAATAAACATTCTTTCGGATAAAAACTTATATTTTATTTTTCGAATTGTTATAAATTTTGCTATTTAAGGAAATCGACACTTGCACGATATCATTGTAGCGCTAGTAGTTGTTAAATATGTCAAAAATTTTAATAACTTCTGCGCTCCCATATATAAATGGCGTAAAACATCTTGGCAACTTAGCAGGTTCGATGCTGCCTGCTGATGTTTATGCACGTGCAATGCGCCTTTTAGGTCACGAGGTTTTATATATTTGTGCAACTGATGAGCACGGAACACCAGCTGAGCTTGCCGCGCAAGTAGATGGTGAGGAGACTGTGGCTTATTGTAATGCCATGCATGAAGCCCAAAAGTCAGCAGGAGATGAATTTAAATTATCATATGACTATTTTGGTCGATCCTCATCTTTAAGCAACCACAAGTTAACACAATATTTTGCCAATATTCTTGAAGAAAAGGGTCTCATTGAAGAACGTGTATCTCAACAGGTGTATTCCAATGCTGATGGTCGTTTCTTACCTGACAGGTATGTTGAAGGTATTTGTCCTAACTGTGGTTTTGAGAAAGCAAGAGG
>JAQXEH010000065.1 GCA_029250925.1 Hellea sp.
GACATAGCAATAGTAGATAAAAGAAGACCAAAAGCTGGCGAGTCTGAAGTTATGAATATTATAGGTGATGTAGCAGGCAGAACATGCATATTATACGATGATATAATTGACTCTGGCGGCACCCTTTGTAATGCAGCTAAAGCCCTAAAAGACCATGGTGCAAATTCAGTATCAGCATATATTACTCATGGTGTACTAAGCGACCCCGCTGTTGAAAGAATAAACAAATCTGAGCTAACAGAATTGGTAATAACAGATTCTATTGCCCAGTCTCAAAAGGTAAAAGATTGCAGAAAAATCAGAGAAGTTTCGATAGCAACTCTTTTAGGCGAAGCCATTCGCCGCATCGCTAATGATGAGTCTGTATCAAAGTTATTTGAATAATCATACTGACACACAAATCGGTATGTTCAAGAGTTCCTCTATCATCTTGTAACTGCAATCGTTACGCATACCTTAAGTTAAGCAGTTTTTTAGGACGAGACGACTACATCATGAATAAGGGTTATAGAACTGCCTTTTTGTTTCACAAGCTATCACGTTCTCAAGTTATCCAATTATATTTTTGCATCCGTTTTACAAGCACTTAAGATGTCGGCAACATCATTATCAAAAACGGAGTCAACGTAAGCCTAATTTTGCTCTCCACGCGCTCTAATCCCAAGCTCTCTTATTTCGCGGAAACCGTAAATGCTTATAGCTAATGCCTGCAAGTAAAGTTATGCGGAATATATAATTTTAGCTGTCTTATAAAATTATATGATAATTCTATTATTCATTATCTGTTGCAATTGTATCAAGATGCATCATCTTTTTAATAAATGGTGAGATTAAGATCAGTAAGATACCAACACCTACGGCAAGTTTACCAACACTCGAATAAACTAATATCACTTGATCCGCGCCACCTCCATCAGCGGTTGTTAATTTTGCAATTTGAGCAGCGGCAAAATTACCGAACCCAGAAGCCAAGAACCAAGCTCCCATAATCAATCCTACCATTTTAGGAACGGATAGCCTTGTCATTGCAGATAAACCTACTGGCGATAAACATAATTCTCCAGTGGTATGTAGAAGATAGATTAAGAAAATAAAAATTACCGGTGTCATTTCAGAGCCAGCAGCATTTGCACCCCAAACTAGAACAAGAAACCCTAAACCAAGCTGAATTATACCTAAACCAAATTTAGCTGGGGCTGATGGGTCTAAATTTCTTTTGCCTAACCAAACCCAAAGAGCAGCAAATAAAGGACCTAAAAGAACTATATACATGGCGTTCAGAGACTGAAAAACAGAGGTCTTAATCTCTTGACCAAAAATAGTTCTGTCAACAGAACGGTCTGTAAATAATGAAAGTGATGAACCTGCCTGTTCAAATAATGCCCAAAATAGAACCTGAACTGAAATCAGTATTAATGCTGCAAATATTCTATTTCTAGGATGTGGCGGCAGCGTTAAAACAGAAGAAAGTATTATATAAAGGTATACTACTGCAAATGTTGAATAAAGAACCCATTTGACCGCTCCCTCATCTCTAATTAGAAACCAAAGAACACCCACACCAATAAATGTTAAAACATAAATAATCCATTCCGTTGATAGTCCCATAAATTTTTTAATCGCAAGTTCCGAAGGGTTTGGAGGCTCACCAGCTCCTTCTAACAGTGGCTTACCCCATACAAAGGCAATCAAACCAAGGAGCATTCCTATACCTGCTAGTCCAAAACCATATTTCCACCCATATGTTTCTCCTAAGCCGCCTGCAATCAATGCGCCACCAAATGCGCCTAGGTTTATCCCAACATAAAAAATTGTAAATGCACCGTCACGGCGTTCATCAGTTTTTTCATATAACTCGCCAACAATAGCAGATATATTTGCTTTTAAAAAACCTACACCGGCAATTATTAAAGCCAAAGAAAGATAAAACATGTTCATGATAGAGTCACTTCGTTCACTAGCAACTTTTACAGGTTCACCCTCTATTGCCATTCCCAGATGGCCTAAAACAAGTAGTATAGCTCCAAATAATACAGCTTTTCTTTGGCCTAAATATTTGTCGGCCAAAACACCTCCAATAACAGGTGTTACATAGACCAAAGTAGTATAGGCACCATAAATACCATAAGCTTGACCATCTGTGAATAAAAAGTGCTTTGTTAAATACAAAACTAATAAAGCACGCATACCATAGTATGAAAATCTCTCCCACATTTCAGCAAAGAAAAGAATGAAAAGTCCTTTCGGGTGGTTTCTCATCTGAAAGAGGCACATGGCAACCCCTATTACGGCTACAGCACCAAGCATTATGTAAAACATTCATTTCCCCTAGAAAAAACTTAAATCCATAGTTATTTTGACGCAATAACAAAAATATATAGTCACAACAAGTTCTTTTAATTAACCAAAAAAATCTTAAAAAAACTAATAACGACACTCTTCATAAACGCGCATGGTATTCTTATCCCAAGCAGTATTGTATTTATGAATTAATTTATCTGCATTTGTCTTACCAGTTTTAGTAAACTCATAAAGCTCTTGAAGAAATATACTTTCATTGTCTCCATGACCATTAATTCTTGATCTGGCATTAAGACCAAATCTAGATATATTTAAACACTCATTAACAATACCAATTATTGGCTTACCTCTAAATTGCGTCTGCAACCCAGAAATTGGGACCTCACGTCTTAGTTGCTCTCTCTCTTGTGTAGTCCAATCTTTGACTAAATCCCATGCGGAATTTAAAGAGTTGTCATCATATAATAAACCCACCCAAAAAGCAGGCATGGCGCAAAGTTCATTCCAAGGACCAGTATCACTACCTCGCATTTCCAAAAAAGTCTTCAATCGTACTTCTGGAAAAATTGTCGATAAATGATCATCAAAGTCAGATAAAGAAGGTTTCTCTAGTGGAAGCTCTTTTAAATTCCCCTTTATGAAGTCTTTGAAAGAACATCCAGAAACATCTATATAGCTGTCATCTCTATTAATAAAATACATTGGAACATCCAGAACATAATCAACATATTGTTCAAAACCAAATCCCTCTTCAAAGACAAATGGCAACATACCAG
The DNA here is from genome assembly GCA_029250925.1 of Hellea sp. Classification (GTDB taxonomy): domain Bacteria; phylum Pseudomonadota; class Alphaproteobacteria; order Caulobacterales; family Maricaulaceae; genus Hellea. The sequence continues at coordinate 3,078 of JAQXEH010000065.1, forward strand.
TTCGATCATTATCAGTATCCAGCCATACTTGTGAACGATAAGACTTATAACCATTCAATTTGCCATTAGTGAATGGTGAATTAGCAAATAGGGCTGTTGCAATAGGTTGGAGGGCAAGGCTGACCCTAAATTTTTTAACCATATCTGACTCAGAAGAAAAATCTAAGTTCGTTTGAACAGTACATGTCCTAAACATCATTTCGCGCCCTAAAGTACCAACTTTTTGCATGTACTCTCGCATGATTTTATATCGCCCTTTGGGCATAATAGGCACATCCTCAAGACGTGTATCTGGTCTAAAGCCTAATGAAATAAAACCTATATCAATTTCGTCTGCTACTTCTTTAACCTCTTTTAAATGTCTAGACACTTCAGAACAAGTTTGATGAACATTTTCAAGAGGAGCACCTGATAGCTCTAATTGTCCGCCAGGCTCGAGGGATATAGATGCACCATTTCTTTTTAATGCAATAATGTTTCCATCTTCAAAAATAGGCTCCCAATTAAACCGTTGGAGTTTATTCAAAATGGGCTCAATGCCCCCTCGATACTCCAGTGGTTTGAGCGTGCTTGCGTAGAAACCTATCTTTTCATGCTCTGTGCCTATACGCCATTCAGACAATGGTTTGCAACCAGAAGCTAGATGATCAATCATCTGAGATTTATTTTCAATTATACTTTTTTTTCTGATCATAAAAATCGTTTAGTATTCTACTCACACGTGAGCAAGGTAATAAGTAATTAAAAAAAGTTAAGTAGGGAGTTTATAACAAAAATTTCATACTAAAAATACTTTAACTATTAATCAAATAATGTTTCAATCAGAGAATATTAAATCGCCCTCATCTATTGGGTCTTGAATAAGCAATTTTTTATCAATCTTATAATCTTGCAAGTTAAGCCAAGGATGTCTGTCACCTTGATTAGGTAGTTTATCCATGACACGAAGAAAATACCCTGCTTGAAAGTTAATCCATGGGTATTTTTGCATTCTTACTTTCATTACGGGAACCACTTTTTTATATTCATTTATTTTCACATACTCGATAACTCTTAATACAAATTCAGATATAAGATTGGCCCTCAACGTCCATGATGCGTTAGTATAACCAAATACTGAGAAATAATTTGGAATCCCAGAATACATTGTACCTTTATAACCGAAACAATCTGCAAGTTCTTGTTTTTGTCCATCAATGTAAATTTCACAACCCCCATTAATCAAAACTTCTAGGCCTGTAGCCGATACAATAATATCAGCATCAAGGTGTTCACCCGACTTCAATGCTATACCACTCGCATCGAAATGGTCTATTTCATCAGTCACTATACTTGCCTTACCATACTTTATAGCTGAAAATATGTCTCCATCTGGCACCATACAAACTCTTTGATCCCAAGGGTTATATTTTGGATTAAAGTGCAAGTCGACAGGGTAATTAGTACCTAGTTCTTTGATTGTTTTTTTACGAAACCAATTTCGAGATTTCTCGGGATTTTTACGAGCCTTAAAGTAGAGGTGCCTTGCAAGAAATATATTTTTAAAGCGGTTTACCTTAAACGCTAAATTCTTTGGCATAATAGATCTCACAATAATACCAATTCTATCAACTGAGGGAATAGAGGCGACATAACTTGGGGATCTTTGAAGCATTGTAACATGCTTGGCCTTTTTAGATAATTCAGGAACTAGAGTAAATGCTGTTGCGCCTGAGCCAATGACAATCATGTTTTTATTTTTATAATCTAAATCCTCAGGCCAATGTTGAGGATGAATAAACTTTCCTAAAAACTTTGATTTTCCTAAAAATGTAGGAGTATGGCCTTTATCATATCTATAATAACCTGTTGATGACACTATAAATTTAGTTTTAACAAATTCATTCAATCCCGTTTTCAAATTTTTTAGAGTAATATGCCACAAGCATTCTTTGGTCGAATAATTAACAGAGGTAACCTCTGACATATATTTTATGAATTGCATTATATCATACTCTTTGGCAACAGAGTGAATATAATCTCTAATGCTTTTACCATCAGCTAAGGTCTTATTACCTGTCCAAGGACGAAAATCATAACCAAGTGTTAACATATCAGAGTCAGACCTGATCCCGGGGTATCTGAACAAATCCCATGTGCCTCCAATGCTGCCACGTGACTCAAATATAAGGATATTATCATTTGGAAACTTAATTTTGTAACGACAAGCCGCTCCTACTCCTGATAAACCGGCTCCGATGACAACCATGTCAAATATTTTATTGTATGACATTATAAAATACTACCTGCATATAAATTACCAAAAGAACCAAGAGCACAAAAAAGAATTTGAAATGCATTTTTATGTCTCCCTTACTCAAAGTTTTGTATGTTATGACATCAAAACTATCAATAAATTAATAATTGGGAATGATTATGAAAAAACTCTAATTCCAATCACCGCTTATCGCTTGATAAAGAGTTAAAAGGCTCAAAGAGGCAGTATCTGAACGTAAGACTCTTGGCCCAAGGGAAATAGGTCTGGTAAAATTTTTACTCATTAAATAATTTCTTTCAACACCGGAAAATCCACCCTCAGGCCCTATTAAAATTCCAACAGGGGAACTTATATTTGCGATAACATCAACCGGTGATATCACAGCTTTTTTTTCGTCTGCAAAAAGTAGCACTCTATTATTATTCCAATCTCCAAATAGTTCCAACAAACTTTTTGGCTCCATAATTTCTGGGATGTCAAGTCTTTGAGTTTGTTCAGCTGCTTGTACTGATTGATATCTTGCCTTTGAAATATTGAAAGATGCACTCTGCGTATGCTCAGAAATAATCGGCTGAAAGGTTCTTACACCTAGCTCAGTTCCCTTTTCAATTATGAAAGACACTCGGTTTTTACGAATATTTGAAAAACAGAGCATTACGTCAGGTACAATAACTTGTTCTAATACTTTCTCCTCAATTAATAAATCAATGGAGCGTTTTCCGTGGTAGTTAATCGATGCTTTCCATTCTCCTGATATACCATTAAATACCGATATTTTATCATCATTATGTTTTCGGAGAACATTACCTAGGTAATTAAATTGATCTTTGTTAAGGCGTATTATTGCACCCTTTTCGAGTTTACAGTTAATATACATTCTGGTTAGCATATATTTCACTCCAACGTATGTGGTTTATATTAAAAATATAAATAGAAAAACATAATTTTTAATATAGTACTCTCTTATGAATACAACATTGAAAGACTCAAATTCAACACATTGGGTTAATAATACCCCAGCTAATATTAGACCTTTCCTTCAACTTTCCAGATTAGACCGGCCTGTAGGATACTGGCTTCTAACTCTACCGGGCTGGATGGCGTTAGCATTTTCCACATACCAGCACGGAATACACCTATCGGATATAAAATGGGCAATTCTTATTCTAGTAGGTGCAGTGGCAATGCGCGGTGCTGGATGTACCTATAACGATATAATAGATCAGAATCTCGACATTCAAGTTGATAGGACTGCTTTAAGACCTTTACCATCTGGTGCTGTTTCGAATAAACAAGCCTGGATATGGGTAATCCTACAATGCATCATCGGTTTACTATGTTGGGCAATATTACCAAATATATCAAAAGTTATTGCTCTACTCTCTATCCCTCTAGTCTTGGCATATCCATTTATGAAACGCATCACATGGTGGCCACAAATTTGGTTAGGCTTAACCTTTAATTGGGCTGTTTTAGTTGCTTATTCCGCTAAGACTCTCACTCTTAATTTACCAGTAATTTTATTTTACCTAGCACTTGTTTTTTGGACCCTAGGTTATGATACCATTTACGCTTGCCAAGATCTTGAGGATGATATTAAGGTCGGAATCAAAAGTACCGCTAGGAAGTTTGGCAGAAGAGTTAAAACTGGGATTGGTACTAGTTACTTTATATCAATATTTTTGATTTTTTTGTCTAAACTCCTTCAGGCCGACCAAATAAATGGATATGAAATATGCATTATATTAGTTGGGTTATTCCCATTTGCATTTCACTTAATTTACCAGGTTTTTGCTTTCAAACCTGCAGATAAAGAAAAATCATTATTTATCTTTAAATCTAATAAGTTTTCAGGGTTTTTGTTAATACTTTCATGGTTTTTGATGGGTTTATTTTCTGCCCATATTAATTAATTTATAGAACTTTTTATTACTACAAAACGTATCGATGTTATGGATAATATTAAAAAAAAGTTTAAATATACAGCATCAAGACGTAACATATCAATGCAGTTGTTTGCTGTTTTATTAATGTCATGCAAGAAGACTAACTCCACAGAATTATATGGGAATGCAAAGATGGATGATACAAAATGTATAAATATACCAGAAACTGAATGGAAGAGCAGATTAACATCTCTTGAATACTCAGTTTTACGGAGAGAGGGTACTGAAAGACCAGGCACTTCTGAACTCAACTGGGAAAAAAGAAGCGGTCAGTATGTTTGCGCCGGATGTAATCAACCACTATTTAGATCCGAGCATAAGTATGAATCTGGAACTGGCTGGCCAAGTTTCTATGATGTCATCCATGAGAATATTGGTACTAAAACTGACAAGAAGCTTTTTATGACCCGAACTGAATATCACTGCAGCTGTTGCAAGGGTCATCAAGGCCACGTATTCAAGGATGGTCCAGATCCAACCGGCCTTAGATATTGCAACAATGGAGTAGCTCTTAAATTTGTTCCCTCATAGTAAAGATAAGATAAATTTAGCCTTGTATTTTTATTAAATAAAATTACATCTTAATTAAGAGCCGTCTCATTCCGAGGCCGCGTTTGTGAAAGGAGGTCGATTTTGTTTATCTATTTTGGGGGGTTTGCCCTAAGCTATTAAATTAGCACTTTCGTAAAAGCGAAACTGGGTAGAGAATATTTCTTGAAGCTGAGTAATGAACTTAGTAAAGCCCAAACTTCAAAATTAAGCCGCTTCATATTGTGAAGCGGCTTTTTCTTTTGTAATTTATATTTTTCAGCATAATGTGGAATACAATTATTAATTGGAATCATTATGGCAATCGCTAGACCTATAGACCGAAGACTTTACTTTATTTTCGACAGAGCACACTCATTAATTACAAAAGAAGCTCAAAATTATCTACAAAAAACATCAGAAATAGGAACTTCACAAGCAGCCGTGCTTATTTATTTGGGTTATCACGACAGATGTAGACTTACTGACCTAGCCAAAGCTATCGGTAGAAATAATGCTTCAATTACCGGCTTAGTAGAACGTATGGAAGCAAAGCTATTACTAGCACGTATGACTTTGTTTTCAGATAGACGTTCCAAAGCAGTTGCATTAACAGAAAAAGGTTGGAGTGAAAGGGAGAAAGTTATGAACAACTTTCGTAATTTTAATGATCGCATGATGAAAGGTTTATCAGAAGAAGAAATTTCAGTTGTAATGAAGTTTTTGCAAACTGCTCCCGAAAATGTACAATTTCTGTCAGAGAAATAATTTTATCAAATTTATTTGATCATTCATTTTAATACCTTCATTAATAATATCAGCACCTAATTAGACATAAGCATTAAAAAAAGAAAATTTATCTATGAGCTTTGAAAACACCCTAAACAGATCTGAAATTGATAATGTTGTTCAGAAACTACTTTTAAAAGCTAAGCACTTCGGGGCAACATCTGCAGATGCCGTTGGAACTTATGGTAGGTCTTTGGGAGTAGTAGTTCGCAATGGAGAACTGGAAGATATAGATAATAATGAAGGCTGCGATGTAGGACTACGCGTTATGGTAGGTAAACGCCAGTCTTGCGTTTCGACATCTGATACATCCCACGCTTCGCTTGAAAAAATGGCAGAGAGGGCTGTAGCTATGGCTAAATTAGCTCCTGAGGATCCCTATTGTGGACTAATCGAAACCAGCAAACTCAAAAAGCATAATCCAGATTTACAACTATATGACAGTACATCCATATCTCCCAAAGAACTGAAAGAAAGAGCTTTAGAAGTTGAGGCATCAGCATTAAAGGTTAAAGGCATACTCCAGGCAGAAGGCGCAAATGCTAGCCATGCTCACTCGGAAATATTTTTTCAAACAAGTAGTGGTTTTTCTTATGAGTGGATGTCTTCTCGACACTCAATTTCTGTATCAGCAATAGCTGAGCTTAACGGGTCAATGGAAAGAGATTATGACTATCATTCTACAAGATGGCTAGAAGACTTGAGGTCCACTAAAGAGGTTGGGCAGCTTGCTGGTTCAAGAGCTATAGCTAGGATTGGTTCAAAACAAATAAAATCGGGGGCAATGCCAGTAATTTTTGATAAAAGAGTATCTAATGCACTCCTTTCAGCGCTTTTGGGAGCAATTTCTGGTCCATCTGTAGCTAGAGGTGTTTCATTTCTAAAGGATAAATTAGGTTTACAGGTATTTGATGGTAAAATTCAAATTATCGATGACCCTCAGATAATTAGAGGACATGGTTCCCGCCTTTATGATGGAGAAGGAATAATACCAGTTAAAAGAAGTTTAATTAAAAATGGCATGCTTCAAACATGGTTGTTGAACTCATCCTCAGCGAGACAGTTAAATCGAGAAACAACAGGTCATGCGAGCAGAAACATAAGTTCGCCTCCTGGAGTTTCTTCTACAAATGCATATATTGCAAATGGATCCTCCTCTCCTGAGGAAATAATAAAACAAATCACTGATGGATTGCTCATAACTGAAATGTTTGGTCCATCACTTAATGGAAATACAGGTGATTACTCAGTTGGTGTTTCTGGATTTAAAATTGAAAATGGGCAAAAAACGCACCCTGTAAGCGAAGTTACTGTTGCAGGAAACTTATCAGAGATATATAAATCTTTAACGGCTGCAAATGATCTAGAATTTAACAGTGCAACAGTTTCGCCTACTCTTTTAGCGCAGGGCTTGACCGTTGCAGGTCTCTAGAGAAATGGTCATCAGTTATGCTGATGACTTAGCCCTTATTAAAAAAGTAGTACATAAAGCAGGTCAAATCGCAAAAGCAGCTTTTTTAAAAGATGAACTTCAAATATGGGACAAAGGTGATGGTCACCTAGTTACTAGTGCAGATATAGCAGTAAATAATTACCTTTCTAAATATTTAAAAGAAAATCGACCTAAGTATGGTTGGCTATCGGAAGAAACTAAAGATGATAGCTCTAGACTTAAGGCAAAAAGAACATTTGTTGTTGACCCTATAGACGGAACAAAAGCATTTATAGATGGAACAACAGATTTCGTAGTTTCTGTTGCAGTTATCGAAAGTGATTACCCAGTAGCGGCTGTTATATACAATCCTATTAAGAATGAAATGTTTGAAGCCACTTTAGGTGGTGGATCAAAATTGAATAATAGTAATATTAAAGTTAACGACAAACAGTCGGTAAAAGATATTACAATGATAGGCTATAGCCGTAAATTCAAACAACTTAAATGGCCGCATATGAATTGTTTCAACGTAAATTCAATGGCTTATAGAATTGCATTGGTTGCATGCGGTAAAGCAGATGCAACTGTTGCATTTACTCCAAAATCAGATTGGGATGTTGCAGCTGCTCAATTAATTGCAACTGAGGCAGGAGCATACATCTCAAATATTAATGGAAAAATACCTTCATATGCTAATACCAATACGAAGGGTTCAGGCATTATTTGTGCTGGAAAAAATCTCCATAGTTTGTTACTAGAACTAACTTACCCAGTGATTAAAAGATATAATACATCAACCGATAAGTTAAAGGAATTTGGATTTATGGCGACTAAATCAGAGGATAGAAAAAATGTGCAACTACTTCACATTGTTATAGGGGGGGAGCTCTTGGATCCTAATAAGTCAGAATTCAAAGATCTTAATAAAGTTGATTATATTGGTGCTTTCCCAAATTTTAAGTCAGCCCATACCGCTTGGAAATCTGCAGCCCAAAAAACTGTTGATAATGCCCATATGCGTTATTTTATATTACATGCACACGAATTAATTGACCCTAATAAAGATGGTATAATTGGTTAAACTCACTTCAAATAAAGATGATTATCATTTAATTAGCAGATTATGGACAAACTATATATGGCCTCAAAAAAGAAGACTATTACTTGCTCTTTTATTTATGGCATTATTAGCAGCGACTACAGCTGCCTACACTTTTATAGTTAGCTTTGTAATTGATGAAGCTAATAACCTAACAAAAAAAAACAACACAATTAAGCAAGCACAATCTTATGCTTTTTCAGTATTGCCTTTATTAATTTTTATTACAGCAACATCTGGTTTATCTAATTATCTACAAAGAATCTTAAATAATTTGATTGCTCTAAAAGCAGTTACGAAGATGCAAAAACAAATGTTAAAATCAACCTACAATAGTGATTTTGGTTCCTTTAAACAAAAAAAATCTGGAGATATAATTTCTAAATTCACTAATGACATAACAGTGGTATCTAACGCCTTAATTCGCACAATGTCGAACCTTATCGCTGCTTTTCTTACAATTGCTCTTACAATTGCAGCCATGTTATATCAAAATTGGCAATTATCATTGATAATGACTGTCTTCATTATTGCTTACTGGCCCATCTTATCAATATCTAAACGCATGCGGGGAGATGCTAAAAATGTTCAAGATCAAATTGGAAAAATAACTTCTAATTTAAAGGAAAGTTTTAACAATATGCGGATTGTAAAAACCTATAATTTAGAAATATTAGAAAATAGTAGGTTAAGTAAAAATTTTGATGCACGAGAACGTCTTCAAATGAAATTAGTTACCGAACAAGCACGGGTTGATCCAATACTAGAGGTGCTAGGGGGACTAGCCATAGCTGGGGTAGTAATCTTTGGGGTTTACCAAATATCAAATGAGACGGCTAGCGCTGGCTCAATAGCAGCTGTTTTAACTGGCTTGTTGATACTCTCACCTAAATTGCGAGCACTAGGAACACTTAATAATGTAGCTCAAGAGGGACTTGCTGCACTGACTAGAATATTCACTGTGATTGATGAAGAAGCAAATATACAAGACACACCTCACTCCCAAGAGCTTATTAAGATAAACGGAGAGATTAGTTTTGATAATGTTTACTTTAAATATCCAGATGGAAATCTAGCCTTAAAAGGGGTTTCATTAATTGCTCGACCTGGCGAAACAGTCGCGATAGTAGGTTATTCGGGAAGCGGTAAGTCTACAATTATGAATTTAATACCTAGATTGTATGATGTGCAATCTGGTTCCGTTTGCATAGATGGGCATGACATAAAAAATATTAAAATAAAAAATTTGAGAAATAATATAGCTTTGGTTTCTCAAGAAATAATATTATTCAATACTACTATAGCTAACAATTTAAGCTATGGGAATGACAGCGCTGATATGGATGATATAATTCATGCAGCCAAGCAAGCAGATGCACATAAATTTATTTCAGAATTACCATTTGGATACGAAACTGTACTTGGTGAAAATGGGCATGGCCTTTCTGGTGGACAAAAACAACGATTATCAATTGCTAGAGCACTTTTAAGAGATGCCCCAATTTTATTGATGGATGAAGCCACTTCAGCAATAGATTCATTAAGTGAAGATACTATAAAAAAGTCCCTCAAAGACTTTATAATAAATAAAACAACTATAATAATTTCTCACAGACCAAACTCCGTGAAAAATGCTGATAGAATATATGTACTAGATAATGGAAACATTGTTGAAACAGGGAGACATAAAGATCTCATAAAAAAAAGATCTGGGGTTTACTCAAAATTACAAAATTAATAAAATCTCACTCTCTTCTCAAAATCAATTCTGTTATTGGGTTGCCAGACCATTGTTTCATAAAATTTACTTTAAGTTCAACTGGATCGTAAACATCCAAAACCCAATTTAAAAAGCTTATTTCCTTTTGACTGGAATATAATAAATATTCCAAGAAAAAGAAGTCAAGTATACCTGTTTTACCTTGTTTAATATGCAAATACTTTAGGCTCAACTGACTTATCGCGACTTCAATCGGTTCATTCATATGGAAGTGTTTATAGAGTACTCCCATAAAACCAGTTCTATCTGCTCCAGACTTACAATGCATAATTGCTGGATACTCTATTTCACTGAATAATTTCTGAGCATTTACTATGGTTTCTTTAGAGTGAACATCTCGACTATAAACCCGAAAGTCTATCATATTAATTGCGTTTTGATCACATGCCTCCTTTTCTAGAAGGTAGTAACCTTTATCACTTTTTCCTCTTAAATTGATATTTGTCTTTATACCCCGTTCTCTCCACTCTTGTATTCGCCTTGGCGATGGTTGGTTTTCACGGTACATTTCCTTGCCAATTTCATGATGGTTAGAAAACTTGTAACGTAAAAATCCATGATCAGAAAAAATTAAGTCCTTATACGCCCTTTTTCTATCAGCCTTTTTATTGAGATTAAGCGACATTTACTATAAGCCTTTATTTTTACGAGGTGTATAGCAGGGAGTAATAAAGTGTTCAAACGCTTCATAAAATTTAAATTAATACAGCTAATTTTAGGCTTACTAATTGCTATATATATGACAATAGTTAAGCATACTACCAAGTGGAGCATCGAAAACGAAGCTGAGTTAAGCGAAATTATTAAAAATAATGAAGCATTCATCCTAATAACATGGCACTCGCGAATCTTGATGTTGAATGCTGCCTGGACTAATAAAAAGCTCATCCCTTCTGTACTAATATCGAAATCGCGCGATGGAGCTATTATAACTAATGCTTGCCGATTTCTAGGAATTAATACAATTCGTGGCTCCATAAATGCAAATAAGCAAAATAATAAAATTAAGGTTTCAAAAAGGGGAACATTAGCAACCCAGGAAATTATCAAAGCTCTGGATAATTCAGGCTGTATAGTCATAACACCTGATGGCCCTAGTGGTCCAAGGCAGCATTTAAAAAAAGGAGCTCTTCGTATCGCACGTATTACTGGCGTTCCAATATATCCTATAATATTTTCAGTGCACAAAAGAAAAGTTTTTAAAACATGGGATAGTTTTGTATTACCTTTTCCCTTTAATAAAGGTAAAGTCATTTGGACAAATCCAGTTTATATTCCAAAAGAAACTACTGATAGAGAGCTTAAGGAAATTCAAATAAAAATAGAAAATAAAATGAACGACTTGCTAGACTCTGCAGATTCCGCATATGGACACCATCCAGTTAAAAAGACTTAGGTATGCAAAGTAATTTTCTAATTAATTTATATAAATTTGTAATGGTTTTAATAAGTCCAATTTTACGGATGTGGATAAAATACAGAATCATCAATGGCAAAGAGGAATATCATAGAACAAAAGAAAGGTTCGGCTACCCAACTATAGCTCGCCCAAATAACGCAATAATTTGGTTACACGGAGCTAGCGTAGGAGAAGTAAAAATATTATTTCCATTAGTTGATAGAATAAGGACTGACTTCCCGGATGCTTACATTCTTATCACTAGTGCAACTAAAACTTCGGCTGATTTAATATGCAAAAATAGTCTTCCTAACACTTATCATCAATATTTGCCCTTAGATATACCTAAAGCGGTAAATTTGTTTGTAGAGTACTGGAAACCTAGTGCGCTGATAATTGCTGAATCCGAAATATGGCCGAACCTTTTGACAACAGTAAAGTCTAAAAATATACCTATAGCGCTTATAAATGGGCGCTTTTCACAAAAATCAATTAAGTCTTGGTGTCTTATTAAAAATACAGCGCAAATAATATTTAATTATTTTGACATTATTATATCTGCAGATCTGAATACTGATAGATTTTTGAGAGACGTAATAGGTGATAAAGTTCAATATTTAGGAAACTTAAAGTCTAATGCCTCGCACCTAGAAGTAAATAAAATAATTCATAATAAGCTAAAAATTCAAATCGGTGATCGACCTGTTTGGTGTGCGGCGAGCACTCACAAAGGTGAAGAAAAGTTTATTATTAGCGCGCATAAAAAATTAAAATTAAAATTCCCAAGCCTATTGTTAATAATGGCTTTAAGACACCCCGAAAGAGCTAAAAGTGTAATTAAAAAACTAAACAACGTGACAGTTGCAAAGCACTCCTGTGAAGAAATAATCACAAACAAAACAGATATCTACCTTATTGATACAATTGGTGATATGGGTTTAGCATATTCATTATCAGGAATAACACTAGTATGTGGCTCATTAATAAAAGGGCTGAAAGGCCATAATCCACTTGAACCCGCTAATTTTTCTAATGCTATTTTAACAGGTAATTATTTTAATAGTTTTCATGATATATATATGTCTATGATTAACTTAAAAGCCGCTGCAAATATATCATCAGTTGATAAGATTGAAAAACATGTGAGTGAATTACTGTCAGATTCAGATAAGCTAAAGGATAAGCAAAATTTAGCATATAACTTCGCCAATAGTCAGACTTCTATTTTAGACACAACATGGTATAAACTAAGACAAATAATTTCAGAGACAGAAATATGAAAACCCCCGAATTCTGGAGTCATAAAAGTGGACGAGACTCAGCTCCAGCTATAAGAACTATTTTATCCCCAATTGGATGGCTGTATGGTAAATTTGTATCAAAAAATATAAATAATTCAATTCCGTATAATTCAGGTATCCCTGTAATATGTGTTGGAAATGCAACTCTCGGGGGGACGGGGAAAACCCCTGTTACTATATATATTTTAAAAAGCTTGAGGCGTTTAGGGCTAAATGCAGTTGGCTTAACAAGAGGATATGGCGGTCAAGAAAAGGGGCCCGTTCTCTTAAATGATAAGCATACATCTTATGATGTAGGAGACGAACCGTTATTACTTGCTAAATATGCTCCAGTATGGGTTGCTGCAGGAAGAGATGACGGAGCTAAAGCAGCAGTGAGTAATGGAGCATCTGTTATTGTAATGGATGATGGCCATCAAAATCAATTACTAAAAAAAACATTATCATTACTTGTTGTAGATGCAGAAGTTGGTTTCGGAAACGGTAAAATTTTTCCAGCTGGACCATTACGTGAAAATTTAGACGAAGCCCTTAATCGAAGTGATGCGGTTATATTAATGAAGCCAAATAAAGACTATCAACCAGATAATTTTTTATTGAATCAGTTGAGTAAAAAAGTATTGATTAACGCCTATTTAAAACCAACCTCTATTTTACCTAAAGGAAAATTATATGCTTTCGCAGGGATAGGCAGACCAAATAAATTTTTTGATAGTCTACGCGACTCTGGGGGAGAAATAGTTGAAGCAATCTCATATTCAAATCATTATAAATATAAAGATATAGATATAGAAAATTTGTTCACGCTGGCCTCAGAGTATGAAGCATCATTAATAACAACTGAAAAAGATTACGTCCGCCTGCCAAGGGGCTATCGGAAAGGCGTTCATAAATGGCCTGTTACAGTGCATTTTGAGGATGAATTAACACTCAGACGGCTTCTTCACCCCTTTGTCAAACCACCTAATTAATAATGAAATTAAAAACACAAATCATCTGGAGACTTGAAGCATTAATATATGACATTGTAAGTCTATTTTTTAGTCTACTACCATTTAGTTTTGTATCCGGATTAGGAGCAATTATTTTTAAAGTAATAGGCCCTATGACAAATAAACACAAAATTGTACGCACAGGACTAATGATAGCTTTCCCTGAAAAGTCCAGAGAGGAAATAAACAATTTAGCATCAAAACAATGGGATAATATAGGAAGAACTTTTGCAGAGTTTCCAGTGTCCCACAAAATTAAAATTATAAATAATAAAAATATATCAGTTAACGGTTTATCTAAAGCAATTAAAAACACTCCCGCATTATTTATATCGGGACATTTTTCTAATTGGGAAATTATATTAAGCCTTTTAATAGAAACAAAACTTCCAGTACAAATTACTTATCGCAAATTAAACAACCCTTATATTGATGCACGAATTCGGAAACAAAGAGAAAAGAATGGTGCGAGATTTTTAATACAAAAATCTGGTCAAACAAGTGCTAGAAATTTATTAAAAGCACTTAAAAATAAGCAAAGCATCGCAATGTTAAACGACCAGAAATTTAATGAAGGTATAAGCGTTCCATTTTTTGGTGTGAATGCTATGACTGCTCAAGGTTTTGTTCGGCTAGCCTTAAAAACAAACTTACCACTTTTGCCAGTGATAGTACAAAGAAAGAAATCCAAATTCACTATCAACTTTTATGAACCTATACATCTTATTAAAACTAAAAATAAATCTTTAGATGTAGAGAATGGTGTTATTCAAATAAATAAGTTTATTGAAGAAAGGATAAGGGAGAATCCCGATCAATGGTTTTGGGCTCACAGACGTTGGCCTAACTTTCACTATGAATAATTAGCGGGTATTTGTAGAGTTTATTGCATCCCATTGCTGAAACTCATATAATATTGATGCTTCTATCAAATGGCGCCAAACTGTTTCAGCTATCTCGGATGACAAACCCTGAACTTTAGCCTCTTTTAGTACTTTGTTTATTACATCCTCAATTCGTGGTGTATCTCTGACATCGTCTCTATTGTTTTTAATTCTAGCCGCAGCAGTCATATATCGTTGGCGCTCCGCTAAAATTTTCACTAAATTTTTGTCTAATTTATCTACCCCAAATCGAACTTCGCTCATAGTGTTGCAATTTTCAGGTCTAGTGTAGTTTTTAGTCATTTTTGGGCCATCTTGTTAAAGTCTCAGGATCTAGATTACGATTACGCCACTTTAATCGCCAGCACAAATGTGGTCCCGTTGAGCGGCCTTTTGACCCAACTGTTGCAATTAATTGCCCTTGCTTAACATGCTCGCCCTCACGAACTAAGTTTTCTTCAGTATGAAGGTACATTGATATTAAGCCTTGTCCATGATCGATTAAAACCATAGATCCCTCGAAATACAAATCATCGTCTGATAAACTTATTACGCCATCAGCAGGTGCATATATTTTTGTTCCAACTTTAGCCGCAATATCAACTCCATAATGAGGCTTTTTGGGAATTCCATTTAATATGCGTTGAGAACCAAAAGGGGATGTTTTATTCATATTTTCTAACGGGTTGATAAAACCATCTTTAAAGCCCATTTCAATTTGTCTAGAGGCAAAACCTTTAGCTTTTTTTCGAGAACTTACTCTTATGTCTTTTAATTGCTCTTCATTAAAACTTGAAACTTGAGATGGGGGTAAACCGCTAATTCTAGAAGTTGTATAATCTCGGGTGGGTATAACGAAATCTAAACGATGCCCATTTGCTTCTATATAATTATCCCGTTCATCGCGATCAAAACCTATTATAATATTTCCGTTAGGACCTGATGTTTCGTAATAATAATCAGATTGGCTCCTTCCAACTTTAACTTTCGTATTTGGCATAGTTTTACAGAGAACCATACCGCCCTGCTCTAGTATACCAGTACATGATATTTCATTCAGCGCTTTTTCTTCAGGTAGATAATCGCTTGCGTTATTTTTCAAAACTAAATCAGTTGCTTCAGCGACAAGAATCTTTGGTACAAAATCGCTAAAGGCAGACGTATTCAACAACAAAAAATATAATATCAGGGTGAAAAAGGGCACTAATCCTGGTCCTTTCTCCAAGCCTCTAAACTTGCTTTAGCATCTTTATATGCCTCTTGTTTATTTGAATTCCAATAACGCAATGAATTTAGAGGTATCTTTTCTTTAGTGATGGCACAAAATACAAATTTACCATCCTTCAATATTGAAAAATCCGATTCACCATAATGTATAGTCGCTTCTGCAGAGTTTTTAAATGATATATCCATATATAATTTTCCCTTATCTCACTTTAATAAATGACTAAAATAAATCAGGCTGTTGGAAATTCTTTGATTTTTTTTTGGTGATTGACTTGTTTACCCTTTTTTCTACTTCACCATCAATAGTAGCATCAATTTTACCATCAGAAAAAGTCATGATAATTTTACTATTAAGGGGGAGATGACTTTTAGTTCTAATTATATTTCCGTTACAGTCATCTACAATAACATAGCCTCGATCTAATACTCTTTGATAGCTGTAGGCGTCAAGTAACTGTGTATTTTTTGAAAGTATTTGTATTCCATTATTAATATGATTATTCGCTGCATTTGTTAATCGTTCAAATATTTGTGATAATCTCTTCTCTTGAATAGAAATATTATGCCTTATGGGCCTTGCATTTAATCTCAGAGATAGATTGCTTAAATTATTTAGTGGTCGGTCAATCAATCTTTCAAGGTTTGGAATTTTAGAGGATATTAAATAGATCTTTTGTATAAATGGTTCGAATATACTTTTCGGTTTAACCATCTTTGCTAATATTAAATCTAAGCTTTGTTGCGGGTGAGCAAGTATGTTGTTAGCTTGAGGCAACTTAGCAGAAGATAGTATTGCTTTCTTTTCTTTTATATTTCTTGTTAGGCTACGAGACAAACGGCTCCCACGTTCAAATATAATATCTTTTAAATCACTTAATACCGGTACAGCCTTCTCTCCTGCACCAGTAGGAGTTGGAGACCTGTAATCTGCTACATAATCCATCAAAGTCCAATCGGTCTCATGTCCAACTGCAGATATTATGGGTATTTTGGAGGAAGAAGCCGATCTTACTACAATCTCCTCATTAAAACACCAAAGATCCTCTATAGACCCCCCTCCTCTGGCTACTATTAGTAAGTCAGGGCGAGTTATTTCCATATTATTAAACCCTACGATAGCGTTCGATATTTGCTTAGCGGCTTTATCGCCTTGCACCAAAACTGGCCATACAATTACATTTACTGGAAACCTTTCAGAAATCCGGTGTAGAATGTCCTGTATAACAGCTCCTGTTGGCGAAGTAATCACTCCAATAACCTGAGGCATATAAGGTATTTTAATTTTTCTGTTTGGATCAAAAAGACCCTCATCCGAAAACATTTTTTTTCTTTTTTCTAAAAGAGCTAAAAGAGCACCCTCACCTGCGAGTTGCACTGAACTAATTATTAATTGGTAATTTGACCTACCAGGATAAGTGGAAAGCTTACCTTCGCAAACAACTTCCATTCCTTCCTCTAATTTAACAGAAAGGTTATTCATGGTACCCTTCCAAAGAATTGAATTTATTACAGCTTTGCTATCCTTTATATCAAGATAGCAATGACCGGATTTTGCTATTGTAACACGTCCTAATTCTCCACGAACTCGTACATGGCCATACATATCTTCAACAGTTTGCTTAAGGGAATAAGCAAGCTCAGATACTGAATATTCTTTAAAGTTTTCTCTTGATTTAATTGAATGTTCTGACACGTATATCTTTCATAATTTATAATTAACCTATACATTAAAAAATATATAATGGAATCTTTAGATTAGGATAAACGATGAAAGTTTTATTAATAGGTTCTGGAGGAAGAGAGCATTCATTAGTTTGGAAATTGAATCAAAGCGACTTAGTATCTGAACTTACATGCCTTCCAGGCAACGCTGGCATTGCAGAAATCGCAAATATCGTTCCAATTAAAGCTCATGAAATAGAAAAAATAATAAAGCATGTCATATTAAAACAGTATGACTTTGTAATCATAGGTCCAGAACAGCCTTTAGCCTTGGGAATTGTTGATAAATTGAAAGATATAGGGATAAAAGTTTTTGGCCCAACCCAATCTGCGGCTCGACTGGAAAGCTCCAAGGAATTTACAAAGAAATTATGCTCGAAATATAATATTCCAACAGCTAAGTATGGAGTTTTTGATAATTTGAAAGATGCTAAATCATATATAAAAAAAATGCGAGCTCCATACGTAATTAAAGCCGATGGATTAGCTTCAGGTAAAGGTGTTGTTTTACCTGAAACATTAGATGGTGCTTTAAAAGAGCTAGAAGAAATATTTTCAGGAAAGTTTGGAGATGCCTCCTCTAAAGTTCTTATTGAAGAATTTATGGAGGGACAAGAGGCAAGCTTTTTTGCTATATCAGATGGTGTAAATATTTTACCGTTAATTGCCGCTCAAGATCACAAACGCGCTTTCGATGGAGATAAAGGGCCTAATACAGGTGGAATGGGCGCTTATTCCCCCACACCAGTTTTTAACGAAGAAATCCAGAAAATAGTGATGAATAAGATAATTATTCCAACTGTGGAGGGTATGGCTGCTGATGGCACTCCATATGTAGGAATTTTATTTGCTGGTCTTATGATTACAAATGAAGGGCCTAAACTAATAGAGTATAATGCACGTTTTGGTGATCCTGAGTGTCAGGTTTTGATGCGTCGCCTAAAATCTGATCTCATGGATATTTTTCTTAAGGCAGAAGAAGGAAACCTTGACGCCATTAAAGAGCTTATTTGGTCTAACAAACCAACTGTAAATATTGTACTCGCCAATAATGGATACCCAGGTAAATACAAAAATGGAAGCATCATAAAAGGTATAGAAAAAGCAAATTCAAAAAATGAAATTGTTATATTTCATGCAGGAACAAAATATAATGAAAATAATAATATTTGCTCTGCGGGGGGGAGAGTATTAAATGTAACATCTCAAGCGGACACATTGAACAAAGCGTTAGAGAAGGCCTACGAAGCAATTGATAATGATATTGAATGGGATGATGGTTTTTGCCGCAGAGATATAGGTTACCAGGCAGTTTGTTAAAATAAGATTATAATGTTCTTACAGTTAGGTGATATTAAAAAGTGATTTAGCACCGATGCAGTCCTTTTGGATTTGTTCCTTTAGGTCATCAAGTGATGCAAACTTCTTCTCCGGTCTGATAAAACTCCTAAAACGCACTTGGAGATCTTGGTGGTATATATCACCATTGAAATTAAAAATATGTACTTCAAGAAGGGTTGAATCACCGCCAACAGTGGGGCGTTTCCCTGAATTAGCGATAGAGGGCAACCAACTCTTAGAGCCAGACAGTTTAGCTTCCACACAATAAACACCCAATTTAGGCCTTATTAAATCACCAAACTCTAAATTAGCTGTGGGAAAATTAATAGTTCGACCTAATTGTCGCCCCACCTTCACAATTCCATCCACTATCCATGGTCTCGATAACATATGTGCAGCGTGAAACACATCTCCCGTTTTAATAGCATCTCTGATATTGGTGCTTCCATATTTTCCGTATATTTTATGTAGTCCCAGTGTATCCATTACTGTGACATCAATATTATACAACGCACAATTTTGTTTCATACTTTCGACATTACCGCATCTATTTTTTCCAAATTTATAATCCTCTCCGACAACAACATGCCTAACGCCTAACCCTTCATGTAATACTGATTTAACAAATTCTGCGTCATTCATGTCCCTAAGGTATTCATCAAAAGGAATTTCATAAAGTCTGGAGACATTCAAATTCATCATTATCTCTGCACGAACTTTTGGACTCATGAGACGGAATGGAGTAATATCGGGTTTAAAATATCTTATTGGATGCGGACGAAATAAACCTATACCCATTTTTAGGTCATGATTATTGGCAATTTCCATAGCTTTAGAAATAACAACTTGATGACCCCTATGAAGGCCATCAAAGTTTCCCAGAGCAATGACAGCATTTTTATCATCATTAGATAAATTTCTGTAATCGTTTAAGGTTTTCACGTTATATTATTGGCCGTTTAGAAACGAATACGCCAGCATCCCCGCGACATATCTTTTTGCCATTTACTTCGCAATAACATTTCATTTTTATACGCCCCGTTCTTAAATTTATTTCGGAAATTTCAGCTACTGCTGTTACCACATCTCCGATAAAAGCTGGCTTTCGAAAACGTAAATTTAGCTCTACAAATACAGCTCCAGGACCAGGTAAATCATTACCTAAAACAGCTGAGATAAATGATGCAGATAAAGCTCCATGCGCTATACGCTGACCGAATTGGGTAGTTGCGGCAAATTCAGAGTCAACATGAATAGGATTGTTATCCCCAGTAATCTCAGCGAAAGTATCAATCATTTTACCTGTAATGACTGATGTGGTTGATGATTTCATGCCTAGCTGAAGGTCTTCTAAGTAATATTTTATGTTAGTATCCATAATAACAGTTTATCCTAACTAATCAGTTTTACCAAGATAAATCAGAAGACATATATTTAGATAAAATACCGTTATCGCTCAAAAGTGAAGAAAGCTCTTTTTCTTTTTTACCATAAAGGCCATCTTGTATAAATAGACAATCATAATCTTGCTGTTGAGCACCTAGCAAATCAGTAAAAATATTATCACCAACGCAAAGTATGCGATCTTTTGGAGGAACATATCCGAGTAACTCTCTCATCCACGCCCTCGTAAGACTATATATTGGGTCATGGGGTTTACCGGCATAGATTACCTCGCCACCTATTTTTTCATATATTTTAGCAAGAGCTCCACCACACCAGACTATTTTACCTCCAAATTTAACTTTTACGTCAGGGTTTGCGCACAGAAATGGTAATGATCTGTCTTTTGCATCAGTTAATAATTTTAAGTAATCATCAGGCTCGTCATCATCATCAAACATTCCAGTACAAGATATAAAGCTTGCGTGTTCTATATCAGAAAAATGTAGGTCCATCTCACCATAAAGAACATCATCGCGATCTGGCCCTAATTTAAAGACAGGCCCGGGTGCGCGCCTAGCGATTTCATTAATAATTGCATCACCTGAGGTAACTATCGCATCATAAAAGTCTCCAAGGACTCCAATATCATCAAAAGCCCTTGGTATAGATATTGATGGCTTAGGGGAATTAGATATCAGGATAACCGGGCCATTTTCAGAACGAAAAAGTTCCAAAGCTTCTGTGGCTGGTTTATAAGGAGAATTTCCGTTATGAATAACGCCCCAAATATCGCAAAGTAACACATCGTAGTTTCCAGCTATTTGAGCTAGGCCTGAAATAGATTTAAAATTCGACATATTTAATTACTCAACTAAAATAATGAGTCTTATACTAAGTTATATTACTTTGTTAATTGCAGGGTGAGCCAATCTGCAACTAATGCAGGCTTATCTGAACCTTCTATATCAACACTTACTTGATAAGTGATTAGAAAGTTACCCTCTTTTTTTTCTATAACTGACTTAAGAAAAAATCGCCCTCTGACTCTTGAACCACTTGGAACTGGTGCAAGAAACCTTATTTTTTCAAAACCATAGTTAATGCCCATTTTTACACCTTCAATAACTAATCCAGAGACTTCTGAGAAGTGTGAGAGTAAAGAAAGTGTCAAAAAGCCATGAGCAATGGTTCCTCCAAAGGGAGTCTTTTCAGCAAGCTCTTTATTAACATGGATATATTGTCGATCTTCGGTCACGTCTGCAAAAGTATCGATACGCACTTGGTCAATTTCTAACCATTCACTAAAGCCTATCTCTGTTCCTACTAATGACTGAAGTTCAGATGGTAATGTTGTTTTCATTTATATAACCTCGGTTAATATTCATTACTGAGTGCTACTTTATTCATATGATAGCTAGCGTCACCAAATAATTCCTGAAGCACTCTTATACGTTTCATAAAAAGTCCAATATCATATTCATCAGTCATGCCTACACCTCCATGCATTTGAACACCTTCTTGAGATGCTAGCTTAGCTACAGACCCTAATTTTGCCTTAGTCATTGCACAAATACCTTCAGAGTTATCATCATTTTTATCAAGGGCGGTTAAAGCGGCCATAACTGCAGACCGAGCATTTTCAATCTCACTGTAAAGATGAGATGCGCGATGTTGTAATGCTTGGAATTCACCAATTATTTTACCAAACTGTTTGCGTTCTTTTATATATGCAACGGTAGATTCAAATGCTTGAGATCCTGCACCTAAAAGCTCTGCCGAAACAGCGGCTCTCCCTGCATTCAGAACCTTTCTCAATATATGTTCACCATCATCAATGTTGCCTATTAATGCATCACCCGAAATTTCAACCTCATTAAAGTCTACTCTTGCAGAATTTCTACTATCTAGCATAATAGTTCTTTCAGTAGATATACCATTTGTATTTGGGTCAACAAGAAAAAGACTTGTAACCTCTGTGCCATCTTCTTGTGATCCTGTTTTCGCTGCCACTATAAACGCGTCAGCAACATGCCCATCGACTACCATAGCTTTCGAACCATTTAATCTGAAACCATTACCAGATCTTTCAGCTGTGGTTGTTATATTATCAGGATTGTGCTTTGCCCTTTCATCAAGAGCTAATGCTATAATAGCGTCTCCAGATGCAATTTTAGGTAACCAATTTGACTTTTGGTCATCTGACCCGCCCTCGCGAATTGCCGTTGCTGCTAATATCGAAGTTGATAGGAAAGGAGAAGCAGATAAATTTCTACCCATTTGCTCTGCAATTATACCGCTGGCCATAAACCCCATATCAACTCCACCATATTCTTCCTCAACAAGAACACCCGTAAAGCCCATTTCAGCCATTTCCTTCCAAAGGGCTTGGCTGAAGCCAATCTCATCTCTATTGTCTCTTAAATTTCTCAATTCCTTAATTGGTGCCTTATCAGCAAAAAAACCTTCTGCCGCATCTTGAAGCAAAGACTCGTCTTCGTTTAAAACTAAACCCATATTTAGTAACCCCTAATAGTTAGAATGAACTTTTAAATATTATTATGCGCCAGGAAGTTGAAGAATATGTTTCGAAATAATATTCAATTGGACCTCAGATGTTCCGCCTTCAATTGAATTACCCTTAGTTCTCAGCCATGTTCTAGCAAGCTTACCATCGGATGACCTATCAGACTCCCACTCCAATCCATCGTGTCCAGTAGCGTCCATCATGAGTTCGTATTTACGCTTGTTGAGCTCTGTACCATAATATTTTAACATTGAACTGTCAGCACCCAAAGAGGAACCCGCTTTGGCCTCGGCAAGTTTTCTTGTAAGAGTCATACTGAAGGCCCATTCATCAATTTCTGTTTCAGCTATTTTTGAACGAAGGATAGTATCCGATAGTTTTCCATCATCTAAACCTAAGACAGTTGCTGCAAGTTCGTGCAACGGACGAGTTAGTGAACCCGCTACCTCATGCTGACCACCAATCATTTCTCTTTCATGAGTTAAGAGGTACTTAGCAACATCCCAGCCTTTATCTTGCACTCCAACTAGGTTTTTCTTTTCGACTCTAACATCCTTAAAGAAAGTTTCACAAAATGGTGAACGCCCTGATATTAACTTAATCGGCTTTGGTTCGACACCATCTGTTTTCATATCGAATAATACGAATGAAATTCCGTGATGTTTTTTTCCTGTGTTATCTGTTCTTACCAAGCAAAATATCCAGTCAGCTTTATCCGCATAAGATGTCCAGACTTTTTGACCGTTCACAACAAAATGGTCTCCCATATCCTCACATTTTGTGGCTAATGATGCCAAGTCAGAACCAGCTGCGGGCTCTGAATAGCCTTGACACCAACGAATTTCTCCTCGCGCAACAGGTGGAAGATGCTCCTTCTTTTGGTCTTCCGTTCCGAATTTTAAAAGCGCAGGGCCCAACATCCAAATTCCAAAGCTATCTAATGGCGACCTAGCACCTATGCGCTTCATCTCTTTTTTGATGACCATTTCTTCAGCTCTACTTAGGCCTGCTCCACCGTACTCCACAGGCCAAGTGGGAACGGTCCAACCTTTTTCAGCCATTAGATGCATCCATACCTTCTGTGCTGTTGACTGAAACTCCCACTCACGCCCCCCCCAGCAAATATCTTTATCCGATGTTATTGGCTGACGCATTTCATCTGGACAATTATCTTCCAGCCAAGTTCTAACCTCCAGAGAAAAAGCTTTTAAGTCGGTCATGATTTAGTCCTTTTAATTATATGCACATAGTTGCATATACTTACTTAGGGCATTGGTAAAGACAAACCCGCAAAATGACGCAATTAACGAGGTATAAATGCAAACTTTCAACACAGTACCAGACATACGAATAGAATTTGGAGGGGCTTCGAATTTAGCGAACCATCTTGTGGGGTTAGGTAAAAGTAAAAGAGTAATAATTATAACAGACAAGGGAATCAGTAATTTAGGGTTAATTTCAAAAGGTCTTACCTCTCTTGAATCTGAGGGATACTCTGTAATGGTCTATGATGAAGTTGTAGCCGACCCACCAGAAGAAATGGTTTTGAGTGCTACTGAAAGGATTAAAAAGTTTAATCCAGGAGTCATCATAGGTTTTGGTGGGGGATCACCTATGGATACAGCTAAAGTCATCGCTCATTTATGCGTAGCTGGGACAGAAATTAAGGATCTTTATGGCGTAAATAAAGTAAATAACCACAGGCTGCCGCTTATCCTGATCCCAACAACAGCGGGTACTGGTTCTGAAGTAACAAATGTAGCCATTATAACAACTGGATCTACGGCAAAGGAGGCCATTGTAGCCAACAGCCTATATGCGGATAGAGTCTTACTCGATGCTAAACTTACAATGGGTTTACCAAAGCAGATAACCGCAGCAACTGGTATTGATGCTATTGTACACGCGATTGAAGCATACACATCAGTAATTAAAAAGAATCCATTGTCAGATACTTTCGCCATCGCCGCATTGCGTAAACTACAATCCGCAATAATTCCTGCATGCATTGATGGGAATGATTTAGAAGCAAGAAATCAAATGTTATTAGGAGCAATGCTAGCTGGTCAAGCTTTTACAAACGCACCTGTGGGGGCTGTGCATGGTTTAGCATATCCACTGGGTGGGTTTTTTCATATTCCCCATGGGCTATCAAACGCATTGGTTTTGACTGCAGTTATGGAATACAATTTACCCAAAGCAGATCATTGGTACGGACAGATAGCAAGGGAGTTAAAAGTTGGTGACACAGGAATGGATTTAATAGAAGAAATGAAGCGCATAAAAGAAGAAACAGGTGTTCCGCAAACGTTGTCCGAAGTGGGAATACCTGCAAATGCAATACCTGATATGGCAAAAGATGCTATGCTTAAGACCCGCGTGCTAAGAAATAATCCTGTCAAAATGACATACGATGCTGCGGTAGGCATCTATGAAAGAATTTTATGAAAAAACCTTCTTCTCCGAAAAAAAATATATATAAATACTTCATCAGAATTAAAACTAGGTGGAATGATAATGATAGCTATGGGCACGTCAATAATGCAATATATCATGAGTATATGGACACAGTAGTTAATAACTATCTGATTGAGCATCAAATTACTAACTCCGATGAAAATTCACCAATTGGGTTTGTGGTATCAAATTCATGCACTTACTTTCAACCCGTCAAGTATCCCGATACTTTAAACATAGGCTTACGCATAATAAAAATTGGGACATCAAGTGTTACTTATGATGTCGGAATCTTTAAAAATAATGAAACTGAAGCTTCAGCACGAGGAAGTTTTGTGCATGTTTATGTTGATAAGAAAATGAGGAAACCTATTTGCATTTCAGATAAAATGAAACATAAACTAAATAATATCAGTACTTTATAAAACTAAAATAATGTAATCCACTAGGTATTAATATAAATTAATTTTAAGGACAAAAAAATGACAGAAATATTTGGAAAGGTTGCATTTGTAACTGGCGCTGCATCGGGCATAGGCTTAGCTTTAACTAAGTCATTATTAGATCATGGAGCAAAAGTAATGATGTCCGACATCAACGAGGAATTACTGACTGCTGAATTTAAATCACTAAATAGCACAAATGTTGAAATGACAGTTTGCGATGTATCCAAACCAAACTCTGTGAGTGAAGCTGCAGAGCTGACCATTAAAACCTTCTCTAAGGTTCACCACATATTTAATAATGCAGGTGTATCATTAGCCGGCTACCCAGGAAAAATAGCACTACAAGACTGGAGGTGGATTACTGATATCAATCTAATGGGAGTAGTTCATTGTGTTGAAAAATTCTTACCTCTTATGCTATCGCATGGTGAACCAGCTCACATAACCAACACCGCCAGTATGGCCGGTCATGTTGCAGCAAGTGGAATGGGGCCTTATTTTGCAACCAAGTATGCAGTCGTGGGTTACAGTGAAGCTTTAAAAGTAGAATTAGAAACTAAAAACATCGGAGTTAGCTGTTTATGCCCAACATGGGTTAAAAGTAATATTCACAATACTGCATCAAAAAGCCCAGTAGCAGGTAAAAATGATTCATACAAACAATCTAAGTCTTATGAAATAGTTAAAGCATTAATTGAAAATGGAATGGATGCCGAGGTTTATGCTGAGTTATGCATTAAAGGAATACAATCAGATAGACTTCATATATTTAATGACCCGTTAGCAAGGGAAGCAATGACAGAGCGGCATAAACTTTTACAGAAAGACTATGATCAAAATCTGACTGATCTCGCAATATAATTTAGACCCTTCAAAATCATTTAAATCTAAAGGCCTATCAATTGAGGTATGGATTTTCGAAGTTCATATTTAAGTACCTTTCCAGTACCTCCGCGTGGTAATTCATCCATTATATGCAAATATTTCGGTTTTTTATAGTTAGCTAATTTAGCATCAAGATGATAAAGTATTTCCTCAAGAGTTAATGTTTTATTTTTTTTAAGAACTGCACAAACACAACCTGTTTCTCCAAACTTTTCATTCCTTACGCCTATAACGGCTACTTCATGGATTTGAGGCATAGCATATAAAAGGTTTTCTATCTCGGCCGGATAAACGTTTTCACCTCCTGATATATACATGTCCTTGAGGCGGTCTTCTATGAAAACAAAACCATTTGAATCCATTCGCCCTATATCTCCTGTTCGGAACCATCCATCGACAAAACTTTTTTTATTTGCCTCTGGATTTCTCCAATAGCCTGGTGTGACAGCATTTCCTTTAAACCATATTTCCCCCGATATATTATGAGCACATGTATTCCCATTGTTATCAACAATACGAACTCTGGTATGCATCAATGGTTTACCTGCGGATCCAATCATTTGGGGTATATATTCTTTACTCAAAAATGTACCGCCAGCTGCAGTTTCTGTTAGTCCGTACCCCTCTTGAATTATAACACCTTTTTCTAACCACCACTCACAAAGAGGAACCGGAACAGTTTCTGCTCCGCAAAGTGCTGTAATGAGTCTTGAGAAATCTATATTATCAATTTCAGGGTTTTCTTTCATAGCATTATAAGCTGCCGGCACCATGAATATCAAATTTATGCCAAGGGCTGGGTCATTAATAGCATTCAGAGTTGCAGATGGATCAAACATACGCATAATGACACAAGTTCCCCCTACAGCAATACTTGGTAATGCAGTTACGTTTAAACCTCCTATATGGAATAAGGGCATATTATTTAAAGAAACTTGGTGTGGGCCAGTATCAGGAAGTCGTGCTGTAGAAGAAATCGTAAACTCTAACATACCATGGGTGATTATTACACCTTTAGGCATACCAGTTGTACCAGATGAATACATCAGCAAGCACTGGTCTTCATAAGATTGTTTAGTGAATTCATATATGGGTTTTGCAGAGCTTATCCCGCTCTCATAGCCACTGTTACCCCCTAAACCATCAGTATCAACCCAATGAGGCACATTAGTAAGTAATTTAGTTTCTTTTCCTACGTTCTCAAATGGCTTATCAACCAAAACTAAAGAGGTCTCTGAGTCATTAAGTATGTAAGCTAACTCATTTGGGGTAAGACGGAAGTTTAATGCTAAGCATACAGCTCCTATACGCCAGCAACCAAAGATTAATTCCATCACATCGGTTGTGTTAAGACAAAGAAAAGCAACCCTATCTCCGGATTTTATCCCCTTTGACTTTAAGAAACCTGATACCCTCGCTACGCGCTCATGTGTTTCCTTGTAAGAAAAATTCCTTTTACTCATAAGGTCGATCATCGCGGTTTTATCCGGCGTATTTTTGGCGTGATATTCAATCCAATCGCGAGCTTCGAGAGACATACATCTTCCTTATATTTTTTTTAAAACAGACCCAACCTTACAGTCCATGAAAATAGTTGCAACTAGATGTATCTATTAGAATGTGGATTTTTCTAATTACTGACTGATTGACGACTTGTTAGATACACATTAAGCGGATCACATGGCTTTTACTGTTGCAGCGTTATATCATTTTACGAGTTTACCTGATTATAAAAACCTTAAATCACCACTATCAAATATGTGTGAGCTTTTAAAAATAAAGGGAACAATACTTTTAGCTTCTGAGGGAATCAATGGCACAGTAGCAGGCACTGATTTTGCTATAATGCAATTAATTGAATATCTGCAAAAAGACAACCGCCTGAAAAATTTAGAATATAAATCTTCAAAATCAAGAGAAATGCCTTTCTACAGAATGAAGGTCAGGTTGAAAAAAGAAATTGTAACGATGGGGGTTGAAGGTATCAATCCAAATCGCGTTGTAGGAACTTATGTTGAACCTAAAAACTGGAATAACTTAATCAAAGATCCCGATGTTATATTGATTGATACAAGAAATGATTATGAAGTTGAAATTGGTAGTTTTAAAGGGGCTATAAACCCAGACACGAGTAACTTTAGGGAGTTCCCCGCATGGGTAGAGGATAATCGTGAGAAATTAGAAAATAAAAAAATAGCAATGTTTTGTACTGGAGGAATACGATGCGAAAAAGCAAGTTCATACATGAAAGAAAATGGATTTAATGATGTTTACCATTTAAAAGGCGGCATACTAAAATACTTAGAAACTCAGCCACAAAAAGAAAGCTTGTGGAAAGGAGATTGCTTTGTGTTTGATCAACGCGTTGCGGTCAAGCATGCCCTTAAAGAGTCAGATTACGATCAATGTTTCGCATGCAGATACCCTATAACTATTGATGACAAAAACTCTTTCAAATACACCAAAGGAATATCATGTCCTAAGTGCTATGATAGTCTGACCAAAGAAAAAAAAGAAAGTTTCGCAGAGAGACAAAAACAAATAAACCTGTCTAAATTGCGCGGGGAAACCCACATTGGGAAAAAAAATAATTAATGAATATTTTATGGTCTTTCAGACGTTGCCCCTACGCAATGAGGGCAAGAATGGCACTTTTTCTTAGTGAAATAAATTATGAGCATAGGGAAATTAAATTAAATAATAAACCAGTCGAGTTTATTTCAGTTTCCTCTTCAAAAACTGTGCCAGTATTTGTTACTAAAAAGGGTAAAATAATAGAGGAAAGTTTAGACATAATGGAATGGTCTTTAAATCGTAACGATCCACTAAAATTATTGGATTGTGACTATTTAGAAAGCAACTTACTCATAAAAAAGAATGATACTTATTTTAAATACCATCTAGATAGGTATAAGTATGCAAGTCGATATGAACCTGAATCTTCTCGCAACTCCATAAATATAATACATAGAAATAAAGCAGAAAAATTTATACAAATTTGTGAAAGAAAACTATCAAATGAAGACAACCTTTTACAAATGAAGCAAACAATAGCTGACTTAGCAATTTTTCCATTTATTCGTCAATTTTCCAATGTTGAGCCAAATTGGTGGAAAAATTCTAACTATAAAAAAACAATGAAATGGCTTGATGGATGCACAGAGTCAGATTTATTTAATAAAATAATGGATAAACACTCTATTTGGAAACCATAACAAATATAAATCTGTAATAACCCGCTATTACACGCAATAAAATTTGACATATATTCTCATATTAGCATGATAAACATCTAGAATCATTGGGGAGATTCATGAGTCAAATGAAACCGACGAATATCGATAATCCAGATTATTTTCATAAAGTAGTTGATTGCCAATGGGCTTGCCCAGCTCATACTCCAGTACCTACTTATATCCGCCAGATTGCCCAAGGAGATTACACTGGGGCTTACTTAACTAACAGGGAGTCAAATGTTTTTCCTGGTGTTCTAGGTCGTGTATGTGATCGTCCATGTGAACCAGCATGTCGAAGAGGTCGGGTTGAAGAAAAGCCAGTAGCAATTTGCCGTTTAAAAAGGGTAGCAGCCGATCATAGAGATAATATCAAAGAATATTTACCAAAAAAACCTTCGGTTATGAATGGAAAAAAAATTGCGCTTATAGGAGCAGGGCCTGCGTCTTTCACTGTTGCAAATGATTTAGCACCGCTAGGGTATCAATGTACAATTTTTGAAAAGCTCTCGAAACCAGGTGGCTTAATGCGGTCCAATATCCCAGCTTTTAGGTTGCCTGAAGAGGTATTAACAGAAGAATTGAACTACATTCTTAATATGGGTGTTGAACTAAAATTAAACACCCCAATTAATAGTATGAAATCATTATTAGATGAGGGGTATGATTCAATTTTTGTTGGCTCAGGGGCTCCAAAGGGTAAAGACCTCAATTTACCTAATCGATGGGATGATAAAGATCATATCCATATTGGTATTAATTGGCTAGAAGAAGTAGCTTTCGAGCATACTAAAACAATAGGAGATAATGTTCTAATAATTGGTGTAGGAAACACAGCTATGGACTGCTGTAGAACCTCTCTTCGACTGGGGGCTAAATCAGTTAAAGTAATGGGAAGAAAACCTCGATCATTTTTTAAAGCTTCTATATGGGAAGTTGAGGATGCTGAGGAAGAAAATGTAGAAATTATAATTAACCATTCACCAGAAGCTTTTATAACACAAGGTGGCCGTTTAACCGGTATGCTTTTCTCAGTTATAAAACATAGTTTTGATAACGATGGTAATATTATAAATAGTCAACCAATAGAGAAAGTTACTATACCATGTGATGATGTTATTTTAGCAATAGGTCAAGAGAATGCATTTCCTTGGATAGAACTTGATACAGGAATTAAATTTGATAAATGGAATGTTCCAATTATTGATAAGAAAACTTTCGAGTCGACAAAAAAGGGTATATTTTTCGGTGGAGACTCCGCATTTGGTCCCAAAAATATAATATGGGCGGTGGAGCATGGTCATCAAGCTGCTATTTCTATTCATAACTATTGCCGCGGCGTCTCATTAGAACAAAGAGTATCAAATAAGATTGAATTAAAATCGACTAAAATGGGTATGTTTGAGTGGAGTTACTCCAACTCCTATGACGGATCAGAACGAAGAAAGATGGAACACCTTGATTTAGTCAAGCGGTTTTCAAAACTTAATACCGAAGTAGAAATTGGCTTTTCCCCGGAACAAATAGCTACTGAAGTCCAAAGGTGTCTTAACTGCGATATACAAACTGTATTTGATGCACCAAAGTGTACAGAATGTGATGCATGTATAGATATTTGCCCTGTTGAGTGCCTCTCAATAACAGAAAATACAAATAATGAAGAGATACTCAGAGAAAATTTAAATTTCGAAAAAAATGAATTTAATCAATCACTATTTATTTCCGAGGAGTTAAAATTTACTAATCGAATAATGGTTAAAGATGAAAACATCTGCCTGCATTGTGGATTATGTGCCGAAAGGTGCCCTACCGCTGCTTGGGACATGTCCGAAGGAATAGTTAAAATACATCATGCCGATACTCAGGATCAAAACTACGCCTCGGAGACTGCCGAATAATGAGTGAATATCCAGAAATTAGGCTGAATGATTTTGTAATTAAAATTGGCACAGTTAATGGTACTGGTTCTGCTTCAGCCAATGAATTACTCATGAAAACTATATTTCGTATGGGTGTACCAGTAGTAGGGAAAAACATATTTCCATCTAATATCCAAGGACTGCCAACTTGGTACGAGATACGTGTAACAGGTGATGGGCATGCTGGACGTTCTGGCGATGTTGATATAATGGTCGCTATGAACCCCGAAAGCTATGAGCGTGACCTAAATAGTATTTCGAGTGGCGGCGTGCTCATATATGATAGTACTTGGCCGAGACCTCACTTCATGAACCGTGCTGACATAACTGTAATCGGCATTCCGCTATCAAGCCTTTGCAATGCAGAATTTGAAGTGGCAAGGTCGAGAATACTTATGAAGAATATGGCATATGTTGGGGCTGTAGCGGCTATTATTGGACTTGATATGTCTATAATACAAAATCTAATTAATGAAACATTTGAAAAGAAAAAAAAATTAGTGCCCGCCAATATCAAGGCAGTAGATTTAGGTTTTAACTACATAAAAGATAACAAACTAAACAATGAAAAATTCTTCATTAAAGCACTCAATAAAACATCCAATAAAATAATGATTGACGGAAACACTGCCGCTGGAATTGGAGCAGTATATGCGGGGGCAACATTTGGTTCTTGGTATCCAATCACTCCATCAACATCATTAATGGATAGTTTTTCAAAATACTGTGACATATATAGAAAACACCCTAAAACTAATGAAAATTTGTATTGCATCATTCAAGCTGAAGATGAACTATCCGCTGCTGGTATGGCAATGGGTGCAGCTTGGAATGGAGCCAGAGCATTTACCCCTACATCAGGTGCTGGCATATCACTTATGAGTGAGTTTATAGGCTTTGCTTACTATGCCGAAGTTGGGCTCGTTTACTTTGATATTCAACGCGTTGGTCCTTCAACAGGAATGCCGACGAGAACTCAGCAATGCGATATAAATCTTACTGCCTATGCAAGTCACGGGGATACAAAGCATATAGTCCTATATCCAGCTGATCCTGGTGAATGCTTCACAATGTCAGCACAAGCTTTTGATTTAGCTGAAAGGTTTCAAACACCAGTATTTTTTCTATCCGATTTAGATATAGGAATGAATGATTGGATGGTTGATGAGTTGGAATGGGAAGAAAACTACACCCCCGATAGAGGAAAAATAATGACCTCAAAACAACTAGCTGATATAGAGGTTTACAGCAGATATTTAGATATTGACGGAGACTATATACCCTATAGAACATTACCAGGAACTGACCCAAAAGGTGCTTACTTCCTTAGAGGTTCCGGACATAACAAATATGGTAAGTATACTGAAATAAGCGCTGAGTATAAAGAAGTTGTAGATAGGCTTTTACTTAAATGGAAAAGTGCTGCACCATTTACCCCACAACCCATTATAATCAAAAGCCAGAAAAAAACTAATTATGGGGTTATTGCTATAGGAAGTTCTGATGGAGCTGTTCGTGAAGCATGCATTAACCTAGAAAAACAGGGCATACATATTGATTATATGAGGATTAGGTCATTTCCTTTTGCAGACTCTGTTGAAGAGTTCATCGTTGAACACGACTTAGTCTTTATTGTTGAACAAAACCGAGATGCACAATTAATGAATTTATTACTCACTGAAACAAATGTGCCACGAGAGAGTTTAGCGTCCATTAAATACTATGCAGGTCAACCTCTAAATTATAAATTTGTATATAAAGCTTTATTCACTGGAATAATGGCTAATTCAAAAAATAAGAAGACAGCATGACCTCATTTATAAAACCTCGGATAAACCGGAAAAGTGCTCCCACAAATAAAATTGGTTTAACACGGCAAGATTATGATGGTACGATGTCCACTTTGTGTGCGGGATGTGGACATGATAGCGTTACGGCAGCACTAGCCCGGGCTTTTTTCGAATTATCAATCCAGCCCCATAAAGTAGCAAAAATTTCTGGTATAGGTTGCTCTTCAAAGACAACATCATATCTCCTTAAAGAAGCTCATGGTGCTAATACTGTACATGGACGAATGCCTTCATTCGCTACGGGAGCTATGGCGGCGAATAACTCATTAACTTATTTTGGGGTATCTGGGGATGGAGATAGTCTTTCAATTGGAATAGGGCAAATGATTCATGCTATGCGTAGAAATACAGATATGCTCTATGTATTAGAAAATAATGGAGTTTACGGTCTGACTAAGGGCCAGTTTTCGGCTTCAGCTGACATCGGATCGGTAGCAAAAAAAGGGATAATAAATGATCAACCCCCTATTGATCCTTGCGCATTGGGTTTATCTGTTGGTGCTAGTTTTATTGCTCGATCATTTTCAGGCGATAGAAAGCAATTAGTGCAGCTAATTAGGGCTGGATTAATGCACAAAGGTTTTGCTTTAATCGATGTGATATCACCATGTGTAAGCTTTAATGATCATAAAGGTTCAACAAAATCATATGAACATACTTACAAATATTATAATAAATTTGTACATGCCGATTATATACCACCAGCAGAAGAAATTAAAACGGCTTACGATGCGGGTGAATCAATGCCAATAACTCTCCATGATGGTGGAAAAATTATCCTTCGTAAACTAGATGCAGATTATAACCCGGCAGATAGATCCTCAGCATTTTCTAAAATTATAAATAATAATATAAAGGAGATAGCTACAGGCTTGATATATATCGATGAAAACCTTGCCGATATGGCAGAACAAAACAATCTCGAAACAAGACCTCTTAATCAGGTACCATATAAAGAGTTAAATCCAGGATTAGATAATTTAAAACAGATACAAAAATCATTCCGTTAGTAAATTATACTATTTTATCTAAATACAGTTATCAACAAAGCACATAACACAACATCTTGTAATAAAAATTACTCAAGCTAGCCTTAATCCATAAAGATTCGTAAATTACGATATCCCAAAAGGTATTAAAATGAGTTATGCTGACGATAAATTCTTACGACCCAAACAGTCCTTAAAGAGTCTGGGTCTCCTGAGGGAGAATCCCTTAGACGTCTTCTGCAGGCTATCGATAGCTGAGGGCTATGAAAACGAAAGAGTTGACTTAAATGAATTACACATAGCGTTAAACGGACTATGGTGTGATCATAATGTTTCTATAACATGGAACTCAGCATCAGAACAGTTACAAGTATTCCTTATATTCGAGAGTAGAACTATTGGTGGAAGGTCTGATAATATCTGCAGATTAATATCACTTTTAAACGAAAGACTTTCATCGGGTCATTTTGATTATTGGGATAAAAACAAATCACTCGTCTACCGGGACTCAATCTCCCTTCGTGGTGGCGCCAATTTAAAAACAGAACAAGCAATGGATATGATTGCTCTAGCACTAGATGCAGCTGAACGCGGTTACCCAGCATCCCAGTATGTTATATGGGCAGGTAAATCTCCAGAAGATGCGTTAACATCGGCATTAGTTGATTTAGAATCTAATAAGTAAATAATGAGAAATAGAACACATTTAGTAATAGGCGCTGGTAAAATGGGCGGTGCCCTAATAAAGGGATGGATTCTCTCAGAAATCATAATTCCTGAACAACTCTTAATAATAGACCCCCACCCCAGTGAAGAAGCAAATAAAGCAATAAAAGCAGGCGCCTTACACTTAAAAAAACCTAATAATAAATTACAAAATGTACAAACAACAATATTAGCAATAAAACCACAGAAAATAAATGAACTATCCGATAGTTTATCTAAATACTTACCTCAAAATTCACTAATTATTTCAATTTTAGCAGGAACTAAAATTAAAAAATTACAAGGGATATTTAATAACTATGCAATAGTTAGAGCAATGCCAAATACACCTTCCTCTATTGCAAAGGGTATCACTGGTTTTGTAAAAAATTCTGAGGTTAACAAAAATCAAACATTAGAGGTAATGAAACTTTTTCGGGCTTTAGGAAAAGTATATGAGCTTAATAATGAAACTCTCATTAATGCCATAACTGGCATTTCGGGGTCTGGACCAGCTTATCTGTTTTACTTTATTGAAGCACTGGAGAAAGCTGCTATTGAACACGGGCTTCCTGAAGGATTAGCAGCAGTTTTTGCACGCGAAACAATAATTGGCTCTGCAGCTTTATTGGAAAATTCGAATGATACACCTGCTAAACTTAGGCAAAATGTAACATCTCCCAACGGAACTACTGAAGCCGCACTTAAGGTTTTAATGAAAAAAAATGGATTAGAACGATTAATTAACGATACTGTTAATGCAGCAATACAGAGATCTAAAAATTTAGAATAAACTAAATGGGAATCCGTAAAACTGCTTTCACGCCTCCCATTGAGCTATCATAAAGCCTTAAAGAACCACCGTGATTTTGAGCTATATCTCTGGCTATTGAAAGCCCTAATCCAACACCTTCAATGTTTTGGTTTCTTGAATTATCCAATCTATGAAATGGCTTGAAAGCTAATTTCCTCTTATTTTTTGGAATACCTTTGCCATCATCCTCAATTGATATCATTAAATTTTCGTAAGGTTTAGATATTGTTATACGGCAGTTTTCTGCATATTTCAGAGCATTTTCAATTAAATTTATTAATACACGTTCGATAGCTTTCGGACGTACGGATGCTGTAATTTCAGTTGGTGCGATTAGTTGAATATTATTTAATTTCATTTTATTTATTAAATTCTGAATAAAATTATAAATGCTAATTACTTCTAACTTTTCTCCTTCAAGGCCTCGTGCAAAATCTAAATAGGCTTCAAGCATAGACTCCATATCGATAACGTCTTGTTTAGCTGCTCTGTTCTCCTCAGAGTTATCTTGCATACTCAAATGTAATTTTAACCGCGTTAAGGGTGTTCGCAAATCATGTGATACACCTGCCAACATGGTTGTTCTTTGTTCTATATGCCTTTTGATGCGACCGCGCATCTTAAGAAATGACTGACCTGCTAACCTCACTTCCACAGCACCTGATGGCTGAAAATTATATTTATCTTCACCCCGGCCAAACGCATCCGCAGCACTAGCCAATTCAGAAATAGGGGTGGCTTGATTTCTAATAAAATAAATTGAAACTAATGAAAGCAAAATAGTCGCCATAACCAACCAAAAAATAAATACATGCCCCAATGGAGCGAACACTCTCTCACGGGCGGCAATAAACCTTAAAACTCCTTTATCAACACTTACTCTTATATCGATATGATTTGGATATTTTGTTGTATCAAACCAAAAACTTTCTATTAAACTATTGTTTAATGATCGACTTAATGTTTTATCTAAATTAGAAAAAAATGAATTCCGCCTAGTAGTTGGCAATTCATCGCCCAGTTCAAGTGCAACAGATAACTCCATCTTTGGTCGTAGTAAATTTTCTAATTTTTCAACTTGTTCTAAAGTTGGGTTTTGCTTGTAAAGCTGCACTGCAACTGAAATATCTGCAGCCACAGAATCTGATAAGTTAGAGGTAACTTGGTCCCAGTGAACATTAAAAAAGAAGTAAACAACTGCTATTTGCATTATAGTAATTGGAAGCATTATAATAAGTAGAGCACGTCCAAATAGACTCTTTGGCAAATATTTATTTATAGTTTTTTTCATTAAGGGCTTTCAACAACTAACCGATAGCCTATACCACGTACGGTAACTAAATATTCAGGAATAGAAGGATTATTTTCTATTTTTTGACGAAGACGTATGATTTGTATATCTACAGCCCTCTCTGACTTAGACCCTATCTCGGTCGATAGCGAGTGACGAGTGACTACTCCACCATTTTTCCTAGACAAGATATCAAGCAATTTAACTTCGCTACTTGTGAGGTGAACAGCCATATCATTTTTGACAAGCTTGGACAATTCATGATTATAAGAAAACGGACCGAAATTCACCTTGGGACCAACTGCTGTTGAGGCGAGCCTTTTAAATATTGACTCAATTCTTAAAACTAACTCTTCAGGTTCGAAAGGTTTAGAAATATAATCATCAGCCCCTGCCTTTAGGCCCTCAATACGATTATTAACATCACCTTTAGCTGTTAATAAGATTATAGGAATATCATTATGTTGACGCAACTTTCGTGTGAACTCAAAACCAGTTTCTTCTGGCATCATTACATCCAATATAAGTAAATCGAAACACAGGCCATTCATCTTTGCTCTAGCATGTTTAGCACTGCTGCATTCTGACACACGAAAGCCAGATTTAACAAGGTATGATTTTAATAACTTACGAATACGATTATCATCATCAACTACTAGAATGTGAATATCACTTCTATGTGAATTTAGCATATTTGTGCTCAAAATTCCTCCTATCCAAATGAATCGTTATTGACATCTGTGATATCCTGTCGAGAATGGCTTTTAAATTAGATCCTAGCAAGTAGGTACTTCAATAAAGGTTTTTGGAATGATTACTAAAGCATACCATGATAGGGATGGAAAAATTTGGTTTGATGGTCAATTTGTTGATTGGCGAGACTCTAAAGTTCACATACTCACACACTCACTTCATTATGGTTCAGCGGTTTTTGAGGGTAATAGGGCATATGAGGGGAAAATTTTTCGTTTAGAGGATCATACTAATCGTTTGATAAAGTCAGCTGAGTTAATGGGATATGAAATTCCTTATTCAGCGAGTGAAATAAATAAAGCATGTATAGAGACCCTAAGAATTTCTGGTTTGTCCGATGCATATATGCGACCTGTCGCATGGCGTGGTTCAGAAATGATGGGTGTAGCTTCAAAAAATAATAATATTCACCTGGCAATCGCCTGTTGGTTTTGGGGCGACTATTTTGAAGACAAGATGAAAGGTATAAGATTATGCATTGCGGATTGGAAACGTCCTGCTCCTGATACTATACCATGTAAATCAAAAGGTGCTGGTCTTTATATGATATGTACTCTTTCAAAAGACTCAGCTAATTCAAAGGGATTCGATGATGCCTTAATGTTTGATTACAAGGGTCGTGTAGCAGAGTGCACAGGCGCACATATATTCTTTGTTAGGGGAACAGAAATTCATACACCAACTTGCGACAACCTACTTGATGGTATTACCCACAACACTATTTTAAAACTTGCACAAAAGAGAGGTTACACAGTTTTTGAACGGGATATTTACCCTTCAGAAATGTCTCATTTTGATGAGTGTTTTGTAACAGGCACAGCAGCAGAGGTTACGCCGGTAAGAGAAATAGAAGGAAGATATTACAAACCTGGAGAGGTCTGCCACGCATTATCAACAGATTACGACGCAATTGTACGGCAAAATACATCCTTTGAAAAATTTTAATTCTTAAAACCGTGCTTAAAATAAATAGCAGCTGTCCATAAAGATAAAACAGATGAAAGCCATAATGAAAGTATTCCAAGGACCCCATTAAGACTTGTCGAGCCTTTTATTGGGCCCTCAAAATTATGGTTTGCAAAAAAACTCGCTAAAAGTATGATTGCTAAAAATTCAAAAGCTGTTTTCCATTTAGCTAATTTTGTTGGAGGTAGCAAAATACCACTATTTGATGCATATTCGCGTATTCCAGACACTAATATATCTCTAAATATTATTATAATAGCAGGAATTAAAACAATCATATTTCCCTGCACGATGATACAATATGAAATTAAACAACCAGCAACTAATAATTTATCTGCAATAGGGTCAATCATTCGTCCAAACCCGCTCTCCAGTTTCCATCTCCGTGCGATATAACCATCAAGGAAATCAGATACAAAGGCATATACTAGGCAAGAATAGATGAGAGCTTTATTGCTCAATCCATCAAAGCCAAACCTAAAACCAATTAAACTCATGATTATAATTGGTATCAATAAGATGCGAGATATAGTTAAAATATTTGGCACTCTTGAATATATGTAATTATTTCTTTTATCAGATTTTAATATCATAATCCCTATTCCATAGTAATTTCAATCATTGAAGTGGTCAAAAATTTCCTGAGCTAATTTTACACTAATTCCTTCAACTTGTACCAACTCATCCGATGAAGCAGACTTTATAGCTCTTGCTGAACCAAAATGTGATAGTAAAGCTTTTTTTCTCATTGCCCCTACGCCATCAATATTGTCCAATGGACTTGAAGTCATTTGTTTCTTTCTTCGTGACCTGTGAGTGCCAATGGCAAATCTATGGGCTTCATCACGTAAACGCTGTAAATAATATAATACAGGGGTTTTCGGGGGTAATGTAAATGGATCTCGGCCATTCATGAAAAAAGTTTCTCTCCCAGCATTTCTTTCAGGACCTTTCGCAATAGCGACTAAGGTTATTCGATCGAGAACACCAAGGTCTTTAAGGACAGAACTTACTATACTCAATTGTCCTTTTCCTCCATCGATTAATATTAAATCAGGCCAACTAAGCTGTGGCTTATTAACTAATCTAGTAAACCTCCGCCTAAAAACTTCTGCCATCATTGCGTAATCATCCCCAGGAGACATATTTTCATCTTTAATATTGAAGGTTCTATATTCTTTTTTATCAAAACCACTTTGCCCTGAAACTATAAACGCTCCTATAGCATTAGTCCCTTGGATGTGACTATTGTCGTAAACTTCAATGCGCTCAGGAAAACTTTCTAATTTTAATGTATTTTTTAGTTCTACCAATAGAGCTTTTTGAGAGGCACTTTCTGACATCTTTCGTGCCAGGGCTTGTTGAGCATTATTTAAGGCCTTATCGAGCATAAGTTTTTTTTCACCTCTTTGTGGTAAATGAATAGAAACTTTAGAACCTGCTCTTTCCCCAAGGCCAGATTGTAGTAGAAACTTATTAGGAAGCTCTTTATTAACATATATATTTTTAGGAATTGGCTTATTCATATAAAATTGAGCTATGAAGGCATCTAATACTTCCTCTGATTTATCGTCCAAAGTATGACGAGGAAAATATGATTTATTTCCCCAATTCTGTCCCGCTCTAAAGAAAAAAACTTGGACACAGCTTTGATTGCTGTCTTTGTAAATGGCGAATATATCAGCCTCAGAGAATGTTCTAGGATTTATACCATTATCGATTCCCGTAACTTGGCTTATTGCATGAATACGATCCCTATACTCAGCAG
Organism: Hellea sp.; assembly: GCA_029250925.1. Classification (GTDB taxonomy): domain Bacteria; phylum Pseudomonadota; class Alphaproteobacteria; order Caulobacterales; family Maricaulaceae; genus Hellea. The sequence continues at coordinate 43,764 of JAQXEH010000065.1, forward strand.
CTTTTTCATAATTCTGGGCACATGAAGCTTCGGACATTTTCTTTTGTAGGTTTTTTTTCAATGCAACTGAGCGACCAGATAAAAAATCATCAGCATCTTTGATCAATTGAGAGTAATCTTTTTGGTCTATTTCACCCGTACAAGGCGCAGAACAACGTTTAATTTGATACAGCAAACAAGGACGGGTTCGAGATTCAAATATTGCATCTGAACAATTTCTTAAACGAAATGCTCGCTGAATAGTATCTAATGTTCTATTAACCGCTGATACACTTGCAAATGGTCCATAATAGTCACCGTTGTTTTTTTTAGCGCCCCTATGTTTTTTTATTTGCGCAGCCGAGTGATCCTTTCGAACCAAAATATAGGGAAACGACTTATCATCACGTAATAAAATATTATACCTTGGTTTTAATTTTTTAATTAAGCTGGCCTCTAGTAACAAGGCTTCCGTCTCTGATCCACAAATAATAAATTCCATATCATGAGTGGCCCTAATCATTCTTTGTATACGAACTGGGTGCCTATTATAATTGGTGTAAGCACTCACTCGGTTTTTCAGGTTTTTAGCTTTTCCAACATATAACAAATTTCCATGTTCATCGAACATTCGGTAAACACCTGGCTTCTTTTGCAATCGGGACACAAAGTCTTTGATTAGCTCAGTACCATTCAGTTCGGTATCAGTGACAGAGACAGACATATCTAAATAATTAGAGAATTTAGAACAAGAGATATGGGGAATCCGATATTTACCATAGTCTGATTAATTAAACCTTACTTTTCAATAAATTGATATTTTTTTCCCAATTTTTACCATCAAATTCGATAGTATTTTCTATTTTCAAAGTACCTTTTTTTATACACCTGAAATTTATGCTATATTTATCAGGATGTGACCTCGGCTGGTAGAATGACTTAACCCCACATTCAGTGCAGAACATGTGCTCTGCTTTACCAGATCCAAACCTATAGCTTTTTATAAAATTTTCGCCTCTTAATAAAGTAAAATTCTCATGAGGCACAAAGACATGTTGAAATCCTACTGCATTACATATTGAGCAATTACAAATAGTAACAGATGTAATTGCAGGCGCTTTAAACATAAATCGAATTTTTTTACAGTGGCACTCGCCTTTATGACTGATCATTTGCTTCACCGATTATATATCAGATATTTATTTTCTGTTTCAGATTGTAAAAAAAAACTTAACATACACCCATTACTCAACTAGTGGTAACAATATGTATTATAGTGAGTCTACAATCAAGTATTACAAACATTATGAAAGTTAATGTTTGTCAATTATACCTCATTACCCCCCCTCAAATAAAGGATGTTAATTTATTTTGTTTAAACTTAGAGACGGCGCTATCAGCTGCACCTGTTAATTGCTTGCAAATAAGACTAAAAAAAGAAAATAATGAATGTGAAGATGACATTGTAATTTTAAGCTTATTCAATAAAATTAAACCTATTTGTGATAGATATGGAACACTAATAATAATAAATGATAATCCGTATGTTGCAAAAACAGCTAAAGCAGACGGTGTACATTTAGGACAGAAAGATGCCGACTACTCCCATGCAAGAGAACTTTTGGGGCAGGAAGCTATTATTGGCATAACATGTCACAACTCTAAAGAATTAGCTTTTAAGGCCGCTTCTTCAGGGGCAGATTATGTTGCCTTTGGAGCATTTTATAGCTCAAAAACAAAAGACATAAAACACAAAGCAAATATGGAGATACTAGAATGGTGGCAGGAAGCAATGGAAATTCCATGTGTAGCCATTGGCGGCATAGATATTTCAAATGTAGAAAACATCATAAAAGCTGGAGCAGACTTTATCGCATTATCCAATGCAGTGTGGTCCAATACAGACAATATATCATTAGTTGTTTCGCAATTATCGCAGCTGTGTCATCAGCATACTCACTAGACGTCAATTCAGAAATTAAGTCTATTTCTCAAAATCAGACTGAAGCTGAAAAATACTATAGACTATCTTTAAAAGCCTATGAGAATAAAGATAATATAAAAGCAATAGAATTAGCGAGACAATCTTACGGATATGGCTCAGTAGAGTCAGCTGTAATATTAGGAGAAATATTTAGAAAATCAAATCCGTCCATTAGGAGTCTCAAAGAATCTAAGAAATGGTACTTATTGGCAGCAAATGCTAATAATTCAGAAGCATTAATGGCTCTAGGCGAGATGGCATTGCTGAAACAAGCAGGTCTCACGATAAATGATGCACTAATATATTTAACAAAAGCATCAGATATGGGCCATACCGATGCTATGGTAGCTCTGTCTGAAATTTACCTGAAGGGTATTGGAGTTGACATTGACAGGCCGCTATCGCTTAATTTTTTACATAAGGCTTCAAATGGATTTAATAACGAAGCTACAAAATTATTAGGTGACAGGTTTATTAATATTGACGCCGATAAAGCACTTAAATTTTATGAATTAGCAGCTAATGCTGGACATATAGAAGCTGCATATATCACAGGAATTATGTACGCAGAAGGTTTGAATATTTTACCCAATATAACTAAGGCTTCTAGTTATTTAAAACAATCAGCTGATGCTAATTACCCAGCTGCTCAAGCAGATTACGGATTATTAATTTACCAAAACAAAACAAAGTCAGCACCCGATAAAGGTCACTCCCATTGGTTTAAAAAAGCAGCTTATGGAGGGGATAAGGAAGGTCAGTTTCTCTATGCATTCATATTAGCAAAAGGTGAAGGGGTTCAGCGCAATTTTCAGGACTCTTATTACTGGCTTATTAAATCAGGAAAAAGTGGTAATAGTTCTTATGACCGGGATAGAGAAAAATTACAAAGCAGTCTCGAAAGCATTTTAACAAATATAGAAATACAAAAGATAAAAACGCTTATTTCTCAGGAAGAGGCCATTGATAAATAAATTATTTATCGTACCCAGGGTTAAACTTAGACAGTTTTCGCATAAGCCCTGGCCACACCAGATTATCACCCATTCCAGGAACAAAAGCAGCGGCCCCTTGAGCATAAACTTTGTTACCCATTTCTCGTGATTGCTCAATAAGCGCACTTTCGCTTCCAACGGATTGCGCAAGTATCTGTGCTTTGCATGCATTTTCCAAAAAATACATCCGCAGAAAAGCGACGCCGCAAGTTGGTCCTGTTGTTAATGTTCCATGGTTACGTAACATTAATAAGTTTTTTGAACCAAGGTTTTCTACAATTCTCTCTCTCTCATCAAGTTCGAGAGCTATTCCCTCGTAATCATGATAAGCTAAATCATCAAATACTTGCATCGCCATTTGAGAATATCTTCTTAAGCCTTTTTTTTGGGCAGATACTGCCATCCCATATGGTGTATGTACATGTATTACACATCCAGCATCTTCCCGCGCTAAGTGCACAGCGGAGTGTATTGTAAAACCTGCAGGATTAATAAAATAGCTCGTATCTTGACATATATCACCTTTTATATTGATTTTAACCAGTGATGATGCTGTCATCTCTTCAAACATTAAACCATAGGGGTTTATTAAAAAGCGGTGCTCACCATTCTCATTTGGTAAACGCGCGGAAATATGAGTAAAAACTAAATCCGTCCAGCCATACATAGCACATAATCTGTATGTTGCTGCCAACTGAACTCTCACAGCCCACTCCTCTGCAATGACTGAACCTTTTAAACTTGGAATTTTAGTAGGGCATGGAATAGAGAATCCACTATCGACATTTAGGGCTGAAGAATTGTTAAGTTTCATATACAAGCTCATTCAATTAATAACTTAGGTTTATAAAATCACAATAAAATCTAATTCTCAAGAATAAGTATCAAATATTACAAACTTTTTAGTTTGTTATTTATTTTTTCTTGTTAAATTGATAGACCTAATGAAGTCATTTGGCTATTGCATCTTAAAAAGAATGACTTGAATAGTCACTGAGACAAAATTGAGGTTGAAATTTGCCCGTAACAAAAAACATTAAAGTAATCAGATCGCTAATTCTGTTTATACCAGTAATGTTTTGTAACATAGCGAATGCTCAGGTTAATACTTCTGCCAGAGAAGCTTCGATCTTAACTGATGAATTTGCAAATAATCCCTTTCGAGATCCTGATATAATTTACTTGGAAGCAGACTCACTCATTAATAATGAAAATGATGGAGTATTAATAGCATCCGGTCAGGTAATTGGTAAATATCAAGAAAGGACTTTAAGAGCAGAAAAAGTAGTTTACACATTGGCTACAGGCGTGGTTATTGCCAGTGGAAACGTAGTTTTAATTGACCCAAACGGTTCAACACAATATGCAAGTAAACTTGAGCTTTCAAATGAACTCGAAACTGGCACTGCTACCGACTTTACAGCTCGGCAGGTTGGAAACGGTTTAACATCTGCAGCTTTTGCGACACGAACAGAAAATGGAGAAATAGAACTATATAATGCATACTACACTGCCTGCAAGCTGTGTAAGGATAAAGGTAAGACTAAAAAGCCCTCTTGGCGCATAAAAGCTCGAAAAGTCAGGCAGGATAAGAAAACACGTACTTTTCGCTATAACAGTGCCTTATTAGAAATTGGAGGATTGCCACTATTTTGGACACCATATCTAGCTCACCCAGACCCTAGTGCGGAAAGGTCCAGTGGTTTCTTAACTCCATTTTCTGGCGTAACTTCAAGCAAAGGGTTTAATGTAAGAACACCCTATTATTGGGCCCTTAATGAATACACAGAAGCAACATTTACTCCTAATCTATATCAAAACGTAAACCCAATGATGAAGTATCAATTTATTCGTAAATTTAATACTGGCGCGTTGAGTGTTGACGGCAGCCTTACCTACTCAAGTTTTTTTGATCGTGATGGCAATGAATTTAATCCAGACGACTTTCAAAATCCTTCTCAAGCACCATTGGGAGAGAAATTACGCTCACATACTTTCATAAAAGGATTATTTTCTCCCAGCAAAACGTGGAGTTATGGTTTTGGACTAGAATTATCTTCTGATGACGATTATTTAAACCGTTATAATCTAGAGGAACCGTCTGAAAGGTTTGGAATTTACAATCCTGTCGGCAGAAGGAATATTTCACAAGCTTTTATTGTTGGTCAACAAGAGACTTTTCGGTTTTCTGCCTCAACGGTTGGTTATCAGGATTTAAGGTCTAATTTTAGGAAAAACCTAGGAACAGGCTTAATAACCGTGAGTGAACCAGACGATCGGGAGTTACCTATTCTCGCGCCAAAAATCGAAGTTGAAAAATATTGGACAGATCCAATTTTAAAAGGACGTATCAAGGGGTATGGTGATTTCACAGCGCTAACTCGCGACATAGGGAATAACTACCTCAGGGGAACAGCAGGCATTGATTATAGTAAAAATACAGTAACTCCGGTAGGGCTAGAACTAAAAACCTTTTTGAATAGTAGATATGATTTTTATAAAATTAAACCTGAGGACAAAACAAATGTTAGTTATGACAGTATCGAATTTCAAAGAAATTTGGGTCAGGTCGGATTTGATGCAAGATATCCGTTTATAAAACGCGGAAAAAAAATAGACTTAATTATCGAGCCTCGCATTCAGTTAACGAATAGTTTTGGCAACACCAAGCTTGATAAGTTCCAAGCATCTCAATCCTCTTCAATGATTACTTCAATTAACCCTAGTGAAATCAACTATTTATCCACTCAACAAGATGGGCAAGATATTGATTTGACTGGGAATTTATTGTGGCAAAGTAATAAATCAACAGGGTTTGATTTTTGGGAATCAGGACTTAGAGCAGATATCGGAGCCTCATTTATTGCTGATGCAGGAAATACTCGTGCGCAGTTGTTCATAGGACGAAGTTATGCAGAAAATTCAGAGAATAATTTTTCGGAAGGCTCTGGTTTATCAAGCAAAAAATCAGACATAGTCAGCAATCTGGAATTAGACATTAATAAAAACCTATCGATTATCACAAGGCTTCGCTATGATGATAAAGAAAATAAATTACGCCGTCTGGACTCTGCACTAAATTTTAGAAGTAAGTATATAAAAACTGATTTACGCTATTATAGACTAAACTCAGCAATAAACTCATACTTTAATAACGGGGCACCCAATCAAGAAATAAAAGGAAATGTAACTATAAATTTCAGTAAAAACTGGAGTCTAGGTTATTCAGCGGAACGTGATATTGATTTAAAAAAAATGCGAAAGCAAAGGCTAAGCCTGAAATTTAATGACGACTGCACTTTAGTCGAAGTTTTTTATGCAAAAAATAATTTTAATACGGCATCCTTTAATAATGTCACAAGAAATACTTCAGGGCTTGGGATACGGATTTCATTACTTACTCTCGGAAGTATGAATTAGAAAAAACTCATTAGCCAACAAAGGACTTTTCAATAACAAATTCAGCTGGAATTGAGTTTGACCCCTCCCTAAGACCAAACTGTTTCATTAATTTAGCTGTATCATCAATCATATCTTTTGAACCACATATCATAGCTCTATCTTTATCAGCACGCATTTCATGTAATCCTATTTCTCTGAACAACCCCCCCGACTTTATTAAATCTGTTATACGGCCATTTACAGGATGTTCTTCACGAGTTAATGTAGTTAAGTGAAGTAATTTACCATTTACCATATCTCCTACCAAAGGGTCATTTTTAATTTTTTCTATTAATTGCATACCATAAGATAGTTCAGCTTTTTGCCTGCATGTATGAGTTAGTATCACTCGTTCATATCGCTCATATGTATCTGGATCCCTTATGAGTGAAGCAAAAGGAGCTATGCCAGTTCCAGTAGAGAACATATATAAATTTTTGCCTGGCAGAAGAGCATCTAATACCAATGTACCAACTGGCTTTCTGCTTAATAAAACAGTATCACCTTTCTTAATTTTTTGTAAACGTGATGTAAGTGGCCCATCGGCAACTTTGATCGAATAAAACTCAAGCTCGTCAGCCCAAGATGGACTAGCCACCGAGTAAGCTCTCATTATAGATTTTTTTTGACCCTCAATTTTAGGCAATCCAATCATAACAAACTCACCGGATCTAAATCTGAAGCTTGAAGGACGACTAATGGTAAATTTAAACAATCTATCAGTATAATGCTCAACTGATAAAACTGTTTCTTCTGTAGGTAAATTAGACATTCAAGTATCCACATTAATTTTCTAGGTTATATATAAAAAAGAGATTTAATAAATCCTTTATCTTCAATATAAACTTAATACAAAATATAAATTACACCAACTATCCATTAGATAAGTTGAACTTTTAGTTGCAATCGTTAGATAGAATATATGGACATTACATCAAAAGAAATTAACTCCGTTCAGAAATTAAAATCCGAGTGGGATACACTTGTTGTGAAAGGTCTAAATGGATCCACCATTGAAGACATAACAAGAAAAACAGACGATAATATCATTAGGGGACCCCTATCAACTTCTGACGATATTGGTTCTAAAACTAAAATACTGCAAAGAGGAACAATACCACACCTTGAAGGAAGATCATGGCATATAACTGCGGTTATATATGGACCTGATGTTAATTACGCTAATGAACAAGCTTTAATTGATCTCGAAGGCGGTGCAAGTGCGTTACGTTTACAATCAGGAGAAAAAACATTAAATATTAAAAGTAATAATGAACTTAGTCGTTTGTTAAACGGCATACATACAGAATATGTACCGATTGTTTTAACGCCAAACAGCTCACTAGATAACATTGATTTATTTAAAAAATTTCAAAAATCATCTGTTTATCTTGGTTTAGACCCTCTTACGCATAATTTAGAAAGCGCACTTCCCAACCTACCTGAAAATTGGAGGGGTGTTACCATAAATTCAGCTAAAATTCACAATGATGGAGGAACTGAAGTTCAGGAATTAGCGCATTTTGCTTCGTCTGTAGCTTATTGCTTCCGCACTTTTGGTAAAGGTATACTCAAACATCTTAATGTAGAGCTTTGTACAAATCAGGATGCACACTTAAATATAGCAAAGCTCAGGGCAGCTCGAGCAATATATTCAAATATAACAAGAGAATTTGGTATTAAAGATGCTTCTTTGACTATTCACTCAACCTCCTCTGAACGTATGATGCAAAAAATTGATGCATGGACAAATATGCTACGATTAATGAGCGCTGGTTTCGGCGCAGTAGTTGGTGGTGCAGACTTTATCACAACACTTCCTTATACAGACCCAATTGGTCTACCTACTAAAATGGGGCATAGAGTTTCAAGAAATATGCAGATAATGATGATGGAAGAAAGTCATTTGGGCCTTGTTAATGACCCTGCTCATGGAAGCTTTTTCCATGAACGTATGACACATGCGCTGACTGATAAGGCCTGGAGTGAATTCCAAAATATTGAAAGTGAAGGAGGGATTGAAAATTTAAGCAGATTTCATCTAAGGGTTAAAAAATCTTCGGAGAAGCGCCTATTACAAAATGAACCAATATTGGGGGTAACACTTCATGCAGATGAAACTATTCCTACTCCAGAAATAAGAGGTTTTTAGTATGGTACCTGATTTTACTAAAATAAAATTTAATACTTCTGATTTTAAATACTCAGATGAAGTTGCCTGGGTGGCTCCAGAAGGAATAGAAATAAAAAAAGTATATAAAAAAGAAGATGTAGAAAGCATTAAACACCTTAATGGACTACCTGGTATTTCTCCTTACATGCGAGGCCCCTACCCTACAATGTATATTCAGAGACCTTGGACAATACGACAATATGCGGGCTTCTCTACAGCCGAAGACTCAAATGCTTTTTATAGGCGCAATCTATCTTCTGGGCAAAAAGGTTTATCTGTAGCTTTTGACCTGGCAACTCATAGGGGGTATGATTCCGACCATCCCAGAGTATCGAGTGATGTTGGCATGGCAGGTGTAGCCATAGATTCAATCTATGACATGAGGGTTTTATTTGATAAAATCCCTTTAGATAAAATGTCTGTATCTATGACAATGAATGGTGCAGTGTTACCTATCCTTGCTTTATATATAGCAGCAGCAGAGGAGAAAGGTATAGATCAAAAATTACTAACAGGTACAATTCAAAATGATATATTAAAAGAATTCATGGTAAGGAACACATATATATACCCACCTAAACCTAGTATGCGAATTATATCTGACATCTTCAAACACACTTCCCAAAATATGCCTAAATTCAATTCAATCTCTATTTCTGGCTATCACATGCAAGAGGCTGGAGCATCAGCTGATATTGAATTAGGATATACCCTGGCAGATGGTTTAGAATACATCCGTACAGGAGTAGCTGCCGGTATGGACATTGATACATTTGCGCCGCGTTTATCCTTCTTTTGGGCTATTGGAATGAACTATTTTATGGAAGTTGCTAAACTACGCGCTGCGCGATTACTATGGTCAGAAATATTAAAGCCATTCAATCCGAAAAATCCTAAATCATCTATGCTACGAACCCACTGTCAAACATCAGGATGGTCATTAACAGCCCAAGATGTCTACAACAATGTAGGAAGAACTCACATAGAAGCCATGGCAGCTGTAGATGGACACACACAAAGCTTACACACCAACTCATTGGATGAAGCATTAGCTTTGCCCACGGATTTCTCAGCTAGAATAGCCAGAAATACTCAAATATTTCTACAAACCGAAGGCAAGCACTGTGATCAAATAGACCCGTGGGGCGGAAGCTATTATGTTGAAAAACTTACTAACGATTTAGCTAAAAGAGCACTTAACCATATCAATGAAATAGAATCAATGGGTGGGATGGCATCAGCTATAGAAGCTGGAATACCAAAGCTAAGAATAGAAGAATCAGCCACTAAGACTCAAGCAAGAATAGATAGCAAATCTCAAACTGTAGTTGGTGTTAATAAATACCTTTCCTCAGAAAAAGATAATATTCCTATTTTAAAAGTGGATAATAAAAAAGTTAGAGAGGGTCAATTAAAGCGGCTAGAACAACTGAAAGCAGATAGAGATATGAAAACAACCCAAGAAAGTCTTGATGCTCTCACTAAATCTGCCGAAATTGGAGAAGGTAATTTATTAGAGCTTGCTATAAACGCAGCTCGCGCAAAAGCTACAGTTGGTGAAATATCATATGCTTTAGAAAAAGTTTGGGGTCGATATGAAGCTTCCCCTACTGGAGTTCAAAATATTTATTCGAATGCATTTGACCCAAGCTGCGAAAGCCTTAACCAAGCAAAAGCCCGGGTTAAAGTATTTAAAGAACTCGAGGGAAGATCTCCACGAATTCTAATAGCAAAAATGGGGCAAGATGGACATGATAGGGGGCAAAAAGTTGTAGCAACTGCTTTTCAAGATATAGGTTTTGATGTGATCATAGGACCATTATTTCAAACACCTAAAGAAGCAGCAATAATGGGGATTGAAAATGATGTCGATATAATTGCTGCAAGCTCACTAGCAGCAGGACATTTAAATTTAATTCCAAGTCTTAAATCTGAGCTTGATACCAAAGGAAGTAAAGATATATTGATTGTTGTCGGAGGTGTTATCCCTCCTGAGGATGTCCCCTCACTAAAAGATATGGGAGCAAAGGCTGTATTTCCTCCTGGTACAAATATTCCTGAAGCTGCATTAGAAGTTCTTGAAATTATGAATATGAGGCTAAGTCAAGGCTCCTGACCCTAATCGACAAGCCGTAAGAACTCTGCTCTTTGTTCTGGTTGATGAAATTTACCTGAAAGTGCAGAACTGATCATTTTATGTGGCGTTCTTATACCTCGCATGCTCATGCATAAATGTTCACCTTTAGCCATAACTGCGACGTCATCAGTGCCCAGTATCACTTTCACATGATTAGCTATATCAGAAACTAGCTGTTCTTGTAGCGTAAGCTTATGAGCATGTTTGTGGGCTATACGTGCGAACTTAGATAAACCCAAGACTTTGTCATCAGCAATGTACGCTATCGATATGTCGCACCAGAATGGCAACATATGATGTTCACACATAGACCATACTTTCATACCGGTAACTGCAACCATTTGATTGTGCTTAACTGCACTGAACGTGGTATCTAACTTACCCGCATCATATTCAACAAACTCTTGCCAAAAATCAGCTATTCTTCTTGGCGTCTCAGCAAGACCCTCTCTTTTAGGGTCCTCACCAAGGGCCTCCAAAAGTTCTTTAACTAGTAGTTTAACTTTATTATGATCTATTTTTCTTGGAGGCTCGTTATAGCGTGATGGCATTAGTATCTCTTTTAGGTGTAGGGTGTAACTATCTTGGTAATATTAAAGACTACTGAGGTAATCTCGAATAACTTCTACTCTTCTACGGTTAACACCCCTATCGGAATATCCAACCCTTGACGAGGAACGAATCTCCCAAGTCTCAAAATCGCTTTGTCTGAATTCTACATCATCAACAAACTTAAATATTTTTGACATATAAGTGGCTGATAAATAGATTTCAGTTTCAGAGGTTATGATACCTCCGGAATTGGTTACCGCACGCTTGAGTTCGCTAAGGTTGCCTAGTAATGGCTTAACTTTCTTTTCGGGCTGAGTATCAAACTCTGAAGATACGCCATTAGGTGATGACTTTAAATCAGCCAATTTCCCATCTATTAAACCAATTGCTTCTCCCTTCTGTGATTTTAGGCCCAGCAAGAAAAAACTTAAAGCGATAAAGGCAAATCCAAAAAAAATATATTTCATTTTTTATCCGTTCATAATGTGAGATATGTACTCATCATACCAAGTTGGCCCAGTCAAGCTTTGAAAAAAACCGTTGTGGCCGCCTCTTTCAGTAATAATACGATTTGCGTTAATATTTAGTTCAAGTTTTTCTATATCGCCATAAGGTATTATACCATCATCCACTGAAGTGATAATACTTATTGGAATAGGGCATGTTTTTAAATCGTGGGCATCAACCCTATAGGCATCAAAGTAAGATTTTAAACTAGGAAATTCTGTATATTGCGCCATGATTTTTTCAGTCATTGACATTACAGAATTATCAGAAAAAATTTCATTAAAATTATATAAGTTAGGAAAAAACTTTTGTTTTTTACGAAGAGAATTTTTCCATTTTTTCAAAAAATATCTTTTATAAAAGTAATTGCCATCAACTAATGGGGCTGCAGACCATGGGTCTACAACAGGACTTATAGCAAAAATATGCTTTAGGTTTTTAATTGATAAATCACGTAGACTTCTTGCGATTCTTAGACTGAAATTACCGCCGAGAGAGAAGCCAACTATATAAACTGGTATTTCCCCAGAAAAAGCTACAGCTTGCTTAACTGCATCAAAAACCTCATTAAAGTTAGTAGATAAAAATATCCCTGAATTCAAATCCTGGGTTTCACCATGATCGCGATAGTTTAGTCGGAAAATAGATGAACCTTGATTGAATAAATAATTACCACACGAAACAACATAACTACTATCCTGGGACCCTTCCCACCCATGTAAAAAAATAACTAGTGATTTATTTTGCGAGCTTTTTGAATAACTAGCTTTTAATCTAACATTATCTTCACAGGTCAAAATAATAGTTTCTGCTACTTCTAACATTTTATTATTGCCACGTTTTCTGTATTTAAATGAGGCTAATGAAGTCTGAACTAAGGGTGAAGAAAGCCATATGGGCGGCTTAAACGGCTTCATATTATTGACTTTAGTTATGTTTCTCATCCTACAGAATCACCATAATAAAACAGAAATGATTTAAGAAATTTTTTCTGTTTTAAATTCCATAATTACTTCATCAACAGCAAGGTTGTCTCCTGCTTTTACATTCACCTTATGGACTATTCCTTGATTTTCAGCTCGGAGGGTATTTTCCATTTTCATGGCTTCAACAACTGCCAAGGCTTGCCCTTCTTGTATCTCTTGTCCCTCTTCTACAAGCAGTGAAACTATTACGCCCGGCATGGGGCATAAAAGTAAATTGGATGTATCTGGTTCGATTTTCTCTAGCATAAATTCTGACAACTCTGCCCCCCTGGGCGTTCTTACAGAAACTTTAAATTCACAACCACGGTGCCATACCCTATAACCTTCAGATATTTTCTTAGCTATAAAATTAAATTTACAATTATCAATGAATGCTTTCACAAGTTGTTGACCTGGCTTCCAACTCGTTAAGACCTCCATGTCTAATGCATCAAGTTCTCCATCAGGGTCTTTTATTGAAATTGTTCTTAGACCTTCTTCACCGTTAATATCTGCAGTATATTTAGTACCACCTATCTCAACTGACCATAAATCTGGAACATGGCGCTCATGATTAGGCAGTGCACCTGAAATATTAGCTGCACGATGCTCGCTAATATCATGCATTAATGCACAAACAGCTGCTATTCGTCTTGTATGAGCATTACTAATTTCTGCCCCCGCAAAGCCATCGGGGTACTCTTCAGATATAAATGCAGTAGTTATGTTACCACTTACGAAACGATCATGTTCATATACAGCCTGCAGAAATGGTATATTATGTCCTATCCCTTCCAGCTCAAAAACATCCAAGGCGTCTTTCATTGTATTGATAGCAATATCTCTATCCCCACCCCATGTACAAAGCTTAGCAATCATGGGGTCGTAATACATAGAAATTTCTCCACCTTCGAATACCCCAGTATCATTGCGTATAGCATGATCATCCCAAACACCTTCACTAGGAGGACGATATCGTTTAAGCCTACCTATTGAAGGTAAAAAATTCCTGTAAGGATCTTCTGCATATATGCGCGACTCCATAGCCCAACCTGAAAGCTCTATGCTTTCTTGAGTAGAAGAAAGAACATCTCCGTTTGCAGACTTTATCATCTGTTCGACAAGGTCAATACCGGTTATGAGTTCTGTTACCGGGTGCTCGACTTGTAATCGTGTATTCATTTCCAGGAAATAAAAATTCTTATCTTTATCAACTATAAACTCGACAGTACCAGCAGAGTCATAATTAACTTCTTTTGCCAATGCCACTGACTCTAACCCCATAGCTTCTCTTGTTTTTTCATCAAGAAATGGTGAAGGAGCTTCTTCAATAACTTTTTGATTTCTACGTTGTATTGAACACTCTCTCTCCCCCAAATAAATTACATTTCCATGTTTATCCCCTAACACTTGAATTTCAATATGCCTTGGTTGTTCAATAAATTTTTCTATAAAAATTCTATCATCCCCAAAGCTATTTGCAGCTTCATTTTTTGATGATTGATACCCTTCACGGGCCTCTGTGTCATTCCATGCTATTCTCATACCTTTACCACCGCCACCGGCTGATGCTTTAATCATTACTGGATATCCGATTTCTTTAGAAATTTTGATTGCTTCATCCGCGTTCTCTATCAAGCCCATGTGGCCAGGAACGCAAGAGACCCCTGCATCAATTGCTAATTTTTTTGAGGTGATTTTATCTCCCATTGATATGATTGCATGCGCATTAGGGCCTATAAAAGTGATATTTTTATCCGCAAGCCTCTTAGCAAATTCGGCATTCTCAGATAAAAATCCGTATCCAGGATGCACAGCATCTGAACCTGTTTCTGCTATAGCTTTAAAAATCTTGTCCATAACTAAGTAAGACTGATTTGCTGGCGAAGCGCCGATGTAATAGCTTTCATCCGCCATATCAACATGAAGGGCATTTTTATCAGCATCTGAAAAAATAGAAACAGTTTTAATTCCCATCTTTTTTGCTGTCTTGATTACGCGACATGCAATTTCACCACGGTTGGCTATAAGTATTTTTTTTATCATTTATTTAACTTCCGATAAGGCCATTATAGTCTAGATAGTCTAGAAATATTCAATCAATTTAGATCAATGTTAAAGCGGTAAATTACCATGTTTTTTCCATGGATTTTTTAATTCTTTATCTTTAAGCAGCGCAAAAGCTCTGTTAACACGTTTTCTGGTAGAATGCGGCTGAATGACTTCATCAATATACCCTAATTCAGCAGCGCGAAATGGACTTAAAAACTTTTTTTCATAATCATTAATATGCTTATCTATCTTGTCGTTATCACTTAGGTCGCTTCGGTGTAGAATTTCTACAGCACCCTTAGCGCCCATTACAGCTATTTGTGCTGTAGGCCAAGCATAATTTATATCACCTCGTAAGTGTTTTGGCGCCATAACACAATAAGCACCTCCATAAGCTTTTCGGGTTATAACAGTTACCTTAGGTACGGTTGCCTCACCGAATGCATATAATAATTTTGCACCATGCTTTATGGACCCTCCAAACTCTTGGCTTGTTCCGGGCAAGAAACCCGGTACATCAACTAAAGTTAAAATTGGGATATCAAAAGCGTCACAAAATCTTACGTGCCGAGCTGCCTTACGAGATGCATCGCTATCCAAACAACCTGCAAGTACCATAGGCTGATTAGCTACCACTCCTACTGTCTGTCCCTCTAGGCGAATAAATCCACATAGAATATTTTTAGCAAAATCTCTTTGAATCTCGAAGAAATCTCCCTCGTCTGCAATTTTTTCAACTAACTCATGCATATCGTATGGTATGTTGGGATTTTCAGGAACAATGGTATCCAGACTTTCATCAATACGGTCATGTTTATCATAAAACTTTCGTACAGGTGATCCCGTCCGATTGTTGAGCGGTAAAAAATCAAATAACCTTCTAATCTCAGAAAGTGTCTCCAAGTCATTATCAAAAGCACCATCTGCTACTGATGATTTCGTTGTATGGGTTTTTGCTCCTCCAAGCTCTTCAGCAGTTACAATTTCATTTGTAACTGTTTTAAGCACATCCGGACCTGTCAAAAACATATAGGAACTATCTCTTACCATAAAAATAAAATCCGTCAGAGCGGGTGAGTAAACAGCACCGCCTGCACTTGGGCCCATAATAACTGAGATTTGAGGTACAACACCTGAAGCTAAAATATTATTTTGAAAAACATCTGTGTACCCGGCTAATGCCTCAACACCCTCTTGAATACGGGCGCCACCCGAATCGTTAAGGCCAATAATTGGAGATCTATTTTTAATCGCCATTTCTTGTACTTTGCAAATTTTTTGAGCATGTGTTTTAGAAAGTGAACCGCCAAATACTGTAAAATCCTGAGCATATACGAATGTCTTTCTACCATTAATTGTACCCCAGCCCGTTACTACACCATCACCTGGAAAGTGGGATTTATCCATACCGAAATCAACGGAACGGTGCTTCACAAACATATCAAACTCTTCAAAACTATCTGGGTCAAGCAATAGCTCAAGACGTTCTCGGGCTGTCAATTTTCCTTTATTATGTTGCGCTTCAATTCGCTTGGCTCCGCCGCCAAGTCTAGCTTCATCGCGTCGTATCTGCAATTGATCTAAAATATTACTCAAACCTAAACCCCTTCATGTAAGTACGGTAACTGAGCACCCTACAAATAGGAACGCATGGGTCAACCCTGATTTAGTATAAATAAATTTTCATAAATTTAAAAAGTCTATAAAAAGGCATTTAAACCTATCTATTGACCAGATATTGTCCTAAGCGAAACCAATTAAAGTATAAATCTATTTAAAACTTGAATGCGTAATAGTCCCATGAAACTTAGCAGATCTTATATCACAGCTTTTGCTTCCATAACTCTGATAATAGGCTGGTTCTTATTTAATAGCTTAAAATCCCAAAAAATAGAATCACAGCCTTCAGAGACAATTAAGACAGAACAAATTCCAACAGTTTTAGTTAAGAATAGCTACGCATCTGATCACGAAGTAAATTACAAAATATTCGGTCGAACAGAAGCTAACAGAGTGGTTACTTTGAAAGCTGAAACTTCAGGTTTAGTTATACACACTCCCGCTAGAGAGGGGCAGATCTTGAGCACAGGCCAAATTGTTTGCCGATTACAGACAGATGCGCGCAAAGCTAACTTAGATCAAGCAAAAGCATTACTCGAATTGCGGAGGTTTGACCTTAAAACAACCGAAGCGCTTGTTGAGAAGGGCTTCAAGTCTGAAATACAACTTAAATCCCAGAAGGCAGAGGTAGATGTTGCAACCGCTAATGTTAAGCAATCCCAGATTGAACTTGATAATGTAAATATTCGCAATCAATTCAAAGGTATTTTATTAAAACAAATAGCTGAAACCGGTGAATATCTATTACCAGGACAATCGTGCGCTACAGTTGTTGAACTCAACCCATTAATCGTAGTTGTAGAACTGACTGAACAACAAGTTGGGAAAGTTCAGCTTAATCAAAATACTGAGATTAAATTACTTTCTGGTAACACCCTAACTGGTAAGATTGTTTACATAGAACCGATATCCAACCCTGCAACCAGAACTTTTAGAACTGAAATCGAAGTTGATAACAGTGAATATATCCTCAGAGGAGGCTTAACTGCATCTGTCAGTATTAAATCTGAAATAGTTAAAGCCCACTTGATACCTTCAAAAATATTAACTTTGAATACATCTGGTGAGATTAGTATTCGTTATGTAAATATGGATAATTCTGTAGGTCTATCTGTTGTCAATCAAATAGATGAAGAACCCAATGGCATCTGGGTGACTGGCCTTCCTGATGAGGCATTGATAATAATAGATGGCCAAGACTACGTATCAGTTGGTTCAACAGTCAAACCAAAATTTACAAACACAGAAGATATCTAGAATGGGCTCTCTCGTGGGCATAGTAGGGTTCTCAATCAAGAACTGGCGCATGGTTATTGGCATAATGGTATTCGCAGTCTTAGGCGGCATACTAGCTCTAGACCGTCTTCCTATGGATGCAGAGCCTGATATTCCTGTACCATTTGTTACCGTACAAGTTGTTTTACCGGGTATATCACCAGAAGACTCTGAACGGTTGTTAGTCAAACCAATGGAAACAGAAATTAAATCCATAGAAGGAGTTAAACAAATTAACTCAACTGCAGCCACAAATGTTGCTCAGATAACAATTGAATTTGAGATATCTCATGACCTAGACAAAGCTCTCACAGATGTCATTGAAAAAGTTGATCGCGCTCGCGCAGATTTTCCAAGAGAAGCGCGTGAACCTGTAATAGAAGAGGTATCTACATCTACTTTGCCAATATTAGTGGTAAACTTGTGGGGCGATGCTCCCGAAAGAGAGTTACAGAAACGTGCAAAAGAAATACAATCTCGCCTTGAAAGCCTAGCTGAAGTACTTGAAGCAAAGATATCAGGTGAAAGAATCGATGTTTTGGAGGCTATCATAGACCCTTCAAAATCAGAGAGTTTAAATATAACCATCGATGAGATTTCTCTAGCAGTTAACAGAAACAACAGCTTAGTTCCCGCTGGGGCTCTTCAAACAAATAACGGGAAATTCAACATTAAGGTCCCAGGACTTATCGAAAGCAATAATGACTTATCAAATATCGTTATTAGGCGAAATCAAAATAACAGTATTATCCGCATGAGCGATATAGCAAAGGTTAGAAACGGTTATAAGGATGCTCAAAACATAGCAAGGTTCAATAAACGCAATTCAGTATCTTTAGAGATATCTAAACGTCAAGGAGAAAATATTCTCGATACATCTGCGAAAGTACAGGAACTTGTTAACTCAATAACCGAAAGCCCAGGCTGGCCCTCAACTATTAATGTAACATACAGTCAATCCAGAGCGGAATATATAGAAGAGATGGTGCAAGAGTTATCCTCATCAATAATTAATGCTGTTATTCTTGTTTTCATTGTTTGCATTGCAGCCTTGGGTTGGAGATCGGCCGTATTTGTAGGCTGGGCAATCCCAGCTAGCTTTTTAATAGCTTTTTGTCTTTTTTATATCCAAGGTGAAACCATAAATATGATGATATTATTTGGTTTAATTTTATCAGTTGGGGTATTAGTTGATAGTGCGATAGTTATTGTAGAATATGCGGATAGAAAAATGGATGAAGGTCTTCCACGCCGTGAAGCATTTCAGATGGCTGGTGAAAGAATGTTTTGGCCTATAGTTTCATCCACAGCAACAACACTAGTTGCTTTTGTTCCATTGCTATTCTGGGAAACTATTACCGGAAAATTCATGTCTTACATGCCATTGACAATGATTTATGTTCTAACTGCTTCAATGCTTATGGCTTTAGTATTTTTACCTACATTAGGTTCTTTGATAGGCTTTAAACCAAAGAATAATGAAAAATCAAATGCCGCATTACTGGCAGGAGAAGATGGAGATCCATCAAAACTTATTGGATTTACAGGACTATATGTTAATTTTATCAAGAAACTTATAAATTACCCTTTGATGGTAATATTAGGCATGTTTCTTCTTAGTTTTTTAATATTTCAGATGTTTATCTCAAGTATTAATGGGATACCTCCAAAACCAATAGAGTTTTTCACACAAACGCCAAGTGATCAGATCTTTGTTTTAGCCAGAACGAGGGGCAATGGAACACCCGAACAAAGTATGAATATTGCAACTCTGCTAGAGGATAGGATTTCAGAAATAGAAGGAGTGGACTCCGTTTACACCGTTGTTGGTCCAGGTGCAGCTGGCCAGGGCGGGGAAGCAAGTCTAAACAGCCCTGACAATGTACCCATAGATGCAACAGTTCGTGTTTATACTGAACTAATTCCTTTTTCAGATCGAAGTAGATCAGTTAGCGACATAATAGAAGATCTTGAAATAGCTAGTTCAAATATCCCAGGTGTATTAACTGAGATTACAGCAATCAGCCAAGGTCCGCCAATGGATAAAGACATAGGCATTCAAATATCATCTGATAATCGAGAAATGTTAAAGGAAGTTACTTTATTAATACACAACAAACTAGCATCAATTGAAGGTGTTTACGATACTGAAGATACCTTACCCCTGCCCGGTGTTGACTGGTCAATGGAAGTAGACAGAGCAGAAGCCGGAAGGCTTGGGCTTGATATTTCAAAGATAGGTGATTCTCTTCAGTTTGTTACAGAAGGAGCTCTTATTGGACGTTATCGTCCACTCAATGTGGATGATGAAGTCGACATTCGCTTGCGTTACCCAAGTTCATCTCGCGACCTTTCACAACTCGACATTTTAAGAATACAAACACCTCAAGGGGCTATACCCATTTCTAATGTTGTAAAGCGGGTCCCAAAAAAAAGAGAAGACAAAATTCAAAGAAGAGATCTTTCACCTTTTTATCTAGTTCAAGGAAATACTCAGAAAGGTTACGCAACGAACAAGCAAGTGGAGTTAATGCAGGACTGGATTAAAAAAGAAAATATACCAACTGGAACAAATATTAAATTTTTAGGCCAAGCGGAAGAAAATACTGAAGCTGGGCAATTTGCAATAGCTGCCTTCATATCAATTCTATTAATGATGGGCGTCATTCTCTTACTACAGTTTAACAGTTTTTATCATGTATTTCTTACACTTTCTGCTGTTATTATGTCTGTCATAGGGGTTATGGCAGGACTCACATTTTATAGTTATATATCCATGATCCTTGTCTTAACAGGCGTGATTGCCTTAGCGGGAATAGTTGTTAATAACAATATAGTTTTAATAGATACATATCAAAGACTCAAAGCAACAGGTTTTAGTAGTGAAGAAGCTGCTATTCGTACCGCAGCACAGAGGTTAAGACCTGTTGTTTTGACAACTACAACAACTATTATAGGTCTTATGCCTTTGGTTTTAGGCTGGAGGGCAAATATTTTCACAGGTGAGTTTTCCACTTTAGGATCAAGTGTTTCCGATATATGGGCTCCAATATCTTATGTTTTATCAACAGGGCTAGGCTTTGCCACAATTTTAACACTTATTGTTACACCAGTTATGTTGGCGATGCCGTCTGTTTTAAAAAAACGAATACAAAAATTTCGATCAAACAATTTTTTCGAAAGAAAAAAAACTATTCAATTACCTCAGTAACAGTCTCCGTTTCAACAACTTTCTGCTCGGACGCAAAAATAACAGTATGTTGAATGCCTCCACCTAAAAGAGGCCTACTTATATGCCAGCTTTCAAGACCGTAAACTACTGAGGGTAAGCCTGATTTTTCTTTCCCAGTTGAAGGCGTCACACGTACGAACGGTACATCTATGCGAGCTACTACAACTCCGTCTTTTACTAATTCTGATGAGACATAATACTTCCCAACAGGTAATAAATTGCCTGCAATAAAATTCCAACGACCCCCTGCTCCCACTCGTGTTTCTCCGACCAATATTTCACCTGCATAAACTTTTACAAGTCCTGCTTCATCTGTAGTACCAGAAAAAATTACTCCACCGCTATCATCATAATCAAGAACTGACATAGCTAACGGGCCATCTTGTGGTGTTTGGTTAAATGGACTTTGGATTATACGGCTAGGTCCCCCAGGTGCCGTTAACATTACAAGTGTATTAAGTTCTTTATCTCTGTAGTCAAACGAACTTTCAGTTCCAAATAACTGATTATCTGTATTTTTTTTAACAATTGAAGGGATACTGTATAGTGTTTCATCACCACGAATGGATATATCGCTACTATAAAACATTACCACTTCAATTGCCATAATATTTTGATTATCCAATAAAACGTCTACTTCCCAAGTTCCTTCATTATTTGATTCGATTTGATCAATACGTTTATTGTTGTTGAGCAATACTATTAACCGATCAGGCTCACTAGTGCCCTTAATACTTATAATTCTATTATTAATATTATTTGATATAGATACGCCGCTAAAATTAATAGGCGTTATACCAGTATCAACTTTGTCCTCATTATTTGTTACCTTATTGTCAAGTGAGTTGCTATTGTTTTGAAAAAAGTTAACTGACGATGCTATAAATAATACTAATATAATACCAAGACTAGCTGATAAAATCCAAAAGTAATTTAATTTCATATGTATAGAACCTTTATATTTAATAAATGCGATGTATAATTAATAAAATTAGATAACTAAACTCAAATAGATACCGTTTATTATGTCCTCTATATGTGTATTTTGTGGATCAAGCAAAGGTCAAAATTCAACCCACATGAAACTTGCTCATGATCTGGGTGCATTACTTGCAGAGAGGGGGCATAAACTTATCTATGGTGGCGGTGGTTTAGGCCTGATGGGCGCTGTCGCTTCTGCTTCGTATAATGCAGGAGGAAGCGTTTTGGGTATTATGCCTGATTTTCTCTCAGATATAGAAAGAACCTCTTACGAAATTAATCATGTTATCGTTAAGGATATGCATGCGCGTAAAATGATGATGTATGACAAATCGGATGCATTCATTGTACTCCCCGGCGGAATTGGTACTTTGGAGGAAGCTGTCGAGGTATTATCTTGGAGTAGGTTAAATCTACATAACAAACCAATTATATTTCTTGATAATACAAATTATTGGGCTTCTATCTTGAAATTACTAAATAGTATGTCTGAGGAAGGATTTATTCCGTCTAGTTTTCTAAAAAAAATAATCTTTAATCCCACACCTGCTGGTACATTACAGGAAATAGAAAGAACACTTGAAAACATTTAATAAAAGTAATTTGTACTAAATTATAAGTAAACTACAGATATTTTCCAATCCAGACTTGTCAACTTCATCAAATGCATCAAGTTCGGTTGAGTCAACATCAAGAATAGCCATTAAATTACTGTTTTTGTCCAAAACAGGAACCACTATTTCTGATTGAGAATTTATATCACAGACAATGTGGTTTTCAAAATTATGCACATCACTAACTATAAATGTTTTTTTTGTTTTAGCGCTTAATCCGCAAACACCTTTGCCAAACGGTATTCTCAAGCACCCTAATGTGCCTTGGTATGGACCTATTACAAGTTCATTATGTTTTTTTAAGTCAACTAAATAAAACCCAGTCCAATAAAAATAATCAAAAGCACCATTCAGCATACATGCAACAGTTGAATATCTAGCAATCATATTGCTTTCACCATCTAGGACAGCCATGATTTCTTTTATGATATTTTTATATCTGGTTTTTTTGCTGGAAATCATCTAACTAAACCTTTTTGACCCATGCACCGCTTGAGTTTTGCTGATAAAAATTTAACTTTTCTCCTTTAGCCTTCAATTTTTTCCACCTACTTCTTTCATTAATAATGCTTTGATCTGAGCGACCATCTATAAATACTATACAGCGCTCAACACCATTCAGTCTTTTAATGTCGGAACCTGCCAACAGAAACACTACTTGAAAGTTATCCGTAGTCTTTGCAGATGAACTCAAAACAATTGGGTGATGATGAGCTCTTGGCTGATCATCACGTCCATGTGGCAAGAAACTATCCGCTTTAAAAGTCCATAGAAAATCTTCTAATTCAACTAAATGGTCAACTTGAGTTTTAATTAAGGCCCTCCAGTTTTTTTTTATACATTTTTCCAAAAACTGAGGCAGAGTAGATTCAAGAGTAGAAGATTCATGATGATAAAAAAAGTATTCCATTAATGTTCGAAATTATCAGCAATCCATCTATTTAACAGTCTAGCACCAAAACCTGTCCCAAAAGATGTCTCACGTGGATCATGACGGTTAGACGGTTTCATCGCAGTTCCCGCCACATCTATATGTGCCCATGGTATGCCTTTTCCAACGAATCTTTGTAAAAATTGCGCCGCTGTTATTGAGCCTGCTAGACGCCCACCAATGTTCTTCATATCAGCGTTTGGTGTATCTAATAGGCGGTCATATTCTTTGCCCAACGGTAACCTCCAAGTATGCTCTTTAGTTGTCTCAGATGCACCCTTTATTTGCCTTGCTAATTCATCATTATTTGAAAAAACACCCGCCTTTTCAGTCCCAAGTGCGACAAGTATTGCACCGGTTAAAGTTGCTAGATTAATCATGGATTTAGGTTTTATTTTTTCTGAAGCGTAATGAAGACAGTCAGCGAGAACAAGGCGACCTTCTGCATCAGTGTTTTGAACCTCAATAGTCTTCCCCGACATCGAAGTTATTATATCTCCCGGCAGAACTGAATTGCCGTCAGGCATATTTTCAACAAGTCCTACAATACCTACAACATTGGCCTTAGCTTTTCTACCAGCCAATCCAATCATCGCACCAACTACAGCAGCGGACCCCCCCATGTCGCCCTTCATGTCCCACATATTAGCGCCTGGTTTCAGAGAAATTCCTCCCGTGTCAAATGTAACACCTTTACCAATAATGCATATTGGCTGATCACCCTTATTGGCTCCATTCCAGCGAATAATAACCATCTGTGATTCTCTAGCTGACCCCTGCCCCACACAAAGAAGGGAATTCATACCCAAGGATTTCATTTTCTTTTCGCCTAGAACCTCAATTTTTAAGCCATACTTTTCTAGTTTCTTTATCTCAGATGCGTAAGCTTTGGGATATATTACATTTGGTGGCTCATTAACTAAATCACGTGCTTTGATAGTACCATCACAGACTGGTCCGTGATATCCTTCGTAAGATGATTTCGAAACCTTAGGTTCGTCGCATGCTATAGTTATATTTTGCAAAATATTTTTTGATTTATCAGCTAATTTAGTCTTATATTTATCAAATCTATATGCAGCTAGACGAATACCTACCGCCACCCTTGCAATTGAGTCTGGTGACAAACCCAATCCGTCCAAATGTAGAGTTATAGACTTTTCCTTCGTCATCAAATTTTTGCTAATATTGGCACCAAGTAGCTCAGGGTCAAAATTACTTAAGTCGCCAACACCAAAAGCAAATAGATGGTTCGTATTTACTTCCTCGAGAGCATACAAACTAAAACATGTATTTTTTTCTGCTTTAAAAGAGGCTGCTTTTGCGGCATTTTTAAAATACTCTCCAATTGAATTTATGTGATTTTTAGAGGAACCCATAATTTTTAGGGATTTTTGCACTGGTACAACTGAACATTCTGACGATAATTCAATAGATTGAACAAATTTAATACGCATTTGAGTATTTCCTTTATAAGTAATTAAAAGATAGCAATATTTAGATTTTATAATATGGTATATATCACGATTACGTAATAGAAGATTGTATGAAAGTCCATAATTAGGTTATTAAAAATTAAGTAAATGATGCTTGTACAAAAATATATTGGCCAGCAAGTACTAAAACCTTTCATCGTGTCACTACTAGCCCTTACTTTATTGGCTCTACTGACTCAAAGTTTACAAACAATCGATTTGATTACTGAAAACAATCAATCAGCTTCAACTTTTTTTTATATTACACTATTAGCTATGCCAAAATTATTAACAATTATAATGCCCATATCTTTATTTTTATCTATACTTTATTCGTTAAATCGCATCGCAATGGATGGTGAACTAATAATAGCTAAAGCAGCTGGAATGAGTACTTGGGAAATATGTACTCCTATCGTTAGAATTAGTACTTTAGCACTCATGCTACACCTACTAATCAATTTATTAATCCAACCTTTAGCATTTGTTGAAATGAGAAAAGAGGTTTTCAAAGTACGAACGGATATAGCCTCAAAAATAGTTTCATCAGGAGAGTTTATAAAGCCTGTTGAAGGCTTAACAATATATGCAGGTGATATTGGTATAGACGGCTTTATTAACGATATACTAATCAATGATGAGCGTGATGCATCCAAAACCATAACTTATATAGCAGAAAAGGCATTTATATCTAAAAATAGTAAATTCACTAAACTGACTCTTACCTTTGGTAGTGCTCAAAGTTTACTATCAAACGGGGAATTCAACATAGTCCAATTCGATAACTATCAATTAGACCTTACTGAAATACAGTCGTTAGATGCAATGCTTATAAAGAAACCGTCAGACCTATACCTTCACCAGTTACTTAAACCGAACTCCGAGCAATACATCAGTAGAAATAAAAGAAAAAAGTTTCTATCTGAGGGTAATAACCGCTTAGCATCACCTTTATACAATTTAGCTCTTACTCTAATAGCAATCTGTACGTTAATTAAAAGTAGACACCAAAGAATGGGGTATAGGCGAAAGATATTTATTTGTGGAGTAGCAGGATTCTTCATTAAAATTATTGAATTTTTCATTAAGTCAGCAGCTACAAACAACTCAGACTTAAATATTTTTCAATATGCAGTTCCAATAACAATCTGTTTTTTATGTATTGTTTATATATTTGCAAAAAGTCCATCCCACAGAACAAATCATAGACAAAAACAAAAAAATAATCAGTATACTCTGTTGAGATCCAAATGTTAGTCTCAACATTAAACCGTTACTTAGTAAAGAATACCCTTCTAGGACTACTTCTGTCTTTTACAGTAATTTCTAGTTTAATTGTGTTGGTTGACTATGTAGAGGGAACAAGAAAATTTAGTACAAATTCAGATATAGAGTCAGTTACAGTATTTATTTTTACCTTATTACGTACTCCGCAATTACTAGAAGAAACTATACCATTCATTGTTCTCTTTGGCATTATGGGAACACTTCATAATTTAAATCAGAAAAATGAGTTAATAATTTTAAGGGCAGCAGGACTTTCTGTTTGGAAATTCTTATCCCCTATAATTATAATCTCTGGATTATTCGGCATTCTCTGGTCAACATTACTGAATCCTTTAGCATCGTACTCATTATCAACTCAGAGTGAGATTTTAAATGGACTAGGTTTAAACTCTGAAATAACAGACATTTGGCTAAGGGAGGGTTCACAGACAAATAAAATCATTATTCATGCAGAAAAATATGATGAATCAACAAAAACAATTTTTGATGTAACCTATTTTATATTTGATGTTGATACCCGCGATGAATTGAAATTTACAAATCGTATCGATGCGTCTAAGGCAATTCTATTAAAGTCCGGCTATTGGCAACTACATGATGTCAAGGAGGTTAATACTAGTGGATTGATGAAACAAAAAAACACTATGTCTTTCGCGACTTCTGTTACAGAGTTAGATTTAATAAATTCAATTAAGAAAAAAAACCTTACTTCGTTTTGGGAAATAACGAATGAAACACGTAGACGCGAGAATAATGGATTTTCAGCAGTTTTATTGAATATTCAGTATAATAAATTATTATCTCTACCGCTAATGTTAATTGCTATGTCTATTTTAGCAGCCTGCGTAACCTTAAATCATAGTAGGCAAGGCAATACAGCCAAACTAATAATACTAGGTGCTCTCTTGGGGTTCACCATATATATTTCAAATAACTTTATAATTTCATTTGCAAAATCGGAAATTATTCCTCCTTTTTTTGCTGCCTGGTTTGTACCGACTTTCACTCTATTATTCGGAACAATTTACCTGTCGCTAATTGAAGATGGTTAATTAATAATTTGCTTATTTGCCATACTAATTTAGTATACATCCAAACTTAATATTTGGTATAAGTAAAATATAATACAGTGTTAGCTTAAACTTAAGAAAATAAATGATGATAAAAATATTATATACACTAATGGCCATGGCACTGGTACTAGCAACAAATAGTTATGGGCAGGCCGGCCATGGTATAGCAGCAGTTGTCAATAATGATATTGTTACTACACATGATCTTCGACAACGAACGCTATTCATGATAGCCACTACAGGTGTAAAGCGCGATGAAGAAAGTATTTCACGGGCTCAGCAGCAAGCACTTAAAAATTTAGTAGATGAACACATACAACTTCAGGAATCTGATAAATATGACCAATCTATTTCAGACGAGGAAATCAATCAATCAGTTGCCCGATTGATAGGGCGTAACGGTATTGATCCAAACGAAATTGTAAATCGCTTAGCGCAAGTCGGTGTTTCAATTGAAACTCTAAGGGATCAAGTTAGGTCTGAAATAGCATGGCAACGCATTATAAACGGTCTTTATGGCTCGCGTGTACGAATTTCAGATGCACAAATTAACGAGACACTAAAAAGATTAACAGCTAATGCGTCAAAACCGAATTATAGAGTTGCAGAAATATTTATAGAATCAACACCAGAGATCGGGGGAATGCCAGGTGCAATGCAAGGAGCCGAGGCAATGATAGAGCAAATAAATGATGGAGCACCCTTCCCTTTGCTAGCACAACAGTTTTCCAGTTCTCCGACCTCAGCTAACGGAGGGGATGTAGGATGGGTAGCAGAAGGGGAATTGAGACCAGAAATTGACGATGCAATAAAAACTTTAGAGGAGGGAAGCATTTCTACTCCTATAAAAGTTCCAGGCGGCGTGTATGTTATTGCTCTTTTAGGAAAAAAAATATCTGAAGCGGACACCCTCTACAAACTTAAGCAAGTTAGGATTGATAATGAAGATATAAGCACCTCAAAAACAAAATTAATAGAACTCGGTAAAGCACTGAAATCATGTGACACTTTAAAAGGTGACTTAAAAGACAGAAAAGAAATAAAGCATGCTGATATGGGAGAGTTAAAAGCTAGTGAACTTACTGATGAAATACTAGCAGTCATTACAGATACAGAAATAAACACTCTTGGAGCACCAATAGAGCTTCCCACAGGGGCTGTGTCAATTATGGTCTGTTCAAAAGAAATTACAGGATCAGATATCCCAACACGAGAAGCTATTGAGGATAGACTAATGGATCAACAGCTTGCTCAAGCGTCAAAGAGGCACCTCAGGGACCTTCGAAGGCAAGCAACAATTGTTGTTCGCTAAAAGGTGAATAAAAAATTACTAATATTAACAATGGGTGATCCCTGTGGGATCGCTCCAGAGATTACCTATAAGGCTTGGGAATCTTTAAAAAGACAGAGAAAGTATTGCTTCGCAGTCATAGCTCAGCCAGGAATCTTTGATTACCGTCACAATAAAATCAAATTAATAACTGACCCCTCTGAAGCCATTAATGCCTTTCAAAATAGTCTACCCATAATACCAATTGATGGACATGATCCTAAGAAGGGACAGCCAAACCGTATACACTCTCCAGCCATATTAGAATCAATTAAACTTGCTGTTGATATATGTGCAAAGGGTAAAGCTGACGGTTTAGTAACCAATCCAATTTCTAAAGAAATACTATATAAATCAGGGTTTAATTTTCCTGGCCACACTGAGTACTTAGGAGAGATCACTAGGGGAATACATATGATCAACTCACGTGGCCCTGTTATGATGCTATCCGGTGGAGGCTTAAAAATAGCGCTCATAACTGTGCATGTTCCTTTAAGAAAAGCTGCACTATTGATTACAAAAAAAGAGATAATAAAAAAAGCCAGAGTTATAAATGAAGCACTAATAAAGGATTTTGGTATTAAAGACCCTCGTATCGCATTGGCTGGGATAAATCCTCATGCCGGAGAACGTGGACAGTTAGGTCAAGAAGAGATGGACATTATTAATCCAGCAGCAGAAATTCTTAGAAAAGAAGGAATTAATATCAGTGACGCGTTGCCTGCTGATACATTATTTCATGAAGAAGCTAGAAGCAGGTATGATGCAGCGATAGCTATGTATCACGATCAAGGGTTAATACCTGTAAAAACTTTAGATTTTTATGGAGGAGTAAATATAACACTTGGCCTACCTATAGTAAGAACCTCTCCTGATCATGGCACAGCTTTTAATATTGCTGGGAAAAATATAGCACGTCCGGATAGCCTCATAGCAGCCATTAAAACTGCAAGAGAGATATCAAATAATAGGGCTATGCAAAATGCCTAAAAGTTTACCCAGCTTAGAGGAAACTATAGAAATATATAAATTAAGAGCAAATAAATCTCTTGGCCAACACTTTTTACTCGATACAAATATAACTGATAAAATTGCGCGACTTGCGCTCCCTCTCGACCAGTGTACGACTATAGAAGTAGGCCCCGGGCCGGGCGGGTTAACAAGATCTCTTCTAAAAAATCACGCATCACTAACTGTAATTGAAATGGATGATCGTTTCATCAGTCCATTAAATGAATTAGCTAAATCATACAACAATCTTACAGTAATACATGACAATGCATTGAGAGTAGACTTAGCAAAAATAGCAGAAAAAAATATAAAATTAGTCTCGAATCTACCCTATAATGTCGGAACTAAGTTATTAATAAATTGGCTATTATCAGAACCTCTTTTTTGGAGCAAGGCGGTTCTTATGTTTCAGAAAGAAGTTGCACAAAGGATAACAGCTAACCCAAATGATAAAGCATACGGTCGGTTAGCAATACTCACGCAAAGTATCTGTAGTGCACAAATTGCACTCGACGTTCCTGCAATGGCATTTACCCCTCCACCTAAAGTTGATAGCGCGGTAGTGGTTTTTGAGCCCTTACCCATAGAGAAAAGATTTAAACACCTGAAAGTCTTAGGGGAAGTAACAATGGCAACTTTTAGTCAAAGAAGAAAAATGCTAAGAGGTTCGCTAAAAAGTATAACAAAGAAATATGGCACCACACCATTGAAATTATGTGAATTAGCTGAAATTAATCCAGAGTTTAGACCAGAAAACCTCTCGATAATAGATTTTCAAAATTTAGCTTTAAACCTAAAAGAAAAAACTAACCACCAGTAACAAGTTTTTTTACAAAACTACCCAACCATGGCTGACGAAGCCTTTTCATTCTTTCCGCATTTACTATAGTGTTTAGTTCTTCGATGGCCTCTGTAATATTTTCATTAATAATTATATAATCATACTCAGCCCAATGGCTGATTTCATTTTCGGATTTTGACATACGCCTTGCTATGACGTCATCACTATCCTGAGCCCTTGACCTCAAACGGTTCTCAAGTTCTTGCATATTAGGTGGCAGGATAAATATTTTTACTAAATCATTGGCAGCTGCCTGAGTAAGCTGCTGTGCTCCCTGCCAATCTATATCAAATACAATATCAAAACCTCCGGCTAAAGCAGCTTCAACAGGCGCTCTTGGAGTACCATAAAAATTATCAAAAACTTTAGCATATTCAAGAAACTCATCATTATCTATCATTTCAGAAAATTTACTTTTAGAAAGGAAAATATAATCTTCGCCATCAACTTCGCCGGGTCTAGGTTGCCGCGTCGTAGCCGAAACAGACATCAATATATTCCTACTGGTGTTTAAAATTTGTTTAGTTAGCGTAGTTTTGCCAGCACCAGATGGTGATGATAAGACAACCATTATTCCTCTTCTATTTAATTTCATTTCCTGAATTGAAGACTTTACCATTTTATATCTACTAATATTTAATAACTAATTATTTAACTTTCGCTTTGTACAGCTTCCTCGTCAACCCTGTATATTATTTAAATCATTTCAATGTAAACGTTAAGTCTAATCACTCTTTTTTCGTTGAGACCTTTGAATAGTTCTTTCAATCTTACGCCACTTATTAACATTAATAATATGCTCTTTGTTTGTTTTTGCAAAAGCATGGCCCCCAGTACCGTCAGCTACAAAAAATAAGAAATTAGTTTTTGCTGGGTTCAAAACTGCGCGTATTGATGCCTCTCCTGGATTGCAAATTGGTGTCGGTGGTAAACCGTCTATTTGGTATGTATTCCATAGTGTCTTTTTATTTATTTCAGACCTATAAAGAGTACGTCTTTCACCTTTAGAGTTATATAAGGGTTCACCTCGAGAGATCCCGTAAATAATGGTTGGGTCAGTTTGTAATCGCATATTCATTCTTAATCGGTTTATAAAAACACCCGCAATTATGTCTCTTTCACTATTATGTGCGGTTTCTTTTTCGACAATTGAAGCAAGTATAATCGCTTCATCTATTGACTTAAACGGTAAGTTTTTTTGTCTTGTTGGCCACAAACTATCTATTAACTCAATTTGAGAATTTTGCATTTTCTCAAGTAATGTTGAGGCCTTCATGCCTTTAGGAACCATAAATGTTTCTGGCAGTAAAGTACCCTCTCCAGGTATAGTCATCGGACTTGTATCAAATAATTTATTTTTACTTATGACTTTTACTATCTGGTTAGATGTAAGCCCTTCCGCTATTGTGAAAGGGTATAAAACCTCCTTACCATCAGAAAGCTGGTCAAATATAGTTGCCATAGAAGACGACTTAGTTAACAAGAACTCACCTGCCTTAAATTTAGCTTCATTACCTCTCAGTTTAGTTACTAACGTAAATAACTTAGAGCTTTTGATTATATCTTCTTTTTCTAAATTCTGAGAAATTTTAGACAAACTACTCCCCTGCTCCACTTTAAATAAAATCTCACTCTCAATCCCATTTGGATTAACTTCGTACTTATAATTAATATATGCATAGATACCTGTTAGAACCGCACAAATAATCGTAAAAAAAGCAGTAAAAGCTATTATAATCAGGAGGAGTTTATTTTTTTTAGGCATATTTCAAAATGTACCTATCCATTAAACATATCAATAAAATTACTTGTCAGTAACGGCTGAAAAAATAACGCTAGCATTCGTACCGCCGAAACCAAAACTGTTAGACATAACGGCTTTTCCATT
>JAQXEH010000067.1 GCA_029250925.1 Hellea sp.
ATCACACAGGGACTTAAATCTCTTGCTAAAGAACTGGATATTCCAATATTAGCTCTAGCGCAGCTGTCCAGACAAGTTGAACAGCGAGAGGATAAACGCCCTCAATTGTCTGATTTAAGGGAGTCCGGTTCAATTGAACAAGATGCTGATGTTGTTATGTTTGTTTACCGTGAAGAGTACTACCTTGCGCGTTCAGAGCCCTCTGAAGGTACAGAAGAGCACTTGAAATGGCAGGAAGACATGGAGCAATTGCATGGAAAAGCAGAAATTATTGTTGGAAAGCAGCGACATGGTCCTATTGGTACTGTTAAACTATCATTTAACCCAGACTTGACCAAATTTGGTAACCTTGCCCCCGATGACCGTTTCAGCGGCGGCCATTAAAAAAAACGAGTTAAATGTGTCACAACCGCTCATAAGCTATTCATCACGACCTACTTTAAGGGTAAATCTGGAGAATTTAAGGTATAATTATCAATCATTAAAAGAGCGATCTGGAAATGCGAAAATTGGAGCCTCGGTCAAAGCTGATGCTTATGGCCTTGGGGCAGCTCAAGTAGGTCGTGCTTTATATGGTGCTGGTTGCCGTATTTTTTTTGTGGCTACAGCGGGCGAGGGTAAAATTTTACGTGATAGCGTAGGACCTAATTCCGCAATTTATGTACTCAACGGACCGTCGCCTCGCGATAAAGGAGTTTTACTTGGAGCTAAACTTAAACCGGTTATTAATTCATTAGAGCAAGCGCGGTTTTGGGCACAAGTTAGCAGAAGTGTAAATGAGCCTCCATACACTGCAGTACATATTGATACAGGTATGAATAGGCTTGGGTTTGATCAAGAAGAGTTTAAAGAATTTGCACGCGATAGGTCCCTTTGGAACGAACTTAATCCTGAGTGGGTAATGAGTCACCTAGCATGTGCATCAGATAAAACACATCCTATGAATGCAATTCAACTAGCAAAATTTAAAAAATCTGCAGCCCAATTACCGCTAA
The DNA here is from genome assembly GCA_029250925.1 of Hellea sp. Classification (GTDB taxonomy): domain Bacteria; phylum Pseudomonadota; class Alphaproteobacteria; order Caulobacterales; family Maricaulaceae; genus Hellea. The sequence continues at coordinate 996 of JAQXEH010000067.1, forward strand.
CACCTCTTAGCTTATCAAACACAGCAGGAATTTACTTAGGAAAACCTTATCACTTTCAAATGGTACGTCCAGGTATTGGGCTGTACGGGGGCTATTCTACCACAAAACCAGAACAAGAAGATGTCCGCACAGTGGTGACATTACTTGCCCCCATACTTCAAATAAGAAATATAAGTAAAGGAGACAGTCTTGGCTACAATGCTAGCTATATTGCTCCTCGCGATATGCAAATTGCAATTGTTGGCGCTGGATATGCTGATGGTGTTCCCGTTTTAGCCTCTAACAAAGGCTTCGCCACTTTACATGATGAAACAGTTCCTATTGTAGGTAGAGTCTCCATGGATCTTACTATGATTGATATTACCAACGTGCACATGCACAAAGAAGTGGGGGGAGTAGTTGTTTTCCGTGGCGATCAACTAGAAAACGAAGCAAATGAGATAGGAACTATTAATTACGAAATGCTGACACGCATGGGGCAAAGACTTAAACGCGACTACGGAAAGCCAGATAAAAATAATCAATACCGAAATTAATTTCTCTAAAAAAGTCCCCAGAAATTACTCGTCTATAGCTAGAAGCTATCGACAAAAAAGGTATTATCTATTGGAATATCCTCTTTTAAATAGCTAATATAAATTTAATAATAAGACTTGGAGAAAAACATGAGTGATACTGCAGAAAATTCTAAAGGAAAATGTCCAGTTATGCATGGTGCTAATAAAGTAACTGCCACTGGTGCAATAGCCAACCATCATTGGTGGCCAGAACAATTAAACCTTAAAATTTTAAATCAAAACTCATCAAATGTTAATCCAATGGATCCTAACTTTAACTATGCAGAAGCATTCCAAAGTTTAGACTTAAATGAACTTAAGAAAGATTTAACAGACCTAATGACAGATAGCCAAGACTGGTGGCCTGCTGATTATGGAACTTATGCTGGTTTTTTTGTTCGAATGACTTGGCATAGTGCTGGTACTTACAGAACGTATGATGGCAGAGGCGGAGCTAACTCTGGGTCACAAAGATTTGCTCCCCTTAACAGCTGGCCAGATAACGGAAACCTGGATAAAGCAAGACGGCTTCTATGGCCTATCAAATCTAAGTATGGCAACAAACTATCGTGGGCTGATCTCTTTATACTGGCCGGGAATGTCGCCATGGAGTCATGTGGTTTTAAAACATTTGGTTTTGGCGGTGGGCGTGAAGATGTCTATGAACCTGAAGAAGACATTTATTGGGGACCCGAAACAGAATGGCTTGATGACAAACGTTATTCCGGTGACAGAGACCTTTCTACTCCCTTAGCTGCAGTACAAATGGGGTTGATATATGTAAACCCAGAAGGACCAAATGGAAATCCGGATCCTCTAAAATCAGCTTATGATATTCGTGATACATTTGCGCGCATGGCAATGGATGACTACGAAACAGTTGCATTAGTTGCTGGCGGTCATACCTTCGGAAAAGGTCACGGCGCGGGTCCTGAAGATAAAGTAGGCGTAGAACCAGAGGGAGCCAAAATAGAAGCCCAAGGATTTGGCTGGCACAATACGCATGGTGAAGGCAAAGGTAATGATACCACTACTGCAGGGTTTGAAGGCTCTTGGACACCAACACCCAATGAATGGAATATGGAATACTTTGAGGTATTGCTAGGCAATGATTGGGAACAAACAACTAGTAATTCTGGACATGTACAATGGACACCCACTAAAGAATCAAATGCTCCTATGGCGCCAACGGCACACGATGCCACTAAACAGCAGCCATTAATGATGACAACAGCAGATATAGCTCTAAAGCTAGATCCAGCTTATGCAAAAATTTCTAAAAACTTTTTAAATAATCCAGAGGAATTTGCAGATGCATATGCTAGAGCATGGTTCAAGTTAACGCATAGGGATATGGGGCCCATTAGTTGTTACCTTGGTAAAGAGGTTCCCAATGAAGAACTTATATGGCAAGATCCAGTCCCTAAACAAACTGGCCCTTTGCCAACAGAGAAAGAATTATCATTTTTAAAAGATAAAATACTTTCGAGTGCTCTCACAACCGCTCAACTTGTTACAACCGCTTGGGCTTCAGCTGCAACATTTAGAGGGTCCGATAAAAGAGGTGGCGCAAATGGAGCTAGAATTCGCCTAGCTCCACAAAAAGACTGGGAAGTGAATAAAGGGACCGATGTGGTTATTTCTGCTCTTGAAAAAATAAAATCAGAATCAGATAGCAATATTTCCTTGGCAGACCTAATTGTACTTGGAGGCTGTGCAGCTATTGAGAGAGCTTCAGGAAAATTAGTGCCATTTACAGCAGGAAGAACTGATGCGACAGATGCTCAAACTGACACAGAAAGCTTTGATCTTCTTGAACCAACATTTGACGGATTTCGAAACTATAAGAAAACTGATGACCCAAGAAGCACAGAAACTTTGCTTGTTGATAGAGCACAACTACTTGGACTTACCGCTCCTGAAATGACAGTGCTGATAGGTGGCTTAAGAAGCCTAGGTGCAAATGCACATGGTATAGAACATGGTCTTTTTACAAAAAGCAACGAGACACTAACAAATGAATTTTTTATAAATTTACTTGATATGTCAACTAAGTGGAAAGCAGCAGACTCATCAGAAGAAATATTTAATGGATATAATCGTAAATCTGGCGATTTAACATACACAGGAACACGTGTTGATCTTGTATTTGGCTCTAATTCGATTTTACGAGGGCTAGCAGAGGTTTATGCTGAGTCAGGAGCCGAAGATAAGTTTGCTCGAGATTTCATCGCAGCATGGAATAAAGTCATGATGGCAGATAGATTTGATGTAAAATAGAAATTAAATTGGTAGTATTTAGGTAACGATATATAAGATTTTACCCGAATACTACCTCTTACCAGGCCTATAATCGCGCGTCTTCACCTTTAAAACATCCTCAAGGTACATTGGCATATTTTTGTATTCGCCATTAGTAAACATCTCAACCTGGTCATCGTAGTGTTCAGAAGACGAGTCTAAAGTTGCAGATCCGTACTGATGAATTGATTTTAAATCCAAAACTCCTTCAGTATCCCAATCTGCATACATTATGTGAGTATCACCTGCGAAAGCGTTCATAACTCCATTTTTTGAAATTCCATCTCGATCAGCATAAATTGCCCTTAAGATATCAGGGGCTCCATCTAATGGTAAGTCGTAATCACCTCTTTGTATCCGATTTATTTCCCCCCATTGTGGGTCAATTCTTCCGTATCTTTCTTTAAGTTCTTTGGCTGTTTTTATAAGCATTTCAATCGGTTCTTGCTCATTTTTAATATATTCGTAACCAAGTGTCCGCATACCAGTTATTACCGCTAAAGCTGCTCCGCGGCTTTCTTTTTTGGTATCGCCATCCCACTCATTGAGAACTTGTTGAGCTTCAATAACTAAAGGATCTTTAGTAACCGTATTCACCAAAAATTTAACCAGATTCATTAATTCAGAATTTGTGTCGTAAAATGTGTCGGCCCTATATTTTAGTAAGTCAGACTCTGAAATTTCGGAGTCTGAACTAAACAAGGCCAGTGAACGTCTTGCTCTGTTAGTAAATCTCTCTTCAATACCCATTGTATTTGAATAGTCAGAGCGATTGTTATTACAAACAGGGTCAGTAATTTTAAAGGGTGTTGAGTTGGCTGAAAATAACCAACCACATGAGGGGTTCCATAATTGAGGAAGTTTATCAGTGGATAGATATTTATCCCAAATTAATTCAGATGTATTTCCTGGCAGATGCTTTGTCCAATCAACACCTTCAATGCGCTTTGGCATTCTAGCATTGTAAACCTCACCTATATTACCTTCCTTATCTGCATAGGTTATGTTAAAGCTAAGCACGCCATTTTGAGATATAGCTTTTTTCCATTCATCTATATTTTTTGCTTTGCTCATGTCGTACCACTGCTGTATTGCCCCTACTTCCTGCAAACCAGAAAAGCGAATGGCATAAACTCCCGTCGGGGTTTTGAGAACAGGCCCGTGAGCAGACCAAATAATAGACCTAATTATCGGGAATGAGAAAGGGCCCCAAATTTTAACCCTAAACGTTGACCATGATTTTTCAAATTTATTCCACTTTCCATCGAGTTTGTATTTAGTAGGTCTATTCACATTATCCACTTCAAGAGAGTAAATATCAACCAAGTCAGGGGCATTTACTGTTTGTGTCCAACCCAAGTCTGGACTCACACCCTGTACAAGTATCGGAGTACCCGGAAATGTAGCTCCTGCAAAATTCATATTTTTTGATACCACATGGGCTTCGTACCATGCATATGGGCCGTTCATGGGTTGATGCGAGTTCACCATCAAACGAGTATGTTTATCATCAGATCTAATTGGGGCTATTGCAAATCCATTGGAGCCACGAACAGCCTCAGGTAAATTCATATTTGATTGTTGCTGCCACGGTGAAACTTCGGGTTTATTTTCGCTGGTAAAGAGATCCTCGAGCTGACCATCCAATCTATAAAAAAAAGGTGTCGCCCATGTAAACCCAGCAACAATATCTGCTTCAGTAACGGGTAAAACACCATCTAGAACTCTGTCTTTATTTTCTAATCCAAATAAATTTATGGCATCTGCATACGCTTTTATTACTGCCTTGGTATCTGTGTTAATGTGCGTATCATATTTTCTTTCAACCGCCTCTTTAACTTTGAATAAGTCAAACAGATAATCCGTAGCTACTGTAGCTCTTCCCTTATATTGTGAAGACATGCCACGAGCTGAAATTAGTACATCTTGAATAGTTTCCCAGTCATCCTCAGCATGCGCATAACCAAATCCAAATGTTGCGTCTGCATCGGTTTCCCCAAAAATATGCGGTACCCCGTAGGTATCACGAATAATTCTAGCATCATATTTAGAGGCAGCATCAAAAATTTCGTTTTCATTGAGCTTTTTGGCTTTAGGGGTACTCAAGATAAGTACACCAGTCATCAATGCTAATAAAAAAAATATAACAACAGGTCTTAAATAATTTTTCATACAACAACTACGTTTAATCTATTAATAAGGTTCTATAAGTCCCCATCATGCTATTGAAAAGAGTCGAAGTTTGTGAAAGATATAATAGACATTCCACACACTAGCGGAAATACACCATATAATGTTTCAAAAATTTTTTAAAGAGCTTAGGACTGCCAAAATACCAGTATCTATAAGGGAGTACCTGACTCTATTAGAAGGCGTGGACAAAAACGTGGCAAACGACAGCTTAAATGAATTCTATTATCTTTCACGAACAACATTAATTAAAGACGAACGGGATCTCGATAAATTTGATCAAGTCTTCTCTCATATTTTTCGCGGAATAGATTACTTATCTGATATTTTTGGGCAAGAAGACCATGAAATACCAGCAGATTGGCTTAGAGCTTTAGCAGAGGCAAACCTAACCCCAGAGGAGATGGCAGAAATAGAATCACTTGGGGACTTCGACAAAATTATGGAGGCACTCAAAGAGAGACTTGAGAATCAAGATAAAAGACACGAAGGCGGAAATAAAAATATTGGCACCGCTGGGAAGTCGCCATTTGGTGCATATGGCTATAATCCAGAAGGCATCAGAATTGGACAAAAAGAAGGAAGGCACGGAAAAGCAGTAAAAGTATGGGACAAGCGTAATTTTAAAAACTTAGACGGTGATCGTGAAATAGGCACCCGAAATATAAAAGTTGCCCTTAGACGATTGAGAAAGTTTGCTCGAGAGGGCGCCGTAGATGAACTTGATTTAGACGGTACAATACGCGGTACGGCCAAAAAAGGTTGGCTAGATATTCAGATGAGACCTGAGAAACGAAATGCAGTGAAAGTTTTGACCTTTTTTGACATTGGTGGCTCAATGGATGCTCATGTTAGACAGGCTGAGGATTTATTTTCAGCCGCTAGAAGTGAATTTAAAAGATTAGAATATTTTTATTTTCATAACTGCATATATGAGCATGTTTGGAAAGATAATATAAGACGGATGAAAGAAGTAACCCCAACGTGGGACATACTACACAAATTTCCATCTGATTATAGAGTCGTATTAGTTGGGGATGCAGCAATGAGTCCATATGAAGTAGCTATGCGTGGTGGTTCAGTTGAACACTGGAATGAGGAATCAGGAGCAGTATGGCTCAAAAGACTTACTGATGTTTATCCACATTTAATTTGGATTAATCCAACTGAAGAAAAATACTGGCAGTATTCGCAGTCTACCAAGATGATACAAGATATAATTGGTGAGGAAAGAATGTTTCCGATGACTTTGTCGGGATTAGAAAATGCAATGAAAGAATTAGCTAGGTAGTTAATAAATTAAAAATGGAGAAAAATATGTCCTTAAAATCATTAATTATAAGTGCGCCATATATAACTTTGCTCGCCTGTACGGCAAATAACTCAGACACATTAAGTCAAAAAAATCAAATTTCTGAAGTAACAACTTGTCCCTCTGATCAAGTAATAACCAATGTTGAACAATATGTTGATACAGCACCTGAGGCATCAGATGATTATGTAAAATGGCATGAGAAAAACAGCCTCAGAGATGACGTTACGACACTTAAAAGTGGTTTACAGTATAAAATAGTAAATGAAGGCATAAGTAATGGAGTCTCACCAATTGGGCCGCAGGTCATAAAGGCAAATTATCATGGGTATTTTCCTGATGGTAATATCTTTGATAGCTCTTATGAACGAGGACAACCCTTAGAATATAATGCGAACGCATTTATAAAGGGCTGGAATGAAGCTCTTGCCATGATGAAACCATGTTCAGCATGGATACTTTATGTGCCAGGTGATTTGGCATATGGACCCGCAGGGCGCCCAGGCATACCAGCAGACGCTACGCTTATTTTTAACATGCAGTTACTAGAGGTTAAATAACCTAAGTATGAAAATAGCTACTTGGAACGTAAATTCGATAAATGCACGGATGCATGCCGTAATTGAATGGCTAAAAACCACAAACCCTGATGTTGTGTGCTTGCAAGAAATAAAGACAATAGATGAGTCTTTTCCTCGATTAGAAATTGAAGCACTGGGTTACAAAATAGAAACTCATGGGCAAAAAAGCTATAACGGCGTAGCTATACTCTCTAAATATCCAATTGAGAAGGTCAAAAGAAAACTACCCGGCGATGATAATGATGATCAGTCACGGTATATAGAAGCACTAATATCAGGTCCTAAAAAACCATTTCGCGTAGCATCAATCTACTTGCCCAATGGTAACCCTGTATTTGATGAAAATGGCATTTTTACGAAAAAGTATGAATATAAACTTAACTGGATGCAGCGTTTGAAAGAATATGCAGCAATATTATTGTGCGATGAACTACCTACTATATTGGCTGGAGACTACAACGTCATACCAGAAAATAAAGACGTATATGATCAGAAAAGCTGGATCGGTGATGCTGCCTTCAGAAAAGAAACACATTTTCACTGGAGAAGCCTATTAAATTTAGGGTTCACAGAAGCTTTTGAGCAAATGGATAATAGACCTGCTCAATATACATTCTGGGACTATCAAAGAGGAGCTTGGCAAAATAACCATGGCATAAGAATTGATCACATTCTACTATCTGCTCAGGCAGCAGACACTATAACAGATCTGGAAATAGATAAAAATGTTAGAGACGGAATAAAACCGTCAGACCATGTACCAGTTATTGGTACTTTTGATCTATAATTAATTGAGATTAACAAGAGCTAAATTAAGTTTTTCGAGTTCATCTAAATATGATAACTTGCGGTCTTTTTGAAGAACAACCACTTTCTCAGGTGCGTTACTTACAAAAGCATGATTGGAAAGCTTATTATCTATTTTGCTAATTTCCACCTCAATCTTGGAGATTTCCTTATTTAAGCGAACTCGTTCAACTGTTTTATCAAGTAAGCCGTCGAGCGGGATAGCATATGTAACGCCCTCAACCACAGTCTGAAGAGCGCCGCGAGGAACAACTTCTGAAAGGCTTATACCAGATACTCTAGCCAAAGGCTTCAATTGATCTACAAACAAATTTAACCTTTCATCCAAACTAGTCGATAGCACCAATAAAGGAGCCATTTTACTTGGAGGGATATTCATATCAGCGCGCACAGAGCGCAAATTTGTTACTAACATTTGGAGCCACTTAACATCAGAAACAGAACTTTCGTCGGTTATTTGACCAGATAATGCCGGCCACTCTGTAACGATAAGCATTTTATCGCGACTTTCAGATAAATTATGCCAAAGTTCTTCTGTTATAAATGGCATAAAAGGGTGTAATAACTTTAATATTTGATCAAAGACCCAAGCAAAGGTCTCACGTGTTTCTTTATTATAAGTACTATGAGAATCAGATAAAATTGGTTTGACCAATTCTAAATACCAAGAACAAAATGTATCCCAAGAAAATTTGTATATTTCATCAGCAGAGTCATTAAATCGGTAAGATTCTATAAAACTTGTTACAATTTCAATTGTTTTACTTACTTCAGAAACAATCCATTTATTCAAAACGTGATTTACATCTTTCGGGGAAAATGAAGAAGAAGGATTACATCTGTTAAGCTGACCAAAAGTCGCCGCAGACCACAATTTAGTACCGAAATTTCTATACCCTGCTATTCTATCAACTGATAAACGTATATTCCTGCCCTGCCCCGCCATGGAGGCTAGAGTGAACCTTAAAGCATCTGCACCATATGCTTCAAACCCTTTAGGGTATTGTTTACGAGTAGCTTTAGCTATCTTTGGAGCGAGTTCAGGATTTTTAAGTCCTCGTGTGCGCTTTGAAATTAATTCCTCAATTTCAACGCCATCAATTAAATCAAGAGGGTCTAAAGTATTACCAATAGATTTGGACATTTTTTTACCCTGCTCGTCGAGCACAAGAGCGTGGATATATATATCATTAAAAGGCACATCATCCATGAAGTGTAAACCCAACATAATCATTCTCGCTACCCAGAAAAAAATAATATCAAATGCAGTTACTAATGTTGAAGTTGGATAAAACCTGCTCAATTCTTCTGTTTTATTTGGCCAGCCCATCGTTGAAAATGACCATAAACCTGAGGAGAACCAAGTATCTAGAACATCCTGGTCGCGCCAAATTTTGACAATTTTATTTTCTGCCTTACCCTTATTATTGTCAATCTTTACTGTGCACCCATAATAAGCTTCAGCCATGGAAATAGCTTCTGAATCACTCTGAGCTACAAATTCGATTAATTGCTTTTTATCATCATCGTTTTTGGCGTTTGAAGTCTCACCCTTGCTAATGTCTTTCGCATAACCATACCAAACTGGGATTTGATGCCCCCACCATAGTTGCCTTGAAATACACCAAGGCTGAATATCATTCATCCAATGATCATACGTTTTCTTCCAATTATCTGGTACAAACTTAATTGAACCATCATTAACTTTATTTATCGCATTTTCAGATAACTTATCTGCCGCAACAAACCACTGGTCCGTCAACATAGGCTCAATAATAACTCCAGACCTATCACCAAACGGTTGCATAACTTTCTTATCTTCAATTAAAAGTAGGCACCCTTCTTCTTCAATATCTTTAACAACCTCTTTTCTTGCTTTAAATCTATCCATACCAACATATTTTTTTGGCATAAATTCACTATCAACCATAACCCCGCGTTCATCCATTAAACTATACAGTGGTATGTTATGTCTTTTAGCAACTTCATAATCATTAAAGTCATGAGCCCCCGTTATTTTAACAGCGCCCGAACCAAAATCTGGATCTGGGTATTCATCCGAAATAATTGGTATCAATCTATTTGAAATTGGTAGCTTAACTTTTTTCCCAATTATTGAAGCATATCTTTTATCATCTGGATGAACAGCAACAGCTCCATCCCCTAGCATAGTCTCAGGCCTTGTCGTAGCTATTGATATGTAATCACGTACCTCTGATAATAAAATATTACCTTCATCATCTTTCTCTATGTATGTGTAAGTTTCTCCTCCCGCTAGCGGGTATTTAAAATGCCAAAAGCTTCCATCTTTTTCAATGTTTTCAACTTCTAAGTCAGAAATTGCAGTTTGAAAATGTGGATCCCAATTCACAAGTCGCTTATCCCTATAAATCAAACCTTTGTTATACATATCAACAAAAGCTTTAGTGACTGCCTCAGACATATTATCATCTGAGTTTTTAGGGTCACCAAGCGTAAACTTTTCGCGCGACCAGTCACAAGACGAACCCAATCTACGCAATTGTTGGTTAATATTACCTCCGCTTTCAGATTTCCATTTCCATACATGCCCTAAAAATTCATCACGAGTCATATTTTTACGTTGCTTATTCTCTGCAGATAACTTTCTCTCAACGACCATTTGTGTAGCTATACCGGCATGATCTGTACCAGGTTGCCATAAAACAGCTTTTCCTAGCATGCGATTGTATCTGATTAATATATCTTGGATGGTGTTATTTACTGCATGGCCCATATGCAGGCTTCCTGTAACATTGGGTGGGGGTATAATTATTGAGTAGTTATCCTTAGGAGTATCAATAGGTCTGGATTTTCTAGGCTTAAAGGCACCACTTTCTTCCCAGGCTTTATAGAGGCGAGGTTCGACTTCAGAAGCATTAAATTTATTCTTAAGCATTAGTATATCCGTGTACGAGCTACCCTAAAAAATTGTAAGTAATAGCTATAAATTTCCTTAGACTGAGTTGCCAATCATTAAAAGACTCTAATTTAAAATGAGCAATTTTTAAATTATTTTCTCATAAGAATATAAATTTAAATATTTGAAAACTAAAATGCTTCTACTCAAATTTCTTTAATAAATTTGATATTTTATTATCATTAATATCTTCAAAATAACCTTCCGGGTTATAAAATGAAACTGGAAGTTCAATACCCTCCGAATGAAAAGCACCCATTGCCATTAGAATCTTAAATTCATTTACAGAAACATTATACCGTGCGTTAGCTACCGATAATTTAGCATTTAATACTTCTTGTTCTGCGTTTAAAAGATCTAAAGCATTTCTCAACCCTAGCTCTTGCTCTAAGCTAACACCTTCGAATGCTACTTCAGCAGCTGATACCTGAGTTTTACTAGCCGAAAAAGCAAGGCGAGATGCATTTAACTCATGCCATGATTGCTCAACGATTTGATCAATAGACAACTCAAGATCACGCAATTCAAAATCCAAACGAGCCTTTGCTAAACTGGCCTTCCGTACTCTAGACCTATTCATACCACTTGTGAAAATAGGTACGCTTACTCTAGCAGATAATGCTAATTGGTCTGAATCACCGATACCAAAAGTTTGCCCTCTGGTGCTACCCGCAAGAGCATTTAATGTAATTTTAGGCCGGTAAGCCGACTTTGCCACCGAAATAGCTGATGCAGCAGCATCTCCACTAAAATAGGCAGCTAATAAATCAGGGTTATTACTACGAGCTAAAGATTTTACTTCATCAGCAGTTTTAGGAATCTCAAATGAAGGCACCTCTTGTAAGTTTACTGCTACATGGCCTACAATTCTTACAAATGCTGCCCTGCTAGATTGCAATTGCGATTCTGCTTGAGCAAGGCCAGACTCAGATGATGCCAGTCTGCTCTCGGCTTGAGCTATATCAGTACGTGTCCCAACCCCAATATTAAAACGTTCGATAGCCGCTAATCTTTGACGAGTTAAAACCTTTACACTATTTCTTCTTATTCTTGCAGCTTCCTCGTTTCGCAGAACAGAAACATAAGCTTCAGCGCCCGCCATAAAAATATTTTGTTCAAAACTTTTTAAATTTTCTCTAGCTGAAAGTATAGACGACCTGGTTTGACTTTTTAGCCATTTTACCCGGCCGCCTTGATATAGTGGCTTAGTGATTTGCAGTTGAATAGCTCTAGGGTTACCACTAACACTAGTACCACCATCTGTTTGTGAAAAAACGTTACTGTTTAGCTTGGCTGTATTTGTCTCGAGAGATCCAGATACCCCTGCCTGAAACCCACCCTCTGAAATAGCTTGAATATAATTTTCATCAATTTCTTTAACTTTAATTCGTTGAGCTTGAAGTTGGGGGTTGTTGTTGTAAACTGAAGACAA
>JAQXEH010000075.1 GCA_029250925.1 Hellea sp.
GCTAGAGGGTGTATTTCCGCCGCATACAAGCAAGCCTGAAAAAAATCCGCACGGAGAAATGATTGATGCGCAGCTAACAACAGAAATTTTTGGTCTTTTTGCACCAGGTCATCCGGACGTCGCGCTTAAAATGGCTGCATTACCTATTCGTACAACAGCAAGCGGTGACGCTGTATATGCTGCGGAGTTTTATGTTATCCTGTATTCTCTTGCAGCAACCGTAAACACCTCTTTTCCAATAAAGGATAATCTTCATTCAATGCTGAAGGAGGCAAGGCAACATCTACCAGAGACTTCCTACACCGCAGCTATGTATGACTTTGTTAAGGGTGAATATGATAAGGGAACAAAGTGGGAAGATGTTCGCGATGAACTATATATGAAGTATCAAGTGAGGCAGGAAGATGGATATGATATTTCTTATCGCAATCTATATTGTAATGGATGTTTTGCTTCTGGCATTAACTTTGGTGCAAGCCTGATTAGCTTATTTTACGGAAATGGAGACATTAAAGAAACTATCAAAATTGCAACTTTGTGCGGTTGGGATTCAGATAACCCCGCTGCCACGTGGGGAGGTTTGATAGGATTTATGCTTGGAAAAGGTGGTGTGGAAGACGCTTTTGGACGTACGTTTTCAAAACAGTTTAATATTCATAGAACTCGAAAAGGTTTTCCTGATAAAGGAGTAGATGACTTCGATAATATGGCAAGAATTGGCGTTATTGTTACGGACCGAGCAATACAGGAATTACTTGGAGGGCGATTAAGCGCGGATAGATCTGAATGGGTAATCCCGTAGTTTAGAGAGCGGGTTGCTAATTAAAAAATAAGTATTGCGCAAAGAATGCAAAAAAACCGCCAACTAAAAATGCCACTATACTTATCCACCATACAATCCAACTAATACGACGTGTTTTTGTACAAGCAATTGCTTTCACGGGATCAGTAGGGCAAGGCGCATTTCTTGATCGCCATTGCATGTAGCCAGATAGAGCAATCATTAAACCTGCAAATAAAAAGACCCAAGCTTTGTTTTTTCCTAGCCATGTAATTTGTGGTACTGTCTCAATTATGCCCGCCATAACTGCTCCCGCTCCAATGCTGACAAGTAAAGCAGGTAAAGCGCAGCAAATGAGTGTCCCAGTTGATGTAAAAAGAGACAAAAAAGCTGGTAAGGATGAAGGCGACTTTATTACATCTTGATTTTGGGTAGTATAATTCATGCCCCGCCTTCGCGTTTAGTATCAACAAGTGAGTAACCTGATTTACGAATTAGCTTAGCCACAATTGCATCAGAGAGCATTTGTCCTTCTTCTAAAAAAATACGAACCTCTCCCGCATCTAGGTCAACTTTTAATGCTTTTACAGCCTCTTCTTTCTGAAAGACTTTCTTTAAAGCTTGAGCGCAAAAGTCACAAACTAAACCATTCACGCTTGCAACAATTACTGGGCCATCAGTCGCAACGGAAACATCTGTGATGCTTTCCTTATCCATTTCGGGGTGATCGTGGTCGTCATGATTCATTTGATTATGTTCCATTTCAGAATGATCGTGGTCGTCATGATTCATTTCAGTTTTTTGGGCATAAACGGACTGCGAAAATATTATAATAGAGGCACAAATACCAATAATTTTTAGTGATTTCATTTTTCAATTCCTTCTTTAATAAAAATCAAAACCTGACAACCCAGTTGGCAAGCCATTCTTCATGTTCAATTGTGTAACCAAGCTCGAGCATTTGAACGCCTTTGAAAAGACGAATAAGGGGAGTTGTTGTTGTAGGTTGACTGCTTTCAGGATGATTCTCCACTTGGACCATAAGCCATGTGTGTAAATCACCATAATCTCCGATATAGGGTGCAACACCTAATCGCCCGCTATGGTGTACACTCTGATTATTTGCGAAATCAGTTGCCCGAATTCGATATTCAGTAAACCATCGTCGGGTTTCCCAATCAAAGGCTAGCTCTGTAAACCCAGATAACTTAGCTCCAATGTTCCCAAAGGGATTAGCTTGCCCGACTCCTACTTTTGCATAGAAATTCGCTTGAGTTTTTCGCCCATTCCAACGTTTTACAAGCCGGTTGTACTGAATGCCAGTAAAGGTGATGTCCTCTTGCCAGTTTCTTTCTATATAAGCCCCGATTGAATCAGATGCAGTTGGTGAATAATGAGCATGAACAGATGAATAACTACCATTATTCTTTTGCATGAATGTCCATCCATCAGGATAAGAAACTGGTCGTGCATATGCTGTTGTAGTTATTGAGACGCTTAACATTAAAATTAATATTAACCGGATAAACATTACTTCTTGCGTCCGCCTAAGACGGCTACAAGTTCTTCAACTTTTTCGCGGCGCTGCTCAATATTATCTGATTTTAGAGCAGTTTCAACGCAAGTATCTAAATGATCATTTAAAACGATACCTTCCACGCTTATGAGAGCTGATTTAATTGCTTGAATTTGTCTAACGATATCAATGCAATAACGGTCATCATCAATCATTTTAGCAACACCTTTTACTTGGCCCTCTATTCGGGAAAGCCGTTTGCTTATTGATAAAGTCGTTTCTTTTTTCATACTATACCCCTAGGGGGTATTATACCCCCATGGGGTATGTATGCTCAAATAAATTCTCTGTAAAGGCTTTTTAATAATATTTAATTATAGGGGGTACATATGGAGTACATATTGAAGTATGGCTAACAGCTTACTTGGATTATCTGACACACAGGTTAAAAATCACTCTGCTAATGGTCACCTGTCTGATGGGGGTAGATCATTATTGAAGATCAGAAACGATGGCAGGGCTAATTCATGGATATTTAGGTGTGCGATTAAGCATAAACAAATCTGGATGGGTAATCAAAAAAGGTACAACTAAATAATGCTTTTTCCTTTTTATTTTTTAACCCGTCATCTCTTCCAGTTCTTTACCCTTAGTTTCTTTAACCATCCAAGATACAAAGAACACAGATACCAAAGCAAAGAAGGCGTAAATACCATAAGCTGCTGCAAGACCTATGCCTGCTAAGAAGATTGGAAATGACCATGTGATTACGAAATTAGTAATCCACTGCGCAAATCCGGCAATAGCTAAACCAGATCCGCGGATTTGGTTAGGGAACATTTCACCAAGCATAACCCACATCACTGGCCCCCAGCTCATATTAAAGCATACCACATAAGCATTTGCAGAGATTAAAGCGACAAGACCCATTTGTCCTGGCAATTGGAGTGTGCCATCAACAAGTTCTCCTTGTGAAAATGCAAGAGCTACAAGACCTAGTGTGATGAACATGCCTGTAGACCCCCAAATTAGAAAAGGTTTGCGTCCAATCTTATCAATCGTTGCTAATGTGATTAGAACTGCCGCTATAGAAAGGCCACCAGAGAGTACATTGATTAAAAGTGCATCGTTTTCGGTAAAGCCAACAGCTTGCCATAAGATAGCCCCATAATAAAAAACAACATTAATTCCAACGAGCTGTTGGAACATGGCAAGACCTATACCAACCCACACAATTGAGCGTAAAACAAACCCTTTCTCTCCAGTTTTAGCAAGAGTGTCTCTCAATGCTGGTTTATGATCGCTGGCGAGAGAAGATCGTATATCTTCAATTTTTTGCGAAGCTTTTGGTTCACCAAAAAGTTTGAGTAATGTTTTCTTAGCACTAGATTCATCGTCCTGAAACATAGAAAACCGAGGACTTTTGGGGATAAAGAATAAGAGTATTAAAAAGAGTGTTGCTGGAATAAGCTCCATCCAGAACATCCAGCGCCAGGTTTCAAAACCACTCCAGAATGTTGCAGTAGACCCTCCTGCAGCTTTGACTAAGAAATAATTTGAGACAAAGGATAAAAACAAACCTGAGATAATGGCTACTTGTTGAATAGACGTCAGACGGCCGCGTGTACTTGCTGGAGCAATTTCTGAGATATAGGCTGGAGCCATGACAGAGGCTGCACCTACAGCAAGACCGCCTAAAATACGGTATACAATAAACTCAGCAGGGGAATTTGCAATGCCTGACCCCCAGGCGCTGATGATGAAGAATACGGCTGCAACGATTAACATATTGCGCCGACCAAATTTGTCAGCAAGCCAACCAGCACAAAAAGCGCCAACGGCAGACCCTAAAAGCATTGATGATACAGACAGGCCAGTTCCAACACTTGTTGAATTAAAAGCTTTTTGTAATCCATCGACTGTGCCGTTTATGACTCCACTATCATAACCAAATAGGAAGCCACCCAAAGTAGCAACAATTGTGATCAGGAAGATGAATCTTGTGCTTTCTGAATTTTGCTTTTTAATGTCTGACATAAAGCTATCTCCATATATATTTTATACTTTTTATTATTGTAGTTATTATCTGTTCTATTTGTTATAGTGTAAATTTAAGTTTTCTATGTGTCTAAAGCAGGCCCAGTGGAATCTCTCAACACTAAAGCATGATCAAGAATAACAATTTGATTTTTATTATCAGTCTGAAGTTTAGCCAAGATTTCTACCGCTTTTTCTATCATATCAGAGAGTGATTGACGTACAGTTGTTAACTGAGGGTATACTGCCATAGCAATAGGAGAGTCATCGAAACCTACAATGCTGAGAGAATCTGGTACACGTAAACCTTTTTTATAAGCTGCAGCTAAAGCCCCCGCAGCCATTTCATCATTGGAGGCAAAAATGGCAGTTGGTTTTTTTGTTAAACTTAAAAGTCTTTCGGTTGAAACTAAACCTGAAGCATATGAGAAGTCACCTTGGGTGATGAGTTTATTAGTTATAATTAACCCGTTTGCTTCTAACGCTTCTTGATATCCTAGTAGCCGGTGCGTTGTCGTTTGATAATCAACATGACCTTTGATGAAACCAATATGTTTGTGACCAAGACCTATTAGGTATTCTGTAATTTTGTATGCGGCTTGCCTGTCATCAATACAAATGCTTGTACCGATGGCTTTAGAGTGTTCAGTTCCAAGGCGCACGAATGGTTTTCTAAGATTTGAGAGTGTTTCTAGAACTTTTTCATTGTCTGATATTGGCGGGGTAAGTATAAAACCGATCGTCTCTGCATTTGAGGCTAATGAGGCAATTGTTTTTTTATCATATTTTGTATGAAGACTCAGATAAAGCCCGTGTTTTTGGCATCCCAGTAAGGCCCCGAGTTGAACACTTTGAGTGTAGCTTTGGCTAGGGTTGTTGATGAGAAGCGCAATAACTTTTGGTCGCTTTGACCGAAGATTCCGTGCTGCCGTATTAGTCCTGTAGTTAAGAATTTTTGCAGCATCTAAAACTTTTTGACGTGTTGCTGGACGCACATTAACTTCTTCATTTAAGACTCGCGATACGGTTTTAAATGATACGCCCGCTTTTTTTGCAATATCAATAATGGTTGGCATAAACGTTTAAAACCTTCCATAGAACAATTGACAACGTTGTCATCATTACTTACTTCTAATTCACAATCAAGTATAAAAACTTTTAGATGGCAGGCTTTGCTAAAATAATATCAAGGGAAAAACATCAATGATCCGTTTTTTTAAATCGAGTGCTAATTTTTTAATCTTACCTGCACTTCTAGTAGGTTGCACAGCATCTGAAGTATCTCCCTCAAAATTCAGTCATATGTTACCGGTTGTTACAAGTTCATCCGATGATTACGTTAATGAACTCCTTGGTAAGATGACTTTAGATGAAAAGCTTGCTCAGATTTCTTGTATATGGTTCGATAAAAAGAAAGTTATTGATACAGACGGTTCCTTTAATCCTGAAAAGATGAAATCAGTGTTTCCACATGGTATTGGGTGTTTTGCGCGCCCACAAGACACGCAGGGTATGGAAGATGAACGGGAACGTACATCCACGAATGACTCAACTGTAGTGCGAAGCCTAACTGGAAGAAATGCTTCAAATACTGCTGAGCTTATAAATACTATTCAAAAATGGCATATTGAAGAAACACGTTTAGGTATTCCGACTTTATTCCATGAAGAAGGCTTACATGGCTTTCAGGCCTATCAAGCCACAAGCTTCCCGCAATCCATCGCTTTAGCTGCCACATTTGATACTGATCTTGTTGAAAAAGTATATTCCGTTACAGCTCGTGAAATAAGGGCTCGCGGAGCGCATCATGTTCTATCACCCGTTGTTGATATTGCTCTTGACCCTCGCTGGGGGCGTATTGAAGAAACTTATGGCGAGGACCCTTATTTAGTTTCTCGTATGGGTGTAGCTGCCGTCAAGGGGTTTCAGGGTGATAGCTTTCCAATTGCAGATGATAAAGTTGTCGCTACTTTGAAACATATGACGGGTCACGGCCAGCCAGAGGGCGGTATGAATGTTGGCCCAAGCCAGATTTCAGACCGAGAGCTTTATGAGCGTTTCTTTCCGCCCTTTGAAGCCGCGATACGCGAAGGTAATGCTGCATCAGTAATGGCTTCTTACAATGAAATTGATGGAGTTCCATCACATGCTAATAACTGGTTATTGAACCATGTTTTACGCGGTGAATGGGGCTTTGAAGGCGTTGTTGTAGCAGACTATTTTGCTATTAGTGAATTACAGGGGCGCCATAAAATTGTTGAAAATTTGACTGATGCAGGTGCAATTGCCTTGCGCGCGGGAGTTGATCTCGAATTACCAGATGGCGTTGCTTACTATCAATTGAAGGAAAAAATAGAGACCGGTAAATTCGATGAAGCAGTTGTCGATCAAGCTGTTCGGCGTGTTCTTGAAATGAAAATGAGGGCAAACTTATTTGAAACACCTTTCGCAGATCCAGAATATGCGGAAAAAATTACTGGAAATCAGGAAGCCCGTGATCTTGCTGTGGAAGCCGCTAGAAAAGCCGCTGTACTTCTTAAGAATGAAAATAATATTCTTCCACTTGACCGATCAAAATATAACAAAATTGCTATTATTGGTCCAAACGCAGCCGTTACCGTTTTGGGAGGGTATTCGGATGAGCCACGCCAAACTATATCTATATTGGAGGGTGTAGAAAATAAGGTTGGTAAATCAATAGATGTTGTTCACGCTAAAGGCGTGAGTCTTACAAATAATAATTCGTGGTGGGATGACGATGTAAGTCTGACAGGCCCTGAGCAAAACCGTAAAGATATTGTCGAGGCTGTAAAAGCTGCTAAAGGTGCTGATCTTATTATTCTTGCTATAGGCGGCAACGAGTCAACTTCGCGTGAGGCTTGGTCGGAAACCCATATGGGCGACAGGAATGATATCACGCTAATTGGAGAGCAAAAAGAACTGATCGAGGCTTTAGCCAAAACAGGTAAGCCAATTGTCTCAGTTATTATTTCTGGCCGCCCTTTGTCACTTTCTGATGTAGAGAGTGATCTTGATGCTATTCTTTATGGCTGGATTTTAGGACAAGAAACCGGAACTGCTGTCGCGGATATTTTATTTGGTGATACAAACCCATCTGGTAAAATGCCTGTATCTGTGCCGCGTAGCGTAGGTAATATACCTGCCTATTATAATCACAAACCTACAGCACGCAGAGGATATGCTTTTGCTGATGTAACTCCGCTTTATGCTTTTGGCGAAGGCATGAGCTATACGGCATTTGATATATCAGAACCTATTCTCTCTTCGTCAATAATGGGGGTTGATGAAGAAACAAGCGTTTCTGTTGAAGTAACAAATACAGGTATGATGGCTGGTGAAGAAGTTGTGCAGCTTTATATTCGTGATAAAGTCAGCTCAGTCACGCGAAACGTTAAGGATCTCAAAGGCTTTAAGCGTGTAAGCCTAGTGCCAGGCGAAACAAAAACTGTTACCTTGCCTATCAGGAAGGAGTCACTTTGGTTCTATAATCTTGATATGGAACGTGTAGTGGAGCCGGGAGAGTTTGATATCATGATTGGCAATAGTTCACAGAATGTGAAATCTGTGACACTAACAGTTCAATAATGTATCTGGGTCTTGATATAGGCACATCCAGTGTAAAAGCCGTTCTGGTTGATGACTCACAGACTGTTATTGATCAAGCAACTGCGACCCTTTCGCTCTCACGTCCTAAGCCGCTATGGTCGGAGCAAGACCCCCAAGATTGGTGGCGTGCTACAAATAAAGCTGTCCTTAAATTAGATAGACGCTGCCGCAGTTCTGTTAAGGCCGTTGGTTTGTCAGGACAAATGCATGGAGCGACTTGTTTAGATTTCAACGACCAAGTTATCAGACCTGCTATTTTATGGAATGATGGCCGCAGCTTTAGTAATTGTGAGGCTATGATGGCTCAAATGCCACGATTGAAAAATATCACAGGGAACTTGGCAATGCCAGGTTTTACAGCGCCAAAGCTTCACTGGATGCGCGAAAATGAACTAGAAAACTTCAGACGTGTAGCTAAGGTTCTTTTGCCAAAAGATTATGTAAGATTTTTGATGAGCGGAGATTATGCCTCCGATAAATCGGACAGTTCCGGTACGCTCTGGCTTGATGTCGCCAAGCGCGATTGGAGTGATGAAATTTTAGAGCTTACAGGTTTATCACGTTCTCATATGCCTAACTTGTTTGAAGGTTCTGAAGCGACTGGAGTTTTAACATCAAAAGTTGCTAATGATTGGGGTATGTCCCAAGTGCCTATTGCCGCCGGCGGAGGTGATAACGCAGCAGGTGCGGTGGGAGTAGGCGTTATTAAACCTGGTGATGGATTTCTTTCTTTAGGAACCTCGGGGGTAATTTTTTTAGCAGATAACCAATATCGACCAAATACAGAAGGTGCAGTACATACTTTCTGTCACGCACTGCCTAACATGTGGCATCAGATGAGTGTAATCCTATCAGCCGCGAGTGCTGTAGATTTTGTTGCACGCATCACAGGATTTGAGAACGAAACTGCACTTTACGAACAAACAGCTGAAGCAAAAATACCAAGCAGTGGGGCGTTATTTTTGCCCTATCTATCAGGTGAGCGCACCCCTCATAATAATCCAAATGCTAAAGGAGCTTTTTTTGGTTTGACTCATGAAGACACGCCTCTTTCAATGGCCCAAGCTGCATTAGAGGGTGTTGCTTTTGCTCTTTCTGAAGGCGTTGACGCCTTAAAGGCAACAGGGGCTGAAATTAAAAGTTTATCTGTTATTGGAGGCGGTTCCCGTTCCCATTGGTGGGGTGAAGTGATAGCGAGTATTATGAGTTTGCCCTTAACCTACCGTATGGCATCCGAAGTTGGACCAGCTTTTGGGGCAGCACGGCTAGCGCGCCTTTGTGAAACTGGGGAAGATTATAAAAACATTTGTACGCAACCACCTGTTAGTCATATCATTGAGCCTAACCAGGATTTACAATTACTTTATTCAAAGCGCCGCGAGCTTTTTTCTAAACTTTATAATGCTACAAAAGAATTGAATTAGGACCCATAAAAAATGAGTAAATATTTTGATGAAATAGACCCTATTAAGTTTGAAGGAAGAGACAGTGAAAATCCATTAGCTTTTAAATATTACGATGCGAGTAAGGTGCTTATGGGTAAATCCATGGAGGAACATTTACGGTTCGCGGTATGTTATTGGCATAACTTTTGCTGGGATGGGTTCGATATTTTTGGAAGCGGCACATTTAATCGGCCTTGGCATAGTGTTACAAATGATCAAGCTGCTGCTGAAGCTAAATTAGAGGCTGCATTTTCTTTCTTTGATAAACTTGGTAACCCTTACTTTTGCTTTCATGATACAGATGTTATGGCCGCTGCTGAAACGCCTAAAGAACATGTCGAAAATTTTGCAGCTATTGTTGGTAAAATAGAAGAGAAAATGGCGGTATCAAAGACAAAGCTTCTTTGGGGTACAGCGAATATGTTTTCTCATCCACGCTACATGGCAGGTGCCTCAACCAACCCAAACCCAGATGTTGCTGCTTTTGCTGCTTTGCAAGTCAAGCATTGTCTCGAAGCGACTCATCGATTGGGTGGTAGCGGATATGTTTTATGGGGCGGAAGAGAAGGTTATGATACAATTTTAAATACAAATGTTGCACAAGAAATGAAGCAACTTGGGAGGTTCCTAACTATGGTGGTGGAGCATAAGCATAAAATTGGTTTCAAAGGGGATATTTGGGTTGAACCTAAACCACATGAGCCAACTAAACATCAATATGACCGTGATGTTGGAACGGTTTATGGTTTTTTAAAAGAATATGGTCTCGAAAGAGAAGTGGGTGTTAACATCGAACCAAATCATGCGACGATGGCAGGAAACAATTTTGAACATGAAATCGAAATGGCTAATGCCTTCGGTGTATTTGGTTCGATAGATTTTAATCGCGGTGACCCCCAAAATGGTTGGGATACTGATCAATTCCCAAACGACCTTCGTGAAACTACTATGGCTTTATATTATATTTTGAAAGGCGGTGGTTTTAAAAATGGTGGAGCTAACTTTGATGCAAAAGTTCGTCGTCAATCTATTGATGCAAAAGACCTTTTCTATGGTCATATAGGGGGGATGGATTTGTTGGCCCGTGCTTTGGAAAATGCTGCAAAAATGATTGAAAATGATAAGCTGCAAGAGTTTAAGGATAGTCGATATAAAAATTGGTCATCAGACCATGGAGCTAAAATGTTAGATGGAAAAATGTCACTTGATGAGATGGCAGCGATTTCACTTCAAAAAAACAACTCGCCTAAACCTATGTCTGGACGCCAAGAGGGGTTAGAAAATATAGTAACTCAATTTCTTAAATAGAATGTTATTTTCTAATGGCGGGATGGTTGTGCGAGATGCATATAGATTTGTTGTTAGTTCTAGCCTTTGGTCTATTTGAAACTATAGGCATAAAAGAATCCGCATATGGCTAGTCCAATGCTCCATCCCGCCAGAACGTCTGCAAACCAATGCACGCCGAGTAAGAGTCGGCTTAATCCTATTAGAATGGGTAAGCAGGCGGTGATTAACAGAATAGTAATTCTTCCTTTGCTTATTTTTAGCATGGAAAGAATAAGTAATGCACCGAGGATATAGACTACTGTAGAACGCAAGGCGTGCCCGCTGGGAAAAGCAGGACTCACGGCGTGAATGAGATGGTAGGCTTCATCTGGACGTGCCTTGCCAAAGATGTGCTTCAAGCCGCTGGATAGTCCAAATGATAGAGCGACGGCTACAGACCAAACTAGGGACAGCTTGTAGCTTTTCTTAAAAATAAGAAAAGCGAGCACACATAAACCTATCAGAATAAGCGTTAGGCCATCCCCTAAATGTGTAATGAGACGCGTTAAATCTAAGATGAAGTTACTATCAGTTTTTTCTAAGCGAAAGTTATCCAAAACCCATTGATTAATGGAAATAATACCAAACATTAGCGATATTCACAAAGATGAAGAGAT
>JAQXEH010000081.1 GCA_029250925.1 Hellea sp.
ATTTCATATTCCAATTTAACCTACATTATTTTCTTCATTAGATTTATCATTTTAGATGCCATTGGACCATAAGGTGGGTGAAGTTTACTTCCCTGACTAAACTTACTTTGAAAGAATACCCCTTTCATGTGAGAAAAAGTTCGAAAACCTACTTCGCCGTGATAAGCGCCCATGCCCGATGGGCCCACTCCGCCGAAGGGAATATCTTCCTGGATTACATGCCAAGTGGCATCGTTAATAGTAACACCACCCGATATACTTTCTTTTAAAACTCGGTTAAGTTTATTTTTATTCTTACCAAACCAGTACAGCGCTAACGGCCTATCTCGCTTTGAGATATAATCAAGAGATTCGTTCAAACTTTCAGCTTCCAATATTGGAAGCAACGGTCCAAAAATTTCTTCCTGCATAATTTTCATATCGGGAGTTGTTTCAGTCACAATAGTGAGTGGTATACGCCGTTCTTTTGCTAACTGTTGTTTATCATCATTTCCAGCAACTCTTATTTTGGCACCCTTATTTTCAGCATCCTCAAGTAAATTTTGCAATCGTGCATAATGGGAGTCTGCAATAATCGATGTATAATCTTTATTTCCTGCAAACTGTGGGTAAAAAGTTTCTGCTTGGCTTATCATAGCATCTGCAAAATCACTGACTTGAGACTTTGGCATCAACAAATAATCTGGAGCAACGCAAGTTTGGCCGGCATTGAGTAACTTAGCATTGGTCAATCTAGCTACTGCTGTTTTCATATTAGCAGACTCATCAATAATAGCTGGTGACTTACCCCCAAGCTCTAAAGTGCAGGGAACCAAGTTTTCTGCTGCAGATTTTGCAACAATACGACCTACATTTGTTGAGCCAGTGAATATTAAATGATCAAAATACAGAGAAGAAAAGCAGGTAGCTACATCTACACCGCCAAGGGCTACGTAGACCTCATCTTCAGAAAAAACTTTGCCTAGGACATTTTTTAATAATTTGGAGAATAAAGGTGTATATTCACTTGGTTTAATCATCGCCCTGTTACCTGCACCTAATGCACCTATTAAGGGCATTACAGCAAGCTGAAGCGGATAATTCCAGGGACTCATAATGCCAATCACTCCTAGAGGTTGTGGAATTACTCTGTTGTAAGCTGGCTTGAATTGCAAAGCTGTAGGCGCTTTTCGAGCACGCATCCATTTTGGGGTGTGTTTAAGGGCATGGTTTATACCCCCCTGAATAACTAACATTTCAGCTATTATAGTTTCTTCTGAAGCTCTATTTCCAAAATCTTTAGATATGGCATTTATGAAATCAGATTCATGGTCTTTAATAATCGAACCAAGTTTTTTTAAGTTTTCTTTTCTTTTTGACCACGCAATATTAGGCTCATTGATGAATAAAGCCTTCTGATTACTAAGTATTTTTTTCATCTCATCAATGCTTCCCGAATGATCCTCGGAAGTGCTTTTTGGATTTATTCTAACCATTATCGCCGCCTATTATATAATAACAAATTTAACTATCAAACGTCTTGTAACTATGCATCAGGACTAGTTTTATGCAAGCTTAGAATTATGGAGATATAAATACAACCATCAAGCTTTGTTGCGTTTTTTACGTCTCAGCAAATTTCTGGGGTCAGACCTTAATATTAACAATGCAGCGCGCGGTCTTGGCATAGCAACATAATCATTGCTTTCCTTGGGAGCATTACGTTGTGTTAATCTATAAATGCCATATAGAGCTAATAAAAATTGTATTAGTGCTGTGTATGCAAACATTGCAGATGGTCCCGCAAAAGTCATCACGACTGGTGCAACAGATGGCCCTATAACAGAGCCTATTCCATAGATTAGTAAAAGTCCGCCATTTACAGAAACAAATTCATCAGCCAGAGCATAATCGTTAGCATGTGCAGCTGACATTCCAAAAATTTGCATTGCAAACATGCCATAAAGCATACCACCAAGTATCATTAAAAAGATAGATTCAGGTGAGAATTGCCATAAAAATAAACCGCTTGCAGCCCCTCCAACAGATACGAGTATTATAACAATACGTCTGCCAATTTTATCAGATAACCAACCAATAGGCCATTGCATTATAGCACCGGAAAAAACAACTACACTCATAAAAATTGATACCATTAGAACTGGGTAGCCTAGTTTTTGAACAAAAACTGGGGCTACAGCCCAAAATGCCCCACTGGATAGGCCGACAGCGAAACACCCCGCCACCGCCAAAGGAGAAATTTTTATAAGTTTTTTAATATTTAACTTAGTTGAAGTAACGGCCATAGGGGCTTTTGAAGTAGACAAAGATATAGGAAAAATAGCCAAAGAAATTAAAATAGCCACTACTGA
>JAQXEH010000003.1 GCA_029250925.1 Hellea sp.
GGGTCAACTCTCGTTCATTCTACTGGGGGTTGGGCTGCCCTAATAGGAGCAATTATATTAGGAGCTCGTAAAGGTAAATATAGCGAAGATGGAACAGTAAACCCTATACCTGGCTCAAATATGCCATTAGCGACTCTAGGAGTTTTCATACTCTGGCTTGGCTGGTTTGGTTTTAATGGCGCATCACAACTTGCCATGGGAACAATAACTGACGCAGATGCAATAGCCAAAATATTTGTAAATACCAATATGGCAGCTGTTGCCGGAGTGATTACAGCAGTTGTTTACACGCAATTACGCTATAAAAAAATTGACCTCACAATGGCATTAAACGGAGCTTTAGCAGGGCTGGTAGCTATTACTGCTGAACCACTAACGCCATCTGTTCCAATGGCTCTGCTAATTGGGTCCATAGGCTCTTTACTTGCGTGCCTAACAGTTCCCCTTTTAGATAAATTTAAAATAGATGACGTGGTTGGAGCAATTCCAGTTCATCTAGTTGCAGGAATTTTTGGAACACTGGTGGTTCCTTTAACAAACGATAGCGCTACTTACTTTGGCCAATTCATTGGTGTTTTATCCGTAGGCTTATTTGTAAGCATTATATCAGCAATAATTTGGTACTCGTTAAAACTCACAATTGGAATGCGAGTCTCAGAAGAAGATGAATATATTGGCCTTGATCAATCAGAACTCGGGGTGCCAGCCTATCCAGAATTTGTAAAAAGCTAAATTAACATACAGACTTTCCCCCCTCGCTCCTAATTAGGAAGCGAATACCTTCCCCGGCAATGCACATATAATGTGCAAAGCCGGGGTTTTTTTGTTTAAATAGAATGCGTTTCATAGGGTTAAACAATTTACATTGTTTAA
This sequence comes from Hellea sp., assembly GCA_029250925.1. GTDB lineage: Bacteria > Pseudomonadota > Alphaproteobacteria > Caulobacterales > Maricaulaceae > Hellea. The sequence goes on from JAQXEH010000003.1 coordinate 874, forward strand.
TTTTCTCACCCACAAAAACAATCCGCTAAGAAAAAGGGAAAAATAGGGAAAGTTATGAAAAAATTTATATCCACTTTTATTCTATTGCTAAGCGCTAGTTCCACTCAAGCATTCGCTTCTGAAAATATAAATAACGGAGATACCGCATGGGTTTTAACGGCAACTGCTTTAGTTTTATTTATGTCACTGCCAGGACTAGCACTTTTTTATGGCGGATTGGTAAGAGCTAAGAATTATCTTTCAGTCTTAATGAAAGTCTTCACGATAGCCGCGTTAGCATCCATAGTTTGGGTAATAGCTGGCTATTCAATAGCCTTCGGTGAAGGAAATGGCTGGTGGGGAGGGCTAAACAATCTGTTTCTAAGTAATGTAAGTTCTAGCTCAATCAAATTTTCAATACCTGAAACAGTATTTTTGTCTTTCCAAATGACCTTTGCCATCATCACTCCAGCACTGATTGTTGGTGCGTTTGTGGAAAGAGTTAAATTTCTGCCCGTACTCATATTCACGGCTTTATGGTTATTAATAGTTTATTCCCCAGTAACTAATTGGATTTGGGGTGGTGGCTGGCTTGCTAAAGCTGGTGTAATTGATTTTGCAGGCGGGCTTGTCGTACATGCAACGGCTGGTGTTTCAGCTCTGGTTTACGTTCTTATGCTTGGCAAAAGAAAGGGATTTCCCAATGAATTAGCCGTTCCGCACAGGCCCGCAATGGTCATGATTGGTGCATCAATGCTTTGGGTTGGATGGTTCGGTTTCAATGGTGGGTCTCAACTTGCCGCTGATGGTGGGGCTGGGATGGCTATATTAGTAACACACATATCAGCTTCTGTTGCCACTTTGGTTTGGGTGGTAATCGAAGCCATTACCAATAAAAAGCCTACTCTAGTCGGTGCGGCAACAGGCACTATTGCTGGTCTAGCCACTGTCACCCCAGCTGCCGGAGTTTTAGGTCCTGGCGGCGCAATAATAATAGGTTTATCTGGAGGATTAATTTGTTATTTTGCTGTGAACTTAATCAGAATAAAACTTAAAATAGATGATAGCTTAGACGTCTTTGCAGTACATGGCGTTGGAGGTATAGTCGGTATTCTTTTATTACCTTTTCTCTCATCAACAGCCCTGGGGGGAACAGGCGAAGGCAACTTTACCACTCAGATAATGGGAACTGCGGCAGTCGTATTGTGGTCAGTAATTGCAACCACAATTATCCTGTATGCACTCAAGAAAACCCTAGGGCTAAGAGTATCAGAAGAGCAAGAGTATGACGGTCTTGATATAAGTCTACACGGGGAATCAGCTTATAATTGATGACTTAATTTGTTACCTAAACATAATATTAGTCTACTTGTTAAATAATAATCTTTAACTAACTTGCATAAATATGGTCATCCGCTAACGTTATTAAATAATTGATACCAATTATTTAATAACTCTTAAAAAGGAATTTATAGTGAAAAGATTACTAACAGCCATTATTACAGTAACCCTTATGACTCCAGCATTAGCATTTGCTGACGGCCACCTTGACTCAGAAAAATCAGTTAAGGAGGCTATACAGCAATACTGGGATGCAAGAAACAATCGTGACCATGAGACGGTTGCAGCCATGGAAAGTGATTCCGGCATGTATGGTACAAATTCGGACGGAAGTTTTCATAAGCCAGTAGCAAAAGCAACCGCTGATGACTGGAAGCGTAATATGGTTGGTGATGCCTCCAACATGCGTATTGCTTATACTGAGGCGGCTGAAGTTGCTGATGGAGTAGTCTACGCGCGATATTATGCTGAAGGTGTGGTAGGAACAGCCGATAATCAAACGCCATACCGCACACGAGTAACAAATGTGTGGGTTAAAGAAGCTGACGGAAAATGGCGTGCTAAAGCAATGCATTTTTCAAGAGCTAATTACGGAGGAACGCACCAAACAGTGAGTTCGGACTTTGATGACTGATTTATAGTAAGATTTAAAGTTAATATCAAAACCCTGTTTTTA
>JAQXEH010000013.1 GCA_029250925.1 Hellea sp.
AGTTTCACCTTTCGTTGGTGTAGATCTCAAAGATGTTGATAACTATATTGTGTATCTCACTCAATCTGGCCTTGGGATGCCTAACCGTGATTACTACCTAGATGAAGATACTAAATCGCAGGAAATACGAGCTGCTTACAAAAAATACCTAACCGCATTGATTGAAGTGATCTCTCAAGAAAATGTTTCCAATCGTGTAAACGCGTTGATAGAGTTTGAAACAAAGATTGCTCGGCATCACTGGACCCCAACTGAAAGACGGGATCGAACAAAAACATATAACAAACGAAGTCTTCAGGAGCTTAAAAATGCTGCACCTGGGTTGCCGTGGGATGCTATGTTGGACCAAGCAGGACTGGAGGGACAAGTAAGCTTTGTTGTTAGAGAAACTGATGCGATAGAGGGAACAGCAGAAGTATTTCAAGAAACAGATTTAAATATTCTTCAAGATTATTTATTGGTTAATTATTTAGGCGGCAAATCATCTTATTTACCTAAATCGATAGATGAAGCCAGTTTTGAGTTTTATGGTAAGGCCCTTAGGGGAACTGAAGTCCAGCGAGAAAGATGGAAACGTGGCGTAAGTCAAATTGACTCATTTATGGGTGAAATGGTTGGTAAAGTTTATGTCGAGAAACATTTTCCTCAGAAATCCAAAGATGAGATGGATAAATTAATAGAAAATTTAAGAGCTGCTTTTAAAGATGGAATTGATAATCTCGAGTGGATGGATGATAAAACTAAAGTAGAAGCCCAAGACAAACTAGCTAAGTTTAATCCTAAAATTGGTTATCCTGACGAGTGGACTGATTACACTGATTTGTCAGTCGACCGTTCTGATTTAATTGGAACAGTTAAATCCGCTTATAAGTGGTCCTGGAATAATGAAATTAAAAAGTTAGGAGGTCCAATAGATAGAAATGAGTGGGGTATGAACCCTCAAACAGTTAATGCTTATTATCGTCCTGATTTAAATGAGATAGTTTTTCCAGCAGGTATATTGCAGGCTCCTTTTTTTGATGCTGCAGCAGACCCCGCTGTCAACTATGGCGGGATAGGTGCTGTAATTGGTCATGAAATGGGTCACGGTTTTGATGACCAAGGAAGAAAAACAGATGGAGATGGACAGCAAAGAGACTGGTGGACCGAAAAGGATGGAGAGGCGTTTGAGGCTAGGTCAATGGCATTAGTTTCTCAGTATAATTCTTTCGAGCCATTGCCGGGAGAATTTGTTAATGGTCAATTTACCTTAGGTGAAAATATTGGGGACCTCACAGGTCTTACTATGGGATATGCAGCTTATAAGAAGTCATTAAATGGTCAAGAAGCGCCGATTATAGATGGAATGACAGGTGACCAAAGATTCTTTTTATCCTATGGCCAAATTTGGCAGAGAAAATTTAGAGATGAAGCGCTCAGAAATAGATTAAAGTCAGACCCCCATAGTCCTGGAGAGTACAGAGCAAATGGTATCGTTCGGAATTTTGATAAATGGTATGAAGCATTTAATGTGCAACCAGGCGACGCACTTTACCTGGCACCTGAGGAGCGTGTAAAAATTTGGTAGTCTATATTGGCCCCGTATTAGCGGGGCCTTTTTTATTTGGAGATGAACAATAAACAGGAACTTCGTAAAATGAAGGATATTAAGGAATTAGATAATTTAATTACTGAGGTTTCGCATGAGTTTCGTTCGCCTTTAAACTCTATAGTTGGATTTTCAGATATGATTAGATCTGAAACACATGGCCCAATACATGAGAAGTATAGAGAATATGCTGACGCCATTCATGAAAGCGGTTTGTTTATGCTTGATTTAATAGGAGAGATATTGAACCCATTCAATATTGAAGCAACCAAAAAAAGCTACCAACCTGAAAAATTTGATGCAATTTTATTAATATCAGAGATAACGAACATATTAAAACCTCAAGCTATTGAAAATAAAATCACTATTTTTAATAATATTGATGATATAGTGCTCCCGGTTTTTTTAAATAAAATTAGTTTAAAACAAATATTATTTAACCTGCTTTCGAATGCTATAAAATTTTCTAAGAATAACGAAAATATATATATATCTGCATCTATTGAGAGTAGTAACCTTGTAATAGAATTTCAAAACTCTAGTAAAGATACAACCAACCAAAATTTTGAAATAGGCAAAAATGGGTTAGGTTTGTTTATTGTTAAGTCTTTAATAGAACAACAGTCTGGTGCACTAAAAATAGAGAATAAAAAAAATACAGGTACTATTGTAACCATGAGTTTGCCATTTAAAATATAGATTTAATAAAAAATTGCTAATTCTCTAAATTAGTATTTTTCCAAAAATAATTTAGGAATTTAATGAGTGCTTAAATTAAAAACAAAAATTTGGGTTTCTGCACTTTTGAAGCGTGTTGAGATAAGCGGGTCTTTTGCTACTATTTTGAAAAAAGGTGATGTTGATGCCGGAGTTTGCTTAATTAAAGTTTGTGACCTTGAGGGTAGCTGTACTATTTACAAACAAATAAGAAATATTACAGGCGAAATAGCTTGGCTTCCTAAAGGCCCTCTAAATGAATGTATTATTGATGAAGAGCTGGAAAAAAGAGCTCGTCAAGATCCAGATTTATGGATTATTGAAATAATTGACAGAAAAAGACATCATTATTTAACGGAACCTATTGAAAAATAGTTACCCTTATTTAATTTAGATATTAATCTTCCACTTAATAGTATTGAAGCTAACGCTAGACCAGCCATTAATCCATACCAGACACCATTGGGCCCAACGTCAGTTTTTAGAGCTAGAAAGTATGCAATTGGAAAGCCAAAAAGCCAATAGCTAATACCTGTTAATAACATAGGCCAATTGACATCTTTTAAACCCCTCAATAATTGATTAGCGGCAACTTGAATAGAGTCAAAGAGCATAAAACCTGTAGCAATAGGTATAAAACCAATAACTAAATTAATAACATTGCTATTAACCTCTTTTTTAAGATCAAGAAATAGTGAAGCTGTTATTTCAGGAAATAGAGCAACTGGTATTGCTATTATCATTATAGCACATATGCAGGCAATAACTGTTGTGCTTGCGGCCCTCTTAGCAGACTCAATGTCTCTTGCCCCAGCTGCCAATCCTATTCGCACTGCTCCAGCCATAGACATCCCATATGGTAACATAAATGCCAAAGAAGCAATATTTAGCGTTACTTGATAAGCGGCAGCTTCCATAACCCCAATTAGACCCATAATAATAATTGCAACATTAAAAAGCATACCTTCAAAAAGTGTTGTTATGCTTATTGGGCCACCTAGTCTTAGAATCTCTTTCAATTGAGTAAATTTTATGGAAAAGAAGTTTTGAAATATTTGAAATTTATGAGTTCGCTTATCTTTGCTTATATAATACAAAAACATAAAGAAACCTATGCAGTATGACAACGATGATGCGATGCCAGCTCCCATGAGCTCTAACCTTGGCACCCCAAAATTACCAAATATGAATATGTAATTTAAAATAACGTTTATAGCTGTACACAAGCCAACTAATATTAAGGGTATAAAAGTTTTTTCAAGAGCTGCTAGAAAGTTTCTTAAAACCATTACTGCCAAAGCAAATGGCAGACCAAAAGCGAGGACAAAAACATATTTTCCAGCTTTTGCTGATATGAACGGATCTTGACCTAAAAAGATTAGTATATTTTCAGTAAATAAAGTAATGAATATAAAAATGGGTGCAATTAAGAATATAATCCAAATAGCCATACGAACATAATGCCGTGTTTTTTGTAAATCGTCTTTATTTTTACCAAGAGTTTGGGAGATTAAGGGAGTTATGGCCATAACTGGTCCTGAAAATAGCATCCAGAACCCAAAATATATAACTAATCCAAGACCCGCAGCCGCTAAATCCTCAGGACCAATGCGACCTATCATTACTGTATCTATAAAAAATATAAAAAATTGAATAAACTGAGCAAGCGCCATAGGAACTCCTATGCGTAACAAAGAAAGCATTTCTCCTGTCCAAGTTTTTGGCATTTGAGTAACATGCATTATCTTAGGGTCTTTCAAGCTAATTCAGTTTAAAAATATTAATGAAGTATAGTATGTCAGAAGTTCATATATATTAGCAATGTCACAGAATTGTCATATTTTTTTTTAAAAACTGTCATAGAACTGTAATAGACATCAATCAATGACTCTTTGGGTTCAATTCTAGAATATTGTATATAAATGACTCCATTACAAGGAAACCATTAAATGCTTACACCAAAAAATGAAATGCCATTGTCCCCTAATCTTTTACCTAAAGATGAGATTGTTAAATTTCTATTAGCTTTAGGTTTTTTAGTGGGGGTATATCTTTTTGTAACACTTACCGGAATAGCTGATATTCCAAATTCATCTAGTCGAATATTTTTAATTATTTCAGCGGTAGTAGGTGCCTATATGGCACTTAATATAGGTGCCAACGATGTTGCTAACAACATAGGGCCTGCAGTTGGTTCTGGTGCATTAACACTATCCGCTGCCATTTTCCTAGCATTTATATTTGAAAGCTCTGGCGCCTTAATAGCTGGTGGAGATGTGGTTAAAACTATAAAAAAAGGTATAATAGATCCATCATTAATACCCGATGCTCAATCATTTGTTTGGGCTATGTTGGCAGCCCTTTTAGCTGCGGCTGTTTGGTTAAATATTGCAACAGCTTCTGGAGCCCCAGTCTCAACGACGCACTCTATCGTGGGCGGTGTACTTGGAGCAGGCATAGCCGCAGGTGGCTGGGGTATTGCGGATTGGGCTAAAGTTCAACAGATAGTGGCTAGTTGGGTAATATCCCCAGCAATGGGTGGTTTAATAGCGGCAGGATTTCTTTATTTAATAAAAAGAACGATCATATACCGAGATGATATGATCCTAGCAGGTAAGAGATATATACCTCTATTGCTGGGTGTTATGGCTTGGTCATTCACAACATATATAATTTTAAAGGGAATAAAGAAGCTTATAAAAGTAGAAATGCCGATAGCCTTGGCAATTGGTTTTGGCGCAGCTTTATTGACCATAATAATCACACGTCCGTTAATTGCAAAAGCTTCGCTGAAGTTGGAGAATAATAGTAAAAGTATTGATAAATTATTTGTTATTCCTTTAATAGTTGGGGCTTGTTTTTTGAGTTTTGCCCACGGAGCGAATGACGTTGCAAATGCAATTGGCCCTTTAGCTGCTATTAACGAGGCAGTTCGATCCGCAGAAATAGCCACAAAGGCTGCGATCCCACTGTGGGTTATGGGTGTAGGAGCATTAGGCATTGCCGTTGGTTTGGCGCTTTATGGTCCAAAGTTAGTAAAAACTGTTGGTTCAGAGATAACCGAATTAGACATGATGAGGGCTTTTTGTGTATCCCTTGCTGCGGCCATAACCGTCATCATTGCAACACATTTTGGACTACCTGTGAGCTCAACACATATCGCGGTGGGTGCAATTTTTGGAGTTGGCTTTCTTCGAGAGGCGTTAAAATATCGTTATAATCAAAGATTAGAACTTGTTCTTGAATACATGATAGAGAAAAAAGGTAAAACTCCTGAAGAAGCCGCTGCATTAGTTGAAGATTTTGACAGTGCTTCGGTGAGTGAAAAGCAGCGTATTCTGCTGGAATTAAAAAAAGCTGGAGGTAAACGCGGAAGACGGAAGAAATTAAAAAGAGCGTATACTGAGCAGCTCGTTCAAAGGTCACTGTTAATAAAAATTATTATTGCTTGGGTGGTTACTGTTCCAGTATCTGGTATTTTTGCTGCAGCTCTATTTTATATGATTAAGGGTCTAAATTTAGGCGTATAATACATTTATGACTTGCTGGAATAAGTTAATGAAAGAAATACGTCTTCTAAATCAGGTTGTTCTGTTTTTAAATCAGTAATTAAAATACCAGCTTCTTTAACCTTGTCGAGAATTGAAGAAATTGAATTTATTCTGCTTTCATAGTTTATTGCTATAGCCCCATCTTTATTGATTGAGATATCGAACTCTTTAAGTTTTGATGGTACTTTAATTATTGGATTGGAAGGATTTATCAGTAAAGTTCGTTTATCAAGACGTGACATTAGACTAGATTTGCTTTCGTTAGCTACAATTTCACCGTGATGCATTATCGCTATTGTATCGCAAAGGGCCTCTGCTTCCTCTAAATAATGAGTTGTAAGGATAATGGTTGTTCCGCTTTTATGTAATTCTTTAACATAAGCCCATAATTGTCTTCGCAACTCTATATCTACTCCCGCAGTTGGTTCATCTAATATTAAAACTGGTGGATTATGCACAAGTGCTTTTGCAATTAATAGCCTACGCTTCATACCGCCTGATAATTGTCGAACATAAGCATTTTTTTTGTCTAGTAGCCCCAGCGCCGATAAGATTTCTTCACTACGCCTTTCTTTCTTAGGGACGCCATAATAACCTGCCTGAAGCTCTAGAGCTTGCAATGGTGTAAAGTAAACATCCATGGCTATCTCTTGAGGTACTATGCCTATTGAAGCCCGAGCCTGGCGAGTATGACTTTCAATATTATATCCACAAATTTCAGCAGTTCCGCCTGTTTTATTAACTAAACCTGCTAGGATATTTATTAAAGTCGATTTACCTGCTCCATTAGGCCCGAGTAATCCAAAAATTGATCCTTTAGGGATAGATAGATTTACCCCTTTTAATGCAATTTTTGGCGGTGACTTTTTACTTTTAGAATAAGTTTTTTGTAGATTATTTACTTTTATAGCGGGATATTCTTTCATATACGAAAGATAGCTTATTTATTCATTTC
>JAQXEH010000014.1 GCA_029250925.1 Hellea sp.
CTACCAAAGGACCCATCTGATAAGACCACGTCAGCCTCAAGAGTGGGATTACCACGACTATCAAGTATTTCCCTAGCAAAAACCTTCTCAATCTTTACCATTTAAAATTATCCTGATGCGTTTAAGGGTGTTAATCTTTGGGGGCTATAACTTGCCGACCTCTATACATACCTGATTTAAGGTCTATGTGATGTTGGCGGCGTAACTCTCCGCTTTCTTTGTCTTCTACATAGTTAACTGCAGCCAGTTTATCGTGAGCGCGACGCATTCCGCGGCGTGAATTCGAGATTTTACTTTTAGGGACAGCCATCAGGGCCTCCATTTGAATAATAAAAAGATAAAGTAGATAAACTACCTGTTGATTGACGGCCTACTAGCGTAAACTGATTTGGGTTTCAAGCTTAATATACAGAGATTATTTTTGCACCTGTATATTAATTTGATCTTTTAAAATGATATGTCTTTATATCAATTTGTGAATTTGGTTTATATTATTGTCATTCTTATATTAGCCGCCGCCCATACCCTTGGAACTCAAGACAGACCATCCACGTTCTGACATACATTCATCAACAATTCCTGCTGGCCCAAGCTTTACGAATCTTCGTGTGAAATCTACTTGTTCTGCTCCTGATGCTACGCCAACTGCTCCTCCAATAACCGCACCATCTGCCGCGCCGTCACCACCATCAATTACAGCACCCAAAGTAGCTCCCAATAAGGCGCCAACAACTGCATTACTAAATGCTTTACTTTTTTCTTTCTCGCGCTGCTTTTTATATTGATCACGCGCTTTCATTCCTAAATAACGACATTCTTTTAAATCTCTTGAATGAACTTCATACTCGCCTTCTCTAACATCCATTACTGGGGAATAAGATGAAATATCAAAAGAAGCCGTTGCACATGAGGTTAGGGATATTGCAGTAAACAACGATATAGTTTTTTTCATGTTTGACTCTGTGGTTTATAATTAATGTAGATATTTTAACGTGTTAATAATAAAAATACAAGATTATGAGTTCTCACTAAAATATAATTTGCTGTGAATTTCAAATGTAATTTTATTAAAAATTAGTAAGGTAAATAATGTTATTATCTTTTACCCATTGAATATGTAGAAATAGTTTTATTCGCTTATTTCAAATGAATACCCAGCAGACCTCACAGTTCTTATTGGATTATTGGCCCCTTTTTCATTAAGTATTTTTCTCAGTCTTCCAATATGAACATCGACTGTTCGCGCTTCTACATATATATTACGACCCCAGACTGCGTCGAGTAATTGCTCTCGAGAATAGACTCTACCAGGATTACTCATAAAGTGCTCAAGTAACCTAAATTCAGTAGGCCCCAGGTGAACTTGATTCTTATTAATGCTAACTCGCAAGGCCTTCGTATCAATTTCAATATTACCCATTTTTATAACCTCCTCAACTATAGAGGGGTTTGTTCTTCTTAGTAACGCTCGCGTTCTGGCAAACAGTAGTGGAAGAGAGAAGGGTTTGAGAACGTAATCATCAGCTCCATAGTCTAGCCCTGTTATTCTATCCGTTTCATCACCCCTTGCAGTTAACATAATTATAGGAATTTTCTTTTTTTCCTTATTTCTCCTCAATGAACGACAAACTTCTATTCCAGAAAGCTTTGGCAACATCCAATCTAATAGTACTACATCGGGAGTTCGCTCTTCAATCATAATTAGGGCTTCTTCTCCGTCCTTGGCTACACCTACCTCAAAACCTTCTTTTTCAAAATTGTATTGCAAAAGAGTGCTGAGTGAATCTTCATCTTCAACAACTAATACGTAGGGTCTCATTTTGATCTCTTAAATCTTTAATAAATTAATTCATTTAACCAGTTTAGTTTACGGGCTACTTTATATTTCATATATGACAGTTTAATGAATAAGAATTTTTTATTTAGGGGCTGGTAGTGAAATGCAAAACTCTGAACCGACACCCTCAGCCGTTTGTAGATCTAATCCACCACGATGGCGCATGATTATATGTTTTACAATTGCGAGACCGAGACCCGTGCCTTTCTCTTTTGAGCCTAGGTCACCGGCTATTCTGTAAAACCTTTCTCCAATCCTAGGTATGTGGTCTTTTGCAAAACCTGGTCCATTATCTTTAATTTTTAGGCAATAATGAGTGCTATCTGGTTCACTGATTTCTACTATTACTCTTTTGTTACCGCCCTTTATACCGGACCCAGCATAAGATTTATGCTCTTCATTACGGCTTATAGATATATCTATTTGTGTGTTTTTTTCAGAAATTTTTAGTGCATTATCAACTAAGTTTAACACTACTTGCACCAGCTCATCGCTATTAGCTTTTACGATTTTTGGACCATTTGATGAAAAGTTAATACTAATATTTCGTTTCATTGCCATTGGATTAAGGGCTTCAAGAGCAGTTTCTACTGCATGAGATAAATCAACCGATTCTTCTGGTATAATATGTTCTATTTGCTCAATTCGCAGCAAAATTAGTAAATCATTAATTAGGTGTTGCATCCTTTCTGCTTGAACATGCATAATTCCTAGAAATTTTTCACGAGCTTTCTCGTCATGTTTTGCATGACCCTCTAATGTCTCAATATATCCTAAAAGCGAAGCAACAGGTGTTTTGAGTTCATGTGATGCATTTGCTAAAAAATCTGTGCGCTGGCTTTGCATGAATATATATTCAGTTACGTCGTTTAGAAAAATTATCGCTGAATTTTCTTCGCTTGATTTGTTGCCCTCTGGGAGACTTGCAAATAGTAATCTTATATGTCGATTAACTGGTTTTTCAACTAAGTAAGTGATAGGGTTTGGGGAGCCTCCATTTAAAGACTTTTCTATCCAAGATTTTATATTCGGATCTTTTATAAAAATAGATACCCGCTTATTGCTATTCCTGTTCCCAAATATTTCTCGAGCGGATTTATTTGCATATTTAATATTTTGATTTTTATCAATTATAATAGTCCCATAGCTAATATTATCCATGATATTGGATAATGTATGAACCGTCGAAGTATTTTTTTCATTTATTCCAAGGTTTATACTTTTTTTGTTCCTCACACTTTCAATGCATAATACCATAAATATGTGAAATAAGATTATGACTAAAGTGAGCCAAATTGGTGAACTAGATATCGTTGCTAAAATTACGATACCGAGTGTACTAGTAAGTAAAATAAGGTTTGAATTTTTGTTATAAGCAATCATGATTTTAATCTACTTTAATTTATTTTGAAAAAACAGTTCTACATTGCTCAAAGACACTTAACGAATTACAAAAATGTAACCTTTACTTCTCAAATATTTTAAACTAAGAAGTTGCTCCTACTACATTAATTAAGTGTAATCTACAACTTTAGATGTTGTATGAACTTTCTGATGTAGTTAAAGCGTAATATAACTTACTACTTTTCGAATTATGTTCGGAAACTAAACAACGAAAGCGTTATTGAAGGGAATGAAAGTGTTTTCTAAATCTTTTTCTATATTCCTAGCAAGTGCTGTTTTAACAGGTTGTGCAAGCATTAATAACCTTCAGAAACTAAGCAGCGTGCCAGAAGATGCTTCATTATTGACCAGTAGTTTAATGCCTGAAAAGTGGACTGTCCCTGCACCTATTGATTTGCCAACAATATATTGGGTGGATAGTTTTTCAGACCCAATTTTGAAAAGTTTAGTTGGAGAGGCTTTTGTGTCCAATCCCAGTATGCTAGCGGCTCAATACAGAGTTGAAGCCGCTAATGCGAGAGTTGACATATCCCAATCAGATCGTTTTCCATCCATAAGCGCGAGCTCCAGAGTTAGCAGAAATGAAAATGCTGGACCGCTACCAAGTTCGACCAATATTTCTGCAGGTCTTTCGGCCAGCTGGGAGTATGACTTGTGGGGACGCATTGAAAACGGTGTCGAAGCAAGCAGATTAGACTTGCAGGCTGTTTCTGCAGATTATGAAAGTGCACGGCTTTCAGTAGCTGGACAAGTAAGCTTAGCATGGTTTGATCTCACCGAGGCGAGACTACTTTCTGAACTATCTAACCGAACCGTTGAAACTAAGAAAAGAGCCTTACGTTTGACTCAGCGTCGCTTTGAGGGGGGTGTTACCGGTTCATCAGATGTGAGGTTAGCTAGGTCATCTTTAGCCAATGCAGAGGCATCGCAGTCACTTCAAATGCAAAGATTTTCATCATCCACAAGGCGTTTGGAAATTCTACTTCGTAGATACCCTTCAGCTGAACTAAATGCATCATCCGACTTACCTTTACTTCCAGAATTAAGAGGTGCCGGAACACCGGATTACGTAATGAAAAATAGGCCTGACTTGTT
>JAQXEH010000020.1 GCA_029250925.1 Hellea sp.
GCGCGACGCCCCGATATAATCTGCTCACTATCCACTTTTGCTAAGACCCCCCTCAACGATGAGTCCATTAATTCATCTAGTAAATTTTGGGCTTTAGTTTTAGTTCCTAAAGCTTTGTAGTAAGCTAAAGGATCTGCTATTCGATAGAGTATAAAACTATCAACTTCTAAAGGCTTTTGCTTAATGTCATAAATAGTTTCAGCTCTAAAATCTATTTCAATATTTCTTCTATCTAAAATTATAACATTTTCAATTGGAAGCTTAAATTTTAATCCTGCATCTGCCGGTGCACCCTCATTCCAGGCGTTCTCAGCTCGCTTATATTCACCAAACTGAAGTACGAGACCTTGCTCCCACTCTTTTAATGTATAGGTGCAAGTAAAGAAGGCAGCTATAAGTGCGCCCAATACAACTAGGGGTATGATACCATTTTTCATTTTAATTACCTCCAGACTTGTTACTTTTAAGTTGATCGAGTGGCAAATATGGAACAACGCCACTACCCGCATCACCCTCAATTATAATTTTTTCAGCTGGTCCATAAACCTCTTCTATTGTTTCAAGGTAAATTCTTTGCCTCGTAACTCTTGGAGCAGCTTTATATTCTTTATAAACAGCAAGAAAGCGGTCAGCCTCGCCTCTTGCAACCTCAACAACTTCTTGTTTATAGGCTTCAGCGGATTCGACTAACACAGCAGCGTTACCAACTGCATTTTCTGTAACCTCATTTTTATAAGCTATTCCCTCGTTAACTCTTTGCTCAAGCTCTTGCTCGGCTGTTACAACATCCTCAAAAGCCTTAATCACCCTGGGTGGGGCTTCTGTTCGCTGAAGTTGAACAACAGTCACAGTTACTCCGGCAGAATATTCATCAAGCATGTCTTGAAGTAATCTCTTAACTTCTTGTTCGATTGGATTACGGCCATCTGTGATCACATATTCAAGTTTCTGTTTACCTATGATTTCACGAATAGCACTGTCTGAAGCATCCGCAACAACTGCAGAAGTATCTTCAAGATTAAAAATAAAATTCTTAGAGTCTTTAACATTCCACCTCACGGTAAAGTCAACATCCGCAATATTTTCATCTCCAGTTAAAACTAAATTCTGACTAGACCCGACAGACCTTTCGGATGTCACGTTTACCTTAAGAACAGTTTCTACAGGTGATGGGAGCTTAAAATGCAACCCGGACTCTGTAGTTCTAGAATATTTACCAAAACGCAACACAACAGCTTCTTCTTGCTGGGCAACTGTGTAAAAACAAGAAACTAGCAGAAAAAAGGAACCTACAATTAGGGCCATGCCAAATGGGCCATATTTTTGAAGTGGTGAGTTTGGTCCCCCCCCTTTTCCTGATGAACCACCCTTGCCTACTCTTTTTTTAAAACCCTGTATTATGTTATCTAGGTCAGGCGAGCTTTCACTTGCTGACTGCTTTCCTCTAGTCGGCTTTCCTGAACTGCCCCAAGGATTTTGTCCTGGTTTTTTACCTCCGGTTCCTTTATTTCCCCAAGGACTGTTGTTGTCAGGCATATTGTCTCCATTTCTACTCTTTTACTATGTGATGTCTATGATAATAAATTTCAAGATTAATCACCCAAAAAATATTTTTCTTATGCTCGCTCGAAAACTTGAACTTTGAATGAATAATCATCTTTTACATCCTTTGAAAATTCAGTTTCTGATACAAGTTTCCATATATTAGTGTCTATCTCAGGAAAGTACACATCACCTTCTATTGTAGCGTTAACTTCTGAGACATATAGACGATCGCAGTACTTCATCTGAGAAGCATATAATTTTGCACCTCCTATTAGCATAACTTCATCTACATTCATTTGTCCAGCCAGTTCATAGCCTCTAGCTATCATCTCGTCTGCGCTGTT
>JAQXEH010000046.1 GCA_029250925.1 Hellea sp.
TTTATTCATAAATTGCAAATGACGTATGCAAGAGGGCTTTGCAAGCACTTAAGAAATCTTATGTGTAAATATTTATAAATTAAGAAGTGTTACCTCTTTTATTATCGAATTAATTATAAGGCTTATGTCTCTCGCAAGCGCAGTGAACCTCGGTTTTTTGTCCAAGGTAATAGGATTGAGGTAAAGGTCACGGTTAATTTCAATTTGTATCGCATTCGTACTTTCACGGGGCTTACCATAATATTTAGTAACAAACCCTCCTGCGTATGGATAATTACGACTAACGCTATAGCCCAAATCATGAAAAAGCTTTTCAATCAACGTAACTACTTCCGGAGAACAAGATTTTCCGAATCTGTCCCCCAGAATTATGTCAGACCGTCGGGAGCCCATTGAGTTGAAGCCCGGCATAGAATGGCAATCTATTAACAAAGCTTTTCCAAACAGGCTGCGGGCCTCGTCAATCAGCCCCTGTAAGGCATCATGATAAGGGTGATATAAACCTTTAATTCTTATTTTTGCTGCAGCCAGGGATAATGGCGCTGAGTAAATATTTATAGTTTCAGAAAGCATTGTAGGCACCACACCCATACCTATCTCCGCCCTCGGAGAAATTATCTTTCCGTCAGTTTGCCAATAGCTTGGTAACTCATCTGGAGCCCTATTTACGTCCACAAAACACCTGGGAAAGTTAGCTGCTATAAGCGGCGCCCCCAAGTCAGGAGCAGAGGAAAAAAGGTTTGTTATAAAAGCATCTTCATTACGCCTCAATTGCTTAATAGCTAAATCTGTCCTCTCTATAAATGCATCTGGGTATATACTGCCAGAGTGGGCCGATGCAAAAATAATTCCGCTCTTCCATTCCGGCGCGCGATTTATAACGGCAGGTGGATAGAACTTATTTATGCAATTTTGTTCAAATTGATTTTCTTTTATCTGCGCATTCATCATATCTTTATATTATATAAATACTTCTTTAATAAGAATTAAATTAAGTATTAAAAATATCCTTGGGGTAAAAATGGCAACTATCTTGTACGCAGAAGATGATGACGCAATGAGAGCTTTTTTTGAAAAGGCGTTGGAGAAAGCTGGGCATCAAGTTATTTCTTGCTCTGACGGTCAGAAAGCATTGCGTGCCTTGAAATTTGCAGATGGCGCTTTTGACTTATTACTAACTGATATAATGATGCCCGAAATAGATGGAATAGAGCTGGCTAAAAAGGCAGCAAAGATATCGCCAGGGATAAAAATTATTTTTATTACAGGTTTTGCTTCAGTCGCAATAAATGACAAAAACATAAATGAACAGATTGTTCTTTCCAAACCGGTGCACTTAAGACAACTCGTGAATGAAGTTAACAGGCTTATCGCGGCATGAAGTATTCAATTAAGTCTTGAAAACCCCTATAAGCAACTCTATAGCCCGAGGCATATAAACTCAAGGTTAGCGCGATTAGCTCAGCGGGAGAGCACTACATTGACATTGTAGGGGTCACTGGTTCAATCCCAGTATCGCGCACCACCGATGAAAGTAGTTTTAGGAAAACTAAATGAGCCAATTACTAAATTCACTTCGAAACAATAGAATTGTCCCGCTCGTACAATCTAACGATTCAACAACCGCCCTTAAAATTTCAGAGGCCCTCATTAAAGGGGGCTTAGATGTTCTAGAAATTGTACTGCGTACAGACAAAGCGTTGGATTGCTTAGAGGCCATAGTAAAAGAATTTCCACAAGCACATGTCGGAGCAGGTACAGTTCTTAATGCGGATCAAAGTCAAGAGGCTATACGCCGCGGCGCTAGTTTTATAGTCTCTCCAGGCCTGGACCTTTCTTCAATTAAAGTAGCACATACCGCAGGAATTCCTATACTCCCAGGCATTGCAACAGCCACCGAATTACAGAAAGCCTTCAATTTAGGACTCCATACAGTAAAGCTGTTCCCAGCATCTCTCGTAGGTGGACCAAAAATACTTAAGGCCTTCTCCTCTGTTTTTAGGGATATGCAGTTTATGCCGACAGGCGGAGTTAATCCAGATAACCTTCTTGAATACCTTTCTATACCATCAGTACTGGCTTGTGGTGGCTCTTGGTTAACTCCTAAAGACGCGGTTGAATCCAAAAGCTATGATACAATAACGCGGCTAGCTGCTGAGGCTATTGAGCTTTCTCATTTGGGATAAAAGATTATCGTGTATTAATGGCGCGCTTGGGAAGACTTGAACTCCCGACCTTTCGGTTCGAAGCCGAACGCTCTATCCAACTGAGCTACAAACGCTTGCACTGATTATTTCTTTGTTGACTAAACCCCTAGAACACCAAAGTCTACAGCTAAAATGCTTATATTATTTTAAATAATAAAATCTGAAATATTCGAATGAGACCAAGTAATATAAACCATTAACGAAAAAGAAGTTCAGAAAAGTATTGGCTTCTGAAATGACCTTTTTAACGCTTTAGGGCGTTTCTAGTATAGTTATAAAAATATTAAAAATACGATTCTTAGCTAAAAAAATACGGAATTTTATATATTTTTTACTATCATTAGTGATAGTTATTTTAATAATAAAAATAATATGGAAAAGTTAGGTCTGAGCTACGAATTTTTTATTTCTCAGAAAAAATGTATTTATTCAGTATCTTAAAAGAAAATATATTAGAGATTAGTATTTTAAGCTCTTTTTCCGTACCCAAAAATATTTTTTTTATTATCCCGATAAGAACTCATTCTTTACGTATCACCGTTGACAGGTCAGAATGTCGCGCATAATCTATTTCGATTACTATAAAACAAACGGGAGATCCTTTAATGGAAAAATCAATGTTAAATCCGGCGGACTTTGTCGGTGTATCCTTTTGGATAATGTCAGCTGCTATGTTAGCGGCCACGTTCTTCTTTTGGGTAGAAAGAGACCGCGCAGAAGGTAAGTGGAAAACTTCACTTAGTGTTGCTGCGATGGTTACGGGAATAGCATGTCTACATTATTTCTATATGCGCGGCGTATGGATGGAAACCGGCGAAAGCCCAACTGTATTCCGTTATGTTGACTGGCTACTTACTGTTCCACTACAAATTACTGAATTCTTTTTAATCCTCTCAGCTATTGCTGTTGTAAGAGCACAGCTGTTCTGGAAGTTACTCGTAGCTTCAATTGTGATGCTTGTTACAGGTTATTTAGGTGAAGTAGGTCAAATGGAAGGCGGAAATGCTGGTCATCTATGGCCAATGTTTATAGTTGGTACATTAGCATGGTTATACATCATCTATGAAATATTTGCTGGTGAAGCTTCTAAAATTAATGCTGCTTCAGGAACTGCTGCTTCGCAAAAAGCGTTTAGTGCTCTACGCCTAATCGTAACTGTGGGCTGGTCTATTTATCCTCTTGGATACATATATGGCTACGCAGGCGGTGGAGATGTAGATACACTTAACCTGATCTATAACCTCGCTGACTTTGTTAACAAAATTGCATTCGGTGTAGTGATCTGGGCCGCGGCCACATCAGCTCCTGCAAAGAAAGCAAAGAAGTAAACTCAGCTTCGGCTAAGTAGTTCAAAAAACTGCTTGAGAACAACGGTGAATGCGTGAAAATGCATTCACCTTTTTTGTATCAAGAACTCCATTTTTTAAAAATGTAGAAAAATATGTCTGAAATAATTCCTAATAATTATCTTGCTACCTTACAGCACAAAAAATATGAGTGCCTTATTGGCTTCTTATTAGGTATTTTCTATCTAGCTCTTTATCAATATAATATAACAATATCGATTTGGGCTTCTTTACCTCTTTTTTTATTAGGGATCCCGCACGGGGCTATAGAAACACAAGAGAGAATAGCTCATATACCAGGTCTACATTATACATTCCTATATATTGTTTTTGGCATTCTAGTGTTTTGTTCTTGGTTAATATCGCCTCATTACACATTAGCGTTATTCCTTATTTTATCGGCCTACCATTTTGGGCAATCCGAAAAATACTACCCCCTTATAGGTCTGTGGGTAATAAGCGGGTCAATGTTACTTTACCCAGTTGAAACATTAAGTATATTTTCATACTTAACTGGTGAAGACTTAAATACCCGGGAGCTGCTAACGGCAGGTCGGTTAATGGCGGGAACCGTTGCTACTCTATTAATAATCCAAATAGCAGTTAAGCGAAAAGAAAGTGCACGAGCATTTATGTTAATTCTCTTAATCGTATTATTGCCGCCCGTATCTGCAGTCGCAGTGTATTTTTTTATATTTCATAGTCTTGGGGAGATGGCAAAAACCGCAGATCAGCACAATAGAGTGCCTTTAGATATACTTAAAATCTATACACCCGCTGGAATTCCAGCCCTAGTCGGAGGTATGATTGGCATATACTTTTTTTCAGGCAATTTAATTTCTATATTTATACTTTCAGGTCTAGCCGTTAGCTTTATAGTTCCCCATATGTGTCCTGTCGAAAAATTAACTAAGAATCTAGTTTAAATTTAAGTCAACGTGAACACTACTTTAAAGAAATATATATGCCCTATTCAGAATCAAATGCCTTAAAAGTACTTGCCGGCATAAAAGATCCAAGGACGGGCAGAGATATAGTCTCTGCTGGAAAATTAAGTGATCTGATTTATAAAGATGGTGTACTGCAAGTTATACTATCTATTGAGCCCGCACTCGTTGAGGGGTTTGAACCAGTGAGAAAATTGGTGAAAAATTCGCTCAGCCAAATTGATGGTGTTGATAAAGCTTTAGTCTTGCTTACCTCTCACAAAGCTTCTCCTGAAATTAAAAAGGTAGAAAAAAAACCGCCCCAAGGTAACCCTCATAAACCTAGAAGGCCTCAAGGCTACCAAGGTGATAGCAGGATTAAATCTGTTATAGCAATCAGCTCTGCTAAAGGCGGGGTTGGGAAGTCAACAGTGGCTGTAAATTTAGCGATAGCACTTGCAAAGCAGAATAAGAAGGTAGGTCTTCTAGATGCCGACATACACGGACCAAGTATTCCTATAGTTATGGGAATGCGCGGAATAAGAGCCTCAACTGAAGAAGTAGAAGGAAGAAGATTAATAAAACCCAATCATCAATATAATATTAAAGTTATGTCTATTGGATTTTTGACAGATAATGAAGGGCCAATAATATGGAGAGGACCGATGGTTCAAGGTGCAGTCTCCAAAATGCTATGGGACGTAAATTGGGGGAAACTTGATTATCTTATAATAGACATGCCCCCTGGCACCGGTGATGTTCAAATAGGCCTATCACAAGATATTAAACCTAATGGCGCCGTAATAGTTTCTACTCCCCAAGATCTAGCTTTGGCAGACGCCCGAAAGGGTGAAGAAATGTTTCGAAAAGTTAACATACCAATATTAGGAATAGTTGAAAATATGGCCTCTTTTAGTTGTCCTGACTGCGGTAGCGTTCATTATATTTTTGGAAGGAATGGAGCAAGGGATGAAGCAAAAAAAATGAAAGTACCCTACCTTGGCTCTGTCCCATTAGAGATCGGTATACGTGAAAGTGGAGACACAGGCATGCCAATCGCTCTTTATGATGAAGCTGGATCTAAGGTATTTTCTGAAATTGCTAAAAATACTGCGAAAGAACTAAATAGTTTGTAAGCCTTATTTAGCTAACTTTCCGCTCAGAATCCCTCCAATAAGGCTCGCGCAATTGACGGCGCAATACTTTTCCTGATGCGTTACGAGGAAGCACATTTACAATATCAACTGACTTTGGGCATTTGTACCCTGCTATCTTTGTTTTAGCATATGCAATGAAGTCTTTTTCTATAAAATTAACACCTGAACGCAATACTAAAACAGCCTTTACAGCCTCACCCCACTTTTCACTAGGTACGCCTATCACCGCTAAATCTGCAATGCCTGGGTAATCAAAAAGACCATTCTCAACTTCAGCAGGATATACATTTTCGCCGCCAGAAACTATCATATCTTTTAGTCTATCGTGAATATAGAGATATCCATCTGTATCAAAGTAACCAACATCTCCTGAATGGAACCAGCCATTACGTATAGCATTTTCAGTTGCTTCTGGTCTTTTCCAGTAGCCTTTCATGACAAATTTAGACTTAATAATGATCTCACCAACTTCGCCCTGTGGTACTTCATCACCCTTATCGTCTATACATTTAATTTCAGCGTTAGGATAAGGTATGCCGCATGAACGAAGTTTTCCCATTTTAGGGTCATGAGCTTCTGGAAGCATATAGGTAGCTGCCCCTGTCGTTTCTGTAAGCCCATAAACCTGAGTAAATTTACAGCCAAATATCTCCACAGCCTCCAACAATAAGCTCTCTGCAATAGGAGATGCACCATATGCCATAATATGGAATGATGAAAAGTCTCTACTCCTTATATTTGGAATCTGTACAAGCATTAAAATTACGGCTGGCACAAGAAACCCATGCCGAATTTTCTGTTGCTCAATTAAATCTAATATATGATAGGGGTTAATTTCCCTTAATATTACGGCTTTTGACCCTTGGATTAGACTAAGTAAGCCTATATTAACTCCAGCAATATGAAAAAATGGCATTGCATCAAGAACTGGATCACCAACCTCATAAGCCGCCCAATCTAGCTCTTTTGCTTGTCCAAAAAAGCTCAGGAAATTATTATTTGTGAGCTGAACTCCTTTGGGAAGCCCTGTTGTGCCTGAAGTATACAGTTGTAAAACATCGTCATTGCCTTGATGAGTTAAGCAAGGGTCCTTTTTGCTTTCTTCATCACGCCATGTCTCAAAAAGAAGCCATTCACTATGCTCTCCATCTAATATGAAAATGTTTTTCAGTTTTGGGCACTCTGCTATAATAGAATGAACTGCTTCAAAATACTCTTTGCTAACGAATAGAGCAACGGCATCACTGTCACTTAAAATAAATTTTAACTCGGGCGCGGCGAGCCTATTGTTAATTGCAGCCATAGTCGCTCTACATTTATTAGCTCCAAATAAAATCTCCCAGTATAAATCTGTATTTTTACCCAAATAGGCAATTCGGTCATTAGGAAGTACTCCAAGCGCAATCAATCCATTTGCTACTTTATTAGAACGAATATCAAGAGCGGCATATGTTATCTCATTTCCCTCAAACCAAATCGCAGTTTGCTTGCCCCTCAACTGCGACTGGTGCCTCGGAATATCTGCCAGGAATGGCATAGAATTGGTATCTATCATAAAAACTTTCTAATGATCTCCTGAACTTAACCAATAAGTTCAATAATATCAATAATGGTTAGTTGAGTTTAACAATAGAAGTTTTAAACCAATACCATAATACGTGTAATAATTTAGCTGCGTACTTATAGTGCATATAAGCCTTTTGGAAAATAGCGATTATATAACTACTTCTTTTGTTACCCTTCTTAATACTTGCTTTATTATTATTATTTAAAACCAGCTTTGGTAGGGCATCAATACAAATACCTAGACCGCGACAATTCCCCCTTGCTAAAATCTGCTTAGCAATAGACTCTCTTATAGGGGATCCCGCACAAATAAATGTATACCGAGCTTGATTTTTATGAACAAATTCAGCAGCAATATTTATCGCTTCGTCACTACTGTAGATATCAGTGCTAAGTTGATGATAATTCATCCTAGTTGAAAAATCACATGATTTAAATTGCTTTATAGAATTAAAATTATAATAAATTATATTAATAGAATCTTTTTTTGTAATGACGTTATCAAAAATTTGCTGGACTAATTCAGCACTATTTATTTGACCAATTGGAATACCTGATAATTTAGCCAAAAAGTCTACGGTCCTAGAATTGCAGATATTCAACCAACAAGTAGAATGCATCTTTTCATGCCTGTCAGGGTGCTTGTTAATTTTAACAACCTGGTCCATTCCTGAAGTAAGAATATAACGAAAACCATGGTCCTGTGAAATACATTTTATTTTAGTCAAAAGCTGCAAAGCAGTGAGGGAATCAAAGAAAGCCCCCAGAAAAGAGTAACGCTTCTGATTTATCATCCAGTAGTCTTGATCTAATATAGGCTGAGATAACCTATTTATACCACGGGGTTGAGAAGGTAATATTTTTTTTATTGCGCTCATGACTCTCCGTTATGATAATTATAGATAACATGAGACACATTAGATTAAATATGTTTATATTAAGTTTACAAATTAGCGCTCCCTTAGATTTTAAAAAATGACTAAATGACAAGAAAAAATTTACATAGAATTAAAGAGCAAACGATCGGCTACCAATTAAAAAGTTTTGGGCGCCTGTGGCCTTATCTGTGGCCTAACAGTAAACCTTCTTATAAAATAAGAACACTATTTGCTATAATAGCCACAGTAGTTGGCCAATTTATTATTGTTGCCGCCCCATTCTTTTTAGGTCAGGCAAGTGATAGCATTGAGGTCCAAATAACAGAATTAGGTTTAGGCGCAGTAATAGGAAGTTCAATTCTTATCCTTATACTTGCTTATGGGGGCTTAAGACTAATATCTATTATACTATCTGAAGGGCGTGAGTATATATTCGCCCCAGTTGCCCAACATGCACAACGGTCGATAGCAACCCTAACTTTTGCACACTTACACAAACTTTCACTTCGTTATCATCTTGAAAAACGTACAGGTGGAATCTCGCGTGTGATAGAGAGAGGAATACGTTCAATCGATTTTCTTTTTAGGTTCTTGCTGTTTAATATAGGGCCAACTCTTCTGCAACTCACCCTCGCAGGGATAGCATTCTGGATAGCCTACAGCTGGGAATTTGCTCTAATTGCAGTTGGTGTAGTTGTAGCTTACATCTGGTTTACCGTTGTTACCACTGAATGGAGACTTAGGTTCAGAAGAGATATGAATGCAAAAGATACGGAAGCTAACTCTAAAGCCATAGATAGTTTATTGAACTATGAAACTGTAAAATATTTTAATGCCGAGCAATATGAAACCCGTAGGTATGATAAGGCTATGGAAGGCTATCAAAAAGCAGCCATATTATCACGAACATCATTAGCAACTGTAAATATTGGCCAAAGCTTTCTGATGAATATAGGTCTTGTTGGTTTGGTTCTTTTAGCTACTCAAAGGGCCCTTACAGGCGAAATGACAACAGGGGATATTCTCACAATCACTTTAGTTATGATGCAGGTCTATAGGCCACTAAACATACTGGGTTTTGCTTACAGGGAAATTAAGCAGGCTCTCACTGATATGGAAAAGATGTTCGCCCTATTGGACCTACAGCCAGAAATACAGGATTGTTCTGACGCAATAAAGCTTCATGGTGACCAGGCAGATGTTAATTTCTCTGGTGTTTACTTTCGTTACGAAAGTGAACGTTCTATACTAAAGGATGTTTCTTTCACAGTAAAACAAGGAGATACAGTGGCAGTTGTAGGGCCTACTGGTGCAGGTAAGTCTACACTATCGAGAATATTATTCAGATTTTACGACATAGAAGCAGGCTCAGTACATATCAATGGACATGATATAACAAAGGTTTCCCTTGAAAGCCTTCGCAAGTTTATAGGAATAGTCCCGCAGGACACTGTTTTATTCAATCATACTATAGGCTATAATATTGGATATGCTAACCCCGCAGCCTCACAGGAAGATATTGAAACAGTAGCTAAAAATGCACAAATACACGATTTTATCAAAAGTCTTCCTAAGGGTTATAAAACATTAGTAGGCGAAAGAGGGTTAAAGCTTTCAGGGGGTGAAAAACAGCGGGTAGCAATTGCGCGAACTTTATTGAAGAATCCTGCTATTCTAATTCTGGATGAAGCGACATCAGCTCTTGATAGTGTAACTGAGGAAGGTATCCAGTCCGCTCTTGAGGCAGTTTCGGCAGACAGAACTACGCTTGTTATAGCACATCGGCTGTCCACTATAGTAAATGCTGATAAAATAATAGTTATGGATAAGGGAAAAATAATTGAACAAGGAAAACACACACAGCTTTTGAAAAAAAATAGACTATATAAAGAACTTTGGGAACAACAAAAAAAGTAAAAATTAAAGTTTTTCGATTTTACTTAAGCTGTCTTCAATACGCTCTATATTATATACTTCAGTGTGAATTCCCATCTCTAAAACTATCAGTTTCCCCTTTTGAGTTAGATCTAAATTTTGACCGTCATAATACTTTTCTTTGATTCTGTAATATCTGTTTAATAAGTCTTTATGCTTGTCCACTCTTATTAATAATTGCTCCTTAAGAGCACTTATATCCATATTTTCTAGCGCATAAAACTTTACCATAAGATCGTCTTTTATTGATGGCTGATTTACAGGTTTTTTAGACCACGCCCGTAAAAAAAGTTTACCCTCTCTAGTCAGAGTGTGTATAATTCTATTGGGCTTTCCTTCTTGTGACACCTCTCTACTACTAACGAGACCCTTTTCACGAAGCTTGCCAAGTTCACGATATATTTGTTGGTGCGATGCTCTCCAAAAATATCCAATCGAAGCATCAAAGTTTTTTGCTAAGTCATAGCCACTCATAGGCCGTTCAGTTAAGCAAACTAATATTGCTTCTGCTAATGCCATGATGAGTTTTCCTTGTGACTACGTTATTTATTACATATGATGTAGGTAAAGAAAACAGGATTTAACATGACACTTCAAGGTAAAACAATATTTATGTCCGGTGGCTCAAGAGGCATCGGGCTTGAAATTGCAAAAAAATGTGCTTCTGATGGAGCAAACATAGCGATTGCAGCTAAAACTGCTTCACCTCACCCTAAGCTCAGCGGTACTATATATACAGCGAGCAAAGAAATAGAGAGTTTAGGGGGAAAAGCATTACCAATAGTTTGTGATATACGAAATGAAGCAGCAGTAGATAATGCAATAGACTCTTGCGTTGAAAAATTCGGCGGCATCGATATTTGTATAAATAATGCAAGTGCTGTTTCACCAACCCCAACTACATTAACTCCGATGAAACGTTACGACTTAATGAATGAGGTGAATGCACGAGGTACTTTTATGTTAAGCCAAAAATGCCACCCTCATTTAAAAAAAGCTGAAAATCCGCATATAGTTAACATAGCGCCCCCTTTGGATATGGATAAGCGTTGGTTCAAGAACCATACAGCCTATACAATGGCTAAATATGGAATGAGTATGTGCACATTAGGAATGGCAGAAGAATTTCGGAAAGATGGAATTGCAGTAAACTCCCTATGGCCCATGACATCAATAGATACCGCGGCTGTGAGGAATATATTAGGAGGAGATAGCATGGCAAAAATGAGTAGACTTCCTGCTATTATGGCAGATGCGATGTACGAATTA
This sequence comes from Hellea sp., assembly GCA_029250925.1. Lineage (GTDB taxonomy): Bacteria > Pseudomonadota > Alphaproteobacteria > Caulobacterales > Maricaulaceae > Hellea. The sequence goes on from JAQXEH010000046.1 coordinate 11,285, forward strand.
ATTACTAAGAACGCAAATGAGATTACAGGAAAGTTTCTTATAGATGAATTCGTATTAGCTGAATCAGGTGAAACTAATTTTAACAAATACAATCAACCCGGCTATAACGGGCCTTTGGCAGCTGATTTTTTCATACCCAGCGAATGGGTGAGTAGATCTGCATCAAACGTCATGGAACATCCAGGATACTTATAATGACAACTCTTAACGCTATAGAGCCTACACCAGAACAGATTAAAAAATTTCTATCAGATAAAAAAGCTGGAGAACCTGTTTATATGCTAAACCTTCTAAAATTTAAAGATAAAGCAACCTATAAGAATGGGGAAAACGTCTCTGGCCGTGAAGCTTATGCGCGATACGCCTCTGCTTTCTCTAAACTTGTTAAAGATAAAAAAATCGAAGGCGGAGGAACATGGGGCGGAAACATGAACTCTTGGCTCATTGGGCAGGGAGAAGGAGAGTGGGACGCAATCGGTATATTCAAATACCCAAGTGCTGAAATAATGATTGAGACTGTTAGCTCTGATGAGTATCGAAAAATCCATAAACACAGGCGAGCAGGTTTAGAGGGTCAATTATTAATTTCCTGTGACAACAAAGGCGTATTCTAATTGGAAGATAACTCCTCACCAATAAAACTTAAATTTAAATAAAGGCTCCGCAGTGAAGTATAAGTGTTTTGAAGTTTCTATTAAAGATCATGTCGCCCATATCATACTGAGTCGGCCTGAAAAACGTAATGCAATGATAAAGGATTTTTGGGTAGAGTTACCAAAAATTATACACGATATCGATGATAATTCTAAAGCAAGAGTAATAGTTATATCGTCTACAGGGCCAGTATTTTCTGCAGGAATAGATATTGGGATGTTTGTTAACGATATCGGAGGCAGTAGTGATAAAAACCAACCTCATTACGGGGTAGATTTTTATAACAATAGCGTATTACCCCTGCAAAATAGTTTTACAGCAATTGAACAATGCAGAATACCGGTAATTGCAGCAATACAAGGGGGGTGTTACGGCGGAGGAGTGGATCTTATAACTGCCTGTGATATGCGTTATGGCACAAGTGATAGCTTTATAACAATATTTGAAATAAATGTTGGTATGACTGCAGATGTTGGTACTTTTCCTCGCATACTAAATCACATGCCCGAAGGTGTAGTACGTGAACTAGCATATACGGGCCGTCAAATGCCTGCAGTTGAATGTAAAGAGAGGGGTCTATTCAATAAGGTCTATAAAAACAAAGAAGACATGATTAATTCAGTTATGGCCATAGCAAAAGAAATAGCATCCAAACCCCCACTGGCAGTTTACGGTTGCAAACGGATTATAACTTATTCACGTGATCACAACACATTGGATACTTTAGATAATATAGCTGTTTGGAACATGTCCATGCTAGCACCGTCTGAGATGGAAGAGGCAATGGTCTCTAAGAAGCAAAAAAGACAAGGTAATTTTTCAGAGCTCCCAAAAAGAAAGAAGCTTATTGATTGAACTAGCTCTCTTTAGTGCTGTTTATGAAAAGCTCAATTAGCTTTGATGTGCTAATATCATGCTGGCCTTTTGTGCCAGTTTGCATTTCTGTTAATATATTGGAAGCAAGTATCTTACCTAGTTCTACGCCCCATTGGTCAAAACTATTTACATTCCACATTACTCCCTGAACGAAAACTTTGTGCTCATAAAGCGCAATTAGGTGCCCAAGAGAAAAGGGCGTAAGATCATCTAAAGTAATTGTCGTAGATGGACGGTTGCCTGGAAATGTTTTTTGCCGCGCAATAGCGCTTATATTATCACCGCCGCCCATTTCTCTGAGTACCTGATCTGTTGACTTACCTAACATTAAGGCTTCTGATTGAGCAAAGCAGTTTGCTAATAAAGCAGCATGATGCTCAGGTCTTCCACTAGAGTCTTTTAAAACAGCAATAAAATCAACTGGAGCTCCTGGGGTTCCTTGATGAAGCCACTGAAAGAAAGCATGTTGCCCATTTGTGCCTTCATCACCCCATATAATAGGACAAGTTATACCTGCGGGCGCTCCTTCGCGGTTTATATATTTTCCATTAGACTCCATTTCAAGCTGCTGTAAAAATGCAGAAAATTTTCGTATGTTTCTAGAGTATGGTATTACAGCAAGAGAACTATAATTTAAAAAATTTCGATTCCAAATGCCTATAATTGCCATCATAACGGGTAAGTTCTCGTGCAAAGGCTGGTCACGAAAATGTAAATCCATCTTAGATGCGCCCTCCAAGAACTCATCAAAAAGAGAAGTGCCAAATGCAATCTGTAAAGATAGACCAACTGAACTCCAAACAGAATAGCGCCCGCCGACCCAATCCCAGAAATCAAAAATTTGCTCTTCAGGGATCATAAAGTCGATAGCACCCTGTCGATTTGCTGTGACTGCAATAAAGTTTTCTCCAGCATTAGCTCCGAGGTCAGTCTCAAGCCAATTATAGGCAGCTTCAGCATTCATACGAGTTTCCTGAGTTGTGAACGACTTAGAAACCACAACAATTAGAGTGCTCTTAGGGCTCAGGCCATCTAAAGCATCGTTGATTGAGGCACCATCAATATTTTCTGCAAACCGTAAATCTAGTTTCATTTCTGCATTTGCACTAAAAGCATCCGCCACTAACCGTGGACCAAGGTCAGAACCTCCAATTCCAATATGAACTATAGCTTTATACTTTCCATCGCCTCTAATTTTATTAGAAAAAACTTTCATCCGGTGCCGCATAGCTTTAACGTCCTCTTGTACGCCCTTTGATCCACCAACACCCCTTAAGGCCATGTGAAGAACGGCACGGCCCTCAGAGTTATTTATTTTCTCACCACTAAATAATTTAGCGCGATATTCTTCGAGGCCACATGATGCCGCATACTCTTTAAGTGCATTCAAAGTTCTTTCGCTCACACGTTGTTTAGAAAAATCAGCTCTTAATGGACCCTCTCGCATTACGAAGTTTTCAATGCGATTTGGTTCTGTTTTCATCAAATCAGTAATATTTAAATTTGTTTGAGCTAATACTTCGAGGTTCTTATACTTTTGCTTGCTATGCTCAGAATCAATAACCATAGTTCAATCTCATATCCATTTTTTATACTATTTGACGATAGCGTTTTTGATAACATTATAACTCAATGTTTGCGGCAGTATTACTGGCGTAATCGAGGTGTCGCTATATACTAAATATAAAGGCACCCCTGCCCGTCCATGAGCTCTTAATTCTTTTGCAATTTTAGAGTTTTTATTTGTCCAGTCTGCGATTAGAAATGTTGTTTCAGTATCTATAAACAACTTTTTTACTCTAGGGTCATTTAACACAACTTTTTCATTGTACTTACAGGTAACACACCATGCTGCCGTGAAATTTACAAATACGCTTTTTCCTTCATTATTTAGATCCAAAACTATCTCTGAAGACCACTCCTCTGCGTAAGACCCGTATAGTGTGTTATTATCTTCTGCATTATAATCTCCGTACAAAGGCAACATTAATGCTACTATTAAAAAAATTGGTGCCAATAACTTCCTGGCTGAGATGTTATTCTTTACAAACCAAATTGCTATAACGAAGAACAAAAAGGACACTAATACTTTGGCTACTCCGTCTGGACCTACTTGTTGATCAAGAACCCATAACAGCCATATTGAGGCAGCAAACATAGGAAATGATAATGCCTCCTTAAAATATTTCATCCAAACTCCTGGTTTTGGTAATTTAGAAATTATATTTGGAAAACATGCTAACAACAAAAAGGGTGACGCAAATCCAGCTCCTAAGGACAATAGTATAGTTATTGTAATCAAACCTGTAGATACAAAGGCATACCCCAGAGCTCCAGCCATTAATGGTGCAGTGCACGGGGTAGCAACCACAACTGCAAAAGCACCTGTAAAAAATGAATTAGTCATTTTATACTTTTCCATTACTCTACTGCTGAAGTTTTGAAATACGGAACCCGTTTCAAATACACCCAATAAACTTAATCCTGCCAAAAAAAGTATTATCGATAAGATAGAAACCACCTTAGGTGACTGAAGGTGGAAGCCCCACCCAATTTCAGCACCGCCTAATTTTAGCAATATAATTACAATGGCAAATAGCAAAAATGTGGTCATTATTCCTGCTGAATATAGCAATGCATCACCCTTGATTGCTGATTTTTTTTCACTCACTAATTTTGCTATTGAAAAGGCTTTAATTGAAATTATGGGAAAAACACAAGGCATAAAGTTCAATATAATTCCCCCTATAAATGCACCAAATAAAGCACTCATGAAAGACAAATTAGAGGAGTTTTTGTTGAGAGTTTTTTTGTCTATAGATATTAATTTACTCGTATCTAGATCAATAACTTCACTGTTAGGCATTCCGTTAACTTTATAAGTTAGCACGCCACTCACATTACTAGGAAAAATTTCCTTGCGCCTTGGGTCGGGTATTAATTCTAATGCTAATCTATCATTGTTGTTTCTTGAAGATTTCCTGCTAATGTTTTTAAAGAATCCATTTTCATATGGGAAAAAATAAAGTTCGGAGATATTTCCAAGGGAAAAATTTTTAAACCCTACTTTTATAGTCTCGCCCGTGAGTTCCACCGCGCTCTCTATATCCCCTTTTTTAGGAACCTTATTAAGTGCAAAATCAATTTTCGTTTTTTGCAGCATGTCCTCCATCGATGGACCAATGGCAATTGACAAGCTTGCACTGCCATTTTCAGGAATACAAATATCCTTACATACTAAGTAACTAAAATTTGCAGTTATGGTAACAATTGATCCCGGTTCTACGTCCTTTCCCACAGAAAACTGAACAGGGAATATTGGTGAGCCCTCAAACCCATAATTCACTATTGGGCCTGTTTGAATTACTTTGGGAGAGGGCCAATTGATTACTCCTGCTTCAATCCCAATAGGTAAAGCCCAATCTATATAGACAGGCTCCCCACTATCGCCTGGATTTTGCCAATATGTATGCCAATTTCTATCAAGTTTAGTTTGAAGTGCGATATGAAATTTTTGACCCGGCAAAATACTATCATGGCTACTTATCAGAGTAGCGGTAGCTCTGCCTGTATCAACGGGAGGAGATTGAGCCGCCAGTGCAGGGAAAGAAATAAGCATCATTACTAGTGATAAAATAATTATTCGCATAATCTCTCCTTTCTGGTTATCTGCATAATTATATACATTACTTATAAATCTATAAACATTCATAGCATATGTAATCTACGAAACATAAATATTTATGATCAAGGAAGTATTAGTTTTATAAATTATTGTATAAAAAAACCCACAATAAAGTGGGTTTTTTTCATAATTCAAAAGTTATTATTTTTTTTCAGCTGCCGCTGCATCATTAACACGTCTCAAAGTTTTGTTAACAAGTCGTTGCCAATTACCCAGTGAAACCATGTGTGAATGAGCTACAGCTAAATAACCATTATCTGTAAACTCTTTCAGTTTTTCAGCAGAAAGGCCCTTTAATTTATCCTCAGTGATTGCATAGTAGTCTGCAATTCTTTGTTGCTCCGCTGGTGTGCCATCAGCATTCTGCCCCTGAAAATTCATTTCTTTCTGCTCGAATAAATCTAACTCCTTGAACACTCCAATCATTCGTTCAGTTGCTTGTCTGTCACGCTCAAAATTTTGTAAAAACTGAAAAGCTTCTTTCGTGAATGCGGATGTATCATCACCATCAAAAAATTTTTGCTGTGGTTTTTTACTAGTAACGCATTTTGCACCCTCATCAACACATACCACAAAACGACCATTTGGCTTATCATTAGCTAATACAAAGGGAAAACGGCGAGCGAAGGCTGGTAAGTAAAAGTCTTGCTCAAACTCACCATCATTCACAAATAGATTCTCACCTGTCCTAACGCCCATTACAGCCAGAGGATTGCGCTCTTCGCCTGCGAATATTATAGGATATGATGCTGCAGCTGCGCCAAACTCAGGTGCAGTAAGTGGCATAAAATGCTGATCAGCCATAAACTCAAAGGGCTTTGCTATGGGACTAACACCAAATTTCTGATGCTTGTCTTTTGTAAGTGGCTGTGGGTTCTGATAAAACATTACATTTCCAGATACAGTCGTATTTTCTTTTTTATCAGCCATGGTAGCCCCTTATTTTAGTATATTGATAGATATGAGGTTAAAAATATCAATTTCAAGGGCGCTTTATACAATTTAATTAAGTCTATCAACAAATGAATTCTAATAAATATCTTTTTGATGATCCCATTAAAAAATAGATAGTTTTAGCAATCTAAAATATATAAGGAAATTCCATGGGTAATTTTATGAAAACGTGGGCCGGAGAATGCTCAGCATGGGAGTGTGATGGACTAGGTCATCTCAATATGCGTCATTATATGACGAAAACACAACAAGCTCGGCAAATGTTTTTTATTCATAACGGACTACACGGTGTCTTCAAAAAAAATGCCCTAAAGACTTTAATTGTGAAAAAATTCCATATAAAGTACTTAAGCGAAGCTAGGCCAGACAACCCTTTATATATCGAGACTGGGTATTTAGAAATCTCAGAAAAAACAGCAATAATTTGCCATATGATGTATCACAGGGATGGTAAAATTGCCGCCACTGTAGTAGAATACCTTGAATATATTTATTCAGAAACTGAAAAAGCAACTATTTGGCCTGTTGAGTTTATTGAGTCCGTCAAACAGTTTAAGGTAGTTCAACCAGAAATATCTAAACTACGGAATATAAAATATAAGACAAAATCGTGGAATCCACATGAAAATGAAATTTTGAAATTATCTACAAAACAAATAGGGTCTGGGGTCTTCCAACCCCATGAAGTAGGTATATGCGGAAAAGTAACGCCGCAGGCTTTAATGGGGAGAACAACAGAAACGCTAGCGCATATGGTTGACGGCTATCCTGAATTTAAAGATTCTTCATTTAATGACGGGTCTAATTCAGGTGCTTTATTAGAAGCACAAGTTTTTTTACATAAAAGTCAAGTTGCAGGGGATGCCTACCGGTTTTACTCTGGGTTATTGGAGGGTAATAAGTATACGCGCAAATTAGTTCACCATGTTTTTAATTCTGTGACTGGAGAGTGTATTTTCTCTATGATTGGCGCAGGGTGTCTTTTTAATTTAAAAACCCGTAAATTAATAAAAGCAAATGATGATCAAGTTGCAGAATTGCAGAATAATATAGTTCTTGGGTTAAAAGTTTAAGGCTGCCCTACTTAATGCTTTGCGCAAATTTTCAATTGCGAATTCTGGCTTATTAATGGGAAACATATGATCTAAATTTAAATCAAAAGACACACTGGACTGGCCTAATTCTTGCTTAAACGCGTGTCTACCAGATTTAAAACTAACAGAGCCTCCTTTTCCGGCAAATATAATGTTAGAATTACTTTTTGGTAAATACTTTATAGATTTAAAAACATTGTGGGCTTGCGCAACAAATATTGCCTGCTCTGTAAGTGGTTCGCACGATAGCTTAAATCCCTTTCCATTAGGTATCAAGCCTCCAGTGAGGTAGTCTGATAACGCGTCATCTGAAAAATTTCTAAACGCACCCCTCTCTTTATACCTATTATAAGCCGTCTCAAAACTATCGAACTCAAACTTTCGTCGTCCAGCATGCCTCGCTATTGCAAGCTTCTGCTTGGTTATGTCTCTGAACCACGAAAAATGACTGAGATACCTTATTGGCCAACGCAATAAAACAGGGTCAAAGCCAACAAATCCGCTAACCTTATTTTTTATTTCAGGCATGGCGAGTATACCTGTGACTGCTCCATAACTATGACCCGCAAGTATTACTGGGCTCTTTATATAGCGATCAAAAAATTCGACTACATCGTCACGAAAAATATTCCAATTTTTTAACGTATCTATATTTATGGGTAGATTGCTCATACCATGACCTCGCATATCAAGCGCAACTGCATGAAACCCTAAGGGCGTGAGTATTGATTTATAGCTATAAGCATTAAAACCATTAGCGTTAAGCATAACTAATTTAATAGGGTTTGAAACAAAGCCGAAGTGAACAGCTGACATTTCACCATCCCGTAATAAATATTTTTTACGTTGTGGGTCTGGTTGCAAAATCCAACTACCTTACATTGCGTGAACTTTTTCAGGGTCAAGGTCATCTAAAATTGCTTTATCAAGAATTTTAAATATCTCTTTACGACTACGAAGCTTAGTCTCACGAAATGCTTTAGTATTTACTTGGCTAAACAATTTAGCCGCCATAGGGATTGAAGACTCCCATTCGTCAGCAGAAACAACTTTATCAAAAAACCCTGCATCGACAGAGGCTCTAGGACCAAAAATTTCACCATTTATTACGCAGCGATTAAAGTAAGACTTTGACAAGTGATACCTTCCCATCTCAATGCCAAAATTATGCATTGTCATGCCGATGAGTGTTTCATTAAGGCCTACCTTGTAACCTCCATCCTTTATCATTGAATAATCGCATGCAAGGGCAAGAAAAGCCCCCATCGCGATTGTATGTCCGGAAGCTGCCATTATAACTGGCCGTGGAAATGACATTATCCTTCGCGCAAACTTAGAGCCCTTAGATGTTAGCTCTAAAGCATCCTGAGGCCCATCACCCATTTCTTTTAAATCAAAGCCACCAGACATTATTCCTTCTCGTCCAGTTATAATTGCAATGGCGTCTTCCGCCTCAGCTTTATCCATTGCAGAGTTTAAATCTGCCCACACTAAAGAGCCTAAGGCATTAGCCTTACCATCATCAATAGTAATTATTGCAATGCCTTGTTTTATATTGATCGTAACATTTGACATTAATTTTTCCTCTTAATTTTAAGCAAAGTTAGATGAATGTTCATAAATAAATTATCGGCTAAACTTATTGTAGAAAGTCTCATCTGTTTTTGACATTTCTCGAAGTAGTGGAGGAACCTCATATTGTGGTCCGTATGCTTCAAGTAGCTCATCGGACCTAGCAACAAAAGCTCTAGCACCTATAGTGTCTATAAAGCTAATTGCACCACCAGTGAAAGGGGCAAACCCCCAACCAAAAATAGAGCCTAAATCAGCCTCACGTGGGTCGTGAACTATTCCCTCAGCCATAGTTCTGGCTGCTTCAATCGCTTGGGCATACATCAGTCTATCTTTTACATCCTGTACATCCGGTTGCTGTGGTAAAATACCATCTAGTGCGAATTGGTCCAATTCAGCCCAAAGGTGCTTTTCACGGCCTTCGTATACATAAAATCCTTTACCATTTTTACGACCAAAACGTTCGGCCTCATACATTGTCTGCACAATGGCATCGCCTTTTCCTTCAACATATTGACTTCCTAGATCGTGCCGACTTTGCAACATCACTTTATGAGCAAGGTCTATTGCCACTTCATCTTGCAAGGACAGTGGGCCAACTGGCATGCCCGCCATTTTAGCAGCATTTTCTATTAACGCAGGTTTTATGCCCTCAGACAGCATATTAAACCCTTCCTGTATATATCTCATTACACATCTATTTGCGTAAAAACCTCGAGTATCTTCGACTACAATAGGGACCTTTCTGATTTTAGAGACAAAATCTATTGCCCGAGAGATAGCATAATCGCTTGTTTTTTTACCTTTAATAATTTCCACAAGCATCATTTTGTGAACAGGGCTGAAAAAGTGAATGCCTATAAAATTATCGGGACGTACCGATGCTGTTGCGAGGTCGGTGATAGGAATTGTTGAAGTGTTTGATCCAAATATCGCTGTTTGGTCAATAAATTGTTCAGCCTTTTTTGTAATTTCAGCCTTTAGCTCTGAGTTTTCAAAAACAGCTTCAACAACTAAATCTACACCAGTAAGCTTAGAGTAATCAGTTGTCGCGCAAATACGGTCTGTTATAATAGCAGCCTTTTCTTCAGTTGTTTTTTTACGCTTTACCCTTTTTGCCTGTTCATTAATTGCGAACTGCTTCCCTTTATCGGCACTTTCTTGATCACGATCTATCAGAACTACCTCAATACCCGCCAGTGCAGATACATAAGCAACCCCAGCGCCCATAAAACCTGCACCTATGACACCTACTTTAGTAATGTCGCCTTTGATTTGCCCTTTAGGTCTGGCCTCTCCTTTTTCCAAGGCCTGCTTAGAGAGAAATAGTGAACGTACCATATTTCCTGACTCAGGCCTTAACATAAGGTCACAAAAATAACGACTTTCTATTCTAAGTGCAGCGTCCATTGGGACAAGAGAGCCCTCATATACTGATGCAATTATATTTCTCATAGCCGGGTAGTTTCCGAAACTCTCTTTACTAACCATTGCATTAGCACCAGCAAACATTTGATAGCCTTGCGCTGTGTAAGGCGCTCCTCCTGGAAACTTGAATCGATCCATATCCCAAGGTTGTTTAGCCTTTGGATTCGCTTTAATCCATTTTTTTGCTTCAGTTATCAGTTGGTCGCCGGGTACTGCTGAATGAAAGATACCCATCGCATGAGCTTCAGAAGCTGATAATTGCTTGCCTTGTAGAAGCACAGCAGACGCCGCCATCAAGCCTACAAGTCGTGGTAATCTCTGAGTTCCGCCTGCTCCAGGAAGTAAGCCTATAAGTGCCTCAGGTAAACCAACTTTAGCAGTTTTATTATCGGAGGCAATAAAACGGCCAGTACATGCCATAACAAACTCGAAACCACCTCCTAGGGCGAGGCCATTTAAAGCAGCTGCCACCGGCTTCCCACAAACCTCTAAGTCACGGAAAAGCTTATTTAACTTATAAACATTCTTGAAGAGTTCTGCTTTAGCTGCCTCAGGGTCTTTTTTCATTGCTCCGCGTGCACCAGAAAGATTGCCTCCCATCTCCTCAAGATCAGCACCTGCGCAAAAAGCCTTCTTTCCCGAAGTTATAACCGCACCATTGATACTGTTATCTGATTTGATCATCTCCGTTAATTCTGCAATCTCACTCATTGAGCTAACATTAAGGACATTCATTGAACGCCCCGGCATATCAAATGTTACAACTAAAATACCGTCTTCATCTTTATCTATACTAAAATTTTTCATCTTTATCTCTACTCAAATCTGTGAAGTTAAATACGCTCTATGATTGTAGCCGAGCCCATACCGCCGCCCACACATAATGTAATTAATGAAGTCTCTTTGTCAGAACGTTCAAGCTCGTCAACCATTGTTCCCAGTATCATAGCTCCAGTCGCGCCAAGGGGATGACCCATTGCTATCGAGCCGCCATTTACGTTTATTTTACTGTGATCAATGTTATGAGCTTGCATAAAACGAAGAACTACAGAAGCAAAAGCTTCATTTAATTCGTATATATCAATATCATTGACTTCCATACCAGCGCGCTTAAGCGCCTTTGCCGCTACAAACTCAGGGCCAGTTAACATTATGGTTGGTTCGCTGCCAATTTCAGCAAAGCTTTTAATACGTGCTCTAGCTTTTAAGCCTAGGGCTTCCCCCATCTCCTTTGTTCCAATAAGCACTGCTGCGGCTCCATCTACAATTCCTGAACTGTTTCCCGCATGGTGAACATGTTTTATGGTCTCCAACTCTGGGTATTTTTGTAAAGCAACAAAATCCATACCTGGCATAATTTTACCCATAGCCTCAAATGACGGGTTTAAAGAACCTAGTGACTGCATATTTGTTTCAGGTCGCATGTGTTCATCGTGAGATAACAAAGTGACTCCTAGCTGGTCTTTGACTGGTACAATTGAATTTTTAAACCGGCCCTCATCCCAAGCTTTTTTTGCTCGCTTTTGGGACTCCACCGCATAAGAGTCGCAATCATCACGCGAAAACCCATATTTAGTAGCTATTAAGTCAGCAGATATACCCTGCGGTACTATCTGATGGTCAAAAGCAATCGCAGGGTCTACGCCCATAGCGCCGCCATCACTGCCCATTGGCACTCTAGACATGTGTTCGACTCCGCCGCCAATTGTCATGTCTGCCATTCCTGCCATAACTTTAGAGGCTGCCATGTTTACAGCTTCCAATCCAGAAGCACAGAACCGGTTAACCGTAACTCCTGCGGCTGTTTGATTGTAATTAGCAGTTATTGCAGCTGAACGCGCTATGTCTGCGCCCTGGCCGGCCACAGGCGATACACAACCCATAATTATATCGTCAACCTTTGAGGTGTCGAGATTGTTGCGAATTTTTATAGCTTCAAGCTGCTGAGTTAATAAAGATAAAGCAGTAATCTCGTGCAAACTGCCACTTTTTTTTCCCTTTCCTCGCGGACTTCTCACTGCGTCAAATATATATGCATCTACCATGGTGGTCTCCTAAATATCTTACTAATTATTATTTGAGCCTTATCAAAGGCTTCGAGCAATTACCATTTTCATGATTTCATTTGTACCGCCATAAATTCTCTGAACACGACTATCCCTATACATACGACCTATCCGGTATTCATTCATAAAGCCGTAGCCGCCATGAAGCTGTAGACAACGATCAATCACCTCACACTCCTTGTCTGTTACCCAGTATTTTGCCATGGAAGCAGTGACTGTATCAAGTTCGCCCCGCAGGTGCTTAGCAGCGCAGTCATAAACAAACGTTTTAGCTATCTGTACTATAGTTTTACATTCAGCCAACTCAAATTGTGTGTTCTGAAAAGATATAACCTGCTTACCAAAAGCTTTGCGTTGTTTAACATATTCTACCGTCATTTCCAATGCAGCTTCCATTTGCGCAACGCCTTGAATAGCAATATTTAGCCTCTCTTGAGGCAGCTCTTTCATTAATTGAATAAATCCGTGCCCTGTTTCTGAACCTAGCAAACTATCAGCAGGAACTTTCATGTCATCAAAAAAGAGTTCTGCGGTATCTTGGGCATCCATACCTACTTTGTCTAATATACGCCCCCTCCGGAAGCCTTCCAGATCATCAGTTTCAATCACAAATAGGGATTTAGAAAACTTACCTTCCCCCCCAGTATCGGCTACAACAACAATCAGATTAGCAGTGCCGCCATTGGTGATGAATGTTTTAGAGCCGTTTATGACCCACCCATTTCCATCTTTTTTAGCATTAGTTTTAACATTTTGGAGGTCAGACCCAGTACCAGGTTCAGACATTGCGATAGCGCCCACAAGTTCACCTGTTGCCATCTTTGGTAACCATTTTTGCTTTTGCTCTTCTGTACCATAGTGAAGGATGTAGGGTGCAACTATGGCATTATGCAAAGAAAGACCAAAACCATCAACGTTTGCCTTGATCAACTCTTCTTGAATGATCATCTCGTGGCGGTAATCTCCTCCACCACCGCCATACTCCTCGGGAATAGCGCAATTCAGAAGTCCCATGTCACCTGCCATATTCCAGTACTTGCGATCTACTTTTTTGTTCTTCCTAAACTCTTCAGAATGAGGTGCCATTTCTTTGGCATAAAACTTATGAACAGCATCCCTGAACATATTGATGTCTTCTTCAGCATACCAATCAGGGTTTTTAAAATCTAATACAGACATAATTTTCCTTTCTTTAAAATGCGCTCGCTTTAAGTGCCATTATCGGCTCGGCGCCTGTTTTTATTTTTGCAAAGTGGGCATCCAGCATTGGCAGCATCCGCAAAACAAAATACCGGCCGGTGATTATCTTATTAGAATAAAACTCATCATTTGAACCACCATCAATTTTTGATTGCGCCACAACCGCCATCTTAGCCCACATGTAAGCAAGTGTAGTAAGGCCCATCATGTGCATATAATCAACAGAACCAGAACCAGCATTATCAGGGTTTTGCATTCCATTTTGCATTAACCACATGGTAGCGTTTGAAAGACTGTCTTTTGCTTTCTTTAGCCCCTCCATGAATTCTGATAAGGTCTCGTTCTCAGAATTCTCACTCAGGAAATCATCCATTTCAGCGTTTAAAGTCATTAGTGCTCTACCGCCATTTTTTGCCAGTTTACGTCCCACTAAATCTAATGCTTGAATACCATTTGCCCCTTCATAAATAAGAGTAATTCTGGTGTCCCTAACGAATTGGCTCATCCCCCATTCTTCAATAAAGCCATGCCCCCCAAATATTTGCTGGCAATCAATGGTAGTAGCTAAAGCTTTATCCGTTAAGTAACCTTTAATCACAGGAGTAAGAAGACCTAGATAATCATCAGCCTTTTCTCTAAATTTTTCATCCGGATGAACAGTTTCTAAGTCTTCCATCAAGGCAGACCAGTAAATCAGTGCTCTTGCGCCTTCGTTAAAAGCCTTTGTTTCCATCAACATTCTTCGGACATCAGGATGAACTATTATTGGATCTGCTGGTCCATTCGTATTTTTTGGGCCTGTTAACGATCGTCCCTGCGTCCTATCTTGGGCATAGGCCACTGCATTTTGATAAGCGACATCCGATTGAGCAAGCCCTTGCATTCCTACATCAAGCCGAGCGCGATTCATCATCACAAACATAACACGTAGGCCCTTGTCTGCCTCTCCCACAAGATAGCCATCCGCTTCATCGTAATTCATGACGCAAGTAGCATTTCCATTGATACCCATTTTGTGCTCAATAGCACCGCATGAAACTGTATTTTTAGCTCCCACCTCACCCTTTTCATCTAACTTAAATTTTGGAACTATAAATAGAGAGATACCCTTTACACCCTCTGGAGCACCCTCAATACGGGCTAAGCAAAGATGAATAATATTTTCGGACATGTCGTGTTCACCCGCTGAAATAAATATTTTTTGGCCTGTTATTTTATAAGATCCGTCTGATTGTGGTACTGCTTTAGTTTTTAACAATCCAAGGTCAGTTCCACAATGGGGTTCGGTCAGATTCATTGTGCCAGTCCACTGACCAGAAACCATTTTGGGAAGGAAAGTCTTCTTTTGTTCTTCCGTACCTCCAATTTCAATTGCTTTTGCCGCTCCATTTGTTAGCCCTGGGTACATGGAGAAAGCTGTATTTGCTGCAGATTGCATTTCTCCAGCTGCTATGCTCCAAATTCCTGGCATGCCCATGCCGCCATACTCAGGGTTAGCTGACAGGCCCAGCATCCCGTTTTCTACCATTTGAGCATATGCCTCTTTAAAACCTGTAGGCGTTGTTACAGAACCATCGCTATGGCGCGTGCAGCCCTCTTTATCACCAATTACATTTAGAGGAGTTAGTATCTCTGAGGAAAACTTAGCCCCATGATCAATAATTGCGTCTAAGGTTTCTGTATCGGCTTCAGAGAATTTTTCATATTTTGTTAGATCACCAATATTCAACATTTCTTGCATTATAAATTTCATGTCACGGACGGGCGCATTATATGTAGGCATCTATATTTCCTTTTGATTTCTATTCTCAACCGAATAATCATCGGTCATAGTTTCTTTAAATCTAGCCTCATATGCTGCAGCGAGATCAAAAACCCCATTGCTATCATATGAACTTTCAATATTTTTTGTAATGACTAAACAAATGTCTTTTAAGTCGTTTGTTATGACATCAATGTCTTTTCTCCGGCGCTTTAATGAACTTATTGCTTTTTCAAAACTATTTTTCCGTTTTAGTAGTTCAGAACGGCCTGTAACTTCGCCATCGGTTACATCGAGAACTTCTTTGATATCGTCTAATCTGAAACCGATCCTTTTAGCTCGCATTATTCTCTCAAACCTAACGTAATCTTCATGGTTAAATGTCCTGGCACCTGAATTTCTCGAGGGCTTTAAGAGCCCTTTATCTTCATAAAAACGTATTGTTCGTGGTGTTACGTTAAAGTTTTCAGCAAACTCTCGAATACCCCACCGATAGTTTTGAGTGTTATTTTCAGAATGATTACTCATAGGAGCGACTTAATTAACGTTAACGTTAACGTCAAGTAAATAATAAAGCTCATTACGGTGGCTTATCAAAAATATTTAATACCATAGAAACTTGTTTGCAGAGCAGTTTCTGGTAAAGTTGTATAGTGCCAGATATTCAGATAATTAGAGCTAAAACACCTGAAGATATAAATACGGTGAGATCAATATTTCTTGAGTATATAACTTTTATAGAAGGCTATCTTGACCATTCCCTCAATTTCCAAAATACGGCTGAAGAGTTTTCAAACTTCCCTTCGGTTTACAAAACACTATTGTTGGCCAAGTTAGATGATAACCCCGTGGCTGCATGCGCCTTAAAGGAGTTGCCAGATAATACTTGTGAATTAAAACGCTTATATTGCAAGCCTTCTGGTAGAGGCCATAAAATTGGAAAGGAGTTAGTAATTAGAGCCATCAAGGATGCAAAAGAAATAGGTTATAAAAAAATGTACCTTGATACAGATAAGGGCCTAAAGCATGCTAATTCAATTTATGAGGGCCTTAACTTTAAGGACACGGATAGCTATTATGCAAACCCAATGGCGGAAACGCGGTATATGTCCCTGATATTATGTGTATCTTAGTGATTAATTCCCATATCACGAATAACTTCCATCGCTGCTTTTTGCGGGTCTACAGCCTTAGTAATTGACCGGCCAACAACTAAATGTGAAGCACCCGAGGCTAAAGAGGCGCCGGGGGTTGAGACTCTTTTCTGGTCATCTTTGTTATCGCTCAACATTCTTATACCAGGTGTGACAATCAAAAAGTCTTCTGGAACTAATTTTCTTATTGCAGAGGCTTCAAGAGGGCTAGCAACCACGCCGTCAACCCCGCACTCTAAAGCTTGACCAACTCGCCGTAAAACAAGTTCTTCTGCATTTTGGTGGTATCCAATCTTTTCTAAAGACTGCTTGTCTAACGAAGTTAGTACAGTAACCGCAAGAATCTTAAGATCGCTGTTCTCTCTGCCTAATACAGCTGACTTCATAACCTCGGGTCTGGCATGAACTGTAAGTAAATTAGCATCCAGTGAGCATATCGATCTAACTGCCTTTTCAACAGTTGCTCCTATATCGTGAAACTTATAATCATAAAATATGTTTTTTCCCATGGCCTTTAGCTCTTGGCCAAGCTCTACGCCCCCAATTGAGAGAAGCTGAAGGCCAATTTTATAACTTACTATATGCTCACCAAGCATTTTAACTAAACCTCTGGCCTCATCAACATCAGGCAGGTCTAAAGCTACGTATAATCTTTCGTCTGACATTTTTTTTTCTAACATAATTAATTAATCTTACGATATCTCTGTGAATTTTTTGACATAAGTTTTTGTGCTAGCTTGTTAGGTAAAATCCTGCCCAATACAGAAATAAATTTATTTACTTTTCCGCTTACGTATACAGCATGGTTATTTTCACAGGCCTTTACACCCAAACGTGCGCAAGTGTCAGCATCCATGAGCATAAATGAAGGCAGTTTATTTATTCCCTCTCTTGTGCCATTAACGTCATGAAACTCAGTCAACGTAAAACCAGGGCACAAAGCAGACACATTAACCCCACTCCCGTAAAACTCCGCATTTAAACTTTCAGAAAATTTAATCAAAAAACTTTTAACTCCTGCATACAGTGTGTGTCCCTTAGAGCCCGGCATGTGTCCCGCCAATGAAGCAACGTTTATAATTCGCCCAAATTTATTATCTACCATTTCGGGAGCCAACGCCCTTACAAGTTCACAAGGCGCCGTCATCATCAACTGAATGAACTTTGCATGATCTTTCCAGCCGCTATCAAGAAAAACACCTGGATGGCCGTAACCTGCATTATTTACGAGGCCTGAAACTTTAAGACCTTTTGCCTTTATATTTTTAAATAATTTTTGTGTGGCGCTCTTTTCAAAAAAATCTACTTCAAATATGTGACTTATGGTACCGTATTTTCTTTCTAATTCTTCCGCTAATTCTATCATTGGTTTAGTCCGCCGGGCCGTTAATATAAGATCCCACCCCATCTCAGCATACTGAATAGCAATAGCCCTTCCAATGCCTGCTGAGGCACCCGTTATTAAACAAATATATTTTTCCCGCTGTGAATTATTTTGAGTCATGTTCACTATCTTTTTTTAACTGCGCATTAATATTGTGATTTTTTACAATATTATGGTAACTTGAATTTTCATTAATGTCTAAGGTCAATTATGCGTTGTATTACTTTTATTCTGAGCGTTTACTTAACTGCTTGCGTCACTGCTCCAAACCCTGAAAAATACCTTGAGTTAACATGTGAAAATTTATCTGATCTTAGCAGTGCTTACTCAGATAACATATCTCAGTATAAACTATTTAATGATGATGATATTAACGAGTGGGGGAGAACTAATAAAAGGCAAGAGGACGAAAGGACTATAGGAAACGGGCTGACACCAATTGATCTGGAAGTAAGAGAAGAATTAAGATCCATACGTGCCGCAGCAGTAATGAATGGTTGTTAATATGGATATGCCCATAATACGAATTAGTTTGTTTCTTTTTATTTTGGTATTTTTTGCATTACTAGAAAACTTTTATCCGCGGCGAAGACCGGTTTGTAATACAAAAAAAAGGTGGAGAACAAATTTTTCCATATCAATAATTAGTCAGGTTTTATTACAGCTTATGCTTCCGTTGAGTGCTGTATTAACTGCGGTTTTAGCATCAGATAATAATTTTGGCCTTTTCAATAACATAGAGTGGCCAATTCTTATTGAAGGAGTTTTAGTTTTCTTATTACTAGATTTTTCAATCTATATTCAACATGTTTTAAGCCATAAGGTACCGATCATATGGCAAATTCACAAAGTGCATCATTCAGATAGAGAACTAGATACAAGTACAGCCGTGCGCTTCCATCCCTTAGAAATTTATATATCAATGCTTTATAAAATTAGTGTAATACTAATTTTAGGCCCAAGTGCCGTGTTGGTTATAATTTTTGAAATTGTTTTAAGCAGTTCGGCAATTTTTAACCACGCTAATTTAAAGCTGCCAACAAAAATTGATGGGCTGTTAAGAAAGGTAATTGTAACTCCTGACATGCACAGGCTTCATCACTCAGTAAGAGAATGCGAGAGTAATAAAAATTATGGGTTTAATTTTTCATTTTGGGACAGGAGTTTTGGTACCTATTTGAAGCTTTCGGATGAATATCACAAAAAAATGACCCTTGGACTTGAAAGCCACCAGTCAACTAATACTAACCGTTTAATATGGAGTCTTTTGCTACCGTTTGTAAAAAAATAAAACTCTTATAGCTTTAATAATAGATATTAGGCTATAGCCCCGCTGAAAATGGAGTTGCAGATGAATAAAATTAAGAAAGTTGTTTTAGCCTATTCCGGAGGGCTAGACACTTCGATTATTCTAAAATGGCTACAAGAAGAGAAAGGTTATGAAGTAGTAACTTTTACAGCCGATTTAGGGCAAGGGGAAGAACTTGAGCCTGCCAGAAGAAAAGCTCAGGCACAGGGCGTTAAAGAAATTTTCATTGACGATTTAAGAGAAGAATTTGTTAAAGATTACGTATACCCTATGTTTAGAGCGAACGCACTCTATGAAGGCCTATATTTATTAGGTACTTCAATAGCACGGCCGTTGATATCAAAGCGACAAATTGAGATAGCCCACCAAGTTGGAGCTGATGCTGTTTGTCATGGCGCCACAGGCAAGGGAAATGATCAAGTTCGGTTTGAATTAAGTTATTATGCGCTAGATCCAGAAATAAAGGTCATTGCACCATGGCGAGAATGGGATCTCAACTCCAGGACAAAGCTAATAAAGTATGCTGAAACTCATGGAATAGAAATTGCAACTGATAAGAGGGGCGAAGCACCCTTTTCTGTAGATGCCAACCTACTTCACACATCATCTGAAGGGAAAGCTTTAGAAGACCCATCCGTTGAAGCACCTGAGTTTGTTTATCAGCGAACTGTTTCGCCAGAAAATGCCCCGGACAAACCAACCTACATCGAAATTGGTTTTGAACGTGGTGATGCAGTATCTTTAAACGACAAGACTTTTTCTCCTGCAGAAATGCTGACACAATTAAATGAGCTCGGCGGTAAAAATGGAATAGGGCGTCTTGACCTACTTGAGAATAGATTTGTGGGTATGAAATCAAGGGGTATCTATGAAACCCCTGGTGGTGCAATATTGCTAATGGCTCACCGTGGGATAGAGCAAATTACGTTAGACAAGGGCGCAATGCACTTAAAAGATGAGCTTATGCCAAAATATGCAGAATTGATATATAATGGTTATTGGTTTTCGCCCGAGCGTGAAATGCTCCAAGCTGCTATCGATAAATCTCAGGAAATGGTAGCCGGGACTGTTCGACTAAAGCTATACAAAGGAAATGCTACAATCGTAGGGCGAAGTTCCCCTTATTCTCTATATTCACAAGAACATGTAACTTTTGAAGAAGACGAAGTTTATAATCAAGCTGATGCTGGAGGCTTCATAAAGATTAACGCCCTTCGCTTGAGACTTCTAAAAGATAGAGATAGAAAAGCAGGGAAAAACAGCTGAGGTGAATTAAAATAAAATTCTATGATTTGATATAAAAAGAAAGATTTTTCCCTTGGTTACTTTGTATTAATAAAAACTACATTAATAGGGTTATATCTTCTTCAATGGGGTTGAAATGAGAACAGCTTTAAAAAGAGACTGGAATTTTCGTCAAAGTGTTGACTTAATGTATGGCCGTGCAGCAAGTTTTACAGATATATCGCCAAAATTAATTGAAAAAATTAAGGTTTGCAATGCCACTTATACCGTTAGATTTGGGGTAAAGCTAAGGGGTGAAGTTCACACATTTACTGGTTATCGTGCTGTTCATTCAGAGCATATTGAGCCCGTCAAAGGCGGTATACGTTATTCTTTAGACGTGAACCAAGATGAAGTAGAAGCTTTGGCGGCCTTAATGACATTTAAAACAGCGCTTGTGGAGGTACCGTTTGGTGGCTCAAAAGGGGGTCTTTGTATACGTCCAAAAGACTGGAATGAAGAAGAACTAGAGAGGATAACTCGTAGGTTTACCTATGAACTGGCAAAAAGAGACCTCATTCACCCCTCACTTAATGTTCCAGCACCTGATATGGGAACCGGGGAACGTGAAATGGCATGGATGATGGACGAGTTTCGACGCCTTAATAATACCAATATTGATAACATTGCTTGTGTAACGGGAAAGCCTGTCCATCTTGGAGGAATAGAGGGCCGTGTTGAAGCTACAGGTCGGGGAGTGCAATATGCCCTGCGTGAATTTTTCCGGCATCCAGATGATATTAAAAAAGCAAAATTGCAGGGCTCTTTGGATGGTAAGAAAATTATAATTCAAGGCCTAGGTAATGTTGGCTACCACGCTGCTAAATTCTTAAGCCAAGAAGATGGTGCAAAAATTATAAAAGTGATAGAACGCGGTGGTTCAATTAGTAATAGCAGCGGAATAAATATCGAAAAATTGAAACAGCATTTACATAGCGGACTACCATTAAAAGACTATAAAGAAGGTATATTTGCAAAACCTAATATAGAAGAAATTGAATGTGCTTGTGATATATTAATACCAGCAGCTACTGAAGGAGTGATAAATATAAAAAATGCTCATAAGATCAAAGCAAAAATGATTATAGAGGCCGCAAACGGACCCGTGACAGCAATGGCAGATAGCATATTAAGGGATAACGGTGTTTTTATTATACCCGACCTCTACGCAAATGCTGGCGGCGTAACGGTTTCTTATTTCGAATGGGTAAAAAATATTGGCCACATTCGGTTCGGTCGACTTCAGCGAAGAAACGAAGAAAGTAAAAATCGTTCCCTAATTGATGCTCTGGCAAACCAAAATGGTCTTAAATTTAATGAGCGCTTCAAATCTGAATATATTGAAGGAGCAGATGAGATTGACCTAGTAAGGGCTGGCCTAGACGACACTATGCGCACTGCATATGTAAACATTAAAACCATATTAGAGAACAAGCCTGAATTAGGCGACCTCAGAACGTCAGCCTTTTATAGTGTTATCAACAATATTGCTCTTCATTATAAATCAATTGGGCTATAGCTATTTACTTGGCTATCGATATTACTTTATAGGGGCCCTCTAGATAAGGGGAATTCATGACTTTACCAAATAAGTATTACCAAATGACGTCAACTGTAACCAATGATGCGCAGTTGAAAATGGAATTAGTACAAAAAGATTTTCCTACACCAAAACCTCACGAGGTCGTTATTCGTGTCGAGGCAAGTCCTATTAACCCTTCCGACCAAGGGGTGATGTTTGGGTGGTCAAATATGGCTAATGCCTATCATGAAGGCGTGGGCCCAAAAAGGATATTAACTGCACCTATTTCAGATCAGGGCATGGGAATTATGAAAGCAAGAATTGGTCAAAATTTACCCGTCGGTAACGAAGGCGCAGGCACAGTTGTTCTAACTGGGGATAATCCAGAAGCAAAAGCACTTATGGGAAAAACAGTAGCAGCACTGAGCGGAAGTATGTATGCAGAATATTGTTGCATACCTGCAATGACGTGCTTACCTCTTTTAGATGAGAATAATGCTAAAGATGGGGCGTCTTCTTTTGTAAACCCCTTAACGGCCTTATCAATGGTAGAAACCATGAAGCTTGAAGGCCATAAAGCCCTAGTTCACACAGCTGCAGCTTCTAATTTAGGCCAAATGTTAAATAAAATTTGTTCAGCAGATAAAATAGCTCTTGTAAACATTGTTCGCCGAGAAGAGCAGGCAGCCATTTTAAGAGATTTAGGTGCAAAATATATATGCAATAGCAGTAGTGAGTCATTTATGTCTGATTTAACAAATGCAATTCATGAAACTGGCGCGACATTAGCCTTTGACGCTACTGGTGGCGGAAGTCTGGCGAGTCAAATTCTCACAGCAATGGAGGGAGCAGCTGCTCGCACGCCCGGGGCATATAGTATCTATGGTTCAATTAAGCATAAACAAGTTTATCTTTACGGAGGCCTAGATGTTACCCCTTCAGTTTTATCACGCGGATATGGCATGGCATGGGGTGTTGGTGGCTGGTTACTTCCAAACTTCCTTGCAAAAATAGGCATGGAAGCTGGAAATAAATTACGTATCAGAGTTGCAACCGAACTTAAAACGACGTTCAAGAGTAATTACACGAATGAAATTTCCTTATCAGACGCCCTAGAAAGTAATAATGTTGCTAGGTATTTTGCAAAAAAAACAGGTGAGAAGTTTTTGATTTGCCCGCAACTATAATGCTTAAATCTTAGGGCGCCAGGATGCTTTTGTTTAACTATCAACTTCAGCATCAAGAGCGTGTTCGATTATAAAGTTTCGCCTAGGCTCGACAACATCACCCATTAATTTGGTAAACAGATCATCTGTTGCATCAGCAGCCTCTACTTTAACTTGAAGTAAACTACGAGCATTTGAATCTAGCGTGGTTTCCCAAAGTTGGTCAGGATTCATTTCGCCCAGGCCTTTGTAACGCTGGATTTTAAAGCCTTTCTTGCCTCCGGCAAAAATTACTTCCAATAGTTGGGCTGGTCCATTCACTATAATTGGTTCGTCATCACCACGTTTAAAAGAAGCTTGTCCTGAGTATGTTTCGGCTAAAGAAGGCGCTAACTTATGAAGCCTTCTCGCCTCTGAACTATCTCTAAATCCATATCGCAATATCACCCTATCAGTAACACCTCTTACGCTTCGTTCAAAGACTAGATCGCTATCTATGTATTGCCCTGACCAACCATCTTCACCTTCATCAGCAATCATATCCAACCTTTTGATGCCTTCTTTTATCAACTTATCGTCTTCTTGGACTTGAAGGGTGCCGGCGATTGTCAGCTGAGAGATTGCACTATCCGGGGCTCTATGCTTCATACGGTCTATGATTGCTTGGGCTTGCAAAGCTTCTTTTGCAATACGCATAAGGTCTTCGCCAATTACTGTTATCCCTCCCTCTAGAGTCAATGAAGAATCTTTAGACCCGGCTTCAATCAGGTAATCATCAAGTTCCTCTTGGTCTTTAATATACTGGATACTTTTACCCCTTTCGACTTTATAAAGTGGCGGCTGAGCAATATATAGATAGCCGCGTTCTATTAACTCAGGCATCTGCCGATAGAAAAATGTAAGAAGTAAAGTTCTTATATGCGCACCGTCAACATCCGCATCTGTCATAATTACAATTTTGTGGTATCTCGCTTTATCCGCATCAAAATCATCGCGACCAATTCCAGTGCCCAGAGCAGTAATCATAGTGCCTATCTCTTGACTTGAAAGCATGCGATCAAATCGAGCCCGCTCAACATTAAGTATTTTACCTTTTAATGGAAGAATAGCTTGGTTTTGTCGGTCTCTTGCTTGTTTAGCAGAACCCCCAGCTGAGTCGCCCTCCACAATAAATATCTCAGACAAAGAAGGGTCGCGTTCCTGACAGTCAGCAAGTTTTCCTGGCAATGAGGCTATATCTAATGCTGACTTCCTTCTAGTAAGGTCACGAGCTTTTCTTGCTGCTTCCCGTGCAGCTGCAGCTTCGGCTATTTTTGTCATTAACATTTTTGCTTCTGCAGGGTGCTCCTCAAACCATTCGCCAAGAGCTTCATTCATCGCCGACTCAACTACAGGCCTTACTTCAGAAGAAACTAATTTATCCTTTGTTTGCGACGAAAACTTCGGGTCAGGAACCTTTACTGACAGAACACACGTCAAACCCTCGCGTGCATCATCCCCTGAAATAGTTACTTTTTCTTTTTTGGCTGTTCCAAGACTTGCGGCATATTTATTTACAGTTCGAGTAAGCGCACCCCTAAATCCCGCCAAGTGGGTCCCTCCATCACGTTGAGGTATATTGTTGGTAAAACATCTTACATTTTCGTGATACCCATCATTCCACCACAAAGCTGCCTCTACTGTAATTCCTTCAACTTCCTTGCAGATTGAAATGGGGTTTTCAAGCAAGCCCTCCTTATTGGCGTCTAAATGCTTTACAAACGCTTCTATGCCTCCCTCATAATGAAGTTCTGTAACAATATTGTCTTCCGGCCTTTCGTCCGTTAACACAATCATCACACCCGAGTTAAGAAAGGCTAGCTCCCTCAGACGCCTTTCTAATGTATTTCTATCAAACTCAACCATGGTAAACGTTTCCTCAGAAGGCAAAAACCTCACTTTAGTCCCTGTTAACGTTTTTACAGTTCCATCTCTTCTGTAGTCCTCTGGGGCATCAGCCACGACCTTCAGAGAGTTCAATGAATCACCATGACTAAATTCCATTGCATGCTCTTTTCCATCTCGCCAGATGGTAAGCTGCAAAGAAACAGACAAAGCATTCACAACAGACACGCCTACCCCATGAAGTCCGCCTGATACTTTATATGAGTTGGAATCAAACTTTCCACCAGCATGTAATTGAGTCATGATAACTTCAGCTGCCGATACACCCTCTTCCTCATGAATAGCTACCGGTATACCACGTCCATTATCTTTTACAGAACATGAACCGTCTGGATGCAAAATGACCTCGACGCGGTCAGCGTGACCAGCGAGACTTTCGTCAATAGAATTATCAACAACCTCGTATACCATATGGTGTAAACCAGATCCATCATCTGTATCACCTATATACATTCCTGGTCTTTTTCGAACTGCATCCAGACCCTTCAAAACTTTAATTGAGTCCGCACCATATTCGGGCGTATTTTCAGCAGCTTCAGACATAAATATTTCTTTCGCGAATCACTCCATCTATAGAATAAAAATATAGTA
Organism: Hellea sp.; assembly: GCA_029250925.1. Lineage (GTDB taxonomy): Bacteria > Pseudomonadota > Alphaproteobacteria > Caulobacterales > Maricaulaceae > Hellea. Next base: position 36,930 of record JAQXEH010000046.1, read on the forward strand.
GAAGAGTACAAGAAATGCACGCCCAAATAAAATTTCATTAGTTACAAATATCTGTAAATATTAACTAGTCATTAGTAAAAAAGGCTTTATATCTTTGGCATATGTAGTTTTAAATGAGATAAATATAATAGATAATTTATCTCTTCTTTAGGGTTTATAGTAAAATGAAGAAGGTTAAAACCATATCCTTCGCAGGTGCCTTAATTTTATTACTAGTTATAGGTATAAAGTTATTTCTTAACTCTGACAAAATCTTGAAATCTGAAATAGACCCTTACCCATATGCTACGCAAAGCAATCAGCCAGAGCTTATAATAGCAAAGCTAGAGCAAGATGACTTTTTAATAAGTCTTCTCGAAAAAAAAGGTCTTTCGTCCAACGAAGTGTACGGTATTTCGAGGGCAATTAATAAGGTGTATCCAGTCAACTTATTAAGGCCAGGAAATGAATTTTATCTGTATTTGCGTAATAAAAAGCTAGAGCATTTTGTTTTCAGGCCAAATTTTGAAAAAACTATTTTTATAGATGCGATTGATGGTAGTTATAACACAAGGGAAGTAATATCAGAATACAAATCACAAAAAGTTAGTATATCCGGGGAAATTTCCACCTCCCTTTATATAGACGCAACAAAATCAGGCATTCCTGATCGTATTGTAGATCAATTCACAAAAATTTATGAGTATTCAGTAGATTTCCAAAGAGACATACGGCCTGGCGATAAATTTTCTATGTATTTCAATGCATATAAAAACCGAAAAGGCGACATAGTAAAAACAGGTGACCTTTTATACACCTCGTTTAGTCCAGGGGACAAAAAATCAGAATTTTGGCTGTTTTCGAACGAAAAGAAAATAGAAAATTTCTATGATGAAAAAGGTAAAACTGCTAAACGCAGGCTAAGGGCTACCCCGATAAATGGGGCACGAATATCATCTGGATTTGGCGGAAGAAAACATCCCATTTTAGGTTACAGGAAAATGCATACTGGTGTTGACTTTGCAGCACCAACGGGCACACCCGTGCTCGCTGCCGGGTCAGGGACAGTTGAATATGCAGCATGGAATGGTGCGGCTGGAAAGTATATACGCATTCGTCATACAGACGGATATAAAACAGCATACTTTCACTTGAGTAAGATCAATGTTTCTTCTGGAAAATATGTAAAGCAAGATCAAATAATAGGAAAAGTTGGCAGTACGGGAAGGTCTACAGGGCCACATTTACATTACGAAGTGATTTTGAATGGGAAAAAAATTAACCCCAAAAGGCTTTCTCAGCTTTCTGGAAAGCCTCTAGGTAAGGCAGAAATGAATAAATTCAACAAACGGCGTGAAGAAATTGAAAAAATGAGGTCTTCTGATTTAAATTCGTTGTCTAACCCTATTTAAAATTAATAGGCTGATAGTTAGTAATTTGATTTTAAGTACTCATTCGGCGGCGTCAGACACTGAATCTGGTTTTTTTCTTGCGGGGGCCTTTCGCCTCCGGCGGGGTGGGGTTTCGTCCAATGAGGCGGGTTCTGGCAATTGGTTGCCTTCAGGTAATTCCCCCAAGTCTTCATCAGGTTTTATTGCAGTCAAATCATCATCCATCGATTTACGGTGTTTGTTTTGGGGTTTCCCTGCTTTACCATCAGGTGCTTCGTCGTCGATAGCGGTCTCATTTCTTGGGGCTCTTTGAGCATCACGTTCAGCTTGAGCGGCAAGCCTAGCGGTTTCCATTTCATTCATTAACCTCAAATAATGCTCTGCATGTTGTTTTAAATTTTCAGCATTTACTCTATTTCCGGAGCTTTGGGCATCACGGGCTAAAGCTGTATATTTTTCATAAACAGTGCTAACATTTCCACGGACCTTAACTCCAGGCCCATTACTATCCAATGACCTGTTAGGGTTTGAATTATTACTTCTGTTATTATTATTGCGATTACGGCCACGTTGGCGTTTCATTATTACTTCCTTAAGTTCCCTAAGCCTGCAGTGTTGCAATGGCTTCTCAATTTTGGGCTAGCGAGGGGGCTATCAAGCCTCAAACTTCTCACGGTCAGTTACTAGCAAAGCTATTTCAAAAGGGAAAGCTTTTTTTATCTACTTTTATACGCTTTTATTACCCTATTATTTCCAGACAGATCGTGCGCTACTGAAATATCTATAAATTCGTTTTTTAAGAGTAAATTGGTAACGGCCTCAGCTTGCAAATAGCCAATTTCAAATATAATAACGCCTTTCGGGTTTAAATATAAACCTGCTTTATTTATTATCGCTCTATATGCTTCCAAACCATCTTCTCCTCCATATAAAGATACAAATGGATCAAACTCCTTAACACCTGAGCTTAGTAAATTCATTTCTATTTTTGATATATACGGGGGGTTTGAAATTATAATATCATAACTTTCAGACACGTTCTCAAACCATGCGCTATGTAAAAAACATATGCTTTGGTTTACACCATGAGCTTGGGCATTGTGTCTTGCAATTATTAACGCATCCTCAGATATATCAACTGCCGTAGCTATCGTGCTTTTTGTCTCTGATATAATAGATATTATGACCGCTCCCGTACCTGTCCCAAGCTCTAATAGACTTTTACTTCCAGACTTATTGATTTCAGAAATAGTTATATCCACCAATTTTTCCGTATCAGGCCGCGGGGATAAAACATTTTTGTTTACTTTGTATTTTCTTCCATAAAACTCCTTGTGACCTACAATTTTATCAACCGGTTCGCCTTTAATGCGTCTATTCATAAACTCATTTATTTTAATAATAGTACTCCGCTCAGGGGTAGAAGAGTTCTTAATCAGCAAGTCTGCATGTGATAGCTGTGAAGCCTCCATAATTAAGATACGCGCATCTAGTCCTGGGGTATCAAGGCCCTGCTCGCCGAATAGCTTTAATAAAAACCTTCTTATGGATTTATAGGATAAGTCCTGAAGGGACATTAAATCATATTCGTTTTTTTTAAGCATGTTATCTATTAATAAATATTCTGCATTAAACTTTGCAGCTCACAACTTAAGCGCTCTAGGTCAGTTGGGGTAGACAGACTATGATCTCCATTCTTTATTAGTGTATATGATACATTTCGACTTTTCACATTCTCTATTATTTTATATGAATAGTGCCAGGGCACTACTTCGTCTTTCATGCCCTGTAAAATTCTGATTGGTACTTCGAGATTAATTTTATTATCTAATACCATGTTATCTTTGCCGTCAGAAATTAATCTGGAGCTATACTCATAGTCTTCTCCATACTCTGATGAAACAAAAATGCTTTTTCCTGCTAAAGAATCTTTCTTTTGTTTTTCAGTCCACTGGTCCCAGACTAGTTTATGCGTAAAGTCCGGTGCTGGCGCTATTAAAAAAAGGCCCTTAACTTTATCAGCTCTAGAAATAGCCGCTAAAATTGAAGTCCACCCTCCCATTGATGACCCCACCAGGACTGCATCATTATTGATTAATTCATCAATAACCATTATGATATTTTCGGCCCACTTAGTAATGGTACCGTCCCGAAATTCACCATCGCTCTCCCCATGACCAAAATAATCAAATCTAATAAAGTTATAATTTTTACTTGCCGCCCAATTGTGCAAATATGTTGCTTTGCTTCCGTCCATGGTGGACTTTAGTCCGCCACACCACAGAATAGTAGGTCCTCTTCCTTTATTAAATTTATAGGCTATCTTTTCCTCACCCTGTAAGGGTAAATAATTAATCAATGCTCTATCTTGCATCTAAAGGGTCCTTATGAGAGTTTATAAAATATGATTGTGCTTCAAGTAGTTCCAGAACTCAATGCCGGAGGCGTAGAGAAAACTACACTAGAAATTGCAGAAGCATTGTCAAACAAAGGTTATGACTCCCATGTTGTTACCAGAGGCGGGCGGCTTGAGAAAGATTTTTTACGTCTGGGCACAAAATTACACAAAGCTAATATTGGTTCTAAGAACATATTATCGTTATTTTATAGAATAAATTTTATACGGAAAGTTATCAGACTACATGGCATCCAATTGGTTCATGCGCGGTCCCGTGCGCCTGCATGGCCTGCATATTATGCAGCTAAAGCAGAAGGAATACCCTTCCTAACTACATATCACGGAATATATAACAGTAATTCATGGTTAAAAGATCAATATAATTCAATTATGACAAAGGGTGAGCATATTATTGCTAACTCAAATTTCACAAAAGATCATATAATTAATAAACACAAAGTTCCCCCAAGTAAGATTACTGTGGTTCCACGGGGCGTGGACATGGCAGTATTTGATCCAAAAAAAATAGAAAATACAAAAGTAAACGAACTATTACACGCGTGGAAAGTTCCATTTAAAAATAAAATAATTCTTCTCCCCGGGCGTTTAACAAAATGGAAAGGACAGCTTATTGCTGTGGACGCCTTAAGGTATTTGCCAGAAAATTATACATTGGTGCTAATGGGTGACCCACAGGGGCGAGAAAAGTATAAAGGTGAAATATGCTCTAAAGTAGCTAAGCTCAACTTAAAAAAGCAATTCGTGATTCTAAATCACCAGATGGACGTTGCTTCAGCCATTGCCGCCGCAGATATAGTAATTTCAACATCTACAGACCCAGAGGCCTTTGGACGTGTAATGGTAGAGGCTCAAGCTATGGAAAAACCTGTCGTTGCCACAGCACATGGCGGGTCTCTTCAAACAATTTTAAATAAAAAAACAGGATTTCTAGTTCCGCCAAATGACCCTGGAGCTCTCGCTGTGGGAATAAAAAAAGCTTGCGCATGGTGCAATTATGATGGAAAATTCGCTCGCTCGCGTATTAAAGCACAATTTTCAACTCAAAATCTTAAATCAAAAACACTTAACGTATACAAACAGCTCTTGAAATAAAGCTCAATGGCGTCCATATTGTGGACGCTTAACATTATTAGGAGAATTTAGCATCGCAAAACGCCCACTAGCAGCAGCGCCCAAGAAACCCAAAGGTCCACGAACTAATCGTGAAATTACAAACCCACAAGTACTACTTATAACAGATACAGGTGAAAAACGCGGTGTGGTATCGCTTGACGAGGCTATTTCCACTGCTCAATCTGTGGGATTGGATTTAGTTGAAGTTGCCCCAGGTGAAACTCCTGTTTGTAAAGTTCTTGATTATGGTAAACTGAGATTTGAAAACCAGAAGAAAAAGGCAGCCAACCGTAAAAACCAACGGACAACGACAATCAAAGAAATTAAAATGCGGCCTAATATTGACACACATGATTACCAAGTAAAAGCTAAGGCTATGATGAAATTTTTCGATCGAGGTGATAAAGTTAAAGTCACCGTTCGGTTCAGAGGCAGGGAAATGGCACATATGGATCGTGGTATGATTTTGCTAGCACAAGTCAAAGAGGATTTCGAAGATACGGCTAAAGTAGAGTTTGAACCGAAAACTGAAGGCCGTATGATGACTATGGTTCTTGCTCCAAGGTAAGCACCTAAACAATTATTTCTTTTTTTGTTTCAACAAAACTAACCCTAGGGTTATTAATGCGGTTTCAAATATTATTTCCAAATAAGTGAGAGTGGGCCCAGGCCCGTCTAGAACAAGACCTAATATTCTACCCACCAAAAAGGAAAAGGTTATAAAAACAATCGACTTTAAAACAATTTTTTGATTATTTATTTTTTGAGTACCAAGAAACATAATTGTACCAACTGCGGATATAAAAAGGCAGTAGGCACGCATTTCGTGTTGGCCCAAATGAGTAAGTTCCCAGCCCAACACACCGGCAAGGGATAAGGGTGCGAATGCTCCAAATAAACCATAAATTACGTAAAAAATGCTGTTACAATAGTTAAAATATTTCATGATATAACTTTATTCAAATTATAAAAATATTCAATTAGTTACTCATATTTAAATTGCGCGGCACAGGCTTGGTCGCTACACAGATATATATGACCAAAAAAATAGACATTGGAATTCTTGGCGCTGACGGAAGAATGGGCCAAGCAGTAATGCGGTCCTTAGAAACTGACTTACATCTTAGATTGACAGTGGCTATTACGTCGGATGATTCACCCAACTTAGGTAAAGATGCACATAAAGTTGCAAATCTTAGATCTGTTGGCTTGATGCTTTCGACTAATATCAATGAAGGCCTTAATTTATGCGATATACTGATTGATTTCTCTCACCCGGAGGCTACATTAAATGTGCTTTCTTTAATGAAGCAGTCTAGGTGCAATACACTAATAACTGGCACTACAGGTTATAGCAAAAAACAAGAAAAAGAATTCCGAGAGGGGGCCAAAGGCCATACTGTATTACAATCAGGTAATTTCTCTCCTGGAATTAATATGCTACAAGCTCTTGTTAAAATAGCTTCTGAAAAATTAAATGATAAATGGGATATTGAAATTCTCGAAATGCACCACAAAAAGAAGAAAGATGCACCCAGCGGAACGGCACTTATGTTAGGGGAGGCGGCTGCAGATGGGCGGAAGGTAAAGCTCGAAGAAAAAATATCCACATCTAGAGCGTCACATTCAAAAGCCAGAAAAAAAGAAGAAATTGGGTTCGCTGTTCTTAGGGGGGGAGGGGTCATTGGTCAGCATGAAGTAAGAATTGCAAATGATCAAGAGATGATCACCTTGAGGCACGATGCCTTTGATAGAGATATATTCGCAAAAGGAGCAGTTAACGCAGCTGTTTGGGCCCACAAACAAGAGCCTGGAATATATTCAATGAAAGATGTCTTAAATATCGATCTCTAATTATTACCATTCACCAAAATTTTCCATTTTTGACCAAGGGGCCTTAATCGGAAGACTCTTTCCTTTTTGTAGTATCTCTACGGAAACATTATCTGGGCTTTTTACGAAAGCCATTCTTCCATCACGTGGAGGACGATTAATCATTATCCCCCTCTTTAAGAGTCTTTCGCAAGTGTCATAAATGTTATCAACTTGGTAAGCTATGTGACCAAAGTTTCGACCTCCTTTAAGGAGCTCAACGCCAGATTCTTCCGAGGGCCAATTAAAAGTTAATTCAATCATTGGTAAGCCAATAGGAAATGTAGTTCCGTTCTCAAAAGCACCCGCTCTATCAATATCTTCGTAGCTTGCTAAAAATAATAATGTAAAACGGCCTTCCTCATTTTCATATCTACGTAATTCCTTCAGCCCTAAACCACCGCAATAAAAATCTAGGCTTTGCTTGATATTAGTTATCCTAAGCATTGTGTGCAGAAAATTCATTTTATTAACCTGTTGCAATATAGTTTATTACTTAATTATAGGCACTTAGATGGTGCGGTCAGTTTTTTTAAACTATTTATTACTTCCTTTTTTATTAACTAACGGGCCAGTTGCTCTTTTATAGTATAAGGTGACTATACAATATGCTGTGCAAGACCATGATAAAATAACACCAAAAAATATACAAAACTGCCACACCAAAAAGCCTGGTTCGAACACGCGACTTCGTCCAGTAAACTGATAAAGGCATTCTAATAAATAGGATATTATTGCCATAATTGGCCACGTTGAGGCCAATATAAAGAAGGAACCTGAGGCTATATATAAAAACTTTCTAGGCTTATGCTTCTTGGTAAATAAACCTGTATACTCTGCCTTAGTAATGGATTTATTAATCATGCCATTTAGACTTTTATACAGATAATCAGCTTCTGCATCCTTAGAGACTTTATGTGTTAATAAAAAATAAGCGAGGGCATAAATAACCCCCAATATAGCCAATGAAAATGTTGCCCATAAAAAAGAAATTCCACTAAATTGCTGCATAAATCATAAATAGGTATGGTATTCTTGCTAGGCAAGCAATATTATAAAAATCATTAAGTTTAAAACTAAAATATGTAATATAAGGCTACACAATGCATACTCCCAAAATTGCTTTTATCTGCGCCTCACTTAGAAATGACTCAATTAATAGAAAGCTTGAAAATAGCATAAGTCGATTGTTTGAAGAAAGGGGCGCAAAAACACAAATAATCAACTTAGATGAATTTCATATGCCTATTTTTCACGGTGACTTAAAAACTCCAGCAAGTGTTAAAATATTAACCGCTCTATTAGAAAAATTTGATGGAATTGTAATTACAACCCCTGAGTATAATGGCTGCCTACCTCCCCTACTCAAAAACATGATAGACTGGACCAGCACCGAGAGTACCAATTATATTAAAAACGCTGTTTGGGGGATTGCTTCAGCTACTCCGGGGCCCATGAGCGGTATCATGTGTATGAGACAGTTAAGCTTTATCCTTAGTCGTTTAGGTGGGGATGTCTTAAGCCAGCAAGTAGGTTGTGGAAATGCCTCGTCTGCTCTTGACCGTGAGGGCAATTTAATAGCTCAACCCGCCTTAAATTTTGCTAAAGAAATGTGTGAAATGATGATCAGGCGCATTAATCAGAAAAGATGATATGATGCGTGCTAAAGAAAAGTTGTATAAACACCTGCCTAGGCCTAGGTTAAATCGAACTAAAATAAATGAAGTATACCGACGCCTTCAAAACTTAGATCCCGAACCTCGAACTGAGCTGAACTACACTAATGTATTTACGTTAGTGGTAGCTGTTGCTCTATCTGCGCAATCAACTGATGTTGGTGTAAATAAAGCCACAAAAAGATTGTTTGAATTAGCGGATACCCCTAAAAAAATGATACAGCTTGGAGAAAATACAATACGCAACCATATCAAAACTATAGGGTTATATAAAACCAAAGCTAGAAACATTGTGGCTTTATCTGAAATGCTAATTGAGGAATTTAACTCAAATGTACCCAACACTAGAGAAGATCTCATTAAACTTCCAGGAGTTGGACGAAAAACAGCTAATGTGGTTCTAAATGATTACTTTGGACAACCAACTATGGCGGTTGACACGCATATCTTTCGTGTCTCAAACAGAACGGGCATGGCGCCAGGTAAAGACCCTGTTGAAGTAGAGTTAAACTTACTAAGAGTTACAGAACAAAAATATATCGATCATGCGCATCATTGGCTTATACTGCTGGGCCGGTATACATGCATTGCTAGAAAGCCAAAATGCTATAATTGCCCAGTCAACGATCTTTGTTCCTATAAATCTAAGACTTTAAATCCAGAGAGCTAATTTTTTGGGCTCAATTTTTTTTTCAGTGCTGAAGCTAATTTTTGTGCGCCCATGTTATTTTCTTCCGTACCCGTAGAATGACTAAGATAAAGATATGGTTCAATCATTTCTAATTCTATCAATTTTAATTGGCCATCGTTGCCTCTTAATAAATCAACTCGTGCATAGAGTGGTTCAAAAGGTAAGGTATTAAGAATTTTTTGCGCTGCATCTATTTCATTTTTAGTTGGACTGTATGTTTCTTCAGTTCCGCCATAAAGCGACTGAATTCTATAATCTCCTGACTTAGGCTTTTTAATTAACGCATGTGAATAATCGTTTCCAAAAAATAATAATGAATATTCTCCTTCCTTTTTTACACTTGGTAGAAAAGGTTGCATCATAGTGGGTCCTGGTGGTAACAATTCACGGCTGGGAAAAGTATCGCCTTTATTATAAAGTACTTGTCGCCATGCCCCAGCGCCTATTAGCGGCTTTATAACAAGTCTATCAGTCGAAAGGGTATCAAAGGCTTTAGAAATGTTAATCGGTGAGGCAGAATCAACATTAATAGTTCTTATTACAGGGGCACCCCTTTTCTCTAACTCATTCAAGTAAGACTTTTTAGAATTCCATTTTATAATTTCAATAGGGTTATAAAGATTAGTTGTCGTATCTACCTTTTCCATTTCCTCAATAAACTGAGCTTCATTATCATCAAAATAGTCCCAAACGAAAAGGGGAAGTATTGCATCATAATGCTTAGCTTGATAGGCAGCCGACTTCCAGCTTATAATATCTAAACGCATATTTTGGGCAAGAAAAGCTGGGTACAATTTTTTCATCTGCTCATCGCGCTCGTGAGCATCGTCTCGCTGGGTTAATGACGATGGCATCATATTGTCTGAAGCAAGAATAGCAATTTTCTTCATATATTGTCCAAATTATAGAATTTTAGAGATTGAATTTTTTACTTTTTTATCTATTAAGCGCCCTAAATCAAGGTATCAATTTATGACAGTTCAGTTCGACGTACTTGGCATAGGAAATATCCTTATGGATATTATAGCACCTGTCTCAAATGATTTTCTTGAAAAAGAGGGGATTGAAAAAGCATCAATGTCACTTATCGGTGAAGAGAGGGCGGCTGTCTTAACAAGATCACTTTTGAATCACGGAAAAGTTCAGGAAATTGCTGGGGGCTCCGCGGCTAATACCTTATTTGGAATTAATGCTCTAGGGTTAAGGTCAGCATTTATAGGGAAGGTGAAAAATGATAAAATTGGAAACCGAATAAAAAAAAGCATGATTGATGGTGGAGTTGATTTTTTTTCATCGTTAAATATATCCGGTCCGGCAAGCGGAAGATGTCTCATTGCAGTTACTCCAGATGGTGAAAGGTCAATGAGTACTTTTCTTGGTGCTGCCTGTATGTTTACTAAGAAAGATATTATAAAATCTAAAATTGAAGCTGCATCTTGCGTGTATTTAGAGGGGTACCTTTTCGACACCCCGCCAGCTAAAGAAGCATTTATACAAGTCGCAAAAATTGCAAAGTCCTACGATAGGAATATCGCTCTAACTCTCTCAGACAGCTTTTGTGTTGATCGTCACCGTTCAAGTTTTCAAAGCTTTATAAATGACCATGTTAACATATTATTTGCCAACAAAGACGAGATATTAAGCTTATATAAATGTGAAGAGATCGAAACAGCACTAAATAATTTGAGCTCAAAAAAATTAACTGCCTGTATTACAAACGGTAAATCAGGATCATTAATTCAATCTGGTACTGCAAGACATTATATTAATGCTAGCCCCGTCAAAGATGTTGTGGACACCACAGGTGCGGGAGATCAATATGCTGCTGGTGTACTAGCGGGGAGAGCTTTAGGTTTAGATTGGCCTGATTCTGGTTATCTCGGCAGTATAGCAGCATCAGAAGTAGTGTCTCACTACGGCGCAAGGCCATTATCAAACATTAATGAAGGTTTAAATCAATTTATACCTAATTATTAAATATAAGTAATAACGGCTTTCCATAAGAAAATGTGGTAGAAAGCATGTAAAATTTCATATAGTCTCACAGGATGTATAAGTTATTATTTTTCATAGCATATTTCACTTTAATATCTTTTCCGTCATCAGGTGAGACAACTCGAAAAATAGAAGAGTCTAACCCTGCGGCACCTTTTACTGATGTTAAAAATTTAATCTCAGACCTAAAACTAATAAACAACGCTATGAATTCCACTATTCACATAGAAGGAAGATTTGTACAGTATGCTCCTGACGGATCTATTATAGCTGGAAATTTATTTATAAATAGACCGGGAAAATTACGTATAGAATATGATAGCCCCAACTCATTGTTAATTATTTCTGACGGAGTAAGTCTAATACAAAAAGACGTCAATCTAGGCACAACAGATCGCATTCCGCTATCGTCGACCCCAATATACTACTTCTTGAAAAAAAACATTGACCTCGACAAGGACGTAAAAGTAACGGGTCTTATAAAAAAAGAAAAAGAGTGGTATATTAGCATTGCTGATCCATCTGATGAGGCAATTGGAGTTTTAACTATTATACTCGATGCAAATAAATTAAGAATAAAAGGCTGGAGTATTATAGATGGCTCAGAGAGCCCAACTTATGTTAAACTCACAGATATTAGATATCCAAAAATATTAAATCCGCGCTTATTTCTCACAAGAGAAAAAAGCAAGAGGAAAACAAGAAAAAATAATTAACGAACAAATCAGGTTTACCAAGGCTATTTATATGCAAATTAAGCTCGCAACATGGAATATAAATTCAGTTCGCTTAAGAATAGACCAAGTTTTGCGCTTCTTAAAAGAGGAATCGCCCGATGTCTTGGGTCTACAAGAGATAAAGTGCGAAACACATTTGTTTCCAAAAGAACCCTTCATTAATGCAGGCTATAAATATATAGAGGTTCACGGTATGAAGGGCTACCATGGGGCGGCAACTGTTTCAAAACTTCCCCTTCAGCGCCTAAACACTAAGTTTTGTCCATTAGGTCACTCACGCCATGTAAGCACATTGGTGTCACATAAAAGTTTAAGTTTTGAGTTTCATAATTTTTATATCCCTGCAGGAGGTGATATCGCCGACCCTGAAGAAAATGAAAAGTTTAAGCATAAATTAGATTTTATTGAAAATATGAGGTCTTATTTCTCTATGCGATATAAAAAAGTGCCCGGCCCGCAAGTTCTTGTTGGGGACTTCAACATAGCGCCACACGAAAATGATGTTTGGAATCACAAACAACTTTTAAAAGTTGTAAGTCACACTCCGATCGAGGTTTCTATTCTTAAGGGCTTACAAGAAGCACATAACTTTATTGATTGTTCGAGGGCGTTATATAGTGATGAAGATAAATTGTTTAGTTGGTGGAGTTATAGAGGGAGGAACCCCCTTGAAAGCAATAGGGGGCGGCGCCTTGACCATATATGGGTAAGCTCAGATTTAAAAAAGGCTATCGAGTATTCGGGCAAAGAGGGGCACATTATTCATACTCCATGTAGAATTTGGGAGCCAAAGCCAAGCGACCACGTTCCAATGACCCAGATTTTAAATTTAATCTAAACTGAAACGCTGAAGGCAAATAATCCTTGAGCCGCAAAATATAGAGGAGTAATCAATAGAGCATTTTTTGTTGAGCGCTTTATGAAACGATCCTTAGCAACAAAAATATCTGATAAAACAAAAAATGTAGCTGCTATTAAGATAAGTTTTTGTTCGTACATAAAGGTATAAGCGGAAGTAATCATCATAAATATAGCTAAACCATAAAGTAATATAAAAAGTTTAAATTTACGCGACACTCTAGGTAGTAAATACATAAAGTTTATGCCCCCTAATATCGTAATTAATGGTAAAAATATAACTAATGAGGCAAAGTCAAACGTACTGCTTTTGATAAATGCTAATGAGAATAATAGATGCGCAATTGCAAAAACAAGCATTCCGCAAAAAAAAGAAATTTTTAATTTTCTGTTAAGTAATAATACATCCCCTACAGCACATAACACCAGTGAAAACAAAATTAAACATCCATAGCCAGTTTCAAGTGCCCCAAGTTTTAATGAAATAAACACGAAGCTTAATGCAGCTACCGGCTTAAATATATATTCGCCAATTTTGAAATTATAATATTCAGATACTACTAGTCCTGATACGATTAAAATATAAGCTATATAGATAAAAAGCCCCAAATTGTTTATTAATTGCCCGCCTGTAAAACCACACTATATCCATTTTTTGAGGTTTTTATAGAAATAAATTTAGAGGCCTTTGGCTTAAGCTTCTCTCTTAAACGATAAATATGAGTTTCTAATGTGTGAGTAGTAATACTAGATTTATATCCCCATATGACTTCTAACAGCTCTGCACGAGAAGCAAAGCCACCCTCCGATCTTAAAAGATAATTTAATATACTAGTTTCTTTCTCAGTTAACTCGATGCTCCGTAACTTTTTTTTACTTATAAGAGAGGCAGGCTTTAATAGGCCTTTAATTGAGTAAAACTCGTAAGGACCCATTCGGTAAATAAGGTCATTGTTTTTTTTAAATCGACTTATTTCTGTTCTAACTTTTGCCAATAAAGTAACAAACCGAAACGGCTTCTTCAGTATTAAATACCTCATCGCTAACCCACTTGTAGTGATTTTTGTTAGTTTATCTGTATTGCTTAAAATTATAAAAGGAACTGAAGTTTCAGTGTTCATTTGTAGATATTTTTGTATGGACTCATTATCGACTAAAAGTTGCTCATCAATAATCACAATATCATATATACTCGTAGTTGATGATGTCTTCCCTTGGTCCTGAGGTAAGAACACATCAAACTCTCCTGTAGCAGAAAAATGCTCCAAAAGTTCTTCTTCTAAGTATTGATCTTTAACGACTAATAAAATTCGCTTTTTAATAGGCTCTGCTCCACCACGGTAGTGACAATATATAGAAACTTCTATCTAATACAATTTATAAAATAATTAAGGCTAGATAAAATGCAGATAGACAATATAAAAATTTGTGTAAAAATTTCTGATAGCACCATCAATTTTAATAAGGTCAGTTATCCATGCCAACTCGGAATAGAGGGAGGCGTTCATTATACTAAAGGGGCCGAGGGTGATAAAAAAACTCCGATTGGTAATTATAAAATACGTTTTGGGTTTTATCGTAAAGATCGAGTACCTAGGCCACACTCTGCATTAAATTTTATTCCAATAAATAAAAGTGATGGCTGGTCTGATGATGCTATGGATGTGTCTTATAATAGGTACATACGGTTACCGTATAACAAAAGTCATGAACGATTATGGAGGGAAGACAGAGCCTATGATATAATACTAGTTATAAATCATAATGACAGCCCTCCGGTTGCAGGTTTAGGAAGTGCTATCTTCATTCATCTTAGCCAGATTAACAAAAGGAAAACACAAGGGTGTGTTGCTATTGAACCATTAGTTATGTCCAAATTATTACCTTTAATAAAAAATGGCACAAAACTATCTATAACTCCCTAATAAATTCGGGGTCCAAACAGAGCTGATCCAACCCTTACATGAGTGGCGCCCATTTCAATTGCGACTTCAAAATCGTTACTCATACCCATTGACGTTGCCTCCATTCCATAATCTTCGGTTAGCTTTTTTAAAAGCCAGAAATGTGGTGATGCCGCTTCCTTTAATGGTGGTATGCACATTAAACCGGCTGGCTTTATATTATATTCTTTTTTTAACTCGGAAAGAAATAATGGTAGATGACTCGGACTCACCCCTGATTTTTGTTTTTCTTCGCCCGTATTAACTTGGACTAATATCTTGGGTAGGCTTCCGTGTTTATCAGCTGCCCTTACTAGTGCTTTTGCTAAACTCATTCTATCAAGTGTCTCAATCACATCAAATACTTTTACTGCATCGAGAGCTTTATTGCTCTGAAGTGGACCTATTAATCTTAACTCAATATCTTTTCGAATATATTTGAAGGTATTGCCCCACCTAATCTGGCTTTCCTGCACACGGTTTTCTCCAAAAACTTTTTGGCCAGCAGATATCATTTCTTTAATTTTAAAATCTGGCTGCATTTTGGATACTGCCGTTAATACTTGATTATTGTTTAAACCTGCGCGCTTGGCAGACGCAGCTATACGCTCTATAATTAACTTTCTTTTATGTGAAATAGGAAGCGTATCACTCATGAAGCTTAATTACCTTGAATGGAGCCACAATGAAAGTAATATCGTTTCAAATGTAGCCTTACAATTATACAAAAATCGCAACAGCCCAAGTAAGTTATCTCCTTTAGTGTTATTAACAGACCCGTTAAGGATGGTGGATATAAACAGTTCCATAAAAAAGTTACCCCGCGGATCAACGCTTATTTATAGACATTTTGGTGAAATGGGGTATCAAAAAAAGGCAGAGGGGTTAAGAGAATTAACCCTAAAACAAAAAATCCAGTTTTTAATTGGAAACGATCCAAATCTAGCGCTTGCTGTTAACGCTGATGGTGTTCATTTTTCACGTGATCCAGAATTAGTGGCGCCCATTACTTGGAGAGCCAAGAAACCAGACTGGCTTATCTCTATGGCAGGTATAAAATCAGGTTCTTATAAAAGCGATCTAGCCATACTTGATGGGTTATTAATATCTTCCGTATTTCAAAGTAATAGCCCTAGCGCAGGGCCTCCAATAGGCATTGAAGGCCTCAAGAGAAAAATGAAAAATCTTTGTTGTCCTGTTTTCGCTATGGGGGGTATAAATAAAAAAAATGCTCATGAATTAATTGGGGTGGGCGTCTCTGGAATAGCGGGCATAAGTTTTGGTCTTTAAAATTTATACCCCCCCTGTATGAATAGTTTTATTGATTTATTCGTGTGAGGACCATTAAAAGTTAATTGTCTTCGCTTAGCACGCTGCAGCCCAGTGCTTAAAATGTAGTCATTAAATTTATAAGAAATCCCTACTGACGAATGGCTTGTTTTTCTATTTATATTTTCATCAAGGGAAGACCCGGATGACAATGAAACCCCTAATCGTCCATTTTCCCATAAAGCTCCTCCATGACGCGCTCTATAGTTACCTCCTTTAAGGCCATTGTTACTTCTTAAATATGAAGAGTTAAAAGTAAAATTATTGTAAGTGATTTGAGAGCTAATATTCCAAGTTTTAAGGTTGTCAAAGGAGCTGGCCATATTAATATTATTTGCGTACGCATAGCTCATTGCTGCTTCAAACATTACTCTATTTTTAAAGTTTCTATCTATTGCTACACCCAATTCTATTATGTCTTTTAAGTCCGGGCTATCTCTTTTTACTGAAGAGTCTCTAGTTTTTTTTTCGCAATACTCGATGCCACATGCAATAGAATTTGGTGCGTATGAAACACCAAACTCAAAGCCAGCGCCTATGCTATCACCTAATAAACGAGGGCTTGTATAGATTATTTTTTTGGCTTTACCTGTGACGTTATTTGTTGTTCTTATTGAGTTTAGACCAGTGTAATCTATCGCAATACTCGATGCTCTTGGATCATATAGGTCAATGCTGCTTATTGAAAATAAGTGTGCCGCACCCATATCGGCCCCAATAAAAAATTCGCCGTATGGTGAACTAAGGTAAAAAGATGCTGTTTCTAAAGACGTTTGTAATTTATTGTTTTTATCGTTTCTATTGTAATAAAATTGTGATTCATGTCCATTATTCAGTCCCGTTAATGAGTTTTCGTTAAGACAATCTACTCCTAGGTTTATACAAGAGGGTGTTGTCTCTTGTTTGAAGTCTACGACAGGCCTTTTATCGACAACAACTTCAATTATACTGCCGTACTCTATGCCGCCGTTAGAGATAGTATTTACATCAAGACTAACTAGCGCTCTACCATAGGTGTTACTTTTATTCTTAAGGCTTGATAAACTATCAATCCCAATTAACGCAAATCCATTCAAGTTGGTTTCAATTTTTTTAAAACTATTACAGATTTTCGGCTTCAGGCTTTCAATGCACAGGTTGTTATTTTCATCCAGTTTGCTAATTATGTTTTTGTGTATATGTAAATTTTCATTGGAATAATTATATGGTTTAGTTTCATAGGGGTGGGCTACGGGTAAATTAGGAAACCCGTTAAATAACAACATTAAAACTAATATTATAGCCCTTAAAAGCAATTTACCTGTTCCTTTACTAGATACATAACACTTGAATTGTCTTCCTGTCTTATAAAATTCATTTATAATTAACCTAGATAACAAAGAAAAATTTTTAATGTAGTTAATTTAAAATAAATTAAGTACAGAAGGCTATGCCTAATCGATTTTAATGTTATAAGGCATTTTAATTTGTCGTTACTGGAGCCTCATTATGAAGCTATTGAAGAAACAATCCTCCCAATTAATTGTTACCTCAGCTATGGCTGCTATTTTTTTAGTTGGGTGTGGGTCATTAGGTTCTGGTAAAAGTAGCTCAAAAAAACAAGCTGCCGCAAGGAAAGCCGCCACTGCAAATGCACCAAACATGGGAGTTAACTCTTATTTGTGGAGAGCATCCTTAGAAACCTTAAACTTTATGCCTCTTGCCCAAGTTGACCCATTCGGAGGAGTTATAGTTACTGACTGGTACGCAAGCGCAGAGGCGCCAAATGAACGGTTTAAAGCGAACATTTATATTCTTGATACCAATCTACGAGCAGATGCTTTAAAGGCTTCAATTTTTAAACAAAAGCGTATTTCAGGAAGTTGGCAGGACGCAACTATAGATGCCGATACCGCAAGACAAATTGAAAATGCAATATTAACTCGTGCAAGAGAATTATATATTGCCACGGTGGATGCCCAGTAAACATTATTCGGTTGTATCTAGGGCTCTTTTTAAGAAAAATATATACAAATAAAACTTGATTGAGTTTTTATGGTTGATGACATTAAAGTTAGGTATAATGCCGCTGAAGTTGAGCCTCGCTGGCAATCCACATGGGATAGTCAAAACATATATTGCGCTGATAACTCAAGCAATAAACCTAAGTATTATGCCCTTGAAATGTTTCCATATCCATCGGGGAAAATTCACATGGGACATGTTCGTAATTATGCAATGGGAGATGTTGTTGCGCGTTATAAAAAGGCACAGGGGTTTGAGGTTTTGCACCCCATGGGATGGGATTCTTTTGGTATGCCGGCAGAAAATGCAGCTAAAGAATCAGGGGGTCACCCAAAGGACTGGACTTACAACAACATAAAAGCCATGAAAGCTCCAATGCAGCGACTTGGATTCTCCTTAGATTGGAGCCGGGAGTTTGCTACTTCTGACGAGAGCTATTATAAACAACAACAGCTTATTTTTCTAAAGTTTTGGGAAAAAGGTCTTGTCTATCGTAAAACAGCAAAAGTTAATTGGGATCCTGTTGATAGCACAGTTTTAGCCAATGAACAGGTAATTGACGGAAAAGGTTGGCGCAGCGGTGCTACAATTGAACAACGTGATATGGACCAATGGTTTTTTAAAATAACTCATTATGCAGAAGAGCTCCTTGATGGAATAAAAAGCTTAGATAGATGGCCAGAGAAGGTACGTACCATGCAGGCTAACTGGATAGGTAAAAGTAAGGGGCTTCAGATGAGGTTTGAGTTTGAGGGCCCAACTAAGCTTAATAATATTTCCTCTGTAGAGGTGTTTACTACGCGACCGGATACGCTTTTTGGTGCAAGTTTTATAGCACTATCACCCGACCACCCAGTTGTGTTAAAATTGCAAGAAGACAACCCCAAAATAGCAAGTTTTAGAAAAAAATGTAACAAAATAGGCACAACAGAAGAAGCAATAGCTAACGCAGAAAAGCTTGGTTATAAAACTGATCTTTGCGTAAGTCATCCATTTGATAAATCGTTATCAATACCTGTTTACATAGCAAATTTTGTTTTAATGGAATATGGTACTGGTGCCATATTCGGTTGCCCCGCACATGACCAAAGGGATTTAGACTTTGCTTTAAAATATAGCCTCAATATCCTGCCAGTAGTTCTTCCTGAGGGTGAAAATAAGTCAACGTTTAAAGTAAATAAGAAAGCTTATACAGGCGAAGGGGTTCTATATAACTCAAATTTTTTAAATGGTTTAAATAAAATAGATGGCATTACAGCGGCAATTCAAAAAATAGAGAATATGGGCCTAGGCAAAGGCACGGTGAATTATAGACTTAGAGACTGGGGTGTAAGCCGGCAACGCTATTGGGGGTGCCCTATACCAGTTATAAAGTGTCCAACTTGCGGGCCACAACCTGTTAAAGAGAATGAGCTTCCCGTTTTGTTGCCTTATGAAAATATAGATTTAACTACCCCGGGAAATCCGTTGGATAGGCACCCTACTTTTAAAAAAGGTTCAAAAGAAGAACCTGTTATATGTTCTGTGTGTGGAGGTAAAGCAGAGCGGGAGACTGATACGCTTGATACATTCGCTGATAGCTCGTGGTATTTCGCACGTTTCGCTGGAGGCAACTCCACAAATACGCCTATTGATAAAGAAAAAGCCAGTAACTGGCTTCCCGTAGATCAGTATATAGGAGGTGTGGAGCACGCAGTTTTACACTTACTATATGCAAGGTTTTTTACAAAAGCTTTAAGAGATTGCGAGCTAATTAACCTTCCAAAAGGAGAGCCTTTTAAGGGGCTTTTTACACAAGGTATGGTGACACATGCTACATTTTCAGATGATGATGGTAACTTTATATTACCCTCCTGCGTAAGCGAGAAAGACGGAAAATATATTAACGTTGATACCGGAAAACCAGTTACTAAGGGCGATGTTATTAAAATGTCAAAATCCAAGAAAAACGTTGTGGATCCTGAAGATATAATAGAGGCATATGGCGCAGATGTTGCACGCTGGTTCGTTTTGTCTGATTCGCCACCTGAGCGCGATGTAGAGTGGACCGAGTCTGGGGTAATCGGAGCGTGGCGCTTTTCTAAAAAGATATGGTCAATTGTAGAAAGTTCAGAAAACATTGACCCGCTCTCCATTGATATTAACGCTTCTGGTAAGGCATTGGAGCTTAGAAAGTTTACTCATAAAGCCCTCGAAAAGATAACAGCGGGAATTGAAGGTTTTAGATTCAATACGTCTGTTGCACAAATATATGAATTAACAAATGAGCTTAAGAAATATACCACAAACGATAAGGCAAGGGCTGAATCTTTAGGTATATTAATCCGCACTCTTGCTCCATTTATGCCTCATTTAGCAGAAGAGTGCTGGAGTTATATAGGGGGGGAAGGATTGTGTTATAATGCTCCCTGGCCAATATATGAAAAAAAACTATTGGTAGAAGAGAGTAAAATAATGCCCATACAAATAAATGGAAAAAGGAAAAGTCAGATTTCTATTCCATTAAATACGCCAAATTTCGATATTGAAAAAATGGTACTGTCTGATGAAGTGGTTACGAGAGCAATTGGTGGCTTAGTAGTCAAAAAAATCATCATTGTGCCAGGTCGAATAATCAATATAGTAGCATCATGAAGCTTCATTTTTTATTTTTATTGATGCTATTTTTTATCTCTGCTTGTGGCTTTTCGCCAATGCATGGCCCAGCAAATACAACCAATTCAAGTTTGTTTGAAAATATATCGGTAGAATTAAATGAAATTGAGGATATTGGTAACAAAGAAATTGGTTTTTATCTAATACAAAGAATAAGAGACAGGATTGGAACAAATCAGGGAAAAGATGTGCTGATACTTACTCCGGTGATAGGTAGGGCTGGTTACGGTACTTCTTCTGATGACGTTGCCTCCCGTTACGATATCATTCTAACTGTAAGTTATGAGATAAGGAACAAAAAAACAGGTGATCTATTAAGCAGAGGCTCAGTAAAGGGCTCATCTACATTTGCCGCCCCTATTGATCCTTATGGCCTTATTGCGGCAAGCAATGATGCGGAGCAAGTTATAGCGAAAGATGTTGCAGACAGACTGCTTTTTAAACTTGCTACGCACTACTCTGAAGAAAATAAGTGAAAATTACTGGTAGTAGGATAACCTCATTTTTAAACTCACCAAATCATGACCTTATTGGTACATTGCTTTATGGTCCTGACCGAGGTTTAGTTAAAGAGCGGGGGAAAATTTTAGCTAAAACATATTCTCTAAATAAAGATGATATATTTGGCGCTACTGTATTAACTTCTGATGATCTTATAGTAGACCCCGGGAAATTAGATGATGAAATCTCTGCCCTATCTATGTTTGGGGGCACACGTGTGATAAGGTTGCGGTTAGACCATGAGCGTAATGGGGTCGCTATTTCCAAAATAATAAAAAAATATGACAATAGTCCTAAAATGGCAGAAGCTAAGCTTATAGTTGAAGCAGGTGAACTTACGCAAAGATCCGTAATAAGGAAAACATTCGAGGCCTCTGCATGTTTTGCATCAATAGCATGTTACAACTTATCTACCCCAGAAGTAATATCACTAATTAAGTCACATTTTAACGACCTTTCTATAAATATAGAAAAAAATGCTCTTCAATATTGGGCGCCCCTGATTAAAGGGGACCTCGCCTTAATAAAATCTGAAATCGAAAAAATGGCCATTTATATGGGATACGGAGAAAGAAAAAACAGGACCGTTACAATTGATGATATTAAAAAAGTTGCCGCAGGGGGTCAAGATATTACGATTCCTGATGTTATAATGAATACTATGAGCGGAAATCTATCAGAGGCAGATAGTCTTTTTCATCGCGCAGTAAAAGGAAAGTTAAATAGTGCCGTAATCTTAAGGGGGCTTCAAAATTACCTAGTAAGGCTTATACAAGCAAAAACACATATCAATAGCGGTGAGAGCCCTGAAAGCGCCATAAACACCCTTAGGCCTCCTATTTTTTACATGCATAAATCAACCTTCCTTAATCATTTAAAAATTTGGCCCCTTTCTGCTCTGCATAAAGCATTGTCCCAGAGCCTTATTGTAGAACAAAACTTAAAAACAGCGGGAGCCCCACAGGAAGCAATAATGGGACGGTTATTAATTGCGCTATCGAGTTATTCTAAAAGGAGAAGTTAGCTATGGAAAAAATTAGTTCTGTGTTATCAAAAATAAGCGCAAATGCGCCTTTTATATTTGAAATTTTACTTAATATCTCCGCTGCTTTGTTCATACTTATTATTGGTTGGCTTTTGGCTAAAATAATACGGAAACGACTAAGAAGCCCCAGTTTTGGACCCAAAAATTTTGACCAAACCCTTAGGCCAGTAGTTGCGTCCGGAGTTTTTTATGCAATTATGGGTATGTCCATTTATGCATTTTTAACAAAACTTGGAATCCCGGCAACAAGTTTGTTAGCAGTCTTTGGGGCTATGGGATTAGCCGTTGGGTTGGCCCTAAAGGATACGCTGTCAAATATAGCATCAGGTGTTATGTTATTGTTTCTTAGGCCCCTACAGGTTGGTGATTTTGTTAATACAGATGGCTACAGTGGTAGTGTGGAAGAAATTGGGCTTTTCGCAACTACTCTAAAAAATATAGAGGGTATATATATATATGTTCCTAACAGTGAGGTTTGGAGCAACCGCCTCCAAAATTACGCGCGGCATACTGAGCGACAGTTTAGAGAAACCATAGGAGTAGGTTATGAAAGCGACTTAAAAAAAACACAAGAAATATTACTCAGTGTTCTTGAGGCCGCACCCGGCGTAAAGGATGGAGATCTCAAACCAGAATGTTATATTGCTAGCTTTGGTGACAGCGCTATTATGGTGTCATGTCGCTGTTGGATGCCGGCGGATCAATGGATGAAGCGTACATCAGATCTTAGAATAGAAATTAAAGAGGCTCTTGATAAATCAAAGATTGATATACCTTTTCCTCAACGTGTTTTACATAATAAATAATTCTTTCAATATACAACATGTCTTGAACCTTTAAATTTAAATACCATCTATACATTATGACAGATTTTACACCGCGAGAAATAGTCTCAGAACTTGATAGGCATATAGTTGCGCAATCTGATGCAAAAAGGGCCGTTGCAATTGCACTTCGTAACAGGTGGAGGAGACGTCGTGTCTCTGACGATCTACGACATGAAGTAACCCCCAAGAATATTTTAATGATTGGGCCAACAGGCGTTGGGAAAACAGAAATTTCCAGACGGCTTGCAAAACTAGCCCAAGCACCGTTTATAAAAGTTGAGGCAACAAAATTTACTGAAGTAGGCTATGTGGGCCGTGATGTTGAGCAAATAATCAGAGACCTTGTTGAAGCCGCAATTAGTCTTCTTCGTGACTCAAAACGTGAACTTGTTAGAGCTCAAGCAGAGCTTGCTGCTGAAAAAAGGATTATAGATGCTCTTGTCGGTGAAAGTGGTAGAGAGGCGACTCGTGATAAATTTCGTCAAAAACTTTTAAAAGGCGAGCTAAATGAAACAGAGGTGGAGCTTGAATTAACTGATAACGCATCACCGTTTCAGGGATTTGACATACCTGGACAACCGGGCGCCTCTATGGGAATGATGGATTTATCATCATTATTAGGTAAGGCAAAACGCACTAAATCTGTAAAAATGAAAATAGGTAATGCCCACGGCCCTTTAGTCTCAGAAGAAGCAGACAAACTGATAGATGAAGATTCAATAAAGCGCGAAGCAGTAGATTTAACAGAACAGGATGGTATAGTTTTTTTAGATGAAATTGATAAGATCACTACGCGGTCAAATGCAAGAGGTGGAGATGTTTCGAGAGAGGGGGTTCAAAGAGATTTGCTTCCGTTAATTGAAGGAACAACAGTTTCAACAAAATATGGCCCTATTAAAACAGATCATATTTTATTTATTGCAAGCGGTGCATTTCATATTGCAAAACCGGCAGATTTGCTACCAGAACTCCAGGGTAGGCTGCCGATTAGAGTGGAACTAAGGGCCTTAACTGAAGATGACTTTATTAGAATATTAACAGAGCCAGAAGCGAGTTTGATAAAACAATATCAGGCTCTTATGGAAACAGAGGGGGTTACGCTTTCATTTACTAAAAATGGTATCGAAGAAATTGCCAAGATTTCTGCAGAGGTTAATTCAAGCATAGAAAATATAGGGGCCCGTCGCTTGCATACTGTAATGGAGCGATTGCTTGATGATATTAGTTTTAAGGCCACAGATAAAAGCGGGGATGAGGTAATTGTGAATAAATCATATGTAGAGAAACATGTTGGTGAATTGGCTAAAAATCAAGACTTATCAAAATTTATCTTGTAGCTCGCTTAATCTTTTAAAAAAATATACCATGCACCAATACCGCCATGTTTTTTATGAGCTGATGCATATGTTGCAATTAAATCACGAACTTCAGAGTCATTAACCCATTTCACAAAACTTCCTCTTAGCACCCCCTCTCCCCTTAAGCCTTTACCTGTTATTACTAAGATACATTTTTTATTACTTGTTTTAGCGGTTTTAATCATTTGGTGTAATTTAGTTCTAGCTTGTGGTTGCGTCATATCATGTAAATCAATTTGAGCTTCAATTTGAACACGGCCGCGTCGGGTTTTTTTATCTTGGTTTATCTCAATTTTTAATTTATTTTTTTCTTTAGGCCCCTTTCTCTCTACAGGAAGCCTCAACATATTTTCAAATTCTATTTTGCTAAATAATGGCCTTGATGCGCCATGCCCTTTTTCGGATTTCCTAGGGGCTATTGTTCTAGCTACTTTTTTCCATATACTTTTTTCATCAGGAGATAAAATTCTAGGGTTTTCATTTTTATCTGTCACCTTTCGGCTCCGCTAAAAAATTGGTTTTTTTGGGGACCAAAAATTTCCATTCCGCCTTATGTTTCATAACTCCCGCCCTTAAGCCCGCCTCAACCCCAGATCCAAAATATAAATCGCCTCTAAAAGGTCCCTTTATAGCGCTTCCTGTGTCTTGGATAGAGGCTAGTAATCCGACTTTGTGCCCTACGTAGTCACCGGGGGTTTTTGGAATCTTTGTTTCAAGCCACACCAAAAGTCCGTATGGGTTATGGTTTGGATCAGATGCTAATGAGGCCATATCGGTGAGAGCCACACGCATTGCCCCCAAAGGTCCTTTTTGGTTTGCTATCTCTTCTTCTTTAAAAAAAACATATCTAGGGTTTTTATTTATCAACCTCTTTGTTTGTTCATGACCTGCTTTCCACATCCATTTTTCTATAGATTGCTTGCTCGCCTGAGTAGCTAATAATTCACCTTCATTAATTAATATTTGGCCTATAGATACGTAAGGCTTCCCGTTGTTTCCTGAATATGCAGCTCTTTTTGTTTTCCCATTTTCAAATTTTATTTTCCCCGACCCCTGTATCTGCATAAAAAAAACATCTATCGGTTTAGCAAAGGCAATAATATCTGAGTTTATTTGTTTAATTTTAGATCTCGTTAGGTTTTGATATTCTTTATCTGTAGGAAGCTTTAATATTGGTTCAGAATAAATATTGTCCTTTGTTTTTCTAACATCTATAATTGGTTCATAATATCCAGTTAAAATGCCCTTGTTTTTTAATTGGGTGTTTTGAATAAATTTAAACTCTCTTTCAAAAAAGCTTTTGGCTCCTTCATCGCTTTTTTCTATTTTTTTAAGTTTCAGACAAATACTTATCCAGTCACCGTAGGTTCCTAGTTCTTTTTTTCTAGGGTGTATAAAAGTATTTTTATTTTCCATAGAAAACCGTTTGCAGCTCTCTTCGAATGCAACAAGCGCTGGTAAAAAATTGTGCTTAGCCCAATATGGGCTATTGGAAAAATGCCACTCTGACATAATCCCTTCATCTTCAATTGTGTCACCTATAGAAACACTTGGAGGCAATGACAAGTTTGTAGAGGCCTTAGGCGCTTGTTCTGTAAACACAGGTATATTTGTCTTGCCTAGGTTTTTTGTTGATTGGCATGAAACAGTTAAAAGAAGCAAAGTGGTAATAATTACACGTAGCGCATATGGCTTCATTTTATTTTTTTGTATCAGGTGTTGGGTCAGCCGCCAGTATATCCCCTTTATTTGGACACACATCAGATAAGAGCCAGTTGTGGTTGTTTGAGGTAAGGTCTTTTCTATATGACCACGTTTCGGAGATTAATGCTAATATATCAGGGTCTCCTTGTATTAAATTATTGTCGTCATCAAATAGGGCTGATGATAATTCGGCCTTATAAACAACCTCTATGGCTGCTGTCTTTCCACTTACTTTTATAGACTTTATAGTAGCCTCTGATAGCCTTACTAGGTCTGTTACTTGTTTATGCTTACTCTCTTCTCTTGCTTTTATTACATTAATATAAACCTTATATACTTTACTTGTAAGGAGTGACTTTAAAGTTTCTTTATCTCCTTCTGCAAAAGCTTCTATTATCATGGAATAAGCAGCTTTTGCCCCGCCAATAAATTCAGAGGTCGAGAAAGATGGGTCTATTGATTTTATTTTATTCAGCCCGTCGCTGACTTCTTTTGTCATAGTTGTTTTAATATTTATGGCGTTGTGCTTGGAGTTCTTTTTAAGTTTGGGGGCGGTTTTGATATTTAGTTTTTCAGAGGAGTCTTGTCCAACAGATTTTCCTAAAACTGAATATAATACAATACAAACTATTGTTGCAATAGCAGCATATAATATCACTTCGTACATTATAGTTTTTCCTTAAAATACTGATTACTTATTATGAGTGATTTATTCTTTTCTTGTTTCAATAGAATCTAATTCCAATTGTAGCAATAACCAATTGCTCAGTATGCTCTACTATGTTAGCGAGCCAAGTAGTTTAAATAATAAGAGAAATTCATTATGGCAAAAAAACCAAAAAAAGAAGAAGATATTAAATCGGAAACCAAAGAAGAGGTTTCAGAAACACAAAAAGCGCCTATGCTTAGTGTTTTGGCACAATACACGAAAGACCAAAGTTTTGAAAACCCAAATGCACCAGATAGTTTAAGGTCTGGCCTTTCTGCTCCTGAGATTCAAATTAACATAGAAATAGGAAGGCAAATGCTAGAGGGGGACAATATAGAGGTAACCCTAATGCTTAAGGCTGAAGCAAAAAGAGATGATAAAATTGCATTTATTGCAGAGCTTGAATATGCTGGCCTCTTTGCTTTTGCAGGCGTTTCTGCAGAAGAAATTCAGCCCTTAATAATGATAGAGTGCCCAAGGCTTCTTTTTCCTTTTTCAAGACAAATTATGGCGGAAATGACACAAAATGGCGGCTTCCCGCCAATTATGCTTGAGCCACCGGATTTCGCGGGTATGTTCCGTGATGAGATGATGCGTCGGGCGGCTGAAAAACCAGTGAATTGATACTAATTCCCATATTAATCATTTAACATGTACTTGTGGTTTTGAGCAAGCTTTCAGCTTGCTCAACACAACATAACTGTTTTCTAGGTATTCATACTTTCGAAGAAATCGGCATTGTTTTTGACATCTTTTAGTTTAGATAAGAGAAACTCTATCCCATCCATTGTGCCCATAGGGTTTAGTATTCGTCTCAATACGTACGTTTTTTGAAGGTCAACAGGCCCTATTAGTAGCTCTTCCTTTCTGGTTCCTGATTTTGTAACATCTATTGCCGGAAAAATTCTTTTATCAGCTACTTTTCTGTCCAACACTAGCTCTGAGTTACCTGTGCCTTTAAATTCTTCAAATATAACTTCATCCATTCTTGATCCAGTTTCAATTAACGCAGTAGCTATTATTGTTAGCGACCCTCCTTCTTCAATATTTCTAGCTGCACCAAAAAACCTCTTAGGTCTTTGAAGGGCATTTGCATCCACACCGCCAGTTAGGACTTTTCCAGAGCTTGGTACTACGGTATTATAGGCTCTTCCCAATCTTGTTATGGAATCTAAAAGTATAACAACGTCTTTTCCGTGTTCCGTCATTCGTTTAGCCTTTTGAATAACCATTTCTGCTACTTGGACATGTCTTGTGGCTGGCTCATCAAACGTGGATGAAACAACTTCACCCTTAACGCTTCTCTGCATGTCTGTAACTTCTTCTGGCCTTTCATCGATTAAGAGAACTAGCACGTAACATTCCGGATGGTTTCTTTCTATAGAGTGTGCGATATTTTGTAATAACACTGTTTTTCCGGTACGTGGGGGTGCAACTATTAATGCTCTCTGTCCTTTTCCTATTGGTGCTATTATATCTATAATTCGACCTGATATATCTTTTAATGATGGGTCTTCTATTTCCATTACCATTCTCTGGTCAGGATATAGTGGTGTTAAATTATCAAAGTGTGCTTTATTTCTTGCTTGTTCTGGCGTGCTAAAATTAATAGATAACACCTTACTCATCGCAAAGTATCGTTCATTGTCTTGTGGCGCCCTTATCTCTCCTGCTACTGTGTCACCGGTCCTTAAACCCATCTTACGTATGATTTTTGTACTTAGGTATATATCGTCAGCGCCTGGCAAGTAATTTGCTTCTGGCGCTCTTAAAAAGCCGAACCCGTCTTGTAATACCTCGAGAACTCCGCCTCCATGTATCTCTATGTCATCATCTGCCAAATCTTTTAATACTTGAACAAAGATATCTTGTTTTCGCATAGAGCCTGCATTTTCTATGCCTACTTCCTCAGCAAACTTGATTAGCTCCGCGGGTTTTAGCTTTTTTAGATCATCAAGACTTATGGATGACATATCATCTAGTGACAGTTTTTTATCGGACATAATTTTTTTCTTATATAGGTTTTTATAACAAATTTGTTATTTAAATGACAGGACGCCACATAACATAATTTAATTTACTATATAATTCAGGTCAAGCTATTTAAAAAGGTTTTACGACTACTAAAATAACTATAATAATAGTCATTAAAGCAGGGATTTCATTTATTAATCTAAAAAATTTCTCGCTTCTAGGTCTTT
The DNA here is from genome assembly GCA_029250925.1 of Hellea sp. GTDB lineage: Bacteria > Pseudomonadota > Alphaproteobacteria > Caulobacterales > Maricaulaceae > Hellea. Next base: position 65,937 of record JAQXEH010000046.1, read on the forward strand.
CCCCTAATGCAAATAATTTTCCTTGTTTTGTTAAATATCCATTATAACCAAATAAAAAAAACAATAATATTAGTTTTAATTGTAACCATAATGAATTTTGTAATACTTCTAAATTATACTTAAATAGTAAAAGCATACCGGATATTAAAGTGATTAACATAGCCGGTGTTATTATAATACTAATCAAATTTCTTTCCGCTTCTAGCATCTTTCTATCAAGTTCACCCCCTTTTTTTGAAGCGCTATGATAAACATATAATCTAGGTAAATATAATAAACCTGCCATCCAAAATATTACAAAGCTTATATGTATTGCTTTTAACCATTCATACATAGTTACCTTCACCTGTTCTAATATGGCTTATGACAGCCTTAATGTTTTCTATTTTTACATCAGGCGTTACCCCATGACCTAAGTTGAAAATATGTGGGCCATTAGCTTTATCCAAAATATTTTGCACCTGATTTTTTAGTGTCTTTCCACCAATTCGTAGAGCTAATGGATCTAAGTTGCCCTGGATTGCCATATTTCTTGGAATAAAACTTCTTATTTGATCAAGCGGTACTTCTGTACTCACCGCAATTGCTGAAATACCTGAACTTTTAACATATTCTTTTATCGATAAGCCACAATTTTTAGGAAATCCTATTATAGGGACAGTAATCCCAGCATCTCTTACATGTTTTATTATTTTCTTTGTTGGTTCAATAATTAGTTTGTTAAATAAATATGGAGATAAATCACTTGCCCAGCTTTCAAAAATCTGAAGTACGTCTGCCCCTGCTTCTGCCTGTTTAATTAAATACTCAGAGCTTATATGGACTAAATAATCTAAAAGGTCATTGATAGCTTCTTCATTTTTATAAGCAAATATTTTTGCTTTTTCTTTATTTGGGGTTCCTTTTCCCTCTAACATATAAGTAGCAACAGTCCAAGGACCGCCGCAAAAACCTATTAAAGTCTTATTATTATGTAATTTTTTTCTAACTTCTCTAACTGTTTCGTAAACAGGTTCTAAGGTATCAGTATTAATTTGAAAATTACGAATATCGTTAACTGATAAAGGATCCAATATTGGGCCAATTCCCTTTTCGAAAGAAACAGTTCTCCCTAGTGCAATAGGAACAAGAAGGATATCAGCAAATAGTATTGCTGCATCCATATCATATCTATCTATAGGTTGTAAGGTAACTTCTGTAGCCTTTTGCGAATTAAAACAGAAATCTATGAAGTTATTTGTCGTTTTTCTTACTCTTAGGTATTCAGGTAGGTGTCTGCCTGCTTGTCTCATCATCCAGACAGGTGGTATATTTACTTTATTACCTGATAAAACACTCATTACTTTTTGCATTTTTAATTATACACCATTTTATACAGAATATTTTTCTTCTCTTATATATTATATAAAAGAAGTGATAGTAATAGAAAAGTGTAGAAGTGGATAAGTTAACTATTAATTAACTATTGTTAATAAAAAATTAATAATATTTTTTAATTTATTAACAAATAACAAAAAAACGCAGAATTGCATAACGGGGATATAATAAAATACCTAAGCTTAAGCAGTAAGAAACCGAGTAAATAAAAATCTTTATACAATGTTGATAACTTTTATCCGCATAATTCTCTTTTTACACAATAATAATTATAACTTGTGTTCATCCATTAGGCTTTAGACTTTAATACTCCCATGTTTCCCTTATAGAGCCTGTTCTTAATACAAGATGTGGACAAAAACTGATATATTGCTTTATGATAAAGAATGTCAGTAAAAAATAATAACATATCGCTTTATTTCCATATACATTTAGTCTCTGACTCAACAGGTGAAACATTAGTCGCTATAATGAAAGCATCTGCAGCTCAATTTAGGAATGCTACGGCGTTGGAACACTTACATACCCTAGTGCGCTCTGAAGAAAACTTACAAACAACACTTGAAGAAATAAGTAATAAACCAGGCGTAGTATTATATACGCTCATGAATCCAGACAGAAGGAAAACGCTAGAGAAATTTTGTTCTCGCAACAAAATTCCAGCAATATCCGTTCTTGATCAGTCTCTATCTATGTTGGGTAGATACCTTGGAGCAAGAATGATAAGTGAAGTTGCAGCGCAAAGAAACTTAGATGCCGAGTACTACAACAGAATAGAGGCTTTAGACTTTGCAATGGCCCATGATGACGGACAAAACGTTACGGGCCTTAATGGAGCCGACATACTTTTATTGGGAATAAGTAGAACATCTAAAACCCCAACATGTATTTATTTAGCAAACCGGGGGTACCTAGCTGGTAATATCCCTCTTGTCCCTGGCTTACCGCTACCTAAAATTCTTGATGAAATAACAAAACCATTTGTTGTAGGCTTAATAGCTTCGCCGGATAGAATAGTGCAGATACGTGAGCAGCGACTTGTGGGATTAAACGAAAACGATCAAACAGATTATATTGATGTGGACCGCGTTAGAGATGAGATGCGCCAGGCCAAACGAATGTTCACAAAAAAAGGCTATAAGGTTATTGATGTAACAAGAAAATCCATTGAAGAAACATCGGCTCAAATTATAAAAGCATATAATTCTTACCAGAAGATAGACGTATGAACATTATCCTTGCCTCAGGCAGCCCAACACGAAAACAAATATTAGAAGACTCAGGTGTTATATTTGAAGTGGTGGTTAGACCAATTGACGAAGCGTCCATTAAGTCAGCTATGATTCAAGAGGGTGCAAGTAAATTAAGTATAGTGAGTACTTTAGCCGAGCTTAAGTCTATCAAAGTAAGCTCTGAAACCCCCGGACTAGTCATAGGAGCTGACCAGATAATGGTCTTTGATGGGGCAATATACGACAAACCTAAAACAATAGAAGAGGCTAGAACAAGACTCATGGCGATACGAAACCAAACACATTATTTAATGGGGTCTGTTGTTGTAAGCGAAGGAGGGGTCTCTGTGTGGAGGCACAGCTCAAAGGTAGAGTTAAAAGCAAGAAGCTTTACAGATAAATTCATAGATAATTATATTAACCAAGAAGGCGAAGCGTTATTACAAACAGTGGGCGCATATAGATTTGAAAAAAGAGGTTCGCAGTTGTTTTCAAGTGTAAAGGGCGACTTCTTTTCAGTTCTTGGGCTACCTCTTTTGCCCCTACTTGATTATTTGCGAACTAGAAATGCAATTTTATCATGAGCAAACAGATTCAAATAGCAGGAGTTTGTGGATACCCTGTGCACCATTCACTTTCTCCCCTTCTGCATTCCGCTTGGTTGAAGGCACTAAGGATTGAAGGTGCTTATTATTCTTATGAAGTTAGGCCTGACGATGCCATACGAGCCTTTAGAAGCCTAAAAAAAACAAACATTAGTGGTGTAAACGTAACTCTCCCACTAAAAAAACATGCATATTTAGCATCAGACATACAAACACAACAAGCGAAAATGCTTGGTGTTGCAAATTGCTTATATGTAAGAGACGGACGGCTTACGGCGCATAATACAGACCTTGAAGGGTTTTTAGACCCATTAATAAATAAGCTGGGAGATGAAGAAACATTACAAATGCCAGCGTTCATTATAGGAACGGGCGGAGTTGCTCGAGCCGCCATTTGGGCTCTTTTATCAATTAATCACCCAGAGATTTATGTTACGGGTAGGTCTGGTGATAAGCTTGTGTCGCTGACCCACGAGGTCGATAGGAAAAATTTAAAGCCAGTTGACTGGAAAAAAAGAAAGGACATCTTGCAAAACCCAGCTCTTATTATCAATGCTACATCCGCCGGAATGGCTGGAAAGCCCGCGTTAGATTTAGATTTATCCAGTTGTAGTAATAAAAGCTTTGTTTATGATTTAGTTTATACCCCAATAGAAACAGAGTTACTTAAAAACGCCAAAATTCAAGGGTGTAAAACTTTAGGAGGTTTAGATATGTTGATAGCTCAAGCGCGTCCTTCATTTGAACTTTTCTATAATCAAGCGCCTCCTATAAATTTGAACGTAAGGAAAAAACTTGTAAAAGCCTTGGACGGCAGGCCGTGATCAAAGTTGGACTTACTGGATCCATAGGAATGGGTAAAAGCACAGTTGCTAATATGTTTAAAAATTATGGCTGCCCCGTATTTGATGCCGATCAAGCTGTTCACGCTCTTTATAAAAAAGGGGGCGCGGCAATAAATGCTATAAAATCCTTTTATCCTGCCGCGGTCGTTGATAACTCTGTCAACCGTGAGAGACTCCGTTCCTATATAGTAGAAAACCCAGATAGAATAGATGAGTTAGAGGCTCTTATTCACCCATTGGTTGGAGAGGCGCGAGATAATTTCCTTAAAATGAATAAAAATAAGAATATTCTTGTTTTCGATGTTCCTCTTTTATTTGAAACAGGACTAAACAAAATTATGGACATTATAGTTGTAGTTTCAGCGCCTTATCATATACAGCACAAAAGAGTTATGTCTCGTGAGGGAATGACTGAGAAAATATTTAGCGGGCTGCTCGCCAAGCAAATAAGTAATGACGATAAAAAAAGCATGGCTGACATTATTATTAAAACAGATGATAGCTTAGAGACAACAGATAACCAGGTAAAAGATTTCATTTCTAGTTTGGGCATTAAGGTTAATTAACATGAGCGGCATAAGAGAGGTTTGTTTTGATACAGAGACTACAGGCTTTCATGCGAAAGGTGAGGACCGTATCACAGAGCTAGGATGTATTGAGCTAATCGATATGATCCCAACGGGCAACCAATATCACGCTTATCTCAACCCCCAAAGAGATGTCCCTGAAAAAGTAACGCAAATAACAGGGCTCACTACAGATTTTTTAAAGAAAAATGGGCAGCTTTTTGCAGATGTTGCTACTGAGTTTCTCGAGTTTGTTGGGGACAGCAAACTTATTGCACACAACGCAAATTTTGATAAGGCATTTATAAATGCGGAGCTTGAAAAATCAGGTCACCCTATTTTTTCTAATGACCGCTTCATAGATACCCTTCAGATGGCAAGAGAGAAATTTCCAGGCTCTCCAGCTTCACTTGATGCTCTTTGTAAAAGATACGGTATATCTTTATCTTCCAGAGATAAGCATGGGGCTATCATAGATTCAGAGCTGTTGGCAGAGGTTTACTTGCAGTTAAAAGGCGGAAGAATGCGTAATCTGGACCTAAAAAATAGCACACATCAAACCCCAAAGCCCATCATACATAATGAAACAAGAGAGCGACCCTTACCGCTATCCAGTAACCTAACGACTGAACAAATAAAATCCCACAGGCTTTATATTAAATCACTAGGGGAAAAAATGGTGTGGAATAAATATTGGCGTTGAAATCACGTGGCTTATTACAATGAAAAACTATAAAAAATCTACCATATTTTCACTAAGTTCGGCACCTGGTAAGGCGGGGGTTTCAGTATTTCGTATAAGCGGACCCAGAGCATTTAAAGCCCTAGAAAGCCTTACAAGGCAGACACTTTCTGAGCCAAGACGTGTAAAATTAAAAAAAATTTATAACAAAAACAATGATTTAATAGATTCTTGTCTGTTATTTTACATGCAGGCCCCAAAAAGCTTTACTGGTGAAGATTGTGTCGAGCTTCATGTGCATGGAAGTGTTGCTGTCATAGAAAAGCTTACTTTAGAACTGTATAGTTTAGGCCTACGACAAGCAGAGGCGGGTGAGTTTACGCGCCTTGCTTTTGAAAACGGAAAAATGGATCTTACAGAAGCCGAGGGCTTAGCTGATTTAATAGACGCAGAAACAGACGGTCAACACAAACAAGCAATAAAGCAAATGGATGGAGCCTTAAGAAATTTATATGAGGGATGGAGGAAAAACTTATTGAATGCCTTAGCTCAAATAGAAGGTGAGATTGATTTTCCTGATGAGGAAGATGTTCCTAAAAATTTATCACACAAAGCGCTTCCTTGCCTTAATTTAGTTTTGGAAGGTAGCGGAAAAGTTTTAAAAACAGCTGAGACAGGAGAGGCGATAAGACATGGCTTAGATATAGTTATAATTGGTAGCCCCAATACAGGCAAATCTACAATACTAAACGCTTTATCAAAAAGAGACGCAGCAATAGTCACACCCACCGCAGGAACCACACGTGACATAATATCAATTAATATGATATTATCAGGAATTCCAGTTCGACTAAGCGACACAGCCGGCATTAGAAACACGACAAATGAAATTGAGGCCGAAGGCATTGACCGCGCCTTAAAGCTTTCAAAAAAAGCCGATATATTAATACGTGTCGTTGACCTTACCGATGAGAGCTCAGACAACAATATTAAAAATCAAATATCTGGTGAAGATATAATCGTTTATAACAAAGTCGACAAATATCTAAAACAAAAAAGGTCAAAAAGCAGTAATAGCCCTAACGAGATAAAAATTAGTGCATTAAAGAACGAAGATATAAACGATTTAAGACTGTTGCTTGAAAGAACTATATCGGAAAAATACACATTAGGTAATGAGCCAACCTTGACTCGTGTTAGGCACAGAAATTGTGTATCAGATATGTTTTTATCCGTAACCAGGGCTATTGACTGTTTGAATAAGAGCCCAGAGCTAGCAGGAGATGATATACGCAGTGCGCTCCATTCACTCGAAGAATTGGCGGGCGTAAGCGACATTGAAAGCGTATTTGATTTAATTTTTTCTAGGTTTTGTGTAGGAAAGTAGCTCTTTATTTTAGTGCCCCATACTTCTTCTCGACAAAAAACAACCAGACATATATATGGTCGCTTAATAAATTAAGTTTCACGTGAAACATATGGAGTGTGATGTGTCTCAATATTGGGATGTGATTGTTATCGGTGGAGGTCACGCGGGCTGTGATGCAGCAGCTGCATCCGCACGTATGGGCGCAAAAACCTTACTTCTAACACATAAGATGAGCACTATAGGTGAAATGTCATGCAATCCAGCAATTGGAGGTCTCGGAAAGGGCCACCTTGTTAGAGAAATAGACGCTATGGATGGCTTAATGGGTATGGTGGCTGATGCATCAGGTATTCAATTCAGGCTCTTAAATAGATCCAAAGGACCTGCAGTGAGGGGCCCACGAACTCAATCAGACCGCTATCTTTATAAATCAAATATGCAAAATATATTGCTGAATTATGAAAACTTATTTGTGAAAGAGGTGTGTGTTGATGATTTATTGGTTCAGGGCGGGAAAGTTACCGGTGTTGTTGATGAAAACAATGAATCTTTCTTGTCAGAGCGAGTTATTCTAACCACCGGAACTTTTTTGAGGGGTGAAATACATATTGGACATAAGAGAATTCCTGCAGGTAGGGTTGGTGATAAGCCTTCAATTGGTTTAGCTGATAGGTTGTACAAGTTGGGCTTCAGTATTGGCCGCCTTAAAACAGGAACTCCTGCAAGAATAGCCAAGTCATCCGTAAGGTGGGATGCATTAGAGCAGCAATCTGCTGATGAAAGCCCTGTGCCCTTTTCATTTTTAACTAATAAAATAACTATTCCGCAAGTAACATGCGCTATAACTCACACTAATGAGGCGACACACAAAATTATAAGTGAGAATATAAAGCAATCAGCGCTTTATGGTGGGGGTATCTCAGGAAAAGGCCCTAGGTATTGCCCCTCAGTCGAAGATAAAGTCGTAAGGTTTAAGGACAGAGACAGACATCAGATATTTCTTGAGCCAGAAGGACTCCCCGGTAATCCCGACGGCGATACTGTTTATCCAAATGGGATTTCAACATCATTACCGGTAGAAATTCAAGATAAGTTCATGAGATCAATTAGCGGTCTAGAGAATGTTGAAGTTAAAAGGTATGGGTATGCTATTGAGTATGACTATATAGACCCTCGCGAGCTACAGCCAACTCTTGAAACCAGACGGCTACCAGGTCTTTACTTAGCCGGACAGATAAATGGCACGACGGGTTACGAGGAGGCAGCAGCGCAAGGTCTCTTAGCAGGATTTAATGCTGCTTTAGCTTCTGCTGGATCCAAAGCTTTTGTGTTGGACCGGAGTCAAGCATATATTGGTGTAATGGTAGATGATTTAATAACAAAAGGAGTTACTGAGCCTTACAGAATGTTTACATCACGCGCAGAATATAGGTTAATCTTGAGGTCAGACAACGCAGACCAACGATTAACGCCTATTGCAAGCGCCATTGGGGGTGTTTCTAAACTAAGGAACACAAAATACACTTCCAAAATTGATAAAATTAAGGAAGCTGTTAACAGGGTGAGAGATCTATCTGAAACACCAAATACACTGAAAAAACATGGGCTTAGTGTCAATCAAGATGGCATTAAGCGGTCGGTCATGGATTTGTTAGCATATCCAAATATTACAAAACAAAGCCTAATAGGTGTGTGGCCAGAGTTAAGTAATATCCCAGACTTTGCTTGGGAGCACCTAGAAACAGAAGCGGTTTATTCTGGCTATATTGAGCGACAAGCGAGAGATATAGCAGCGTTCCGTAGGGATGAAGGGTTAAGGATACCAGAAAGCTTTAACTATCAAGAAATTGGCGGCCTATCTAATGAGGTTATAACTAAATTAGAAAAAGTAAGGCCCTTAACGCTGGGTCAAGCCTCTAGGATAGAGGGGGTTACGCCCGGCTCTTTAACGGCAGTTCTCGCACATGTGCGCAAAGCTATATAATGAGTTACAATGTAGAAAGTTTTAAGCGTGATACATCTGTTTCACGTGAAACAGTAGATGATTATAAGTACTGGTACGAAACATTATGCTATTGGAACGAGAGCATTAACCTGGTTTCGCGTTCGACATTAGGTGCTTTTTGGGAGCGTCATGCCTATGACTCTTGGCAATTAGTGCCGCACATTCCTGAGAAAGCAAGTACGTTTCTTGATCTAGGTTCTGGTGCGGGCTTTCCTGGCCTTTCCGTCGCCATTAGTTGTAAGCATAGGGGTCATGGAAATGTTCTTTTGGTTGATTCAGCTGGTAAAAAAGGCGCTTTTTTGAAGAAAATTATAAGAGACAGGGCGCTTCCAGCCCAAGTTTCAACAGAGAGGGTAGAAAAAATTGATAATAAAAGCTATGACGTCATTAGCGCGCGTGCTTTTGCACCTTTGCCAAAGTTACTCTCTTATACACAACGATTCTGGGGGAAAAGCACGGTTGGTTTGTTTTTAAAAGGAGAAACTGCTGAAGAGGAGTTGACTGCAGCTAGAAAAAAGTGGAGTTTTAACGTGGAAAAGATTCAAAGTAGAACAAATTCCACGGGATGTTTGCTAAAAATTACAGAGCTTATCGTTCAGTAATTAAATTTAGGGTTACTATGGCCAAGCAGCGTATAATAGCGATTGTAAATCAAAAGGGCGGGGTTGGTAAAACAACAACAACCATAAATATGGCTGCAGCTCTTACATTAAGAAACCAAAGGGTACTTCTGATAGACCTTGACCCTCAGGGAAATGCTGCAACTGGACTAGGAATATCTAAATCCACGTGTAAAACTACAATTTATGACGTCTTTATCGATAATACACCAATTTCATCTGCGGTTATTGGTACTATTGTACCTGGTTTAGATATTGTTCCATCTCATATTGATTTATCTGGCGCTGAACTACAAATAGGAAACCGTCAAGGGCGTACCACAATATTAAAAAACGCAATAAGGGGAATGGAATACGATTATATATTAATTGATTGCCCTCCATCTTTAAATTTGTTGACCATTAATGCATTGGCGGCGGCTAAATCAGTTTTAGTTCCACTTCAGTGTGAATTTTTTGCTCTTGAAGGCTTAAGTCAGCTTTTACAAACAGTAGAAATGGCAAAGGCTAATATTAACTCAAGCCTTGTTATAGATGGTGTTATGCTAACAATGCATGACAAAAGAAACAAGCTATCAGATCAAGTTGCTACCGATGTAAAAAAACATTTAGGCAGGGCTGTATTTAAAACCATAATCCCAAGAAACGTTCGGGTTGCCGAAGCCCCATCATTTGGTAAGCCGGTTATTATGTATGATCCCAAGTGTGCTGGATCAAAGGCTTATATGCGTTTGGGCGATGAAATTCTAGAAAGACACGCTGAGTAAAAACAAATAAAAACAATAGGTTATAAATATGTCAGATAAAAAAATTAAAGAGCGTGGTTTGGGGAGAGGTTTATCTGCTTTAATGTCTGATGTTGGTGTTTCGGCGGTTGTGGGTGACTTTAATGGGGTTGAGGATAAAAAAGGCCAGGGGAATATATTAAAGAAAAACTCATTGTCTAAAAGCGGTGTAACTACAGTTGGCATCAACCAACTTATTCGTAACCCAGACCAGCCAAGAAGATATTTTGATAAAGAAAAACTCAAAGAACTAACTGATTCAATTAAAGACAAAGGGGTTCTTCAGCCTATACTCGTAAGGCCAATATCAAAAAGCGACAGAAATAATGAAGATTTATACCAAATCGTAGCTGGGGAAAGACGTTGGCAAGCATCGCTAACCGCAAAGCTTGATGCAATGCCCGTATTAATAAGAGATCTAACGGATCAAGAAGTTTTGGAAATTGGTGTTGTTGAAAATGTGCAACGCGCAGACTTAAACCCAATTGAGGAGGCGTTAGCATATAAAGCATTATCTGAACAATTTTCAAGAACTCAACAAGAGATAGCTGAGTCTGTTGGTAAGTCCCGTCCGCATATTGCCAATATGCTGCGACTTTTATCTTTACCCTCCATTGCTCAAGAATACCTAGCCAAAGGGAGGATTAGTACTGGCCATGCAAGGGCAATAATTGCTGCCCCTGACCCAACGGAGCTTGCGGACGCAATTGTAAAAAAAGGCTTATCTGTTCGTGAAGCAGAAGATTGGGTTAGAAGAATAAAGGCAGGCGACGGCAAAACAAGCGTTCCTGCGCAAAAAGATGCTAATGTTCGTAAAGTTGAAAACGATCTATCAGATTATATAGGCCTGATAGTAAATTTACGTCATAAGGGCCCTGGAGGCGAATTAAGGGTTAAATATAAAACAGCAGAACAATTAGAGGGCCTTATAAAACGGCTTAAGCCATAAACCGCTTAATGATTGTTTTATTTTATTTTTAAGGTCTCTACTGTAAGGTTATCATTAGTAAAAACACATAATTTGTTGGCTATAGACATTGATTTTTTGGCTAATACTTCTGCGTCTTTCTCGTAATCATCCATTGCTAATGCAGCTGACAGTGCAAAGTTACCGCCGCTGCCAATTGCTATTATACTACTGCCACTCAAAAGCTTATCAGGTTCTACAACATCACCATTTCCAGTAAGTACATAAGTATCATTTTTATCTGCGACTATCATCATGGCCTGTAACTGCCTTAAATATTTATCGGTTCTCCAGTCTTTAGCTAGCTCAACGCAAGCTCTGGCTAACTGGGTAGGATATTGCTCAAGTTTAGCCTCTAGTCGCTCTAGTAATGCAAATGCATCCGCGGTTGCCCCTGCAAAGCCGGTAATAACATTTCCTCCCGCAAGGGTACGTACTTTTTTTGCTGTGGATTTCATAACAGTGTTGCCAGCACTAACTTGACCATCGCCTACAACAACTATTTTTCCGTTTTTTCTAACTGATAGGATGGTTGTGCCGCGCCATTTGCTTGCATCTGCGTAATCATATGTAGACATAAAAACTCCTTATTACATATAGGTGGTAGGTATTTATATAATGTCAAGTTATTCTAATATGCGCGCTCTTTCTATTAGTAAGATAGGTATTCCATCTCTTATGGGGTAAGCTAGTTTGGCTTTTTTACTTATAAGCTCATTTGTTTCACTGTTAAAGGTAAGCGGGCCCTTTGTTTTAGGGCATACCAAAATATTCAGCATTTTCGGATCAATTGATATTTTATCTTTTTCTACCATTCTTAAACTTGATATCTTATTGTTGAGATTTATTGGGGTCTTGTTTCATGTCTTTACTCGCATAAAGATGCATTAAACCTATGAGCAATTTTCTTCTGTCATCTGTAGAAACAGCTTCTATTAAAGATTGTTTGTCTTCCGAAGCAAAGGGACTTATCATTGCAGCCTGATTAATTAAAATTGGTAACGGTATTTCACCTAAACTTTTCCAATCGATCTGCACATTTAATGTTTTTGCAAGAGCCTTCATTGCTATGGTTAAGGTAGTCCTTTCCCCGGTTTTTCCTGAAAGAGCTTCGGTAGTTTGACTTGCATTATGCACATCAGCATCATTTTCAAACCCTTGGTAGCTAATTCTAGCTTTGCGATAAGGAGTGCTAACAACCTCTTCGGATATGACTTTAAAGCGTTTAAGCCCTTTTAAAACTATTATATATCTACCGTCTTCTGCTTCAGAGAATTGCGTTATTCTTCCAAGTCCACCTATCTTGGCTAATTTTTCATCTTGGCTTTGAACCATTCCAATCAGACGATCGTTCTTGAGCGCATCATCTATCATGTTCAAATATCGTGGTTCAAAAATATTCAAAGGTAAGTCGCATGCCGGAAGGAGAACTGCCCCATTTAGAGGAAAAATTGGCACCACTTCGGGATTAGTTCGGCGAGTAAGGGACTTGTAGTGAGAGCTCATATTATTCCTACGAGGGGTTACGCAAAAAGGATGGAAGACAATGCCCTGCGGCCATTTATTGATACTTCGGATGCTGCACCTTCAGCCTCAAATATTGTAAGTAAGAAAAGCCTTGCTGCTTCGTTATTGTAGCTACGATTTTTAGAAATGGAATATAATAAGTGTTCCACAGCCTCGTCGTTCCTACCAACCCCAGCAAGTGCCTTTGCAGCTGCTAGACGCATATCTAAATTGTCAGGATTTGCTTCAATGTTTGATAGTAATTCAAGAGTAATATCGGGTTCTTCAGGTACGCTAATCAAAGCTAATTTTGATTGTACAGCCTTCATTTCTGGATGTTCCAATATACTTTCGTCTGCAGACGTTAATAACTCTGCTGCAGCAGTTTCATTACCACCTTCAATATACAGGCGTATTAGTCCCGCCATTGCCTCTGGACTATTTGGGTCCAAAGACAGAGCTTGCGCATAATCCTGCGCAGCACCACCTGAGTCCCCTGCTGCAAGACTATCTTTGGCGCGTACCGCAAGTGCTTTTGCTTCCTCGACAGGGTCTGTTTCCCCAGTAAGCCTACCAACAAATTTTATAATTTCTGACTCAGGCTGCTCGCCTTGAAAGGCATCAACTGGCTTTCCGTTTTTAAAAGCATAAACAGCAGGTATTGATCTAACCCCAAGCTGTCCTGCAATACCTGGGTTCTCATCAATATTAATTTTAACCATTTTCACTTTACCATTTGCAGTTTTTACAATTCTCTCCAGAACTGGCATAAGCTGCTTACATGGTCCGCACCAGGGTGCCCAAAAGTCTACAATTACTGGGGTTTCTTGACTGACTGTAACAACATCTTTCATGAAGCTCATGTCTGAGCCATCGATGATTACTTCACTACTTTCATTCATAACTTTACCTTTTTATTCAAGTTTTGCAAAATCGACAATTAAGGGTTCGTGCTTAGTTGATTTCGCAAACTTTATCATATCTTTATTAGAAATGGCGGTTGTTGCATCATTTAACAAGGGGTGAAAGTTTACGATATCATAATTCATTAAAGACTTGTCTATTACCAATGTTACCTCAAGGTTCTTGTCATTTATAATTGAAAACAATGTTACTGAACCTGGCGTCACCCCTAAAGCATCCTTTAAAACTTCAGGCTTACCAAAAGAAAGGCGCTTGCACCCAATGATTTGGTGAAGTTTATTGACATTAATCTTTGTATCACTGACTGCACATACTAAAAAAAGCTCTCCTTTTTTGTCTTTTAAAAAAAGGTTTTTGGTATTTGCCCCAGCCATATTTTTTTTAAGTAAAACACTGTCTTCAACTTTAAAAATTGGTTCATGCTCTATCGTACTGTGCTGTATATTGAGTTCATTTAAGTATCGAAATAAATTATTACGCGTAATGGACATTCACACCTCTTTAAATGCTTTTTGAACAATATTAAACTAATAAAAAAAATCTTAAAGCTTCTTGATTATATTTATTCTTTAGGCCATATAGCGCCGTCTATCACAGTCAGAATTATATTCTGTCTAGTATACGCAAAATGAGCGGGCGTAGCTCAGTGGTAGAGCATCACCTTGCCAAGGTGAGGGTCGTGGGTTCGAATCTCATCGCCCGCTCCAGTTTTTCCCGAAAAGGCTTCTATCCTAAAGACTTTCTATTTTTAATCAAAGCTATAACCTAATTATATTCTTGATAACAAAAATTTTGTTATCTATACGAAATTAAGGGATAAAATATGAATATACTTAATAAGTTAAAAGTTAAATCAGTAAAAGAGGGATTTCACTATGACGATAAGTATTATTTAATATTGTTACTTTTAAGTACAGTTTATGCTGATGGGCTTGAAGAGCCTAGCGAAATGCTGGTTCTGCGGCAAATAATGAGTAAAAGCCCTCTTTTTGCCGATAGCAATGATTTTAAAGATAAGTTAATCTTAAAAACTGCCAGAAATTATCTGATGGCTAATGATAATTCTGTAGCCGTGGCATGTGGTAAACTTTCTGAAAAACTTAAAAAAACTGCATTTGTCATGGCGGTTGAGATTATTTTTGCGGATGGGTTGGTGCACGAAAAAGAATTAGAGTTTGTCGATATATTAAAGAAAAGTCTTGATATTTCAGACTCCTTCTCCCTGCAAGCATTTAGAATATTTGAGGCATTATATAGTACAGGTGAAATATAATGCGTAAAAATGTTACTCAAAAAGACGTATGGTTCCCGAACGCAAACTACAAACTTGAAAAAATGCCTCAAGATATGGATGAAAAAATAGTTCGAGATGCTGCAAGGGAAGATGCAGAACAAAGCAAACCAAGAGTTAACAGCAAAACGCCTAAAGGGACGGAAGCAGAAATTTGGGCCCGCACTAGGAGAGGGTGTGATCAATTAAAAACTAGATTTTCTGACCATGTCAATGATTGCCTTGATTTAATACGGGACAAGAACCACCCTAACTTGAAAGAATTTAATGAAGATGCTTTAAAGGCTAAGAATTTTGAATATGTAGTGCCATCATTATATCAAGAAGTTTCTGTAGATATTATGAGAAATGATACTGAAAATGTAAAATTAAAGTATGAAACCTTTCTTAGGGCAAAACAAAAATTAATTAACTTTAAAATAGACCATAAATTAGAAAGGGATGCTATTTACCCCGCTTCTGTATGGGGCGTAATCGGATCTATTACTGTTTTAGCATTAGCCGAAACAGCATTAAATGGCTATATGTTTAAAGACATATCAGATGGTTTGGTTGGAGGCTTTTTTCTCGCTATTATGCTTAGTCTTGTAAATATTGCATCTGGAATTGTCTTGGGCTTTTTTGGACTGCGACAGCTGTTTTCTAATCTTGCTGTTAAAGGTGGGGCTGTCCGTAAACTTGCGGGCATATTTTTTGTATCCATATTTTCAATTATTGGCGTGTTCTTAAATTTTTTCGTAGCTCATGTTCGGGAGCTGTCTGTAAATTTTGAAGGTGGTGCATTAACAAACACTTTAGATCATTTAAAAGATGGCCCTTTTAACCTTACAGAGCCCGAAGCATTTATATTATTAGTTTTTGGTTTATTAATATTTATATATTCTACTTATAAAGGGTATCAAAGTATTTCAGACAAATATCCTGGATTTAAAGAGGTTAATGAAGCCCGTGTAGAGGCTGAAGAGGATTATATACAAAGTAGAGAAGAAATACGCGAAGCTCTCAGCGATACTCTGACCGACTATGTGGATTATAAAAATGAGGAAATTGAATTTGAAAAAAATCAATTAAAAAATGCAAAAAACTCCCTACGCAAATTAAAGACAATAAGAGACACGCATGTTAATGATATAACATTATGCATAAATAGCGGTAATGCTTTGCTTGACCTTTACACGACCACAAATGTGCAAAGGCGAAATAATGTAATTATTCCTCGATTTAAAGAAAGAGTCCCAGATTGGAGTGATGCACCCGAAGGACTTGAATCTACTGGTGATGTAGAAGAACTAGTTAAAGAAATTGGGCTGAATCAAAGGGAAAATGCTAAGGTTTATAGAAAACAAATCAATGCATCAATTTCCTATGGTAAACAAGCAAAGATTAACATGGAAAACTTTCTTGATAAATTAAAAGACAAAGTTGCTGATGAAATTCAATTTGGCAGGGAAGTTTATCGGAATGATGAATAAACTCTTGTTAAGATCGTTCTGCCGTGAGTAGAGCTAGACGAAAAGGCGGCCATAGGACTCGGCAGAGAGATGGACTGAGACTTTCCGAACGAAGAAGGTCCAGACGATTAGGACGACAAGATCACCGCGCAAAAGAGACTAAAAAAGGAATACTAATGATCGGCAGTAGCGTCTTTTTAGTGGCTGCAGTTGGTGTATTCGCATTTACAAGACCAACAATAGAATTAGATAAAAATAATTGTGTGATTGGACAACCTATCCCTGGTCATACGATTTTCTTAATCGACGGCACAGACAAAATAGATGGTGATTATCTATATAGACTTAAAAACTCCATTTCATTTAAAAAAGATAATTTGCCTATTTCAGAAAAATTAACAATAGTACGTCTTTCAGGAAATACAGAAGGCAAGCCTGAATTTAAAGAATTGTTTTCAAAGTGTAACCCCGGACAAGGCTCTCAGTTTGCTGGAGTAACTGAGTCTAAAATGAAAAAACAATTTCAATGGAAAAAAGGTTTTGGTGATGAGTTGAATGCTGCATTGGATGATTTATCAAACTTGAAAGTTGGGGCATCCTCTCCAATTATTGAAAGTATTAACAGGCTAACATATAAAAGGGATTTTGGCGTTAACACATTAAACCGCAGATTAATTTTGGTTTCAGATTTGATGCAGCACACAGATGAGTTCACTCATTATAAAAATAACTACTCTTTTTCTGATGTAAGAAATATGGGTAAGCCCTATACAGGTATTCCGTTAGATGGAGTTGAGGTTGATATAATTTATATTAGACGCCCTAAGATTAAAAACTTTCAAAACGTAAGCCATGAAAAATTTTGGCAAACATATTTTGTTCAAAATGGTGCAGATTTAGCAGAACTTCGCTAATTATTCACAAAATACGTGAGGGTCGTGGGTTCGAATCTCATCGCCCGCTCCATTTTCTCAAAACCATAAATTTAAACACCTGTCACATTATCAGATTATTTTTGGGTTTTAATGAAAATACGGTTAGATAAAATTACTGCTGATACTGCCCCAAAGAACTGTGCCAAGATAAACCCAATAAGGTTACCAGGATTTATTCCAGTAAAAGTATTTGTTAAGGCCCGACCAATCGTTATTGCGGGGTTTGCAAAGCTAGTAGAGGACGTCCACCAATATCCAGCCAAAACGGTTAAGGCAACTGCAGCGGGTACAGATTTTGGAGCATATCTAACAGATCCGAATATAGCGAAAACTAAAGCAAAAGTCGCTATCCATTCCGATAATAATAAATGATAACCAGCTCTTTCTGTTGAGGCTATCTGAAGGAAAGCTTGACCAAACATGGCATGTGCAAGCAACGTGCCTAATATACAACCAAATATCTGTAAGAAAATATAAAAAATTGCACTTTGTACTTTTATTTTTTTATCTATGTAAAAAGCAACTGTAACAGCTGGATTAAAGTGAGCCCCTGAGATTGGCCCTAAAATTGCAACAAGTACCCAGAGTATAGCAGCAGTTGCAATTGAATTGCCAATCAAGGCAACCGCTATGTTACCCCCACTAAGATTGAACGCCATTATTCCTGAACCAACAACAACTCCGCACAGTAAAGTACTGCCGATAAATTCTGCTAATAATGCGTTTGTTTTAACTTTAGGCATTTACGTTTTCCTAATAAAAAACAGCCTATAAAATTGTAATATTACAAAATTATTACAAAAGCGTCATAAAATATATAAATTTTTGTTATATTTATGCCTCAAATGAACAAGTAAGATAAGCTTCAAAAGAAACTTATTTTTAAAATTAAAAGAAACATATCTAAGAGGTTAGACTAATATGGTATATAAATCACTTAAGGGTGTAGCGGTTTCCCTAGCTACAATAACTATGATGATTTCTGAAACTTCATGGGCCACTGATAAAACATTAAAGGTCGGAGGCAGGGTTCAGGTTGATTACACAACTGCAGATGTTGATACTCCGGATACAAATATTAGCGATACAGAAATTCGTAGAGCAAGACTAAATGTTTCTGGTAAATACGGCTCAAATATTAAATATAAATTTGAGATCAATAAGTCTTCTGGAAAGTCAGTTAATGTAGAGGACGCTTATATACAATTCATACCGAGCAACAGTAAAGTTAAGATAAAATTGGGACAATTTAAGACCCATAACTCTTTAGATGAGCAAACTTCATCACGCTTTATATCAACTTTGGAGCGTTCTGCCTTCACCGATGCTTTTTCTTTTGACCGTCGTGTTGGAGCTTCTGTTGGAACGTCTGGCGATAATTTTACATTTGATGCAGGAGTTTTCACAACCAACTTAGAAAGTGATGGCGGTGCAGAGAAGGGCCATGCAATCTCAGCAAGAGGAACCTTTAATCCCATTAAAACAGATCAAACCTTAGTACACTTAGGTACATCCTGGCGTTATAGAAAAAAAGGTAAGACAGAAAGTGATATAAGGTACCGTCAACGCCCCTTCACCCATGTAGCGCCAAGCCGTATTGTTGATACGGGCCGCTTTGCGGGAAAAGATAACTTTATAGGAGTTGAGGCTGCTATTATTCACAATAACCTCTGGGCAAGCGGTGAATATGCAGCCTTGAATGCTAAAGCA
>JAQXEH010000024.1 GCA_029250925.1 Hellea sp.
TCACGCTCTGTGCCTTTTGTTACCCAGTGGCCATTTGATTTGCTCTGCAATGATTTGGCTTCTTTTCTTGGGTTGTAGAACTGTTTATACCAGGCACGTGCCTTTCCAAAGGGACCATCACCTACAACTTGCATTATAGATATGCATGGGGCCTTGTTAGCCCATATCTCAAAATCTTGCAGTAATGCGAGTTTTGACCCCTCCTGAAAAGCAGGTACTGCTGCCTCATCTTCTTTTGTCATTGGAAAATTTGGTGGTTGAACTGTTAATCCGTGCCATGCTCTCACACTTCCGTCTTCGATTGGGGTATGACATATCATCATTAGGGAATTATAATAACCATTCATTCTCGATAAGAGTATTCCAGGACCAGTGTACCAAGTGTCATTAGTCATTATATCATCCGCAAGTGTACGATGCCCAGCTGCCAGAACTTGACGGATTACATGGTCTTTGCATTCGCTTTCGAAGTATTGCATATCCGTCGAACCGTGAATTGGACCCAGATGAGCCTTATCAGTCATATTGTCAATTATCTCTTGGGGGTGGCAATCAAGCGTGCCTAGGTGATCAACTTTCCAGTTTACCCACTTAGGGTCATCCCACTCAGGTAAAGGGTGGGGTTCAAAGTTTGGCTCCTTTTCTTCTTCATCATGCCACACTAGGATTAGTCCTCCCCACTCTTGAACGGGGTAACTTCTGATTTTTGCTGCTTTTGGTATAGGGGCAGGTGAATAGGGAATTTCATTACATATTCCGTCCGGTCCAAATTTCCACGCATGATACGGACAGCGAATATCATCACCCTCAACCTGTTTACCATCAAGCACTACATATGAAGTATCATTTTTAGCTAAATGGGTTTTCATATGTGGGCAATAGGCATCCATTATAACCACTCGCCCTGACGCTCCACGGTACATTATCAAGTCTCGACCGAAGTAACGAAGAGATGATGGTTTATTCGTTGCCTCTGCAGATTCACCGACCATAAACCATCCACGCGGGAATGTGTACTGACCTATTCCATATTCATTTGTTTTTGCCATAGTTATCTCCAATTAACTCTAAATCAGTATTGAGAAGCAGGTATAGTGTTTAATTCTGGTTTATGACCACCATAACCTCCATCCTCAACGCAAGCAGTGCCCCCTGGTGTATACATCAGAGTAACGCATTGATTACAAGCGGTACAGCCTGAATTACGAACGCTTCCATTTTGTAGGGAATTTACTAAATTAGGATCATAAATAAGTGCCCTACCTAAACCAATTGCATCGAAACCCTCCGACATTACTGTATTAATATTAGATATATTTTGGGCGCCCCCTAAGTAACAAAGCGGCATATCAACAGCATTTCGGATTTTTTTTGCAGTTTCAAGTGAATAAAGTTGTTTAAATTCTTTGTCAGGTTCATTACTTTTTGGTTGCATTAACATTCCAACTCTTATGATTAAATTTTTAGGCTTTACCGAAGATTTTGGGAGGGGATTGCCAAACATTGTATCAATGGACTCAACATTAAGACCATTAGATAATTGCGCCATGTGAGCTCCAGAGTTCTCAAGTATTTTTGCAATTTCAATGCCTTCCTCTATGGTATTTCCTCCTATTTTCCCATCAGTTTGACTGAATTTAACAGTGACAGCTATATCATTTCCTACTGCATCAAGAACTTTTGAAAGTACTTCCTTTGGGTAGCGCATTCTATTATCAATATTACCCCCATATATATCTTTCCGTGTATTATAAAAAGGTGTTATGAATTGAGCTAATAGATATCCATGGCCCATGTGGATTTCTATAGCATCAAAACCTGACTCCTTTGCGTGAATAGCCGCCTGCACAAATTCATTAGAAATTTTATCCATGTCATCACGTGTCATCTTTTGTTTTAGATAACGTCCAGTCATAACACCAAATTTATTAAACCCTCCATTAGCTGATATGGGTTTTAGAGAAGAAAATTGTTTGGGAAGAAATGTAAAGGCACCTGCATGTGTAATTTGTGCTTGAGCTGCTGCTCCATGTTTGTGAACTGCGTCTGTTAGTGACTTAAAGTCCTTCGTGGTATTTTTAGAAAGATGCGCTTGATCGATAAAAGTTTGTCCGTCTTTAGAAGTTGCACAATAAGCTACAGTGGTCATCGCGGCTCCACCCTTGGCTACTTCTTCATGAAATTTAGAGAGGCCTTTAGATATTATACCATTTTTACACATTCCTTCATTTGTAGCCGCTTTGATGAAACGATTTTTTAATGTCAGCGGACCAATTTTTATGGGTGTAAAGCTTAATGAGTTAGTATTCATGAATATGATATATAATCTAAATGCGAAATAAATCACGCTAAAAATGTTGAAAACTTCTATTTTTTCTTTCTTTTTTCT